>NZ_CBFHLV010000133.1:0-1356 GCF_965656765.1 Marivita sp. | reverse complement strand
TAGATCGGCGAATGGATCAGGTCGGTCAGTTCCGGGCTGCTGGCAAGCGCGGCCGACAGGTCGTCAAGGTTCGCTTCGAGCTTATCAAGCTCTTTACCCTCGTTGGCGAGTTCGAAAACCGCCGTGGCATAGCGATCCGCGATGCCAGAGGAAATGGATGCTGATTCAGACACGTCCACCCTTCCGCTATTCTGCCTCCGATCCCCCGAATTCCCGGTGGTCAGAGGCGTTTTCAGTTTGGCAAATGCCGCATGGCATAGAAATCAGCGCGGATGTAGCAGAGCCATCCTCAGCCCGCAACACGGTTTGGTGATTTTGAAATCACCTAAATACGCCTTGTTTTTATGGATTAAGCGGCAAGTGCGACCTATTGCGCGCAATAAAGTTGCATCTTTTCTGAGAGCTTCGGTCATCTTTGGCGATTCCTGTTAGCGCAAAGGGTACATACCGACTGGTTTGCGCGATGTTCGATCAGCAGCATAGAGCGCACAAAAATTAGGCGCGCGTTCGATGTCATCCTAACTTTCCGAGTTCAAACGCTGCCGATTTGCCCTGCACCCTCGCACGTGCCGGTTTGGATGATGGGCTGGGAACCAACTTACCCAAGGGGTTTAAAACACGACTTTCCGATTTATTGCCCCGCGGTGTTGGGTTGGTCTTTGTGACTTCGACGATCAAAACGCCTCCGGCGATAAGAGCTGACACACTGCGCCCCATCTGTTCCCAGAACCGTCCCGTCTTCATCCAAAACCGTCGGGTCGACGGCGGTTGATAGAGCACGGCGGTATGCCGTTGAGGTGCAAAATTATGGCTCTTCAATTGCGCCTCCAGTTGCCCCATTGAATAAGGACGACCGTAGCCAAAAGGTGTCGCATCCGATCGCGCCCATAGCCCGGACCGGTTTGGAACGATAAAGAGCGCTTTGCCCCCGGGCCCCAAGACACGCCAACACTCCTCTAAAAGTGCTGAAGGCCGTTCTGAGGTTTCCAATCCGTGCATCAGAATGAGTTTGTCGAACCGTCCGTTCTCAATCGGCCACAGCGTCTCTTCACACAAGACTGACACATTGGGCATACCCGCAGGCCACGTCATCACACCTTGCTGTGCTGGCATAAGGCCAATGACACGGCGCGCTTCTGGCAGATACGGCCTCAACAAGGGAACAGCAAAACCGAAGCCACCGATAGATTGCTGTTTGGCCTCAGGCCAGAAGACCTTGACCTGATCCCGAACCACGCGCTGCGCCACACGACCTATCGCACTGCGATAGTAAAAGCTGTGCAAGCGCTGCACGTCGAGATGCATTTTGGCCTCCGCAAATAATGGCCTAGATTATCGTAAGTGTAACCACCTCGG
>NZ_CBFHLV010000132.1:0-1412 GCF_965656765.1 Marivita sp. | reverse complement strand
GAAAACTGTGGCACGCGATTGCCAAACCGGCTTAGGTCCAAATCCTCGAACACCACATAGGCCGTTCCAAGATAGGCCGGCACCGCGCCCACCCCCTCGACCGCTTCCATCTTTGGGTCCGGCAACTGATCATGCGATCCGGGGTAGACCTGCATCGCCACATCATAGACCGAGATCTCGGCCCCATCTGCCCAGATACGATTTACGCTTGTTATTTCGCCCTCACACAACGCGACAGCAAGACTGACCGAATAGCTGTATTCCTCGACCGTTGGCTGCTGCGACAAGCCCTTGCCCCCGCCGGATGTGGACACATGCTCCTTGAACTGCGTCGCCCAAATGATGTGCCCACCAACGCGCATGCGCCCGTAGATTTGTGGGATTGGCTGGCCCTCGCCTGCCGTGCTCAAACGCAACCGATCCAGTCGCCCGGTCTCGATGGTTTGCCCCCCAGCGCCCAGAATGCGCTGATCAATGGCACGACCCAAGGTCGCCCCTGCAAACCGCCCGACTGCTGTCATCGACAGGCCAAGTACTGACCCACCAAGGCTGCTGCCCAGCGCAGCGCCCGCCGCAGAAAGAACCAGAGTTGCCATGAGAATTATCCTTATTGAACGTCCGGAAACGCAAATCGCGCCACGATCCGCCGCTGCCACGGCGCGCTGAGCGACGTTTCCAGAACCCCATGCCCCGCATAGGCGTGCACGAAACTGGCAGTTTCACCGACCCGTGCCTGAAGTCCCAAATGCTTTGCCACGCTACGATCACGCATCCGAAACAGGATCACATCGCCCCCGGCATCAACATCCAGTGGCTTCGCCAACATCCGGGCGCTCAACGCGCGCCAAAGCACCTCCTCGCCCTGAGGCTCGGACCAATCTGGGGAATAGGCAGGTATAAACCCCGGCTCTTGTCCATAAAGCGCGCGCCAGACTCCGCGCAGCAATCCAAGGCAGTCCGCCCCGGCCCCGCGCAGGCTGGCCTGATGCACGTAAGGCGTTCCGATCCAGCAACGCGCAATGGCGACAATATCCGCCCCCATCATCGCAAACTTCCCCCCGTTTGCGACCGCGTCGCTGTTGGGTGGATCAAGACCCACTCCTCTTGCGGGATGTCCGGAAAGCCCTGAAAGTTGATCAGGTTGTCGAACTTGGTCCGGCAGGTCTCGAAACGTTTGTCACATCCGGCGATCAGCTTGATCCGATCACCCTCGACCAAAGAGGCCCTCAACGGTTCCCACAGGTCGATCTGGCGCGTGCCATCCTCCAACAACACATCGCGCTTGATCACGCCCCACAAACCAGCGGCTTGCCCATCAAGAACCGTGAATCGCCCGCGTTGGAACCATCCAGCCTCAAACCCTGACGCGCCAGCAAGTGTCAGGTCGCCCTTAGGGCCGACTTCAGTGACCG
>NZ_CBFHLV010000131.1:0-1747 GCF_965656765.1 Marivita sp. | reverse complement strand
AGCTCCAGAATCCATCGCTCCGTCAGAAGCAACCCCGCTCAATCACGACCTCAGTTCCAAACGCGATTCCCCTGCCACTTGGGTAGCGTCATCGCAGCAACTGCTTTTTTTGCGGGCCTTCGAACGAGTCAAGCAAACCGGGAAGAGCTTGATAGATCGTCTGGTCCGCAATCATCGGCGCTACCACGGCGCGCAAACCGACATCATGATAGGCATGAGCCACGGCATAAGTGCCCTCAACCGTTGGACCGGGCAGTTCGATGAACAGATCGAAACAGGCGGTGCAGCCTTTGCGGATCAGCTCTACCGCCGAAAGCTGGGCGCATAGCGCAAGGTCGTCATGGCTGCGCCCAAGGTTTAACCAGGCAGAGCCGGAGAGAAATGTCTCTAGAATGGCATCGTCCGGTACACCACCGCGCGCCAATGCGCCGTGCGAATGAGTGTGCGCGTTGACGAGGCCGGGAATGATGATGCGGTCCTTGGCGTCGAGTGGTTTTGCATCGGCGACGGTTTCGCCATTGGGCAGGATCGCTGCGATCCGGTCTTGGTCAATCAAAAGCGACACATCTGCAAAATGGTCGTTTTCGACAAGAACCAGCGCGCCTTGGATCAGAGTTTTGGTCATGTGTCCGTGATCCTCAGACGGAATACATGCGCCAAAGTGGGGCTTGGCGCATGTTTGGTGCGTGAATTTAGTTCAGTGTCACTTCGAAAGTGCGTGTATCCATCGGTGGCAAGAACGAGCGGTCGAAGATTTCGGATGCTTCGGGCAAGCGGTCCAGGCCGTAACCCTTGGCGACGATCTCAATCGACCGTGTCAGGCGTTCGTCCACAAGATCGCCCATGCCGATTTCGTTTACTTCTGGGGCATTCATCAGGTTTGTCAGCGCGAACTCAAGACGCGCACGCTCTAGTTCGGGGTCGACAAGATTGTCGAACGCCATAATCGCCTCGACAGAGCTGTCCTGATTGGCAGCAACTTCCATTGTGGCTTTATTCACTGCGCGGACTAAGCCGGCAACGGCTTCCGGGTTCTCGGCCAGCATCTCGCGGGACACCATCAGGCCGTTGGAATACAGGTCCATGCCGTAGTCTTCGAAGTTGAACCAATTGTAGTCATTCGCCGGGTCCTGCCGGTTGGCGATAAGATTGAACCAGCTTGTCGAGGTAAACACGAACGCGCCGTCAATATCGCCGCGGATCATCATTGGCTCTTGCAGGTTTGGGGCCATATTTTCCTGCGACACTGCCTCAAGGTCGATGCCGTTCAGCTCAGCAAATACGGGAAACAGGCGCGTCGTTGGCGTGCCCTGCGCACCCCCAAGTGTTTTGCCTTCAAAATCGGCAGGTGTTTCGATGCCTGCAGTTTTCGGTGTCACAATCGCGAACGGTGGGCGATTCCAAAGCTGGTACACCATAACCGGTGCCTCGCCTGGGCGGGCCGCTGCGTTCTGGATGATGGCGTTGATGTCGCCGAAGCCTGCATCATACGCGCCACCCATGATGCGGGTCACGGTGGCAGCCGATCCTTCGCCTTGATCGATGGTGACGTTCAAGCCTTCTTCTTCAAAGTAGCCTTTGTTGAGGGCGAGCAGGAAAGGCGCGTCAGAGCCTTGGGTTTTCCAGCCAAGAGTAAAGCGGATATCGGTCATTTCCGCCAATGCAGGGGCGGCTCCTGCCAGCAAAGCGAAGGCGGCACCGAACAGAGAATGTTTCATGAGGTCGTCCTTTTGATTGGAGGGAGATT
>NZ_CBFHLV010000130.1:0-2131 GCF_965656765.1 Marivita sp. | reverse complement strand
GTGATCCACCCCGACAGGATGATGCCTGCGATAACGATCCAAAGTCCGATGCTGACAAAGGTCGTGATCCACGCCTTTTTCTTGAGGTTATGTACCTCAGGCGATCCCGCATGTGTGCCCGGCACAATTTGGCCAACATCACCCTGCGTTTGTAATCGGATCGGAATCACAATCAGAAACACCATGAACCAGATCACGGCGAATAAAACGATGGCAGAGGTGATGGACATGGGCGTGCTCCTCTACTCCCTTACGTTGGGCCGCGTCAGACTTGTTCCAGTTCGACAAGGCATCCATTGAAGTCTTTCGGATGCAAAAATAACACCGGCTTGCCATGTGCGCCAATCTTCGGCGTGCCATCGCCTAGGACTCGGGCACCTGTCTCCTTGAGATGGTCGCGCGCAGCAAGAATGTCGTCCACTTCGTAACATACATGGTGGATGCCACCAGATGGGTTCTTTTCGAGAAATCCATTGATCGGACTGTCTTCACCAAGCGGATAAAGCAATTCTATCTTGGTATTCGGCAGTTCAATGAAGACCACTGTGACACCATGATCAGGCTCATCCTGCGGCGCGCCAACCTTGGCACCCAATGCCGTGCTGTACTGCGCTGACGCCGCCTCAAGATCAGGCACGGCGATGGCTACGTGATTCAAGCGTCCAATCATCTTGTCTCTCCATCAACAATTTGGCGTGCTTATCCCCTGTGCCAGAAAATCAGACAAGAGGCATGATCGCATTAACGCCTTGTTAGCCAAAGCCGCGCCAATATGAAGCGACTCATGGAGGGCGATATGATTGACGATCAGGTATTGAACCATGCGCGCAGACCGACCGTAACGCGACCACTGCTAGGACTGACCGTTCTGGCCGTTGAGGACAGTCTTTTTGTATGCGATGCACTTAGACTGATGTGCCTTCACAGCGGTGCCCGTCTTAGGCGCGCAGACTGCCTCAAATCAGCTCGGCGGCATTTAAAGGTTTATCGACCTTCCGTTGTCATCGTTGATATCGGCCTGCCCGATGGCAGTGGTACCGACTTGATCGCCGAACTTGGCGCAGCCATTCCACGTGTTGCTGTGATCCTTGGAACAAGCGGTGACGACTTTGCCGAAGATGTGGCCTTTGCTGCGGGTGCAGACGGATTTCTCGCGAAGCCTATTGGCAATCTTGGAGTCTTCCAGAATGCCATCCTTCAACATCTTCCACGAGACCTGCAACCCAGCGGCCTACGGCCTGTTTTGTCAGAACCCATCCACCCCGACCCAGTCACTTTTCGCGAAGATATGGCGCATATGGCTGAAATTCTTAGGGGTGATGTAGATGAAAGGATGATCGACTATGTAACGCTTTTCCTGCGCGGTGTTGCGCGGGCTGCAGAAGACGAGATGCTTGAAGGCGCGGCACTTGACCTCGCATCTGCACGGTCAGAAGGGGCACCAATTTTGGGGCCGGTCTCGCGTTTGGCAGGAATTGTTCAAGCGCGGTTGCAAGACGCAGTGGCAGTCTAACGTCAAACCGCGAATGACAGTTTTCATAGCCGGACCGACAATGCCGATCCAGTCCAGAATGCACGCTTAGTCTTCTTTTGGCAGAACCCGCAAACCAAGCTCCATCAGCTGATCGCTGGTCGGGACCGACGGTGCGTTCATCATCAGGTCTTCGGCGCGCTGGTTCATCGGGAACATGATCACCTCGCGAATATTCGCGGTGTCCGCCAGCAACATCACCATCCGGTCGATACCTGCGGCGCACCCACCGTGCGGCGGTGCACCAAACCGGAACGCATTGACCATTCCGCCAAACCGCTTGCGCACCTCGTCTTCGCCATAGCCCGCAAGTTCGAACGCCTTGAACATGATCTCAGGCTTGTGGTTCCGGATCGCACCAGAAATCAGCTCGTAACCGTTGCAAGCAAGGTCATACTGGTAACCCAAGACTTCCAATGGATCGCCCTGCAGCGCATCCATCCCGCCCTGTGGCATTGAGAACGGGTTGTGGCTAAAGTCGATTTTACCAGTTTCTTCGTCCGCTTCGTACATCGGGAAATCGACAATCCAGGCAAAAGCAAACCGGTCTTCATCGGTCAGGCCTAGCTCGTTACCAATGACCACCCGCGCCTTGCCGGC
>NZ_CBFHLV010000129.1:1410-2214 GCF_965656765.1 Marivita sp. | reverse complement strand
TGTATCTCAAACCGCTCAGCACGCGAGGTTTTTCAGACGTTCCTTAACCACTGAGCCATTCCTTCAATTCAGCATGGTTTTGTTCGGTCTGACCCGCGCATTGCAATGCCTTTTCCGGATACCCACCATTTCGACAGACACCGCGCGACCTTTCAACGAGGTGGCCCAGTCATGATGTCGTTTTCCGATTTGAGTTCGTATGTCCTAACACTGATCGCAATCACTCTCGCCCCCGGCCCGGTTGCGCTGATGCTGATTGTCAGATCGGCAAGTAAGGACACACGTGGCGCCGTTGGCTTTGGTGCAGGTTTCGCACTGGGAGGATTGATAATTATCTCTGCCGTGTGTCTTGGACTTGGCGCGTGGCTGACCGCAGTTCCAGAGGTGTTCGCTTACGGCAAATACGTAATGATGGCTTACATTCTTTGGTTGGCTTACGGGCTCTGGAAGGGTGGGTTTGATCTAACTGGGGATTGCGAAACCAATGGCCGATCCATTGTTGGTGCAGTCGGTGCGGGCATTATGACATGTTTTATCTCGCCCTATATGATGATCCTTTTTCCATTAGTTTTGCCTGGATTGATGGACATCACCACCATTGAAATGCCCGCTTTCTTGATCGTCGCCATAATCACATTTCTTGCTCTGTTCTGCGGTGCAGCCCTGATCATTATTTTTGCGGCACAGATCAGAAAAATCGCCCGTTCTGAAAGTTCTATGGTAAAGCTGAGGAACGTCTGATCTACCGTCTTGGCTACGCCGATTTCGGTGCAATCGGGCTTTGATTGAGCAGACAGGGGCCGA
>NZ_CBFHLV010000129.1:0-1400 GCF_965656765.1 Marivita sp. | reverse complement strand
CGGTGCAGCCCTGATCATTATTTTTGCGGCACAGATCAGAAAAATCGCCCGTTCTGAAAGTTCTATGGTAAAGCTGAACCGCGTGCTGGCAGGCATTCTGACCACTTGTGGCGGTTGGATGGCCTTTGCTTGACTTGTGTCGTCCCGACAAGATCAGAGAATTTCGAGCTTCCTTTGCCATGATACCTCTTCCGGTCATGGTCAAGGAAATGCGGTGTGCTTGCCAAACGCCAGTTGCAGGCAGGCAAGTACACCGCATCATTTATTCGCAGCACCGCAAGCCGATGCGTTTGCTTTTGCTGAAAGAACGCCGTCTACTGGTTCGTATTGTTTTTATTTAACTATTGAGGCCTGTGACACGTGATTGAAGCTGACCGTGACGTTGCTGAACCTGACCGCGACATGATCGTTGATCGCATCTACGAAATCGCACTAGAACCGTCGTTTCTCGAGGATTTCATCGACTTTTGGCATGACCGGAAGACCGAAACTGAATTTGCTGAATTCAATACAGTTTATAAATCCCATCTGGATCGCGCGCAGTCCTTTCTTCAATGGGGCGAAGCCGCGCGGCCAGACCTTAGTGCGTATCTGCGCCCCTATGACAATCTTGCCGGGTTTGTGGTGACTGGGGCGCTCGGGGTTGAAGCATCAAACTCGGGCGCGCAGGCCGCATTCGGGATCCGACCGGGTGACAGTCTTGATCAGGTGACCCTTCCAGAGGACATGCGTGACGCGTTAATCGACGCAGTGCAGGACGCAATAAATAAGCCATCTCATTCGGAGCGCATTTTGCGAACCGATATGGCCAGCAAAGGCGGCGCGATGTTGTTTCGCGTTTTGCGCATCACCGAAATGATGGACGACAGTCCTGCAGTTCTGATTGTGTCCACGCATTTCCATTGGCGCGATCAGATTGGAACTCTTCTTGGTGACCTATTTCAACTGACTGAAGCCGAGCAAAACGTGGTGCGTTTGCTGATAGAAGGGCTCGAGACAAATACTATCGCAGAAAGCCGCAAGACAAGCGAAGGCACAGTGCGGGGCCAGATAAAGTCAATTATCAGCAAGATGAATTTGCGGTCTCAGAAGGATGTCATTCGCCTTGTCATGACGCTTGGCGATTTTCCTAAGAATGCTTCGGCAGGAGCGATCGAAGCCCTGACAGCTCCGGCCATGTCCAGAAATTGGCTTGAGAGTGAGGTCTGGAAACCGTTCAGGACGATCATACTGCCTGATGGCCGGAATTTACAGTATCATGACATGGGGCCTGCGACAGGGGATCCGATCCTATTATCGCATATGGGTTCGTGCATGGTGAGATGGCCCCGCGCAATGGTCCGCATGGCTTTTGATCATAAACTGCGTGTGATTTGCCCCATCCGGGCGGGCTATGGCCA
>NZ_CBFHLV010000128.1:0-2431 GCF_965656765.1 Marivita sp. | reverse complement strand
CAAACGGGCCGGGTCTGGCCATGCAACCGTTCTCGACCTGACCGAACCTATGTTGATTGAAGGTCGCAAACGGGCCGAAGCCAACGCCATGGACTCGAGCCTTGATTGGGTCGTCGGCGATGCGATGCACTTGCCATTCGACGATAACACCTTTGATGTCTACACAATTTCGTTTGGCATTCGAAACGTGACCCGCCCCCAAGAGGCATTGAACGAAGCGTTCCGCGTGCTGCGCCCTGGTGGCCGGTTGATGGTCCTTGAATTCAGCCAGATCCCGAATGAGCTGATGCAAAAGGTCTATGATCTGTATTCGTTCAACATCATTCCTCGCTTGGGTCAGGCCATCGCCAATGACCGCGACAGCTATCAGTATCTTGTCGAATCGATTCGCAGATTTCCCGATCAGGAAACGTTTCTTGGGATGTTACGTCAGGCTGGTTTCGAAAATACCAAGTATCGCAACCTGAGCATGGGTATCGCTTGTCTTCATTCGGGGTGGAAGATCTGACGTGAGAGGTCCGCACAATATTCTGCGCCTGATCCGTACGGGTGCGACGCTAGAACGTACGGGTGCGATGGGTGTCGTCCTTGATGCCTTCGACGCGCCCAAGCCGCTGCGGGTGGCTGCACGACTGTTGGGTTGGCCGTTCAAATGGCTTGGGTATTACGGTGATCCTGACATGCCAGCGGCACCGCGTGCGCTTACTGCTTTGGGCCCTGCGTATATCAAATTTGGCCAGGTGCTAAGTACCCGACCCGACGTGGTCGGTGATGAGATGGCCAAGCAGCTGCGCGTGCTTCAAGACAAGCTGCCTCCGTTTTCCATCGCCGAAGCGAAAGCAATGGTGGAAACCGAACTAGGTGTTCCGGTGGATACAGTTTTCTCGGCATTCAGTGAACCGGTGGCGGCTGCGTCTATCGCACAGGTGCACAAAGCCGAACTGGCTGGAACGGGTGAAACGGTTGCCGTCAAAGTTCTCCGGCCACACATCGAAAAGGATTTCAGGAAGGACATCGACGCCTTCTATTTCGCGGCACGCCTGATTGAAGTTTTGTCCCCGTCGTCGCGGCGATTGCGGCCGATGGATGTTATCACTCACTTTGAAGGGGTGGTCATGGGCGAACTGGATCTTCGTCTTGAATCTGCAGCGGCCTCGGAATTCGCCGCCAATACCGAGCAGGACGAGGGGTTCCAACTACCTGCTATAAAATGGGATATGTCGAGCCGCCGCGTGATGACCATGGCTTGGGCTGAAGGCGTTCCGCTGGGCGACAATGCAGCACTGGATGCAGCGGGGCATGATCGTGTCGCGCTTAGCGAACGCGTTTTACAGCTGTTCCTGCAGCATGCGCTGCGCGACGGGTTCTTTCACGCTGATATGCATCAGGGCAATCTCAAGGTGGCTCCGAATGGCGACATCATTGCGCTTGATTTCGGAATCATGGGGCACATCGACGAATACACCCGTCGGGTCTATGCCGAGATCCTCTATGGATTTATCCGCCGCGATTATAAACGTGTGGCCGAGGTGCATTTCGAAGCTGGCTACGTTCCGAATGATCGTGATGTCGATGAGTTCGCACGCGCCCTACGCGCCGTCGGAGAGCCGATCTTTGGCATGGACGCCACGCGCATTTCGATGGGGCGGTTGCTGAGTTACTTGTTCGAAGTGACCGAACGCTTCGGTATGGAAACACGGACCGAATTGATTCTCTTGCAACGCACGATGGTTGTTGTCGAAGGTGTGGCAAGGTCTCTGGACCCCAAGATGAACATCTGGAATGTCGCGAAACCAATTGTTGAAGACTACATCAAAACCAGCATCGGACCGCGCGCGTTTGCCAAAGACCTTGGCAAGACCGCGCTAGTGTTGGCGCGGTTTGGTCCGCGCCTCCCGGGGCTTATGGAGCAGGCACTGATCGCGCAAGCGCAGGGCAAACCAGAGCCCAAGTCCAATCCCGTCAAAACTGCTGTGATATGGGCACTCATCGGTGCCGTGATTGGCGGCGGCCTCGTGGCTGTGTTCGAAGCACTTTTGTGACACACACTTGGTTTGCGTAACCAAATCCTAACCTTCCGATCGTTACCTTCAGCCAAACCGCAGAATGCGAGGGCCGTGGCGTGAACGGAATTTGGATGAAACCCAGTTTTATGGGTGTACTGATCGCCTTTGCTAGTGGCATGTCCGCGCAAGCCAGCATTTGTGACATGGCCGCCCAACGTGCGGCAACGGAAACGGGTGTCCCCGTTGATGTTATGCTCACCATCACCCGTCTTGAAACGGGCCGCGGCAAAAGTGCTGAAGCGTGGCCTTGGACCGTCAATCATGCCGGAGATGGTTCGTGGTTCCCGTCCCAGGGCAATCGCGTTTGACTTACGGAGTGGCCAAGCCGTTGAGAATGCTACGTAAGTAGTCATCGTTCCAACCTG
>NZ_CBFHLV010000127.1:0-2448 GCF_965656765.1 Marivita sp. | reverse complement strand
GTAACGCCCCTTGCGGTTATCTACGTCGAACACGCCCAGATCACCGGTTTTGGTGTTGTTCGATCCGGTCAGGTCAGCCGAACCACCAATCGTTTCAGGCAAGATCGGGTTGACGACTTCCAGAACCATTTCCGAGCTCTTGCGGGTGGCAACTGTGGGCGCAGTTTCGCTGATTTGCTTTTTCAGGGCTTTGATGGTGGAGGACAGCTTTTTTGGTGCCTCGCCAGCCATTGTACGGGCAAATTCAGCCTGACGTGTGTCCGACATATCAGCCAGACGAGCTTCCCATTCCACACGTTCTGCTGTGCCGCGACGGCCGATGTCTTCCCATGCGGATTTGATATCGCCCGGCACTTCGAACGGGCCAGTGGTCCAGCCCCAGATGGCTTTGGCTGCGGCGTTCTGATCTGCATTGGTCAGCGCACCGTGGCCTTTGGACGTGTCCTGTGCGGCGTGGCCCAAAGCGATATGCGTTTTGCACGCGATCATCGACGGGCGTTTGTCCTTCTTGGCCGCCGCAATGGCCGCGTCGATCTCTTCTGGGCTGTGGCCGTCGATTTCCTGAACATGCCAGCCTGCCGCGGTGAAACGACCGATCTGGTCGGTGCGGTCTGACAGGTCAACAGTGCCGTCGATGGTGATATTGTTGTTGTCCCAAAAGACGATCAACTTGGACAATTCCTGACGTCCGGCGATGCCGATGGCTTCGTGGCTGACGCCTTCCATCAGACAGCCATCGCCAGCGATGACGTAAGTGTGGTGATCGACCAGCTTTTTGCCAAACCGGGCGCGCAGCGCTTCTTCGGCAATTGCAAAACCAACTGAATTTGCGATGCCCTGACCCAGTGGGCCGGTTGTCGTTTCAATCGCCTGGGCGAGGAAATTCTCGGGGTGGCCTGCTGTTTTTGCGCCCCACTGGCGGAAATTCTTGACTTGATCGAGTGTGATCTCTGGATCGCCGCAGAGGTAGAGCAACGAATAAAGCAGCATTGATCCATGACCCGCCGAAAGGATGAACCGGTCGCGATCATGCCAATCGGGATGTGCCGCATCGAATTTGAGGTGCTTTTCGAAAAGTACCGTGGCCACGTCTGCCATGCCGATGGGCATGCCCGAATGGCCGGAATTTGCTTCGGCAACGGCATCCAATGTCAGAGCGCGGATCGCCGCGGCCTTGTTCCAATGGTCTGGGTTCTGGGCTTTGAGGGTCTCGATATCCACGGGCCGTTTCGTCCTTGTGATGGGGGCATAAGGGGTCTTTGACGGCGCTCATACCAGTGTCAACGCAGAGATCAAGCGGCACAGCCTTGCCGGATGTGCATAAGGGGGCGCAATTTCGGACGTGGATTGTTAAACTTTCACATTAAGAGGACGGAGCGATTCGTTCCGAGAGCACGAAAAATTGCGCCTGACCTCCTCGGTTCATGGTTGGGTGCACAACAAAACGGGGATCAGGCAAATGACCCAGATCGACGAGTTGCAACATCGGATCACAGCTGCGCTGGACAGGGTCGCGCAGGGCGTAACCCGGATCGAAGAACGCGCAGCCGAGGCCGCAGCGGCACCTGCAGAACAGCCAGGCATTGACCCAGCAGAGGTGGCCCGCCTGCAAGATGCGCTGGACGAGGAAAAATTGGCCAACGCTCAGCTTGAAGAGCGGGTGCGTAAACTGCACGAAACGCACCGTGAAGAGCTTGAGGCGGCCAAGGCTGCAGTGGCGCCTGCGGCTTCCCCCATTCCAACCGTGGATGTCGCAGCGTTGGATCTGGACCTCCAACGCCTGAGGCAATCCAACGAGATGCTTCGCGCGACCAACGAAGAGCTGCGCGCTGCGCTGGCCGAAAACGTCGGTGAGCCGCACTTGATCAACAAGGCGATGTTGGCCGAACTCGAAGGGCTGCGCGCAGCACGGTCGGTCGAGGCCGCCGAGACCCGTGCGATCGTGGCGTCATTGACTCCGTTGCTTGAAGCGGCTGCAGAATCCGAGGAGGCGAACTGATGCCCGAAGTCGAAATCAATATCGGTGGCCGCAGCTTTGATGTGGCCTGTCAGGAAGGCGAAGAACAGTATCTTCAATCCGCCGCCCGGATGCTCGACACCGAAGCGCAGGTTCTGGTTCAACAAGTGGGCCGTATTCCAGAGGCGCGAATGCTGCTTATGGCCGGCCTGATGCTGGCCGATAAAACCGCAGGCTTGGAAGACAAGCTACGCGAAAGCGAAGATCGCGCGGCTGCCTATTTGTCGGAACTGCGCGCATTAAAAGACATGCCACCACCTGAGCCAGAGCGCATCGAAGTGCCAGTGGTGCCGACAGATGTAACTGAATCGCTCCAGGAAATCGCAGCCCGGGCAGAGGCGTTGGCCCGCGATGTCGAAGAAAAGGCAGGCTAGGGCAGGGTCAGGGCAATCGCGTTTGACTTACGGAGTGGCCAAGCCGTTGAGAATGCT
>NZ_CBFHLV010000126.1:0-2569 GCF_965656765.1 Marivita sp. | reverse complement strand
GTTGGCGCGCAGCTTGTTGTGAACATCTCGACCAAATCACCTGTGCGAGCGTCCGATGTGGTTGGTGCGCAGCTTGTTGTGAACATTTCGACAAGATCACCGGTGCGGGCGTCCGATGTGGTTGGCGCGCAGCTTGTTGTGAACATCTCAACCAAATCACCTGTGCGAGCGTCCGATGTGGTTGGCGCGCAGCTTGTGGTGAACATCTCGACCAGATCGCCGGTGTGGGCATCCGATGTGGTTGGCGCGCAGCTTGTCGTAAAGAGCGCAGTTGCATCACCGCCATGGATATCACCGATAGCGTCGCTATTGCGCTGAATTACTTCAAGGTTTTCAGTATTCTGGGGTTTACGAAGTGCAGTCACGTTGGCCTCCTCTGGCTAGGTTGGTGGCTCAACGCTGTCACGCATTAGTTGCAAATTAAAAGTTTAAATATCGCTAAACGAGTATTTCCCTGAGTTATCCACATTAAGATACACTCATAGGTTGTTAGGCTTGGCATGTGTCTTGGGCTTATCAACAGAAGTCAAAAATCTGGGGATAACTTTGTACAGACTGTCTTACTACTTACCAAGTACGCCAAGCCAAGGGGAAGGCAACCAAGACCAGCGCGAAAAGCACTGTTCGATTCGGTGAGATCGCGGCTTGAATGGGGTGGCCCTTATTGGGATAGAGGGGCAATCCGGGAGGACACACATGAAAATCGCCACGTTCAACATCAACGGGATCAAAGCCCGCCTGCCCGCCCTGACCGACTGGCTGCGCGACAGCGCGCCGGACGTGGCGTTGTTGCAAGAAATTAAATCGGTAGATGAAGCGTTCCCGCGTGAGGCCTTGGAAGACCTTGGCTATACGGTCGAGACTCACGGTCAGAAAGGGTTCAATGGGGTGGCAATCCTGTCTAAACTGCCGCTTGAGGACGTGACCCGTGGCCTTCCCGGCGATGACAACGATGAACAAGCCCGCTGGATCGAAGCCACCGTAATCGGCGACACTGATGCGGTGCGAGTGTGCGGGCTTTATTTGCCGAACGGCAATCCCGTGCCCGGCCCAAAATATGATTACAAGTTGGACTGGATGAAGCGGCTCGAAGCCAGGGCGCGCGATTTACTGGCCGACGAAATGCCCGCACTGATGGCTGGAGACTATAACATCATTCCGCAGGCCGAGGATGCGGCGAAGCCCGAGCAATGGACCGAAGACGCGCTCTTCCGGCCTGAATCGCGGGCTGCGTTTCGCCGGATCGTAAATCTTGGCTTTACCGAAGCATTCCGTGCGGGGACTCAAGGTGGTGGGCATTATTCGTTCTGGGATTATCAGGCCGGCGCTTGGGACCGAAACAATGGCATTCGCATCGACCATTTCCTGATGACGCCTGCATGCGCTGATATGATGACCGAATGCTGGATCGAATCTGCGGTGCGTGGACGCGAGAAACCCTCGGATCATGTGCCGGTCTGGGTTTCATTAACCGCGTAAGCCACGACCCCGCCTTGCAGAATACCAACACCCGGCATACATCTTTTCAAACGATCAATTACGGAGAGCAGCGTCATGGCCATGCAAGCGCAGGAAATAGAAGACCTGATCCGCGCGGAATTTCCAAATGCAAAGATCACGATCACCGATCTTGCCGGGGACGGAAACCACTATGCAGCCGAGGTGATCGACGATAGCTTTAAAGGCAAGAACCGCGTTCAGCAGCAACGGGCCGTTTATGCCGCGCTCAAGGGCAAGATGGATGGCTCTCAAGGCGAATTGCACGCGCTGGCCTTGACGACAAAGGCGCCGGACTGATGCCAACGCGTCTTTGGAATATCTCGATGATCCTGCTGATTGGGCCATTCGCCTATTTCACATGGAAATCACCAGGCGCAGGTGATGCGGGCGGGCAGCCTGACACGGGCGCGACATGATCGACTTTCTTTCAAACACCTGGCCGATGTTTGCTGCCATTGGCCTTGTCACCCTTATAACTGTTGGCGCAACAATGCCGTATATCCGCAAGGACCGGAAACGCCGCAAAGAGATGGAGCAGGACAATGACTGATGCGAAACAACTGATCGACGACACCGTCAAAGCCAACGATGTGGTGCTTTACATGAAAGGCACAAAGTCGATGCCGCAGTGCGGGTTCTCTAGCAAGGTCGCTGGTGTGCTGAATTATATGGGCGTCGAATATGCCGACGTAAACGTGCTGGCGGACGAGAACATTCGTCAGGGCATCAAGGATTATTCGGATTGGCCCACGATCCCGCAGCTTTATGTCAAAGGCGAATTTGTCGGCGGGTGCGATATCATTACCGAAATGACACTCTCGGGCGAGCTGGATCAGCTTCTGGACGAAAACGGTGTGACCTACGACAAAGATGCCGCCGAGAAAATCCGCGAAGCGAACGCCTGATCTAGAGTTTCCAGACGAAAAAAACGGCGCCTGCGAAGGCGCCGTTTTTTGTTTGTGATAAGGCATATCGAGGTGCGTACCCTGCCCTCAGGGGAATCGCGTTTGGAACTGAGGTCGTGATTGAGCGGGGTTGCTTCTGACGGAGCGATGGATTCTGGAGCTGG
>NZ_CBFHLV010000125.1:0-2664 GCF_965656765.1 Marivita sp. | reverse complement strand
AGGAATGCGAACCTCTTGCCCAGTGATCAGACGCGTGCTCGCTTTCACGCGCCCTCCGTCGATCCGCAACTCGCCTTTGCGACACATCTTTTCGATCCGGCCCTGACCCAAGTGCGGAAAAATCCGCTTGAGCCAGCGATCAAGTCGCTGATCGGCATCGCCTGGACCAACTGTAATCATTTGAACTTGGCTCATGCAAAAACACTCCGCGCCAGCAAAAGGCCAAGTGCCAATCCACCGACAGACAAGGCGACGGACAGAACGACGTACAGCATGGCTGATCCAACCTGCCCGCGTTCGATCAACGTCATGGTTTCCAGCGAAAACGCCGAGAATGTTGTGAACCCACCCAAGACGCCAGTCATCACAAAAGGCGACAAGTGCGTTAGGCCGCGATGCGCGGCAGCCACCACGAATACACCCATCAGGAACGACCCGAGGATGTTCACCGTCAGGATGGCCAAAGGAAAATCCGTCTGGCCAACAAGACGTATCACGCCGACCCCGGTCAGAAACCGAATGCCAGCACCAATCGCACCGCCAAGTGCCACAAGAGATAAGGTCGTCAACATGCAAGCTCTGTCGCGCGCACCCTGTAAGATGTCAAGCAATGGGCCTTGCAAGTAAGCAAGCATACCAAAGACCCCAGTGGCAAATCTCAATGAGAGGGGACCCAATCACGTGTTGCGTTTGGCCCGAAGCTTGGCAAAATAATCGATGCGTTTTTTCAGGTCGCGCTCGAACCCTCGTTCAACAGGGGCATAGAACTCTGTGCGTCCCATCGACTCGGGAAAGTAGTCCTGACCGGAAAACCCGTCTTCGGCGTCATGATCATAGGAATAGCCGGACCCATAGCCGTGTTCCTTCATCAGCTTGGTCGGAGCATTTAGGATATGCTTGGGAGGAATGAGCGATCCGGTTTTCTTGGCCGCAGCGCGTGCCCCTTTGTACGCCGCGTAAACCGCATTCGATTTTGGGGCGAGGGCAATATAAACAAGCGCTTGAGCAATCGCCAATTCGCCTTCAGGACTGCCCAGCCTTTCAAACGTTTCCCAACTTCGCAGGCACACCGCTTGCGCTTGAGGGTCAGCCAAGCCGATATCTTCGACCGCCATGCGGGTGATGCGTCGGGCCAGATATCGAGGGTCTTCACCTGCATCGAGCATACGCGCATACCAGTAAAGCGCCGCGTCAGGGTCTGAGCCACGCACTGATTTGTGCAGCGCTGAAATCAGATTGTAATGTGCGTCGCCGGATTTGTCGTATTGCGCCGCGCGTTTCATCAATCGCTGCGACAAAGCTGCACTGTCGAGAGGATCAGCGACGGTCCAAGCCATGACTTGTTCAATCAGGTTCAACAAGGCACGCCCGTCACCATCGGCCATCTCAAGCAGGTTTTCGCGAGCAGACGCATCCAGCGGCAAAGCTCGGCCCATCTCATCTTCGGCCCGCTGCGCCAGGTTTTCTAGATCAGCCACGTCAAGCCGTTCAAGGACCAAGACCTGCGCCCGACTGAGCAAAGCAGCATTCAACTCGAACGACGGATTCTCGGTCGTTGCGCCAACCAAAAGGATGGTGCCATCCTCCATATGCGGAAGAAATCCGTCTTGTTGTGCCTTATTAAATCGGTGAATTTCGTCAACGAAAAGCAATGTGCCCTGCCCTGCCTTGCGCCGTTGCTTGGCGGCCTCAAAAACTTTGCGCAGCTCGGGCACGCCCGAAAAGATCGCACTGATCTGGACGAAATGTAGATCGGTTTCGTCAGCAAGAAGCCGAGCTATGGTGGTTTTTCCAACACCAGGCGGCCCCCAAAAGACCACCGATCCAAGGCTGCCCGCGTCCAGCATGACGGTCAGTGGCGCATCCGGACCAATGACTTGCGACTGGCCTATCACTTCGGACAGTTTTTTGGGCCGCAATCGATCCGCCAAGGGGCGCGGTGCATCGGCAGGCGTTTCGCTGGTTTCAAAAAGGTCTGCCAAGTGTCAGGTCCTGAACCGAAGAAGAAGGCGCTGACCATCCCGTTCGGCCTGAATGGACACGTTCGGCGCCGCCCGACGCAATGCAGGGCCAACATCCGACGGGTGTTCGATGCGGATGCGGTCAATTCCGCGAATAAGATCTCCAGTTTGCAAACCGATCCGACGCCCCAAAGGCCCGGGTTGCATGACCACAACTCCATCGACATTCATCGGCAGACCCAACTCTGCGATTACGGCCGGATTGATACGAGCGACCTGTAATTCGGTCAGAATATCACTTTCCTTTAAAGTCACTGCATCGCGTGGAGGATCGTCTGGTGCTGCGATCAAGAACACGTCTGTCGTGACCGTCTCCCCATTTCGGAGATAGGTCATCGCGACGGTTTCGCCCAAACCTTGCACCGACATGCGAAACACCATTTCAGCCGGTGTATTGACCGGTTGACCAGCGACATCGACCACAACGTCCCCAACCGCCATACCCGCCTGTGCCAACGGGCTGGCCCGATGCAGCGCGGTCAGAACCACTCCTTCGGGACGCAACAAGCCAAGACCATCAAACAAATCTGCATCCACGGGCTGGCCGGTTGCACCTGCCCACGGTCTGTCAAACGCCGTTTTGCCGTTACGAGCCTGTTCAAGAAACTGAGCGACCAAGGCCGCCGGAATGGCAAAGCCAATC
>NZ_CBFHLV010000124.1:0-2709 GCF_965656765.1 Marivita sp. | reverse complement strand
CCCTTGGTCTACGTCCTTCGGGACGAGTTGAAGCTCAAGGGGACCAAGCTTGGATGCGGGTTGGAGCAATGCGGCGCTTGCGCCGTAATGATCGACGGCGAAGTGGTGCTATCCTGTGTCACGGCGGTCGAGGCCTTTGATGGTAAGGAGGTCACCACCATCGAAGGCATCGCCGACACAGAAGTCGGCCAGCGCGTTCAACAAGCCTTCGTCGAGGAAACCGCCGCCCAATGCGGCTATTGCACCTCTGGTCTTGTGGTCGCGGCAACGGCACTCTTGTCGAACAATCAGGCACCGGACCGCGATACCACCAAAGAAGCTCTGACGCCGCATCTCTGCCGCTGCGGATCACATCCGCGAGTTCTCAAAGCCATTGAACGGGCCGCGGCGACATGAGCCTCAAAGACTATCCGTATGTCTCGGAATGGATCACCTTCGACGAGGACTGCCTGCTGGTCCATACCGGCAAGGTCGATATCGGTCAGCGTATCTCAACCGCGCTGATCCGGATCGTGCAGGACGAATTGGCACTGCCTCTGCCACAGATCGAAATCGCACCAGTTCGAACTGACCATGCTCCGGATGAAGGCATCACGTCCGGCAGCAATTCCATTGAACAATCTGGCCGCGCCGTGGCCTCTGCGGCCGCAACCTTGCGCGCGCACATCCTGGCAACAGCGGTGGCGCAACACGGCGGCGACCTGAAGGATTGGGCGCTTGAGGATGGGTTCGTCCAGCAGACCGGGACCAACATCCGGATCAGTCTGGTCGACCTCGCGCAAGACCTGCCCAAAGACCTGCGGGTTGACGCGGCCCTGCCCCGCTTTGTGCCCGATGAACCAGCCGCCTTGGACATGCGCGGCATCACAGAAATGGTGACGGGCCGGTTCACTTTTCTACACGACACCGATCTGCCCGGTATGTGGCACGCCCGTCGTATCAGCCCCCCCCATGCCAAGGCCACACTGCGCAAAATCGACCAAGACGCGATCGACAAGGCGCACGCCAAAGGCCTTCATGTCTTCCAAGACGCCAGCTTTGTTGCCGTGGCCGGCCCAAACGAATGGCACGTCGTGAAAGCCGCAACCAGCCTTGGTCTTGGCTGCACATGGGACACGGGTGCCGGCCTGCCGGAAATCGACATCTTCGCCCAGCTTGTTCCGCAAAACGCACAGCGTTTTCCCGTGGTGAACGGAACGCCACAAAAGGCCCCGGTGCCTGCTCCGCTTGAGGCACCCGACGTGACCGCCCGGTTCGAACGCCCCTATCAGATGCATGGCGCGTTGGCGCCGTCTGCCGCATTGGCCGAATGGACCGGAGACACGCTGGTCCTGCGCAGCCACAGCCAAGGGATATATCCGCTGCGCGAGGCGATTGCTGACAGCCTTGGACTGCGGACTGAACAGGTGGACATCACCCACATCCCGGGCTCTGGTTGCTACGGCCACAACGGCGCAGATGACGCGGCGTTCGAGGCCGCTCTGATCGCGATGGCTCATCCGAACACGCCGATCCTTCTGAAATGGAGCCGCGAAGACGAACACGCATGGGAACCCTATGCGCCCGCTATGGCCGTGCAAGTTGATGCAAAACTGGCAGGCGGCAAAATCATCGCCCTCTCAGCCGAAGCTCACAGCGACACCCATCGCGGACGCCCCCGCCCTGGCCCGAACCGCGCGGGCCCGGCAAAACTCATTGCCAACAGATTTCGGGTCCAGGCCATGGACCCATATGTGTCGCCACCCAATATGGGCACGCATGCAGGCATGCACCGGAATCTCGATCCAATCTATGACATTCCCGAAAAAAGGCTCGTCAAGAACCTTGTCCAAGGTCTGCCACATCGCACCTCCGCCATGCGGTGTCTCGGGGCTGTCGCTAACATCTTTGCACTCGAAAGTACGATAGACAGGCTGGCCCAAGACACCGACAGCGACCCAATTGCCTTTCGCCGCGCGCACCTCACCGATCCGCGCGCGCGCGCCGTGCTCAATCAGCTTGATGACTGTATCGCCGCGCGCCCACCACTCCCCCACGGCTCTGGACGTGGCGTGGCCTATTCCCAATACAAAAACACCATGACCCGGGTCGGCATCGCGATCGAGCTGACCGTAAGCGATACAGCCGAGGTCCGTTTGGACCACGCAACACTAGTTGCAGATGCAGGCCGCGTCATTGATCCCGATGGCCTGATCGCCCAACTTGAGGGTGGTTTCATGCAAGGCGCAAGCTGGGCGCTTTATGAACAGGTAAATTGGGACCGCGACGGCATTACTTCGCGCGATTGGAACAGCTACCCCGTGATCCGGTTCGACAACGTGCCAGAGATTGACCTGGTCCTTCTAGACACATCCGACCACCCCTCAGTCGGCGCAGGCGAAGCCTCCCCCGGCCCCACAGTCGCCGCCATTTCCAACGCGATCTTCGACTGCACCGGATTGAAATTGCAGCGCATGCCATTCACGCCAGAGACGCTGACGCAAACAGCATTGGAAATGTAGCTTGGAGATGAGGTGGCGGAGGGGGTGGGTCTGAAATCTAACGTTCTCCACCACCTAACCCATTGATTTTGCGTAATTGAACTGCGAGTTCTAATCCCAACTGGTACGAAAAGGGTCTGGAATCCAAACGAACTTAAGGAACGTCTGATCTACCGTCTTGGCTACGCCGATTTCGGTGCAATCGGGCTTTGATTGAGCAGACAGGGGC
>NZ_CBFHLV010000123.1:0-2884 GCF_965656765.1 Marivita sp. | reverse complement strand
CGTGCTGGTTGCGATCTTTGCAGAACGCGAAAGCAATGCAGCTTACTTCCTGCAGGATCAGGACATGACCCGCTATGATGCTGTGAATTTTATTGCACATGGCGTCGCCAAAAACCCGGCCTATGGCGAAAGCCGTCCAGTCACCGGCGCATCCGAAAGTGAAGAAGAGACGCAACAGCAAGAGCCACAGGGCGAACAGAAAGAATCTGCGCTGGCAAAGTACTGCGTCGATCTGAACGCCAAATCGCGCGAAGGCGATATTGATCCTTTAATCGGCCGCGAATCCGAGGTCGAGCGCTGCATTCAGGTTCTATGTCGCCGCCGCAAAAACAATCCACTTCTTGTTGGCGATCCCGGTGTTGGCAAAACCGCCATAGCCGAAGGTCTTGCCCGCAAGATCGTGGCGGGCCAAACGCCCGAGGTTCTGGCGAAAACCACCATCTACTCGCTCGACATGGGCGCACTTTTGGCTGGCACCCGCTATCGCGGTGACTTTGAGGAACGCCTCAAAGCCGTTATGACCGAGCTTGAAGACCACGATGATGCGGTGCTGTTCATCGACGAAATCCACACTGTTATCGGCGCTGGCGCTACATCCGGCGGTGCGATGGATGCGTCCAACCTGCTAAAGCCTGCGCTTCAAGGCGGCAAACTGCGTTGCATGGGCTCGACGACTTACAAGGAGTTCCGTCAACACTTTGAAAAGGACCGTGCACTTAGCCGCCGGTTCCAAAAAATTGATGTGAACGAACCTTCAGTCGAAGATACGATAAAGATCCTCAAGGGCCTCAAGCCCTATTTCGAGGAACATCATGGTATCAAATACACGGCCGACGCCATCAAGACCGCCGTGGAATTGTCTGCCCGATATATCAATGACCGCAAACTGCCTGACAAGGCCATCGACGTGATCGACGAAGCGGGCGCTGCACAGCACCTCATTGCGGAATCCAAGCGTCGTAAGTCGCTGGGTGCGAAAGAGATCGAGGCGGTTGTCGCCAAGATTGCCCGCATTCCGCCAAAGAACGTGTCCAAGGACGATGCAGAGGTGCTCAAAGACCTCGAAGCGTCGCTCAAGCGCGTGGTCTTTGGTCAGGACGCTGCAATCGACGCATTGTCGTCTGCCATCAAACTGGCACGTGCGGGTCTTCGCGAACCAGAAAAGCCGATCGGCAACTACCTGTTCGCAGGTCCAACCGGGGTCGGCAAAACCGAAGTTGCAAAACAGTTGGCCGATACCCTCGGTGTGGAACTGCTCCGTTTCGATATGTCCGAGTACATGGAGAAGCATGCCGTCAGCCGCCTGATTGGCGCACCTCCGGGATATGTCGGGTTCGACCAGGGTGGTCAGCTGACAGATGGTGTCGATCAGCATCCGCATTGCGTGCTCTTGCTCGACGAGATCGAAAAGGCGCACCCGGATGTCTACAACATCCTTCTGCAGGTGATGGATCACGGCTCGCTCACCGATCACAATGGACGCACTGTCAGCTTCCGCAACGTGATCCTGATCATGACGTCGAATGCTGGTGCGGCTGAACAGGCCAAAGCGGCCATCGGCTTTGGCCGCGATCGTCGCGAAGGTGAAGATACGGCAGCCATCGAACGGACCTTTACCCCGGAATTCCGCAACCGCCTGGACGCGGTCATTTCTTTCGCACCACTGCCAAAATCGGTGATCCTGCAGGTCGTAGAAAAGTTTGTGCTGCAACTCGAAGCGCAATTGATGGATCGCAACGTGACCATCGAACTGACCAAACCTGCCGCCGAATGGTTGGCCGAAAAAGGCTACGACGACAAAATGGGTGCGCGTCCCTTGGGCCGCGTGATCCAAGAAGAAATCAAGAAGCCGCTGGCGGAAGAACTTCTCTTCGGCAAGCTTGCCAAAGGTGGAGTTGTGAAAGTTGCTGTCAAAGACGGCAAACTCACGCTTGATCTGTCCGGCCCGGACAATCCGCGCCTGTCGAGCAAAAAACCACCACTTCTGACGGCGGAGTGATCCGTAGCGTTTTTGCACTGATCCTTACGTCCGCCACACCCGTTGTGGCGGACGTTTCATTTTTAAGTATGCCGCTTGACTGTGTGTTGGGCGAAACATGCGTCATCGAAGACTACCCAGACGTTGACCCAAGCGATGCGACTGCGGATTATCGCTGCGGCCTGAAATCTCGTGATGGGCATAGCGGCACCGATTTCGCGCTGCTGAGCTTTGAACAGATGGATAAAGGCGTTCGCGTGATTGCTGCCGCCGATGGCCGTGTTCAAGCGATCCGCAACACCCGACCCGATCAACCCTATGTTCCGGGCTCTGATCTAAATGGTCAGGAATGCGGCAACGCGGTCCGGATTGACCACGGCAATGGATATCAATCCGTCTACTGTCATATGAAACTAGGCTCTGTTCGCGTGACTCCCGGCCAACGGGTATTGAGCGGGCAGCTTTTGGGCGAAGTCGGGCTTAGCGGTTTGACCAATTATCCGCATCTTCATCTGACGATAACCCAAGGCGCCGATGTCGTTGACCCTTTTGCTCCAGGTCAGACCAATGCATGCAGCGAACCGTTTGAAACCCTTTGGCGCGATACCCCGCCCTATGTTGACGCCGGATTGGCCACTGTTGGCGTATCCGAGGCGGTGCCGGAGTTGCACGCGGTGCAATCCGGCGCCGCGCGGCGAACACGCCTGTCGCCTGACGATGCGATGGTGCTCTATGCACATGCATTTCATAGCAACAAACACGACCGGATTGAATTCGAAATGTCCGGCCCAGACGGTTTGGTTTACGAACATACAGCGCGGCTAGATGATGAACCAGACCGGGTTTTCCGGAGATGTTGGAGTTCGTCACTCAGCGGCTATTTTAGCCGTGAGCTCTGCGTTGTAA
>NZ_CBFHLV010000122.1:0-3052 GCF_965656765.1 Marivita sp. | reverse complement strand
GGGCCCTAAACTACCGGCGCGCCCGCCCTCATATACCCCTGAATTATCCGCCTCGTTTGCGCCAGTCTCTCAACCAACCGCCCCGTCTGGCGTCCCAACGCGCGCCTCAGCGCCGCCGGTGAAGGGGCTTTTACGGCCACCACGCAAACTCCGCAAGCGAAAAAATCACCCAAAACGCAATTTTTTCATCTTTTTTTATATTCCCGCCAAATCAGTCGCTTAGAGAAATTATCGCAGCGTCGGCGATTGGTTTTGTGTAATTTTCTGTCCCGTCGGCCTACATATTGTAGATACCAACGGCTGCGCCGCAAGCAAGGCTGATCAGGCAAGCCGAGAGGCCAATAAACGCCTCGTCTTTTTGAACGGCACGCGGCTAAACAAAAGCCCCCCGATCAAAACTGCATAGAGAACAGGTTCCCATTGGAAGCCTTTGACCAGCAGTAGAAAGTGTACTGCCCCCAGTAATGCAACCGGGTAGACCAGCTTGTGAAGCTTGCGCCACGACGCAGTACCTAGCTTGCGGATGCTCAAATTGTTGGACGTGATCACGAGCGGCACCATCAGAACAAACGCCGCCATTCCAACAGTTATGTACCACCGCTTGATGATATCGGCCCAAACACCCTGCAGCTGCACATCCAATACAAGCCATGTGAGAAGATGGGCCAGAACGTAAAAGAATGTGATGACCCCAATCGCTCTGCGGAACTTGAGCAGGTTAATCCCGCCCCACTGCCGCAAGGGCGTCACGGCCAAACCAGCGATCAGCAGCCATAGACTCCAAAGCCCAAGTTCATGCTCAATCGTTTTCGCCGGATCGACGCCAAGTCCGCCAGTCAATCCGAGATAGTAGATCCAGATGACCGGCACAGGTGCTATCAGGTACAAACCCCATGCTGGAACACGCCGAATGACAGAATTCAGATCGTCAATCATGGCTCAGAAGAATTCCCGTAGGTCCATCCCGGAATAAAGACCGGCAACTTCCTCTTCGTAGCCGTTGAACATCAGTGTCGGCTCACGCTTGGCGAACAACCCACCTCCGATCCGCCGCTCAGTCGCTTGTGACCAACGTGGATGATCCACTTCGGGGTTCACATTGCTGTAGAAGCCATATTCACGTGGGTTGGCGACATTCCAGCTGGCGGGCGGCTCGTCTTCAACTAATGAAATCCGAACAATGGATTTGATCGATTTGAACCCGTATTTCCATGGCACAACGAGACGCAGAGGCGCGCCGTTTTGTTTAGGGATATTACGTCCGTAAATGCCGGTTGCCATCATGGTCAGGGGGTTCATCGCCTCGTCCAAACGCAACCCTTCGACATAGGGCCAATCCAGCACGCGGCTCGAAACTCCGGGCATTTCATCAGGGCGCAACGCGGTTTCAAAGGCAACATATTTGGCCTGCGACTGCACACCGACCCAATCCAAAAGATCAGACAATTCGAAGCCGTTCCAAGGCACGACCATCGACCACGCTTCGACACATCGGAAACGGTAGATGCGTTCTTCGATTGTCATTTGCGAAAGAATATCCGCAAAGCTGTAGTCTCCTGGCTTATCGACCAAACCGTCGATCCGAACGGTCCAAGGATCAATGGTCAGGGCTTGTGCATAGCGGGCAGGGTCTTCTTTGCCGGTGCCAAACTCGTAGTAGTTGCAATAGTTGGTAATGTCTTCCCACGCATTCGGTTCAAGCGCGTCTTGCGCGCGAACGCCACGCGGAACCGCGCCAGCGATACCCCCCGCTGCCACGCCAGCAATAAGTTGCCGCCGGTTCAAGAAGGCGGAATATGGGGTCACATCTGCCGCGGTCAGTTTGTTTTTCCAACGATACGCCATTAGGTCCTCTTTTTCGTGTCTCTAACGGATATAGAGTCGCATCCTCAGGCGACCAAACCAACTAGTCTCACGTGTGCGTGGTGAATTTGAAATGTTTGCGAACGGCGATTGCCCGACTTGATATGTAAACGTCGCGACGACCCTTCTGAAAAAGGCCTCAGCCTTCGATCATATCAACGCGGAGTGCATGGCGACCGCCTTCGAACTCTGCGGACAAAAACGCCTCGACAATATCAAGCGCCAGCCCCTCACCGACAACGCGCGCACCAAGCGATAGAATGTTTGCGTCGTTGTGCTGACGGATCATGCGGGCCGAGAATGTGTCAGAACACACGCCGCACCGCACACCTTTGACCTTGTTGGCCGCCATCATAATACCCTGCCCGGTGCCGCATAGGATGATCCCAAGTGCGCAATCCCCCGAAGCGACGCGTTCAGCCGCAGCCTGGCCATGCTTAGGGTAATGCGTGCTTTCCGGCGTTGTCGGGCCAATATCCACCACATCCCATCCGAAAGACGCGATGTGTTCCGCAATCGTCTGGCGCAAAGGGATGGCAGCGTGATCACTAGAAAGCACAATGCGTTTTGCGGCGGTCATCTCGTTTCATCCTGATAATTGGGCAGTTTTGATGCCTTGGACCAGAAGCCAACGGTTTCGTCAATTGTGTAAGCACCGCATGATCCCAAGCTCAAGGTCTTTCGGGGTCATCTGCTATTGAGATCGGGACAATTCCGCATGCGGCCAAAGGTCGGACATCAGAACACTTCGCCCATCGGGTTGCACAACCCGAACGTGACTGCGGCGCATCAAGCGGGGTTCGGCAACGCCAACGGAATGCGCAATCGTTTCGACCTCTTTGACGATCTCTTTGGCATAGGCCGCGACACGGTGCTCCTTGTCTTCCACAACCAAACCCGCCTGAAAGCGAGGATTGTGCGTGGTGATCCCGGTTGGGCACGTGTTGCGATTGCACTTGAGCGCCTGAATGCACCCCAACGCGAACATGAAGCCACGCGCCGACGTGACGAAATCCGCACCGGTCGCAAGAGCCCATGCCACATCACCGGGATTGACCAGCTTGCCACTTGCCACAATGGGGATGCGGTCGCGCAAACCATAGGCATTACGCAGGTTCGCGACCATCGGCAACGCCTCGCGAATGCTCATCCCGACCAGATCAATCAGCGGCATCGGCGCGGCACCTGT
>NZ_CBFHLV010000121.1:0-3101 GCF_965656765.1 Marivita sp. | reverse complement strand
GCTGGAGAACCAAACACCGGTTGAAGTGCGCCGTGCGCCTGAGCAATTTGAGGGCACCACACACGACGCGCTTGCCCAAACCGACGACGAAGAATATGAAACCCAAACCCGCAAACTCTACATTAAACTGAGGGAAGTTTCGGGGGGCAGGTCAGTGCAATTTCAACCGAGCCAATCTCGAGTGCTCAGATTTCTCTTACGCAAGATTTGACAAGTGTAATCTCGCACATTCGATTTTTGCCATTTCAGGTGGGTTTAATGCGCAGTTTGTCGACTGTAATTTGAAGAATGCATGCTTTTTTGACTGCTTCATGGGGTATTGCGACTTGAGTGGCTCTGACCTGCGAGACGCATATTTTGAGGATGCGCGCCTTCATGGGCTTAAGGTCAATCACCTAACCAACTTCGGAGAGAGGATTGCGTCTGGATGGAGCAAGCGAGAAATCCCTGACGTCCAGAAGCCCGATATTTACCGCTCCATTAGACTCGCTTACGAGGACGCTGAAATCTGGGATACGATGGATGTTTTCTTGGCCGCTGAACATGCAAGCAGGAGAAAAGGCCTTCTGTGGCCCGCCTTCAAGAAATCGAAGTCACTCAAGACCTTCAGTACTTGGTTAGGGAGTTTGTGCCGTGGCGCATATTCGAACTATGCGACCAGTCCATGGCGCGCGGTATTCATCACCGCGTTGATCCCCGTGTTTTTTGCATTTGTCTACCTTGCTGCAGGTCTACCGAATGCAGCCGCGTCTTCCACATCCAATGTGGCTCAGTCTGTTGGCCAATCGCTCTACTTCTCGTTAACAACGTTCACGACACTGGGCTACGGCGACGTTACATACTCAGCCGATCGTCCATTTCTCCGTTTCCTGAGCACCCTTGAAGCTTTCGCTGGTGCCGTGAGTATGGCGCTGTTGGTGGTGATATTTGCTCGCAAGGTAATAAGGTAAGCTGCTACTCTTGGCGTTCAGAGGCGAAATTAGCCAACTCTAAAAAATCAAAGAACCAACTCTGCCGGCGCAACGCGAGCCGTATATCGCCTGACCGGGGGGCGGTCTGGCGATGCGCGGCGGCTTCGCCTTTGCTCCGCGCTGGTGCGTTGCATGAAGGTTAGCTTGCCACACGCGCTTTCATCAGCTCCTCCGCCTTCAACCGCTCGTGACATTCGTCCAGCGACTGCCGGGCCCGCGCGATCAGGGTGTCGATCTCGTCTTTCGTGATCACCAGCGGGGGGGAGATGATCATGCGGTCTCCGACGTGGCGCATGACCAGGTTGTTGGCAAAGCAGCGTTCGCGGCAGATGAGGCCGACGGTACCTTCGTCCGCCTCAAACTTGGCGCGGGTGGTTTTGTTGGGGGTGAGGGCGATGCTGCCCATGAGGCCGACGATCTTGGCCTCGCCCACAAGTGGGTGATCGGTCAGCGCCTCGAATTTCGCCTTCAAGTACGGCGCGGTTTCTTCGCGGACGCGGGTGACGATGCCTTCTTCGTCGAGGATACGCAGGTTTTCGAGCGCCACGGCGCAGGCGACCGGGTGGCCGGAATAGGTGTAGCCGTGGTTGAACTCGACCGAGTTGATGACCTCGGCCACCTCGTCGCAGATGATCGACCCGCCGATGGGCTGGTAGCCGGAGCTGAGCCCCTTGGCGATGGTCATGATGTGCGGGCGGATGTTCATGGTCTGGCTGCCGAACCAGTTGCCGGTGCGCCCGAAGCCGCAGATCACTTCGTCGGCGATCAGCAGGATGCCGTACTTGTCGACGATGCGCTGGATTTCGGGCCAGTAGGTCTCGGGCGGGACGATCACGCCACCTGCGCCCTGCACCGGTTCGGCGATGAAGGCCGCGACGCGGTCCTGACCCAGTTCGAGAATGGCGGCTTCGAGTTGACGGGCGCGTTCAAGGCCGAATTCCTCGGGCGTCATGTCACCGCCTTCGGCCCACCAGTTTGGCTGGTCAATGTGGTGAATGTCAGGGATCGGCATCCCGCCCTGCATGTGCATGCCTTTCATGCCGCCCAATGACCCGGACCCAACGGACGACCCGTGATAGGCGTTCCAGCGGGAAATGATGATGTTCTTGTCCGGCTGACCCTTCGTGTCCCAGTATGTCCGAACCAATCTCAGATTTGTGTCGTTCGCCTCTGACCCGGAACCGGCAAAGAAAACCTGATTAAACCCATCCGGCGCCAGTTCCGCCAGCTTCTGAGACAGCGCAATCGCCGGTACATGAGTCGTCTGAAAGAACGTATTGTAATACGGAAGCTCTTCCATCTGGCGCGCGGCGGCTTGGGCCAACTCTTTGCGACCGTAACCAATATTCACGCACCAAAGCCCAGCCATCGCGTCAAGAATACGGTTGCCATCGCTGTCATTGAGCCAGACACCGTCCGCACGTGTGATCACCCGCGCGCCCGTCCCGGCAAGCCCGGCCCCATGCGTAAAAGGGTGCATATGATGCGCAGCATCCAGCGCTTGTAATTCAGCGGTGGGCATGTGGTTGGTGATCAAAGCCATGGGGACAGATCCTTTAAAACGTGTCTCTGCAAAAATATGATCAAATTATTCCAAGTCAATCGAATCAGACAAGTCCCTGACGGATTTGTTCCATACCCTGTGTGACATCGCCTTCCATCGCCTCTGCTGCGGCCGAAGCATCCCGAATAGCCAGCGCAGCGAGCACGTCTTTGTGGCGATCCGGTAGGTTGCGCGTGCCAAACTGCCCGCAGACCACACGTAGCGATGGTCCAAACCGCAGCCACAGCCGATCCACCATTTCGGTCAGGATAGGGGCCTGCGCAAGACTGTTCAATTCCGTGTGGAAGCGGTGGTTCTCAACAAGGTAACTCCGAACATCCCCGCGACGGATCGCGTCATCCAGCAAAGTATCGATCTTGCGCAGAAGGGACACATCATCCGCCGTTGCCCGTTGCGCCGCACGCGCCGCAAGCTCCGGCTCAAGTGCCTTTCGGGCAATCGTTAGCTCCTCGATTGCTTGTGTATCAAGCACGGGAACTGCGATTCGCCGGTTTCCCAAAAACTCTAGCGCACCTTCGGCTGTCAGCCGCCGCAAGGCCTCACGCACAGGTGTCATCCCAACGCCC
>NZ_CBFHLV010000120.1:0-3171 GCF_965656765.1 Marivita sp. | reverse complement strand
ATTTATCCCGGTGATGGCCGATGCCGCAAAGCGAGCAGCGTTGGGCCCTCCGATCACGCGTCAGTAGCAGCTGTCAGTGTCACGCTCACGCCGCCAATACCATCAATTACAACTTCGACCTCCATGCCAGCTTTGACCGGCCGCGCGCCCAAAGAGGTTCCACAGGCGATTAGATCGCCCGGGTTGAGTGTCATGTCTTGCGAGAGCAGGCGAACAATCTCTGCCGGCGGCAGGATCATGTCACTTGCCGGATAGGATTGACGTTCACGGCCATTGACCAACACAGTGATCGTCGCTTCCTGCCATGCCAGATCGGTTTCAATCATTGGGCCAACCACGCCGAAGCCATCAAAGCTTTTGGACCTGGTCCATTGGGGAAAGGACGGGTCTGCATTTAAGATGTCGAGCGACGTAAAGTCATTGATGCAGGTATAGCCAAAGATCGCCTGCTCGGCTTCCTCTGGCGACGCGTTTTTGCATTGTTGGCCAATGACGATGCCCAGTTCGCCCTCGAAGATAACACGCCCGGCGGATGCAGGCAGTTCAACCTCGTCGCCATGACCGGCCAAAGACGTGTCGGCCTTGAAGAAATAGAGCGGATGCGACGGATGTTCGTTCCCCGCCTTTTCAGCGGCCGCTTTGAAATTATTCCAAAGGCCAAAAAACTTGCCCGGCACAACAGGCGGCAAAAGCGATACGTCCGACAACGCAACAGGTTCACCGGCAGAAGCTTCGGACCCAAGCGCTGCACGTGGATGCAGCATATTGTCCGCAACAACGCCCACAATCTCGGTCTGGTCGGATGCTCGTGCTCTGGCCCATTTCATCTTGGTCTCTTCCCTTTTTTTGGTCTGTGCCGCATGAGCACGTGATCTCTTTCGCCGGTCCGGCGTGTTATAGGGCTGTGGTTGGCAGACGCCAACGATTTTGCGCCCGCCTTTCTGAACACGACAAGCCGTTCAGCACAGAAAAAAACCCCGCCGAATAACGGCGGGGCAAGGTGTAGTGCCGCGGATCATGACCGCAGGCACCGGCGGTGTTCTTTGAAAGTCAGGTCATCTCAGACCGTATTTGCTGTCGCAACACGTCGATGGGCACGGTTTTGCCATCTCGTTTGAAGCACCAGTATGTCCACCCGTTGCAGCTTGGGGCGTTTTCCAGATGCGCCCCTACTTGATGGATCGAGCCTTTGATGTCGTTGCCAATCAGCGTGCCATCAGCACGAACCTTGGCCTTGTGACGGCCATTCATGCTCAGCAATTCCTCGCCAGGGCGCAACATGCCACGTTCGACAAGCTGTCCGAACGGCACACGCGGTTCAGCACGCTTGCTGGTCGAGGTTTCAAGAGCCGCTTTATCCAACCGGCGCACTGACGCGATGCGCTGCTCGGCCACAACACGGTACTTCTCTTCGCGTTCAATACCGATCCAGTCACGACCCAGCATCTTGGCAACCGCGCCGGTTGTGCCGGTTCCGAAGAACGGATCAAGCACAATGTCGCCAGGTTTTGTCGCGCCAACCAGAACGCGATGTAAAAGTGCTTGCGGCTTCTGCGTTGGGTGCGCCTTGTCACCGGCTGCATCCTTGAGCCGCTCGCCACCGTTGCAGATCGGGAGAACCCAATCCGACCGCATCTGGATGCCGTCATTCAGCGCTTTGAGCGCTTCGTAATTGAACGTGTATTTTGCGCCTTCAGATTTTGACGCCCAGATCATAGTCTCGTGGGCGTTGGTAAACCGCTTGCCCCGAAAGTTCGGCATCGGGTTCGATTTGCGCCAGACCACGTCATTCAGAATCCAATATCCCGCATCCTGAAGCGCGGCACCCACACGGAAAATGTTGTGATACGATCCGATGACCCAAATCGCGCCATCCGGCTTCAACAGCCGCCGCGCCGCCTTGAGCCAGGCGCGCGTGAATTCATCATAGACCTTGAAACTAGAGAACTGATCCCATTCATCATCCACCGCGTCGACCCGGGAATTGTCTGGGCGATGCAGATCCCCTTTAAGCTGAAGATTATAGGGAGGGTCCGCAAAAATCAGATCGACCGACGCAGCGGGCAATCCATTCATGATATCAATGCAGTCACCTGCAAGAATCGTGTTTATCGGCAGCGCATCCGCGCTGTTCGGCTTGGTCATCTTTGTCATTCTCTGCCTATCGTCCCGGCGCAATTGTTGCGCTTTGTGATTGGTTCAAAAGATGAGTCAAAGCCGATTCGCGGTCAATTTCTTTTTTGAATCAAGTGGTTGTGATTTTTACTTGTCACAACATATTGTGGACCGGCTTAAATGAACGTCTATGGTGAGGGGTCACACCAAGATTTCGAAGGGCTTCTTTGTGACACTTCGTGGGGTAGCCTTGGTTTGTTTCCCATCCGTACCCGGGGCACTGTTGCGCCAAATCCCACATGATCGCATCACGCCTTGTTTTGGCCACAATTGAAGCCGCGGAGATGCTCAGAGAAAGGCTGTCTCCTTTGACGATCGGCGTCGCGGAAAACGTCAAGCCCCGAGGAATGAGATTGCCATCGATCAACACATGATCCGGAGGATGTGGGAGCGCTGCAATCGCGCGGCACATCGCGAGGTGACTGGCCCGCAGGATATTGATCTCGTCAATCTCCTGCACTGTTGCCTCACCGATCCCAACCTCGGCCTGTTCCATAATCACTTTCAGCAACGCATCGCGTTTCCGAGCTGTCAACGCCTTGGAATCGTTCAAGCCTGACGGCACTTGGCCAGGGGATAAAACAACTGCAGCCGCGACAACCGGCCCCGCCAAAGGCCCTCGCCCGGCCTCATCAACCCCGGCAATCCGAAGGTGGCCATCGGCCCATAATTGTTCTTCAAAATCAAAGCTTGGCATCATCACAATAGCTTGCTTATCTGCCTCGAGATGGCAAGCTATTGCCTTTGATTAAGCCCCGGCATCCCGCCCCCCTCGTTGCATAGATTTGTTTTTGCATTTTAACGCGAAAACCCACTGGACACGCCCCAAACCGTCACATAGAACGCCGCCACCCGAACGATGATCGTTCACCCGTGCCCGGGTAGCTCAGGGGTAGAGCAGTGGATTGAAAATCCTCGTGTCTGTGGTACGATTCCGCCCCCGGGCACCATATAATTCGGCTAAGTTGCTGTTTTATATGAAGAAAAGCCTTCTTA
>NZ_CBFHLV010000119.1:0-3649 GCF_965656765.1 Marivita sp. | reverse complement strand
CCCACAGTGTATCTCAAACCGCTCAGCACGCGAGGTTTTTCAGACGTTCCTTAAAGGGATCACATGGCTCAGACCTCAACCGATCACGTGACGACCACGGACTTCAACGCCTATGCAGTTTCCACCGATAAAGTTGCCACGTTCGACGGGCGGCCTCGCGGCGAGGTTCCTCTCACCCGCACAATCGAGGCTGCTGCTCTTCTTCGGGACCAGTCTATCTCAGAGTCCAGTTTCACTGTTCCCGCTTCCTCAACATTCGAAGCCTGTGCTTCAGCGTTTGCCCGTGGCACACTCATCTCAACTGTCATGGGGCCGATTGCGGTTGAGGACCTGATCCCTGGTGACCTTGTGGAGACCCATCGTGGCCCGCAGCCCGTGGTCTGGAAAGGCACCACACCATACTTGCCCGATTTCGGCGGTGATACGACCTCTCTCACACATTTGCTCCGTTTGCCGGGATTAGGCATGGACCAAAGCGACTTGTTGCTTGGTCCTGCCGCCCGGTTAGTTGTTCGTCAGGAACGGTTCACCGATCTTTTGAATTGCGACGCCGTTCTGGCCCCGGCCAGTGACTATATCGATGAGGACAGAGTGCTGCGCATCACACCACCCGGGCCGGTGCAGCTTTATCACTTTGCCCTGCGCCGCCATGGAATCGTCAAGGCCAATGGTCACGAACTGGAAAGCTATCACCCCGGGCGGATATCAGCCGCCGAGATCGGATCGTCGGTGCGCGGTATGTTGGAAACCATGTTCATGCATCTGGATGATCTGGAAGCGTTCGGTGATCTGGCTTTTCCCCGCACAACGCGCAACATCATCGAGACATTGCACGTCGCGTAGTCACCAAGTACACGGTATCGCGCTTAAGCAGTGTCACCCAGCCGCGCCTCAAGCACGTCGAACGGCACGCCGGGTTCATCTTTGGCACCGCGGATCACCAGAGACGTTTTTACGCTCCCAACATTGGGCGATGTCAAAAGCTCTCCGGTCAGGAAGCTCTGGAATGTGCTAAGGTCCGGGGCCACGCATTTCAGGATGAAGTCAACCTCACCGTTGAGCATGTGGCATTCACGGACCAAGGGCCAACCGCGACACAGATCCTCGAACGCGCGCAAATCGCCTTCGGCTTGGCTTTGCAATCCAACCATCGCAAAGACCTGTACCTCGAATCCAAGCTCTCTTGGATCAACCTCGGCGTGGTAACCACGAATGAAACCCTGTTCTTCCAATGTACGCACCCGGCGCAGGCAGGGTGGTGCTGAAATCCCAACCCGGCGGGCCAGTTCGACATTCGTCATACGGCCATCCGCCTGAAGCTCAGCCAAAATTTTGCGATCAATTGGATCTAACCGGTGTGACGGCATTCTAGGCACCCCTGCTTTTTCGGCATTATTATACCACCGGCACACCACGCGCAATATTATTTCAACACCGCGCAACAATCTTAAACGATCGTGATAAATTTTATGGCATGTCAAATTGGCGCGGCATTGGTTTGCGAACCAGCGGCCAGACGCATATATCCAACTTACAGAATAGTCACTCCCTGCTTTGACGCGAGGCTGCACCATGTCCGACACACGCCACACCAAGGTTTTGATCATTGGCTCCGGCCCGGCGGGATATACCGCTGGCGTCTATGCGAGCCGCGCCATGCTTGAGCCAATCCTTGTTCAAGGTATGGAACCCGGCGGCCAGTTGACCACCACAACTGAAGTCGAGAACTGGCCTGGTGACACCGAGGTGCAGGGGCCCGACCTGATGGTGCGCATGGAAGCGCATGCGCGCGCTATGGGCACAGAGATCATCGGCGATCTCATCACTTCGCTTGATATGTCGAAACGTCCCTTCACAGCGCAGTCCGACAGCGGCACCGTTTACACCGCAGATGCGTTGATCCTTGCGACGGGCGCGCGGGCGAAATGGCTGGGCCTTCCGTCCGAAGATGCGTTCAAGGGTTTTGGCGTGTCCGCCTGTGCGACATGCGACGGGTTCTTCTATCGTGGTCAGGAAATCGTCGTTATCGGCGGTGGCAATACCGCTGTGGAAGAGGCCCTGTTCCTCACCAATTTTGCATCCAAGGTGACGCTGATTCACCGCCGCGATGAATTGCGCGCCGAGAAAATCCTGCAAGATCGGTTGTTCAAGAATCCAAAGATCGAAACGCTGTGGCACCATCAGTTGGACGAAGTATTTGGCACGGACATGCCCAAAGGTGTCGAGGGCGTGCGCGTGAAGCATGTGGACACTGGTGAGATCACAGAGATTCCGTGCAAGGGCGTCTTTGTGGCCATTGGCCATGCGCCTGCGAATGAATTGGTCAAAGACACGCTTGAAACCCATATGGGCGGCTATGTGGTGACCAAACCGGACAGCACCGAAACCTCTATTCCGGGCGTGTTCGCCGCTGGAGATCTGACAGACCACAAATACCGACAGGCCGTCACGTCGGCGGGCATGGGCTGCATGGCGGCGCTTGAGGCGGAACGTTTTCTTGCCGAACAGGGCGACGATGATGGCAAGGTGACCTCTGAACCCCTTGGCTATGGAGCCGAAGTTCCTGCGGCCGAATGATTGACCGGCTGGTCCGGATTGGATGCTGTTACCAACCCGGACCAGCCGACCAGCGCTGCCCAAACTGGCACAAATTCCGCACATTTTTCTAAATTTCGCGACTACAGGACCGCTTTGCTGGACTTTGCATCGCTGCAAGGCGTACCCAGCGCGCAAATTCAGAAAATGAGCAGTCTTATGTATCCTAAAAACCTCGCACCTATTCCCGAGTTGTTTGTTTCTTATGACAGCGCCCAAAAGCTCAAGCAGGAAGCTGGCGATCTGATCAGCCATGACCTGACGCCCCGGCAAATCTGTGATCTGGAGCTTTTGATGAATGGCGGGTTCAATCCGCTCAAAGGGTTCTTAGGCGAAGACGACTACAACAGTGTTGTTGAAAACATGCGCCTCACTGATGGGTCGCTTTGGCCAATGCCGATCACATTGGATGTGTCCGACGCGTTTGCCGAAACCCTTGAGATCGGGCAGGATATTGCACTGCGTGATCAAGAAGGTGTCATTCTGGGCACCATGACTGTGACCGACCGTTGGGTTCCCAACAAAGCCCGCGAAGCCGAGATGGTTTTTGGTGCTGATGATGACGCGCACCCAGCTGTGAATTATCTGCACAACACCGCGGGCAAGGTGTATCTTGGCGGTCCCGTGACCGGCATCCAACAGCCCGTGCATTACGATTTCCGCGCGCGCCGCGACACACCGAACGAGCTGCGCGCCTACTTCCGCAAGCTTGGCTGGCGCAAGGTGGTGGCGTTCCAAACCCGCAATCCACTGCACCGCGCACATCAGGAACTGACTTTCCGTGCAGCCAAGGAATCGCAAGCCAACCTGCTGATCCATCCGATTGTCGGCATGACCAAACCAGGTGATGTGGATCACTTCACCCGCGTGCGCTGCTATGAGGCAGTGCTGGACAAATACCCACAGTCCACCACCACAATGAGCCTTTTGAACCTTGCCATGCGCATGGCTGGCCCGCGTGAAGCAGTGTGGCACGGGCTCATCCGCAAGAACCACGGCTGCACACATTTCATCGTTGGTCGCGATCATGCGGGGCCCGGCAAGAACTCGGCTG
>NZ_CBFHLV010000118.1:0-3929 GCF_965656765.1 Marivita sp. | reverse complement strand
AGATCAGTTTGCCGATGAATACGGCTGCGAGGCACCGCAGGTCAGCGCGCAGGAAGCAGCACAATTGTTACAAGCACCGTGGCCCGGAAATGTTCGCCAGTTGATCAACCTTGCCGAACGCGCCGCGCTGCAATCACGGCGAGGCACTGGCACAATCGCGTCGCTGCTCATGTCGGATCATGACGAAATGCAGCCGGTGATGACGACTGAAGGCAAGCCGCTCAAGGAATATGTCGAGGCGTTTGAACGTATGCTGATCGATAACACCATGCGCCGCCATCGTGGCTCTATTGCGTCGGTCATGGATGAGCTGTGCCTGCCGCGCCGGACCCTGAACGAGAAAATGGCGAAGTATGGATTGCAGCGCGCGGACTATCTTTGAGCGCGGTATGCTGTTTTGAAGCGACTGCAAAAAGGCTTTTCAAAAAGCCTTTTCGTCACCCCGCCGCCCGCATTAGCATCCCGTAAAGGTCACGCGGGTTGTCGGGATCGGCCAGCAGGTCAAGCGGCAGGTTCAATCCGGTCTCTCGCGTCAGGTCATGCACCACACGCAGGGCCGAGAAATCCTCGATCGCGAAACCGACACTGTCGAACAGCGTGATCTCACGTGCGTCGTGGCGACCGGGAACCGCACCGGTCATCACTTGCCAAAGCTCAGTGACCGCGTGGTCTGGTTCAAGTTGCTGAATCTCGCCTTCAATCCTCGTCTGTGGAGGATATTCCACAAAGATCGACGACCGATGCAGGATCGCCTTTGCCAGTTCGGTCTTGCCGGGACAGTCGCCGCCGATTGCGTTGATGTGTACGCCGCTGCCGACCATGTTGTCGGTGAGGATCGTCGCGTATTGTTTGTCAGCCGTGCAGGTTGTGAGTATTTGCGCACCTTCAATGGCAGCCTCGGCGCTGTCGCAGGCTATTACTGTAAGACCAGTTCCAGCCAGGTTTGTCGCACATTTGCGGGTTGCCTCAGGGTCTTTGTCATAAAGACGAACTGTGTCGATGCCGCAAATCGCATGCATCGCGATGCTTTGGAATTCCGCCTGTGCGCCATTGCCGATCATCGCCATCGTCGTGGCCCCTTTGGGCGCAAGGTGCTTGGCCGCGACCGCCGACATCGCAGCGGTGCGCAGCGCTGTCAGCAAGGTCATTTCAGACAAGAGCACAGGATACCCGGTGTCCATATCGGCCAGCAGACCAAAGGCGGTCACGGTTTGAAGCCCATCTGCCGTGTTCTTTGGGTGGCCGTTGACGTATTTGAAAGCATAAAGCGCGTCGTTTGCGGTTGGCATCAGTTCAATCACCCCAACCGGGCTGTGAGCCGCGACGCGGGGTGTTTTGTCAAAATTGTCCCAACGTCGAAAATCCTCTTCGATGGCATCTGCGATGCGCGAAATCATTTTGGCCAGACCAACGCGATGCACCAGCTGCATCATGTGATCGACCGAGACGAACGGGACAAGAGCTTTGTCTGACGGCTGCATGGTGGTCATTCCTTACATCAAGCGTGGGGTGGGGCGGTCAAAGATGCGGCGGCCAAGGGCCGAGGCGGCCAGATCAACCATCAGGTGTGCCGTGCGTCCGCGCTCATCCAGCATCGGGTTCAGTTCGACCAGATCGAGCGAGGTCATCAGCCCACTGTCGCAGAGCATCTCCATCACCAAATGAGCCTCGCGCACAGTGGCTCCGCCGGGAACGGTGGTGCCGACTGCGGGTGCGTGGGCTGGGTCAAGGAAATCCACATCCAATGAGACATGCAATGCACCGCCGGCCATTGCGACGTCTTTCAGGAACGGTGCCAAAAGGTTGGCCACGCCCGTCTCATCAATGGCGCGCATGTCATAGCCGCGTATGTCGGTTTGCTCCATCAACGCGCGTTCAGGCAGATCGACGGAACGCAAGCCGATGATACAGGTCTGATGTGCGGGAACTGCGGCGGGCAGGGGTGGAAAGCCACCAAAACCCGACTGGCCGGTGGCATAGGCGAGCGGTGTCCCGTGCAAATTGCCAGAGCCTGTGGTCTCGAGTGTGTTGAAATCACTATGAGCATCCAACCACAGCACAAATTGCGGGCGTCCGTCCTGTGCTGCGTGTGCCGCAACCCCTGGCACGGTGCCCAGTGACAAAGCATGGTCCCCACCAAGGAAGATCGGCAAGCCCTGCCGCATCGCGTCTTGCGCCGTTCGCATGAGGGCCGTGGTCCAGCCGATGGTTTCGGACAAATTCACCAGCCCGACGCGTTCCGCGATATGATTGTCGTCCGGGACAACATCGCCCAAGTCGCTCACGCGATGCCCCAGATCGGTCAACGCGCGTGAAATGCCGGCGGTGCGATACGCATCTGGGCCCATTAGACAGCCTTTGCGTGCCTTGCCGCAATCCAGTGGCGCTCCGACCAATACGATGTTCTGAGACTGCATATTCCCCGTACCCCTCATTGTGCATTGGGGACATACCAATCAGTATGGATTGTTCATAAGTGTTCAAATTGCACGAATTGAGATATAATTTATCAATCTGATAGGTGGTGAGATCACAATGGATGATATCGACAAAAAACTTGTGTCCGCATTGCGTCACAACGGTCGGGCGTCGGTGTCGGATCTGGCGACAATCCTGACTCTGTCTCGCGCGACTGTTCGGGCGCGCTTGGATCGGTTGCAAAATTCTGGCGAGGTGGTGGGGTATACCGTTGTCCTAAAAGACGACGTCGCCCGCGATCCCGTTAGGGCGATGATGATGATCGGGATTGAAGGGCGTGGCACCGACCGGGTGATCCGTCAACTCAATAACCTGCCCGAAGTCCGGGCACTGCATTCGACCAATGGCCGTTGGGATGTCATCGCAGAACTGGGCACTGACACGCTCGAGGCGTTGGACCAAGTGCTGTCGCGCATCCGCAAGCTCGATGGTGTGACGCAATCGGAAACGTCTTTGCTGCTCTCGACGCGAAAAAGTGGGATTTAGTCAGATCGACGTGCTGCTGCGATCCAAATCGCCATCAACACTATCGAGATGATCATGTTCCAGCTTGCCATCGACAAGCTGAACAATTCCCACGGTACCTCGTCACATCGAACCAATGGCGCTGCCATGATCTGATCGAAAAGCTCGTCAGTGGACAAACCGCCAATCGGGCCAGAGGTGCAGGTTGTCGGGCCTTCCCACCAACCGCGTTCGACGCCGGTGTGATAGGCCCCGACCGCTGCTGTGGCAAAGGCCGCAACCGCGCCAAGCCATGCAACTGTTGCAGTGCCAAAGCGCAGGGCGACCAGACCAAGTGCAATCGCGACCACATGCGGATAGCGCTGCCAGATACATAGCTTACATGGTGGCAACCCACCGAAATACTGGAACGCCAAAGCGCCCAGCATCAACGCAAGCGAACCGCCAGCGGCCAACAAGACCAACATCCGACGATCTAACGTCACAGAAACCTCACCACGTAAAATCCACCAAGCAGGATCGCTATGAACAAGATGAAGACTAGCCCGAGCCGCTTTTCAATGAACGCCCGTACCGGTGCTCCGAATGTGCGCAATAGGCCTGCAACTACGAAGAACCGCAAGGCACGTGCGATCACGGATGTGACAACAAACGTGGTCAGTGGCATCGCTGTCCAGCCTGACATGATCGTGATGACCTTGTAAGGGAAGGGCGTCACTCCCGCGATCAACACCGCCCAGAACCCGACGCCGTTAAAGCGGTCATTGAATTCAGCCATCGAGTCGGCCTTGCCAAGAGCGCTTAGGATTGGTTGCCCGACGCTTTCGTAAAAAAAGTACCCGATGCCGTAGCCCAGCATGCCACCCAACACAGACGACACGGTTGCGACCAGTGCGATCAACCATGCACGGGATGGTCGGGCAAGGATCATCGGGATCATCAAAACGTCAGGGGGAATCGGAAAGACCGAGCTTTCAACGAATGCG
>NZ_CBFHLV010000117.1:0-3951 GCF_965656765.1 Marivita sp. | reverse complement strand
CCAGCCAGTTTGACCGCTTCGTTCACCACTCCATGCGCGGCACCGCCCGTCATCAATTCGACCGTCGCCATGCGCAGCAGGTTCATCACCCGAAGTGGAGGCTGACGCTGAAGGTTCGACGTCAAAACATGATCCGCGCGACCCAAATAACGAAGCGTTTCGGTGATCAGGCGCTGTGCCGTGGCGCGTTCAGGCGGTGTCAATTCGAGCCAAACCTGATCGCTGATCACATCAGATAACATACGGCCTTCGCCGATAATCTGGCTCAGCCCATCAAGGGCCACAAGGCGGGGGGATGCGGGTGCTGGCAAAAGGCAATCCTGTGACGGGCCGGGGTTGTCCCGGACCGGAAGGCGCGTATATCAAAGGCAAGCGATATGGAAGACCACGATGAGTTCTGACAAACACAACGCCGCCTCCGACGACCTGCCGCCCGCGGCACAGCGTGCTTTGGCCGAAGCTGAAGAACGCCGCAAAAAGGCGGCTGCGGATCAGCCGATGCCAAAGGAGTTGGGCGGTCGTGACGGGCCGGAACCCGTGCGCTATGGTGACTGGGAGAAAGGTGGTCTGGCGATCGATTTCTAAACGTCAACGCAACCGGAAATCAGCCGAGTCGCCCGCGCCCTGATCCGCGACAAATCGCATTTCAGACCCGTTGGCGAGAACCGTCTGGCAATTGTAACCCAGATCATCTCCGCCCCAATTCAGGTCACGGCAAAAGAAGCCATTCTGCCAAGTCCACGACCCGGTGACATCCCATGTCGCACCGCGACCGGTGATGCTACCGTTCGGGCTGACATTCAGTCGGACCAACGGGCGTGCAAGGGTTTTTCCCTGTACAAGCTGTACAAACTCAGTTTTGCTTTCGATTCGCTTTAATTCAGCAGCTGCGGCTTGGGGGAGCATAAAGCTGCCGAGTACAGCGACAGTCAGGGCAATACGGTTAAACATTCAATCCTCCAAGCACATCCTCTACACAAACTTACGTAGGAAATGCACGTTTGGATCAAATGGTTTCCTTTGGCCCGCCTTTTTGTCAGTCGTCAGACAGCCCTAAAACGTCCAGCATGTCATATTCGCCTGGTGCTTTGTCCTGTCCCCACAGCGCCGCCTTAAGCGCGCCACGAGCAAAAAGCGCCCGGTCACTGGCCACATGGCGCAGCATGATGCGTTCGCCAGCCGCGGCAAAAAGCACATCATGTTCGCCAACAATATCGCCACCGCGAATGGCGCTGAACCCGATGTCGCCACGCTTGCGAGCACCGGTGATGCCATCTCGACCGCTATCCGAGACATCGCGCAGATCGACGCCGCGCCCTTCTGCAGCGGCCTCACCCAGCATCAGCGCGGTGCCAGAGGGCGCATCGACCTTCTTGTTATGGTGGTACTCGATCACTTCGATATCATAGTCTTCGTCTAATGCCGCCGCGACCTTGCGGGTCAGCATAGTCAACAGGTTGACGCCAAGGCTCATGTTCCCGGCCCGGACAACGACAGCGTGGCGCGCAGCGGCATTGATCTTAGTTAGGTCATCTTCAGACAAGCCGGTTGTGCCGATGACATGAACGGCCCGGGCCTGTGCTGCCAATTCGGCAAAAGCAACCGTGGCGGCAGGAGTGGTAAAATCGATTACCGCTTGTGCCCGCGCGAAACAATCTAGCGGGTCATCCGCGACGATCACTCCTATCGGTGCCCCCCCCATAGCGACGCCGACATCTTGCCCGACCCACGCATGACCCTCGCGTTCAACTGCACCGGCGAGGTGCATACGCGCATTTTTGGCGATTTCGGTCACAAGCATTTGCCCCATACGTCCGGATACTCCGGTGACGACAACCCCGATCTCTTCGCTCATGCTCAAACTCCGTTGGTGGATTTTCAACTCAATAGCGGCTGACCTCCTGCTTGGCAAAGGTCGCCAGACATCTTATGTGGCGAACATGGCAAAAAACCGATCCCATCACTCTGAAGGCCCCAGCCAGCGACAGCTGCGCGTCGGCGAATTGATCCGCAGGACTCTGGCTGATGTACTGGCCCGTGGGGATATTCATGATCCTGACCTGAACCGTTACTCGATCACAGTGGGCGAAGTGCGCACGTCACCCGACCTGCGGGTTGCGACCGCCTTTGTCGTTCCCTTGGGGGGCAAAGGTCAGGATGATGTGATCGAGCTGCTTAACCGCAATCGGAGCGAACTACGCCGTGCGGTATCCAAGAACCTCACGCTGAAATTCTCGCCCGAATTGCGGTTTCGGCTGGATGATACGTTTGACCGGATGGACGACACTCGCCGGATGTTCGAACAAGACGACGTGCGCCGTGATATCGAGAGCTAAGATCGCACTGGGCGCGTTTGGGCTGGTTGTATTCAGCATTCCGGCCCATGCCGACGTGACCTGCACGGAACGCAGCTTTGATGGGCTGGCCTATACCGCCTGCGAGGTCGACCCCCGGGTTGATGACCTGCGCTTGTTTCTTGATGCGCCCTCGGGTGACAAATACGGGCAGTTTTCCACCATCGAAGGCACCTTGGCCCCACAAGGAGAGACGCTGGCTTTTGCGATGAATGGCGGTATGTACCACGATGACCGTGCTCCGGTCGGCCACTACATCGAAGACGGTCAGGAAATCATGCGTGTGATTCCAAATGCCGGACCGGGCAATTTCGGGCTTTTGCCTAACGGGGTGTTTTGCATCCGCGACGACCGGGCCGATGTGATCGAAACCCTGACGTATGACGCTGCACGCCCAGATTGCCGCTATGCTACGCAGTCTGGCCCAATGCTGGTGATCGACGGCTCACTGCATCAAAGGTTTCTGCCGGACAGTACGTCCCGCTATATTCGCAACGGCGTCGGCACGTCGAACGACGGAACACAGGCGGTTTTTGTGATCTCGGACCAACCCGTCACATTTCATGAATTCGGGCGCATTTTCCGCGATGATCTGGGCCTGCCACAAGCATTGTTTTTTGATGGCAGCGTGTCGCGTCTGCATGCGCCACAGCTGAAACGCTCTGATTTCGGACGTTGGTTGGGTCCGATTGTCGGTGTGGTTGTACCGGCAGATCGCTAGCAGGGTTGCGGTGGTGCGCCTCCCGCTCTACCTCTCTGCGGCACGACCCTTGGCACCGGAGGCCCCATGACAGACACGCTTGAAGACCTGACCCAAAGCCTTCTGGACCGCGCCAAGGCCGCTGGGGCCGATGCCGCCGATGTGTTGGCTGTGCAGGGTAGCTCCATATCCATCGACGTGCGCAACGGCGTTCTTGAGCAGGCCGAACGGTCCGAAGCCACAGATATCGGCCTGCGGGTCTTTGTGGGCAAACAGGTTGCAAACGTGTCGTCGTCGGACGTTCGAGCGGATAGCCTTGAAATCATGGCTGAACGCGCCGTTGCGATGGCGCGCGAGGCACCCGAAGACCCTTACGTGGGACTGGCCGATCCCGATCAATTGGCACAGAACCGCGCTTCGGACTGGCTAGAAATGTATGACCCCGCACCAGAGCCTTCACCTACGGCATTGGAGCAGGATGCTCGCGATGCCGAAAGCACAGCGTTGGCGGCTGACGGCATCACACAAGTGTCGGCAGCGTCTGCAGGCTATGGATCACAAGCCATTCATCTGGCGGCAAGCAACGGGTTTTCCGGGGGATATCTACGCACGTCGCGATCAGTATCATGTGTCGCCATCGCGGGGACCGGCACAGGGATGGAGCGGGATTATGACGGGGATCAACGGATTTTCCAAAGTGATCTGCGCTCGGCACAAGATATTGGCCGCGTGGCGGCTGAGCGCACGCTAGAGCGCATCAATCCCCGCAAACCCAAAACCGGGGCCTATCCGGTTCTGTTCGATGAACGAATTTCATCCTCGTTGGTTGGGCATCTTTTGATGGCCATCAACGGCGCATCGATTGCGCGTCGATCCTCTTGGGCCTTGGACTTGCTT
>NZ_CBFHLV010000116.1:0-4062 GCF_965656765.1 Marivita sp. | reverse complement strand
GCAAGCAAACGAAGTTTGTACCATTCGGACACGTCGTGGCGGTGAAGTGGTGGAAATGCCCATCCCTTGTACGAACTGACCCTATCCACACCGCATCTGGTGATCCAACGTAAATCGACACTATGGAAGGCGCAGCATTATGTTGCGCCTTATCCACATGAAGGGCACCTCTGAAATCATTGATTCTTGCAATAAAAGCTGACTTAGCGCAGCTTGGTGCCAATATCGGGCGAAAAGACCCATATCTGAGGCGTGATCGGAAAGGCAGGTCACATGTATACGAGCAGTTCCTTCAAGGCCGCCCTGTTGGGCGCGGTACTTGCTATTTCTCCAGTGGCGCAAACAGCATTCGCTGATACGTTGCGCGTCATTCGGAACAATACTGAATCGACACTGAACGTTCCCATGAACCGTGCGGTTGTGGTTGAAAGCGAAGTCCCCTTTGCCGAACTCAGTATTGCGAACCCGTCAATCGCAGACATTTCGTCATTGTCGGACAGAACCATTTACGTGCTTGGCAAAACGCCGGGCACGACGACCCTTACGATTCTCGACGGCAATGGCCAGTTGATCACCAACGTTGATGTGATGGTGGCCCCTGACCTTTCGGAATTCAAAGAACGTCTTCGTCAAATCCTTCCTGACGAAAAGATTGAAGTTCGGACAGCGAATGATGGCATCGTCCTTTCGGGCACAGTGTCGAGCACCGTCCGCATGCAGCGCGCATTGGACCTGGCAAAACGTTACGCACCAGAGCGGGTTTCCAACCTGATGACGGTGGGTGGCGTACAGCAGGTGATGTTGAAAGTACGCTTTGCCGAGATGCAGCGGTCCGTTTCAAAATCCTTGCAGGCCTCATTGGCCACCGGTGGCTCAGTGCTGGACGGTGACCTTGGTCTGGAATTGGGCACAGGCAATGCGGCACCGTTGGCACAAGTTGATTCCGTGGCCGACAAGCTGGGCGCAGGGGCCGGATCGCAAGGTGCGATCCTCTTTGGGTTCAACGCAGGCGGCCTTGAGGTCGGGATCTTGCTTGAAGCGCTCGAAGCAAAAGGTGTTGTACGCACCTTGGCAGAGCCGAACTTGACCGCTCTATCCGGTCAAGAAGCGACATTCCTCGCGGGCGGCGAATACCCTGTCCCTGTTTCGCAGGAAGACGGTGCAATCACGGTTGAATTCAAACCTTTCGGCGTTGAGCTTAACTTTGTTCCGCGTGTTCTGGATGATAATCTGATCAACCTCGAACTCGAAGCAGCTGTTTCGTCCATCGACCCCAGCAGCGGCGTGGATATTGGTGCGATCCGAATTGACGGGTTCAGCCGCCGTGAAACGACGACGACGGTTGAACTGCGCGATGGCGAAAGCTTTGCAGTTGCGGGCCTATTGCAAGATGACTTCCGCGACCTGAACAGTCAGGTTCCATGGCTGGGGGACATCCCGGTTCTAGGTGCACTGTTCAGAAGCGCAGAATACGAACGCGAACAGTCCGAACTGGTGATCATCATCACGCCGCACCTTGTGACACCGACACGCGGCGAGGCGCTTGCCCTGCCGACAGATCGGGTACGTCCGCCAAGCGAAAAAGACCTGTTCCTCTTTGGGCGAGTGGCCAGCGACACGCGAAATCTGCGTGGTGCTGCGGGCGAAGTTGCCAAACAGGACTTTAACGGTTCCTATGGTTATGTGATGGATTGAGGCGATGGCAGTTCAAAAAAACCTACGCATCCCGATAACCCTGACCAGTCTCGCCCTCTTGGCAGCCTGCGCCAGCGATCCGGTCTACAGCGCCTTCAACCGCGAGGCAGGGGCGCTGCTTGATACCGGTAATTTCGGCAACGCAACGATGAACAACACGCAGATCATGAATGGCGAAAAGCGCTATACCTATGATCTGTCTCAGCGGTTCGCGAGTGAAGTCATGACAACAGTCAACTTCGCGTTCAACAGCGCTGTTCTAGATAGTGGAGCACGAGACACATTGCGCGAACAGGCGCATTGGATCCGACAGTTCCCTGAAATCAGGTTCCGTGTATACGGCCATACCGACGCCGTGGGCAGTGAAGGGTATAACAAACGTCTTGGCCTGAACCGGGCACATGCCGTGGTTAATTTCCTTGCGTCCCAGGGTATCAGCAAGGATCGGCTCGAAGCGGTTGTTTCATTCGGCGAGACCCAGCCCTTGATCGTGACCGAAGGCCGCGAGCGTCGGAACCGGCGCACCGTGACCGAAGTTTCCGGATTTGTTGGATCGCACCCCACTGTTCTCGAAGGCAAATATGCCGAGATCATCTACCGCGAATACATTAACAGCGCCGTGCCGAGAACCACTCTCGAAGGCATCACCGGCACCGACTTCCAGTCAAGCCAATAAAGGCAAGGCCCCTTAAGGGGCCACGCCATCGGCCATAAATACCGTACAATTTCGGTAATTCGGCCCCAATGTTGCCAAGTTTTCCAACGACCTTCTAACAGTAGCAGTCGCTCCCGACCGAGTCGGGACTGACGTTCGTGATGCATGCAAAACGCAGCTAACGGGCGTCGCGTAGTTAGAGGAAACGAGGCAAATGACGAGTATCCTTCCCAGCACCCCGCAGCCGGCGCCGCTTATCGCGTGCACGATCAGCCGGGATGTTCAGGAATTCGATCTCCTGATCGAAGACATGGAAGCAGTTCTAGGTGAAGCCTGGGGCGACCTTGGTTTTGACGAAGCGATGCATTTCTTCCTTCAGGAAGAAGGCGAAGATCTTGAGTTCGTGGCTCTAGCGATCGACGCAGATGACGAAGCAAATGTCGACCACCTGTCCGCAATAATCGCAGCCGCCAAGGCACGCAGCATCAAAGTCGTTCTGATCGCGCATGATGTTACGCCATCGGCATTGCACCATTTGCTGCGTCAGGGCGCCGACGAATTCGTACCCTACCCTCTTCCCGAAGGCGAACTTGAGGCAGCCATCGAACGTATGCGCACGCCCGAGCTTCCGCAACCTGTTGCGATCCGTGATGGTAGTGGCGTCAAACTCTCCAGTGATGGCGATGGCGTAATCATTGCGGTACAAGGCATGGCCGGTGGCTGTGGTGCCAGCACCTTTGCGACCAACCTTGCATGGGAACTGGCAACCGTGGTCAAGGAAAATGGACCGCGCGTCTGCATAATGGACCTTGGCCTGCAATTCGGCGCGGTCTCTACGTATCTTGACGTTCAGCGTCGCGAAGCGGTGCTCGAGCTTTTGTCCGACATCGAATCGATGGACGAAGACACATTTGGCCAAGCGCTCGTGACTTTCGAGGAGAAGCTGCACGTTTTCACGTCGCCTGCTGATCTGCCACCGTTGGATATTATCGGTCAAACCGAGGTCCAAGCGCTCTTGAACACGGCTGCGCAGCACTTTGACTTTGTCGTTGTCGACATGCCGCCAAGCCTCGTTCAGTGGTCTGAAACCGTACTGCATGCAGCGCAGGTATATTTCGGCGTGATCGAACTCGACATGCGGTCAGCCCAGAACACCTATCGCCTCAAGCGCGCGCTTCAGGCCGAGGATCTGCCCTTCGACAAAATTCGGTTCCTTCTGAACCGCGCACCGAAATTCACCGATCTCCAAGGCAAAAGCCGCCTAAAAAGAATGCAGGAAAGCCTTGATATCTCGGTTGATTTGCATCTGCCAGATGGCGGCAAGGCAGTCGCCGAAGCCGGGGATCATGGCCAGCCGTTGGGCCTTCAGCAGCCGAAGAACGCGCTGCGCAAAGAAATCGCCAAATTGGCGCAGTCGCTTTACGAAGTCGGTCGCTCCGACGCTGAAGCTGCCTGAGGAGTAAACAGATGTTTTCGCGTTACAAAAAGCCGACTGTAGAAGCCGCTCCGGCAGCCAAGGCTCCCGCGCCAAAAGTCGAAACACCGGCGAATTCGCCCGGCCCGGCAAAGTCCCTACGAAAGGTTTTACCGAAAAAGGCGGCCGTGTTAGAATCAGCTGACCGCGACAAGAAACGCAAAGAACGTCTGAGCGAAATCAAACTGGAGCTGCACCGCGCGCTTCTGGACAACCTGAACCTTGCTGCTCTGGATCA
>NZ_CBFHLV010000115.1:0-4160 GCF_965656765.1 Marivita sp. | reverse complement strand
GCAGGTTGGAACGATGACTACTTACGTAGCATTCTCAACGGCTTGGCCACTCCGTAAGTCAAACGCGATTGCCCTGGTGGAATGGTACGGATATTGAGGGGCGTCCGGTGACGCCTGGACTATACACTGCCGAAGTTCGGCGAATCTCGGACGACTCAAAGTTGGATGTGAGTTTATTCACATCCAACGTTGTTGAAGAAGTGCGTTTTGCAAGTGACGGGATTAAATTGCAGCTGGCGGACGGAACGTTACTCGCAGAGAGCCGGGTCTCCAAGCTGCGCTGAACATGCTCCTGGATAGCGGCATGGGCCTACTGGCGGGATGTCCTCTGTCAAAACGCCAGTTTGGATCCTGACTAGGCCTGAAGTGGCTTTACCACAAGCTCACCTTCTTCCTGAGCTTTCATGGCCATTGCAGCGGCGTGAGCCCCAGCCGCTGTCGTAAAATACGGAATTTTGTCGTAAAGCGCGACAGACCGGATTTCGCGACTGTCTTCGACCGCAGCTGCACCTTCGGTCGTGTTCATCACAAGGTTGATACCCCCATCTTTCATCAAATCGACAATATTCGGTCGGCCCTCGTAGACCTTTTTAGTGGTCTCACAATTAATCCCATGCTCTGACAAGAAAGCGGCAGTGCCGGCAGTTGCAACGATGGTGAAGCCGAGATCGATTAGGATTTGCGCGGTTTCAATCAGCTGGCCGGTTTTGTCGTCATTTTTGATTGAGAAAAAAACCGTTCCGGAACTGGGCAAGTGGTTTCCTGCGCCAAGTTGCGCCTTGAGGAACGCACGCGGAAATGACCGGTCCCATCCCATAACTTCGCCAGTTGACCGCATTTCCGGACCAAGGATTGTATCGACACCAGGGAAGCGAGCGAAGGGCAATACAGCCTCTTTCACAGAGAACCAGGGCATCATTGGATCGGCGAGAGTCATCGGATCGGCCAGCGGCAAGACCGTGTCATAATCAGCGTTTTCTGGGTACGGGTCGCGCATGGGAAAATTGGACAATGGTTCACCTGACATTACGCGCGCGGCGATCGATGCGATGGCGGAATCAGTTGCCTTGGCCACAAATGGGACTGTGCGCGATGCGCGGGGGTTCACTTCGATCAGATAGACATCACCGTCTTTAATCGCGAATTGAACGTTCATCAGACCGACGACATTGAGAGACAACGCAAGCGCTTCGGTTTGGCGTTTGATCTCGGCCAATAGATCGTCAGATATTGAATAAGGTGGCAGAGAGCACGCACTGTCGCCTGAGTGAACGCCCGCCTCTTCGATGTGCTGCATAATGCCGGCAACATGGACGCGCGTGCCGTCACAAAGTGCATCAACATCCAGTTCCACAGCTCCGGACAAATAACTGTCGAGAAGAACTGGGCTGTCGCCGGATACAACTACAGCTTCGCTGATGTACCGCTCCAAATGCGCCATATCGCGAACGATTTCCATTGCGCGGCCACCCAACACATAGGACGGACGGATCACGAGTGGGAATCCGATATCTTCTGCAATTGCCAACGCTTGTGCGTCGCTTGAAGCAATCCCATTGTGCGGCTGCTTGAGACCCAAACGGTTCACGAGATCCTGGAACCGCTCTCGGTCTTCAGCAAGGTCAATTGCGTCGGGCGTGGTGCCAAGGATTGGAATGCCCTCAGCTTCCAGCGCATTCGCAAGCTTCAACGGTGTTTGTCCACCGAATTGCACAATCACGCCATGTAATGTGCCATTGTCCTGCTCAACCCGAAGAATTTCCATGACATGTTCAAAAGTCAGCGGTTCAAAATACAGACGATCAGACGTGTCGTAGTCCGTCGAAACGGTTTCCGGATTGCAGTTGACCATGATGGTCTCGTAACCCGCATCCGTTAAGGCGAAACACGCGTGGCAACAGCAATAGTCAAATTCGATTCCTTGCCCGATCCGGTTGGGCCCGCCGCCCAGAATGACGACCTTTTTGCGGTCTGATGGACGTGCTTCGCATTCAACTTCACCCATCATAGGGGCTTCGTAGGTCGAATACATGTAGGGTGTTTGGGCTTCGAATTCGGCTGCGCAGGTATCGATCCGTTTGAAGCTGGCCTTCACGTTCAGGCCAAGGCGTTTGGCCCGCACGTCCTTTTCGGTCAGGCCGGTCAACGTTGCCATACGGGCATCGGTAAAGCCCATCATCTTAAGGGCGCGCATGCCGGGTTCATCTGCTGGCAGACCGTGTGTGCGGATTTCTTCCTCGGTTTCCACGATTTCCCGAATTCGGGCAAGGAACCAAGGATCGAACATCGTGGTGGCGTGGATGTCATCATCACTCAAGCCGTGACGCATCGCCTGTGCAATCGTCCGCATCCGGTCTGGTGTTTGCTGACTGATCGCCTTAATCACGGCTGAATTATCCGGCGCGCCATCGATGTGCACCTCGTCGAAACCAGTGAGGCCAGATTCCATAGAAGCCAGTGCTTTTTGAAGCGATTCGTGAATTGTCCGGCCAATTGCCATAGCTTCGCCAACGGATTTCATCGCGGTGGTTAGATGTGGCTCGGAACCGGGAAATTTCTCAAACGCAAATTTCGGAATCTTGGTGACGACATAGTCGATCGTGGGCTCGAACGACGCCGGCGTGACCTTGGTGATATCGTTGTCCAACTCGTCCAAAGTGTAGCCGACTGCAAGTTTCGCAGCGATTTTCGCAATCGGAAAACCCGTTGCTTTTGATGCAAGTGCGGACGATCTACTGACTCGTGGATTCATCTCGATCACAACCATCCGGCCATCGTCTGGGTTGATCGCCCACTGGACGTTCGATCCGCCTGTCTCGACACCGATCTCGCGCAGTACGGCAATCGAGCCGTTGCGCATGATCTGGTACTCTTTGTCGGTCAGCGTCAGCGCCGGGGCGACAGTGATAGAATCACCCGTGTGCACACCCATGGGATCGACATTTTCAATGGCACAGACAATGATGGCGTTGTCGGCGCGATCGCGAACAACTTCCATTTCGAATTCTTTCCAGCCCAGCAGCGATTCATCCACAAGGATTTGGTTCACTGGCGACGCATCCATTCCGGACCGGCAGTAATGTACAAAGTCTTCACGATTATAGGCCACACCGCCACCAGTGCCCCCGAGCGTAAAAGCAGGGCGGATAATCGCTGGTAGGCCAATATCTTCCAATTCGGCCAATGCGAGCGCAACGCCGGCGTCCAAATCAGCTGACCCATTTGGTTTTTTCGGCGCGGTGATGATTGTCGCCTTGGGGTTCTCAAGACCGATGCGGTCCATTGCCTCGCGGAAGAGTTTGCGATCTTCCGCCATTTCAATGGCTTCGCGCTTGGCACCGATCATTTCGACGCCGTACTTGTCCAGTATGCCCATTTCCTCAAGGGCCAAAGATGTATTCAAGCCAGTCTGTCCGCCCATTGTCGGCAGCAGGGCGTCGGGGCGCTCTTTCTCGATGATCTTCGCGACAACCTCTGGCGTGATCGGTTCGATGTAGGTTGCATCGGCCAATTCCGGGTCGGTCATGATCGTCGCTGGGTTCGAGTTCACAAGGATAACACGATAGCCCTCTTCGCGCAGGGCTTTGCAGGCCTGTGCACCAGAGTAGTCAAACTCGCAAGCCTGCCCAATAACGATGGGACCAGCACCGATAATCATGATGGACTTGATATCATCGCGTTTTGGCATTGATCGGCCCTCGTCATGCAAACTGGCTGCGTTATAGGCATGGTGCGGGTGACTGCAAGCGGCGCGATTGGTTTTTTGTTTGCGTAGGCGTGGCCGCAATTGGCGCATGGCTTGACTTCCCAAGGCTGAAAGGGTGTATCGGGCCAAATTTCTTCGTCCGAGGACACCCATTATGCATGCATTTCGCACCCATACCTGCGCCGATCTGACGTCTCAAAACGTTGGTGAGACCGTTCGCCTGTCTGGTTGGGTGCACCGCATCCGGGACCATGGCGGCGTGTTGTTTGTCGACCTGCGCGATCATTATGGGATCACGCAATTGCTGTGCGACCCGGACAGCCCTGTTTTTGCTGATGTTGAAAAGGTGCGGTCGGAATGGTGTATCCGCATTGATGGTGAGGTCAAAGCGCGTGATGCGAGCCTAGTGAATCCGAAACTGCCAACTGGCGAGATCGAGGTCTTCATCCGCGAT
>NZ_CBFHLV010000114.1:0-4415 GCF_965656765.1 Marivita sp. | reverse complement strand
ATTGACGCCGGTCGGCGGGCTACCGCTTGGTATAATGTGAGGGCGCTATGGCAACTGATGAAACACGCTACAAGCGGCCCGCGCGCCTGATACACTGGACAATGGCGATCCTGATCCTCGCCATGATCCCGGTTGGCGTTCTGATGACGCAGCCGGATTTGAACCGGTCATTTCAAAACTCACTTTATATTTTCCATAAGAATGTGGGCGTTTTGCTTTTGCTGCTGATCCTTGTCCGGATTGTGTATCGGCTGACCCACAAACCAGCGCCTCTGCCGGCGGACCTACCGGATTGGCAACATCGCATCGCGGGTCTGTCGCATCTAGCGATCTATGCGTTGCTCTTCATTATGCCGGTGGCTGGCTACATCCGCGTCAAGGCTGGGGGGTTTCCGATTGAATCACTGGATGCTCTGGGCTTGCCTTCATTGGTGATGCGGTCTGATGCTCTGGCTGAATTCGCCAAGATGGTCCATTATTTCGGTAGCTTTGCCATTGCAGGCCTAATCGCGATGCACATCGCGGCTGCCCTGCATCACGGCATTATCCGCAAGGATGGCGTTTTTTCGCGCATGTGGCCGCCATTCAAAGGGCAGACTGACTAGCTTGGCTTGTCGGAGCGTACCCGCGTCATAAGTTGCCCCTACAACGGGTGCGCACGTTGCGGGCCTTTCAACGCGGGCAATCGCCCGAGGAATTGGTCGCAACGATGTCGCTTGCCGAAATACGGACCATCGCCAGAGCGCCGATCATAGGTCGCATCACGCCCGTCGTGGCCTATGCATCTGCCACTGTTCTGATGTCCGCGATGATTGTCGCAGGCTTTGCGTGGAGTGTATCAAGCTGGACCATTGGGGCGTTTATCTCGCTGCCTTTGGTCTGCATTACGGCGCTGTGGATTTCAGGCGGCGCTGCGACCGCGATTGTTGGATTGTTTTCCAAGGCCCCACCGTCCCAACCGATACCGAAGGATTGGACACCATCAGCCCAAACGGCAATCTTGGTGACGCTGTGCGGCGAAGACCCAGCTCCATTGGCGCGCCATCTGAGAGCATTGCGTACCGCCCTAGTGCACCACGGGCTTGGCGGCAAAACGCAGATTTTCGTCCTGTCCGACACGTCTGGTGATGCACGTGTCAAAGCCGAAGATGCCGCCTTTCAAGACATGCACAATGACGGCTCTCTGATGTACCGTCGCCGCTTGGTGAACACCGGGCGCAAGCCGGGCAACATCGCGGACTGGCTTACGGCACACGGCGATGATTTCGCCTACATGCTGGTTCTCGACGCCGACAGCCGCATGTCGGCAGAGCGTATCCACAAAATGATTTGGCACATCGAACGACGCCCCAGCCTTGGCCTCTTGCAGGCGGGGATTGCGCTTGTTCCCGGGGCGACGCGGTTCGGTCGCCATCAACGTGTGGCTGCACGACTGCTGTCGCACAATTTTGGGCGAGGTTTTGCAGCGTGGACAGGCGATAGTGGAAATTACTGGGGCCACAACGCCATCATGCGCACCGCCGCGTTTCAAGAGGCTGCCAGCCTTCCCGAATTGTCGGGGTCCGCTCCGTTCGGTGGCAACATCCTCAGCCATGATTTCATCGAAGCCGCTTGGATGCGCCGCGCCGGTTGGTCGGTCGCGCTTGATCCAGATCTTTCGGGCAGCGCCGAAAACGCGCCCCAGACGCTGGCAGAATTTCACCGCCGCGATCGACGTTGGTGCCAAGGCAACCTTCAGCATGTGCGGCTCTTGGCCGAACCGGGTTTGCGCGCAATCAGCCGAATGCACCTTGCCGCTGGAATCGTGAGCTATTTGGCTGCTCCGATCTGGCTGGCTCTGATTGTGCTTATCGCCTCTGGCGCGGTTGCGGTAAGTGGTGCGCTGCCGCTCTTGCTGGTTGCCATCGTGTTAATTGTTCCCAAACTGTGCGCGATGGTCGATTGGATTGGTCGCTCACGAAGAACCCGACGCCGGTGGGTGGCTCTGCGCGCTTTGGGTGGAGAGTTGGTGCTATCCAGCGTCATCGCGCCGCTTGTGATGGTCCGTCACACAATTTCAGTTCTGTCTGTTTGCATGGGGCGCGATTGCGGTTGGAAGTCAGGACGTATGCCGCGTGTTCGGCTGCCTGATGGCCTGCCAGAACTGGCCGTTGGCATGGGCTTGCTGGCACTGGTCTTGTCGACCAATGGATCAGCAGCCCTTTGGCTGGCTCCGGTCGTCATACCTCTTTGCGCCGCGCCGCTGATTGCCCGCGCGATTGATGCTCCGGCTTGATGCTTAGGCGTAGATTTCTGACAGCTGCCGCCGCGGCGACTGCATTCAGCGGCATGCGCCTTTCGGCCCAACCAAAGCCGTCCCTATTAGATAAAGCGCGGGGCCTCGCATCCGCGCCATACGTCCCACCGAAAAGCCAATTGCCACCGCCTTTCGCAGGACTGGATTACGACGCTTATCGCGGTATCCGGCCCATTCCGGGACGCGCGGCAGAATTGCCGCTTGGTACGCATTACTCGGTCGATCTTTTGCCACCGGGGCTTTTCTTTCCTAATCCCGTCCGCATCGACCGCGATACTGGATTCGGACCGCAAGAGGTTGCCTTTGCGCCTCACTTGTTCAGCTTTCAGGAACGGTACTTTGACACGATACCCGAAACAGCGCCGGGCGCAGGATTCTCGGGCCTGCGATTGCGCCATCCACTGAACGCGCCCGACCGGATGGACGAAGTACTGGTCGTGCAAGGAGCCAGCTATTTCCGGGCCATCGGGCAGGAAATGATTTACGGCCTATCGGCCCGCGCGGTTTCGATTGGCACCGGTGGTGCCACGCCAGAGGAATTCCCTCGTTTCACGCATTTGCGTTTGCATCAGCCGCAGCATGGCACGATCCGATTGGAGGGCGTGATCGACAGCCCGTCGCTGGCTGGGCACATCGACATGACCTTGCAGCCGGGCGCCGATACGGTGATCGACATCTCGTGTACGCTGATGCCACGCCGCGAGATTGCGGATATCGGTGTCGCGCCTTTGACGTCTATGTACCTCAAAGGGCCTCTGCGCGCTTCGGTGTCGGACGATTTTCGCCCCCGTGTTCATGACAGTGATTTACTCCTCATCGAAAACGGCGCAGGCGAACGGCTCTGGCGACCCATATCAAACCCTGCGCAAGTCGAAACGTCGGCCTTTGTTGACGCCAAACCTGCCAGTTTCGGCCTCTTTCAAACGCCACGTGCCTTTGTTGACTACGAAGACACCGAAGCGCGCTACCATGACCGCCCAAACGCAGTTGTTCGGCCAAAAGGCGATTGGGGTCCGGGGGCGGTTGTTCTGGTCGAAATTCCAACTGGCGACGAATTTATGGACAACATCGTCGCCTTCTGGCGGCCCGATGCACCACTTGCGCCTGGTAGTGAGCATCGTTTCGATTACAGCCTGCATTGGACGCTTTCGCCGCCCGCACAGGGTGAGGCCGCCCGCATTCTTCAAAGCCGTAGTGGCCGGGAACATGACCAAGCCGGAACGCGCCGCTATGTGATCGACATTTCCGGTGATGCGACTGGGCGCATTCCCGAAATCACCGCGCAGAAGCCTGCAAAGATCACGGGGGTGAGCCTTTTTGAACTCCCCGATCAGCGTGGCACCCGAGTGACTTTTCTCTTTACGCCAAGCGAAACGGATTCAGTTGACCTGCGACTGGTGGTCCGCGATCCATCCACCAAGCAGGGCGATGCGATCTGGTTGCACCGCTGGACACGGGCAAGGGACGGCGGTGTTTAGACCGGTTTAACCATCACTCGACAATGCCCCGGCCCGCAAAGTGAACCGCCCCTTGTTTGCTGGAGACCCAGAAGTAAGGATACTGGTTCATGGGAAATACGAAGAACGGAACGCATTATCTAGGGGGAACTGCGCGCTCGAGCGGTGCGGATGGTCGCGGATCATAAAGCCGGATATCAACCACATCGTCATAAGTCTGCTGTAAGTAGCTCGAGCTGACGGTGCTGTTCAGCGTGCCTACTTTGAGGCCAGACAACCCTGCGGCAGAGATCTCAGCGCCGCTGTCCTTTTTGCCAGGAAAGCTCAGCATGTTCGAATAGTAGGGCCGCGTGAAACCGACGTATTCCTGTCGTGCTTCGGCGATCGACATCGACGCAACGATCACATCACACGCATTATCCCAAATGGGGGATGTGCCGCCAATTCGCTCCACAAAACTGTGCCGGCTGGATGGGGGTTCGGAGTGTTTAGAATCAGAGAGAGTCGTAGTTTTCATGGTCGGTAAGCCTGCGCTGCCTCGCCAGACCAGTTGGGGCTGAGAAAAAAGCGCTGCTTTATTCCGCATGTGGACCCGAGAGGGTTACATTTAGAGCAGGTGAAACTGCAAAATACAGGAAAGGCTGCACGGAAAACGACCCTTG
>NZ_CBFHLV010000113.1:0-4443 GCF_965656765.1 Marivita sp. | reverse complement strand
TGAGCCATGGCTGGCGGTGTGGTCAAAACAGGTGGAGGCGGCGGGCTCAGGCGGCGCAAGAGCCGCGCTATGCCGATGTCGGAAATCAACGTCACACCTTTTGTTGACGTGATGATGGTGCTGTTGATCATCTTTATGGTCGCGGCCCCGTTGCTAACGGTCGGTGTGCCGGTCGAGTTGCCGAAGACAGCAGCGTCTGCTCTGCCGTCAGAGACCGAAGAGCCGTTGACCGTGACGATCTCGGCGGATGGTGTTGTATCGATCCAGAACACCGAAATTGCGCGGGAAGATCTCGTCCCGCGGTTGCGGGCCATTGCCGCTGAACGGTCGGATGACCGGGTTTTCCTGCGTGCCGACGGGACCGTGACCTATGAAGTGGTGGCGCAGATCATGGGAGCGCTGAATTCAGGTGGGTTCAGTTCGATCGGGTTGGTGACCGATATCGGGGGTCCGGCGCTTGACGGGTCGGATGGCTGAGGCGCGCAGTGCATACGGGCCATTATATCTCGGGAGGTGCCCATGGGTTTCTGATCCTCTGGGCCTTGTTTGGCGGCATGTTCCGCAGCGATCCGCCAGAGGTTCAGGTGGCTGATGTGTCTGTTATCTCTGAGGCGCAGTTCGCCGCTATGACGCAGCCGCAGGCTGCGCCGACTTTGGGTGGGGAGCCTGCGGTATTGCCTGAACCAGAGATCGAAGAGCCTTTGCCGGAACCACCTGCTGAAGACCTGCAGCCCGTTACTCCGCCCGACCCGGTCGAGCCCGAGTTTGTGGAACCTGATCCTGAACCGACACCGATTGTTCCGACGCCTGAGCCGGACGTTGCCGAAGACGTGCCACAGCCGCCCGCACCGGACCCTGTGCCAGAGGTCGAAGCGCCCGAAGTGGCGTTGCGCCCGATCCCACGTCCGGCACCCAGAGTTGCGCCTGAAGCTGTGCCTGAGCCTGAGCCTGAGGCCGAGATTGCACCGGAGGTTCGGGAAACCGTCGAACAATCCGAGACGCCAGATGTGACGGATGCCGAGGAACAGCAGGCAACCGCGCCAGAGGCCGCCGCGACCGAGATCGTGACCGAAGCCGAAGAGCCGGCCCGTGCGCCGACGGCATCTGTGCGTCCGCAGGTGCGTCCGAACCGCCCCACCCCCACCCCGGCACCGACGGAAACGGTCGAAGCCCCTGCCGCCCCGGCCGAAGTGACCCCTGCGGAGCAGGAAGATACCGCTGCCGCAGATGCAACGGCGTCCGCCATTGCGGGTGCCTTGGAAGAGGCGTTGGGCGGATCGCCCACAGGCACCGCAAGCGGTCCACCTTTGACACAAGGCGAAACCGACGGTTTCCGGATCGCAGTTCAAGACTGCTGGTTTGTGGACGTCGGGTCGCAAGCGGCCAACGTGACCGTCACGGTTGGGTTTGACATGGATCGATCCGGGCGCGTGGTGAGTTCAAGCCTACGGATGTTGTCAGCCGAAGGGGGTACGGGCTCTGCGGTGGACACTGCCTTTCAGGCGGCGCGCCGAGCGATTTTGCGGTGTCAGGGCGATGGGTATACCTTGCCGCCTGACAAGTTTGACCAATGGAAGACCGTCGAGATGACGTTCAACCCCGAGAGTATGAGGATCCGATGAAACAGATCGTCGCGACACTTTTGGCTGCAGTGATAATCGCAGTCAGCGCGCCAGTGATGGCATCTGCGCAAAGCGGGCCGCTCCGGATCGAGATCACCGAAGGAGTTGTTGAACCTCTGCCCTATGCGGTGCCCGATTTCGTCGCCGAAAGCGCGGGTGGGCAACAACTGGCACAGCAAATTGCGCGGGTGGTTGCCGAGGATTTGACAGGTTCTGGCTTGTTTCGGGAAGTGCCACGCGAGGCGCATATCAGCCAGATCACCAGTTTTGGCAGCCCGGTGCAGTTTGCCGACTGGAAGGCGATTAATGCACAAGCGCTTGTGACGGGTGCGGTCAGTTCCGAAGGTGGGCGCGTGGTCGTCAAGTTCCGCGTTTGGGACGTGTTCGCGGGCACCGAGCTTGGTCAGGGCATGCAGTTTGCGGGTACACCCGATGGCTGGCGGCGTATGGCGCATAAGGTGGCCGATCAGGTCTACAGCCGGATCACCGGCGAAAGCGGGTACTTCGACAGTCGCGTGGTTTTTGTGTCGGAAAGCGGACCCAAAGACCAGCGGTCCAAGCGGTTGGCTGTGATGGACTATGACGGTGCAAATGTGCAGTTCCTGACCGGTGGAAATGCTTTGGTTTTGGCACCGCGATTTTCTGAAAACGGACAGCGCGTGCTTTACACCAGTTACGAGACCGGCATGCCGCGTGTTCATGTGCTTGAGGTTGGGACAGTGCAAAGCCGCATCCTGCAGGGGCAGGACGGTGTGATGAGCTTTGCCCCACGCTTTGCTCCGAATGGTCAAACGGTTGTCTATTCACTGACCCAGGGGTCAAATACTGATATCTGGGCAATGGATATCGGCAGCGGCGGTACGCGCCAACTAACGAGCGCGCCGTCCATTGAGACCGCTCCAAGCTATTCGCCCGATGGTAGCCAGATCGTATTCGAAAGTGATCGGTCCGGGACGCAACAGCTATATGTCATGGCGGCCAATGGCGGCGAGGCGCGGCGGATCAGCTTTGGTCAGGGGCGCTATTCCACGCCGGTCTGGTCACCGCGTGGTGATATGATTGCCTTTACCAAGCAGAATGCAGGGCGATTCCATATTGGCGTGATGCGCACCGATGGGTCGGAAGAACGATTGCTTACCGCATCTTTTCTGGACGAAGGCCCGACTTGGGCCCCCAATGGCCGAGTGATCATGTTTGCCCGCGAAACGCAGGGCGCGCAGGGGTCGTCCTCGCTTTATACGGTGGATATCTCGGGCCGGAATCTCAAACGTGTGCGCACACCCGAGGGGGCGTCGGACCCAAGCTGGGGGCCTTTGCAATAATGCGTGGCCCTTCACCAGAATTTAATACAGAGCGGCCAGAATTTTCGTACGAAAATTCTCGAGACGCGCAGATCACTAGGCGCGGCAGCGATGCTGTGGTAAATTCTAACCAATAATAAAGAGCAGGACATCCTATGCGACTTTACGCAAGAACCACGATTTTGATGGCCGTTCTGGTCTTGTCTGCGTGTACCAATGCCAATCGTTTCGACGATAGCGCGGTTGATCTCAACGCGGCGACTGGCAGTGCTGGTGGCATTGTCCCGGGCAGCGCCAGCGACCCCAGTTCACCCGCTTATTTCCAGCAGACCGTTGGTGACCGGGTGCTGTTTGCTGTCGATCAATCCACGCTTGGTCCCCAAGCGCGCGCAACGCTGGATGGCCAAGTGCAATGGCTTCGCACCAATTCTGACTATAATGCCGTGATCGAAGGCCATGCCGATGAACAGGGCACACGTTCGTACAACCTTGCCTTGGGCGCGCGACGTGCGAACGCGGTGATGGAGTACCTTGTGTCGCAAGGCATTCCGTCAAACCGCTTGCGTTTTGTCAGCTATGGTAAAGAACGCCCGATTGAAATCTGCTCGGAAGAGTCGTGTTATGCCAAGAACCGGCGCGCTGTGACGATCATTTCCGCCGGACTGACTGGCTGACGGAGATCGCAATGCGCTTGGGGGCTTTGGTATTGAGTTGTGCGGTCGCGTTTGCGCCCATCACGGGGCAGGCGCAGGAAACACTTGCGGACATCCGGCAGGACATGTCTGTGCTGTTTGTCGAATTGCAAAAACTCCGACGTGAGATGAGCACGACAGGTGGCAGCTCTGTTGCGTTACCGTCTGGGGCGCTGGATCGCTTGAACGCCATTGAGGCCGAATTGCAGCGCCTGACTGCGAAAACCGAGGAACTTGAATTTCGTGTGGCACGTGTGGCCGAGAATGGCGCGCAGCGCCTTGGTGATCTCGAGTTTCGCTTGTGCGAACTTGAAGACGGTTGCGATATTGGCTCAATCGGCAAAACACCAACCTTAGGTGGTGACACCGGTGTCAGTGCGCCCAGCGTACAGCCGCCTGCGCCGTCCAACGGCGGCACGGAACTGGCGGTTGGGGAAGAAACAGACTTTCGGCGAGCCGGGGAGGCGCTCGCCCAAGGTGACTTTCAATCCGCCGCAGACCAGTTTGCGGCCTTTCGCGAGGCCTACCCAGGAGGACCGCTAGAGGCGCAGGCCTTGGTGGCCGAAGGTCAAGCGCTTGCCGGTTTGGGCAATACCCGCGATGCGGCACGGCGGTATCTGGATGCGTATGCGGGGTATCCAGATGATGCCGCCGGACCCGAGGCGCTTTGGCGGCTTGGTGCCGCTTTAGGCGATCTTGGAAACGTGGCCGAAGCATGCGTCACGTTGGGCGAGGTGGCGGGTCGTTATCCGGGAAGCAGCGATGCGATTTCGCAGGCCGAGGCGGCCAAAGCGCGGTTTAATTGCCAGTGACGGACGCGCCGCTTGC
>NZ_CBFHLV010000112.1:0-4900 GCF_965656765.1 Marivita sp. | reverse complement strand
CTCGCCCCATTGCGTGCCGAGCGACAAGAAGTTGAGCGCAAAAAAACAGGCGCAGTTTAGGCACACGCTTTTATGGTTGGCTTGCTGCAATGCGCGGCAGGCCGAGGTGAATCGAACGGGCAGGCTTTGCGAAGAATGCAAAGCGATGCCATTGAACCGAGTTGCGCCTAGAAAAAGATATCGTCTAGCGAATCTTCGGCAGGGGCAGCAGCAGGCGCAGGGGCAGGCGTCGTTTCTTCGATCGGCGCGCCGTCTTCCGTCATCGGTTTTTTGACCACGATCACCTTTCGATGGATGTCGCGCTCTCGCTCCATCGTATAGACCTCAAATACCGAGGCCGCGATGTCGCTGTCCGTGCCCTCAAAACTGTCCTGGCCCTGATCATGGCTAAATATACGGGCAGTTTTCCGGATCATCTGCGCGTGGTCTTCAAGCGGTGCCAGCCAGCCTTTCGACGATCCCAGTTTAGCCTTAATGTCGGACACAATCTCACTGCTTCGCACGGCGGCATCACCCACGTCACGCACGCCGTCTGACAATTGACGTACCGCGCCTTCAGGTAGCGCATTTGCGCGGTCACATGCTGTTTCGAGCAAGGCAATTGTTTCGCCGGCAAGTTCCATCATTTCGGCAAGCTCGGTTCCGACCTCGGGAAGCCGGGCAGACGCATCGCGCGCCAGTTCCTGCAACTGGCCGGCGATTTCACGCAGCGCAAGGCCGCGCTGGCCCAAACGGGCACACGCGATCACGGCGTTGATGCCGATCATTCGCATGCGCGCCTCAAAGGCTTCGCCTGCTGAAATGATGCCGGTAAGGGCTTCGAATTCCTGCGACAGTGATCGTGCGAACTCCATCAAAACACCCTGTGTTTCGAGTGCCTGCGCGATCCGTGTTTCGATTTCGACCAAACCAGTCTTGAGCCTTTGCGACCCGTTGCGCTGCTCAAAGATCATCAGGTGATCACGCACAAGCGACATGATCCCTGTTTCGAATGTTGATGCGCCTTCACGCACAGCATCTACGCCTTCGACATGAAGTGTCGCGATGTCGTCCATCTGGTGCGCTGCCAAGGCGTTCAAAGCGTCGGTTTCGTCGCCAGCGGCGGGCACGTGTTCAAGGATGTGCAGAACATGTTCGAGCCGTTGGCGCGTTGTATCCCCGATTTGCAGACCCGACACAGCCGTCGCGGACGCCATCATCAGGCTTTGTGATTTATCCGAGATCTCGGCACTGGCGGTGCCAAGTGTCTCGATGTGGGCCTCAAAATCGGCCAGTTGGGTGTTGAGTGCTGCAACCGGTCCGGACAGGCTCGAACTCAGCAGGTCACCAAGAAAACGCGCGCGATCAAGCGCGTCGCCGCTGCCCTGTTTGATCCGTTGCATGGCCTCGTCCAAGCCGACAAGAATGGTGCTCAACTCATCGACCAAACGTGTGGCTTCTTCGGTGAAACCGGTGAGGTTCGATCCGGCATCCTGCGTTCCGGACACTGTCGCGGCAACAGTGATCCTTGCATTAAGAACGACGATGTTCATCATCTTCAGGATCTCGCGAAGGGTGCGGACTTGTCCGTCCACACCGCGTGCGCGGTCCATCAAAGCCGACAAGATTTCAAGCGCCTTAAAGACTTCTTCGGACAGGGTGCGCATCTCGGTGTCATGCCACCGACCGTGTTCACGCAACTTGCGCAGCGTACCGTTGGCGTTCATTTCATCGAACACGGCCAGCACGCGCTTTGTCTGCCCAAGGGCGGCTGACGTGTCGGCCAAATGATCCCCTGCTGCGACGAACACCTCTTCGGTCTTCTCGCAGAGATCGGACACAGCGCGTTCGCGCCGTGGCATGGTATCCCGCACGAACATACCTGAAGTCGCTGTCGTTTCTGTCCAGAAGTCTTTCATTGAATTACCCTGCCGCTTTGCGGGATTTCCCTGCGTGCCAATCCATAATCTCGTTCGTCATCTTTGAGAGAGGCGCAACCTTGTCGACAACGCCTGCCTCGACGGCGCAACGAGGCATGCCGTAGACGATGCAGCTTGCTTCGTTCTGCGCCACGGTAAAGCCGCCGCACTCGCGGATTTCACCAAGACAGGTCGCGCCGTCATTGCCCATGCCGGTCAGGATCATGCCCATGGCGTTTTCACCTGCAGCTTGGGCGGCGGACCGGAACAGAATATCGACCGAAGGTCTATGTCGTGACACGTAAGGCCCACCAACCACTTCAAGCGTGTATTCGCGGCCAGCGCGGTGGACGAGCAAGTGCTGGTCGCCTGGCGCAATATAGGCACAGCCCGGTCGGAGCATATCACCGTTGGACGCTTCGACCACGTCAATCCGGGACTGTCCGTCAAGGCGGCGGGCAAGCGCTCCTGTGAATTCGGCGGGCATGTGTTGAACGACAACGACAGGTGGGGCATTTGTCGGCAAGCGCGACAGAACCTGCTTGAGCGCATCTGGGCCACCAGTTGACGAACCGATCGCGACCAATGGTTTTGGTCCGGCGCGGCGAACGAATGGACGTTTGGCGAGGATCTTGTCTGGAGACACCCGTTCATCGCTGCGGCCTTCTTCCGTGTTAGCCTCGCGCGGCGCTCCTTCTTTGCTACCGACGGCTGTACGCACGGCCTGACTGATGCGGTGCGCGGCGCGGTTGCGCGCCTCGAGCGTTGTCAGGTCGGGCTTGGCCAACACCTCGGCGGCGCCAAGATCGAGCGCTGTCAGTGCAGCCTGCGACCCCTTATGGGACAGGCTTGAGCATACGATCACCGGGACCGGGCATTGCGTCATGATCTTTTTTAGAAAGGTCAGCCCGTCCATACGAGGCATCTCGATATCAAGCAGGATCGCGTCGGGCAATTTGGTCCGCATGCGTTCGACCGCGACAAATGGGTCAGATGCGGTGCCGAACAGTGTCAGGCGGGGATCGCTGTTGATGATCGACGAAAAGGCAGAGCGTACAGCCGTGCTGTCATCGACGATCAGAACGCTGATGGGATTGGTCATTCCTGTGATTCCTTGCGGTAAATGGCCGGCGCGACTTGGCGGAACTGTGGCATGCGCACGATCATGCTTTCTGAGTGACCGACGAATAGATGTCCGCCGGGAGTGATGTGGCGACCGACCTTTTGAAGGACGTCTAATTGGTCGTTGGTGTCGAAATAGATCAGGACGTTGCGCAGGAAGACGACGTCGAGATTTGCATCGACCTTGTATTCCTCGTGCATCAAGTTGCTTTTTTGGAAGTGCACGCGATTGCGCAGAGTGGGGCAGACCCGCCACTTGCCCGCCCAATCGTCCTGGCCTTCATGTAGGTAACGGGCGCGCAAGGGCGCTGGTACCGGCTCGACCATCGCCTCGGAATAAATGCCGTTGCGTGCAGCTTTTAAAACGCGAGACGAAATGTCTGTTCCCAGAACACCCCAATTGAAGTTGAGATATGAAATCGCCTGCTCCGCCAGCAGCATGGCGATGCTGTAGCATTCCATTCCGTTCGAAGACGCAGCACTCCAGGCCTTGAACATGCGGTTGGGGTCGCGCCGGGTCTCTTGTGGAAGGATTACATCCTTCAGGTAGTGGAAATGGTCGATTTCGCGGAAAAAGTCCGTTTTGTTGGTTGTGACGGTTTCTTCGATATGCTCCATCTCGGCGGTGAGCCCGCCTTCCTGAAACAAGTGCTTGAAATAGTCCTGCACATTGCCATAGCCAAGTTCCCGGACCCGACTGCTTAGCCGGGCCTCGATCATGTTGCGCTTGGTTTCGGGGATGCAGACGCCGATGGTCTCGTGAACCATTTGCGCAAAAGCATCAAAACCGCCGTACACCTTGCCCAACGGATTTTGTTCCATCGCCATGATCATGCTGCGCTAAGCTCTGGCGACAGACCGTCAAACAGGCGATCTGCATCAATAATTGTGACAAGGTCACCGTTGCGACGGCCAATGCCGGCAATCAGACGATCCCGCCAATTGAACAATCCAGCGTCCGGCAATGGTTCCATTTCCTCTTGATCCAGTGAAGTGACCTCAATCACCCGATCCGCCCGGAACGCTACGATTGTACGCCGCCCTTCGCTGCGAACCCACAAGACAACAATCCGAGACGTCTCGGTGTCGTCAGTCGGGGCCATTCCCAAAAGGGCACGCAAGTCCGCCACAGCGACGCTGCTGCCACGTACGTCGATCACGCCCAAAAGCTGAGAGGGCGCATTCGGCAAGCGTGTGATTGGACGCAGGTCCAGGATTTCCTGGACCCGCTCCACTGGCAAAGCGAAGTACTCGTTACCGCAAGCCAATGTCAGAACAGCACCGACAGAGGCCATTACGAGACACTCCGGGGACGGAAGCTGTCGTCAAGCTCATCTTCCGATCCGTTCAAGTCAAAATCGAACCCGCCCGACATATTGGCAGCCTTGCTGGCAACCAGACGGATGGATTTCTTGGCCGGGGCGCGCAGCGGTGCGGACACCTCGGCTTGGTCATCTTCAGACACCTGGAAGAACCGGATCGTACCCTGAAGCTGATCGGCCTGGCTGGCCAGAGCTTCGGAAGTTGACGACATCTCGTCTGCTGCCGACGTGTTTTCCTGGGTGACCTTGTCCAGCTGCTGGATCGCGATGTTGACCTGAGTTGCACCGGCATCCTGTTCTTGGCTGGCACGCGAGATTTCGGCAACCAATTGCGATGTGCGTTCGATATCCGGGACCAGTTCCTGCAGCATGTCGCCTGCTTCCTGTGCCGCGCGAACCGTATTGCCGGACAGGTTGGAGATTTCACCTGCCGCCGACTGGCTGCGTTCTGCAAGTTTGCGGACTTCAGATGCCACCACGGCATGAACCAGACCGGGTTTACCGGAGAGCCAAAAGCTCGGAAGGTAAGCTATGGAAAAGGGAAACCCTGGGAACCGT
>NZ_CBFHLV010000111.1:0-4917 GCF_965656765.1 Marivita sp. | reverse complement strand
AGACTTTGCAGAACAACCGGATCGAAATCATCATAGAGCACGAAGCCAGTGCCGATCCAGCCCGCTGGCACTAAGGCACCCAGCAGTGCGGCGAGGACCAGCGTGCTTGCGCGATTGCCGGAGCGCAGAGCAAAGGCCAGCGCAGCAAGGGCGATCAGGACGGACCAGACCAGCGCACCGCCGGGCAGGGCGGCAAGGCTGACGCTGTCCCCCAAAGGCACGGTGAGCGATCCGATTGTCGTGCGCACCGGCGCCAGAACGCCCTTGAGTGTGGCATGGGCCGTGATCGCAAAGACCAGAAGAACGAAAACGCCGCGCAGGTTGCCGCTGGCAGACAAGACGGTGAGGCGGGACACGCAGCCTCGTGTGAGCACCATACCAGCGCCGAACATCGCGCCACCCAAGAAGATGGCCAGCAAGGGTACGTCACCGGCCATAAAGCGGTGATCGTCGAATGTGATGAGACCTGACAGGACTCCAGCCTGTGTGCCCAGAACCGCCACAGCCAAAGCTGTCAGCCAGACGCCCATCGCCTGTTTGCGGTCATCGCCGACTAGGCTGCGGCGAAAGCAGAATTTGGTGCGTTCAGCCAAAAGGCCAAAGACTGCACCAAGCACGAGGGCCAGACCAACAGCTACTTGCGGTGCTGTGTGGTTTTCAAAGCCAAGGGATTCGAACATGGGTCGCTCCTTCCGTCAGGTGAGCTGGCAGATGGAGGGAAAATGTTCTGTGATCAAGGCAGTGGAATTGCTAACTTGGGCAGTCCTTGGGGACCGCGTCCTTAGCTTTGTGCCGTTTTGCGGAACGCTGTTCCGAAATCAGGGGAAACTTGCGCGCGGTGTTCAGGCATGGCCGCGGTGGCCATGCCGTTTGGTCTTTTTGCGTATTGGAGCCAGTTCACCGCCCGCGGATACGCGGATCAAGGGCGTCGCGCAGGCCATCACCAAGATAGTTCACGCTCAGCACTGTCAGAGAGATTGCGATGCCCGGCAGGTAAACGCGTTCGGGGAATTGCTGCATCCGCTGCACCGCGTCAGCCAGCATCTTGCCCCAGGTCGGGAAATCCGATGGGAAGCCGACGCCAAGAAAGCTGAGGGCGGATTCAGTGATGATTGCGGTCGCAAGGCCCAGCGTCGCCGAAACCATGATGGGTGACAGAACGTTGGGCAGCAGGTGGCGTTGCACGATGCGGAACGGCGTGGTGCCAATGGACCGCGCAGCGAGGATGAATTCCCGCTCTTTCAACGCAAGGATATCACCGCGTACGATCCGTGCGGTGGGCATCCAGCTTGTGATCGCAATAATCCCGACGATCAAAACGAACATACCACCTTCTGGACCAAACGCTTGGCGAAGCGGCTGGCGGAACAGTGTCACCGCAACCAGCAGTAGCGGCAGGATCGGCAGTGACAGAAACAGATCGGTCAGGCGCATGAGAAGCCCGTCGGCCTTGCGGACAAAACCCGCCATTACGCCCACGGTGGTGCCGATGAACAGGCTGAGGACCATCGCGGCCCAGCCAACGGCCATTGATGTGCGCCCGCCCTGAATGATTTGCGCCAATTGATCGCGGCCCAACTGGTCCGTTCCGAACGGACGGTTCCACGCGGTCTTGGCGCCCGCATCCCATAGCGCGGTCCAGATCGGGCGCAAGTCCTTGTTGCGGATGTCGAGCTTTTGCGCGTCGACCTGCCAGATCCACGGCCCCAGAACGACGGCAAGCGTGATGAACAACAAGAACCCACCACCGAACATCGCGCCCTTGTGTTTGCGGAACTGGTCCCAGACGTCTTTCCACTGGCTGCGCGGCGGCTCTAGCGGGCCTTTGTCGGCCAACGCTTCGATCGGGGTAGGGGTGGCTTGTACAGGCTCAGTCATAGCGGATCCTCGGGTCGAGAAGGCCGTAGAGGATATCGGCGATCAGATTGAAGAGGACGATCAGCACGGCAAAGATAAAGGTCAGCGTCATCACCATTGGCAGGTCATTGGCAAACAGCGCTGTGATCAGCAATTGGCCGATACCGTTCACTTTGAACACGTTTTCGGTGATGATTGCTCCACCAAAGATCGACGGAACGTTCAACGCGATCACGGTGATCACCGGGATCATTGAATTGCGCAGCACATGAACAGTGACAACGATGGCTTCGCTAAGACCTTTGGCGCGGGCGGTGCGGACGTAATCCTGATTGAGGTTGTCCAACATTGAGGCGCGCATGTACCGGCTGATCTGGGCGGTGGTCTGAAGCGCCAGCACCATAACCGGCAAGATCATCTGTGACAGCTGGTATTTGAAACTGGCCCAGTCGTTCACAACATGGGTTGTGTCATAGATCGACGGGAACCAACCAAGCTGCACCGAGAAGATCACGATGAGCAGCGGGCCGGTAAAGAACGGCGGGATCGAAAAGCCGATCATCGTGATGAACGTGCCCGACTGATCGAATACCGAATACTGCCGGTATGCTGAATAGATGCCAATGGGCAGGGCGATCAGGATGCCGACGATATAGGCCATGCCGACCACCCAGAGCGTCTGCGGTATACGCTGGATCACGATGTCCATCACCGGGCTGCGGGTCTGCCAAGAGATTACGCGCAATTCACCCTGATAAAGCTGGGTGTCAGGCAACCAACCCAGCAGTGTGCTAGAGCTGGTCATGTAGTCGATGAACACTTTGGGTTCGATCCAAAAGACCTGAACCAGCCATTTCCAGTATTGCACAAGCGGTGGTTCCCCGACACCAAGCGCTTGACGCATCTTTTCCTTGACCTCGGGGGGAACGGTCAAAGGCACCTGCGCCATCGGATCCCCGGGGGCGAGTTGCAGTAGCATGAAAATGACAAAACTGATGAACAGAAGCGTCGGAACGGCAAGGATAAGTCGTCGGACGGCGAAGGTCAGCATCGTATGGCGCCTCGGGTCATGAGTCTTTTTCGGTAAACGAAATGTAGGGTGGGCACATGGCCCACCCTACTTCATCGCAACGAGTGATCAGTTGGATTCGATGCGGTGCCAGTCAGCAACGTTCCAAAGTTCGCTGTCCCAAACGTTCAGAACAACACCACCAAGGGTGTTGGCATGTGCGGAAAGACGACCACGGTGCACCAGCGGGATCATACCGCCGTTGTCGGTGATCATGGCGCTCAGTTCGCGACCGATGCGCTGACGCTCTGCCATATCGGCGGTTGCGCTCAGCTCTGCATGAAGGGCGTCGAATTCTTCCATGCAAAAGCGCGAGATGTTTTCACCCTGCCACTGTGTTTCCGGACGCGGAGCCTTGTCGCACAGGCCGTTGCCAAGATAGGACTGCGGGTCTGTACCGTTAAAGGTGTTGGCGTACATTTCGACGTCAGCGTAGAACTTCTGGAAGGTGTCGGGCGAACCCGCGTCACCACCAAAGAACACGGATGCATCAACGTTGCGCAGCTCGACTTCAAAGCCGATCTGTTCCCACCATTCCTTGATTAGCGCCTGGAAATCCTGACGGACAGCGTTGGTCGATGTCTGGTACAGAATCGAGAGTGGCACGCCATTGTGTTCACGAACGCCGTCGCCGTCGGTGTCTACGATGCCAGCTTCGTCGAGCATTGCTTTCGCGCCGTCAAGGTCCTGAACTTCGCAACCTTCGAAAGTGGACGCAAAAGCTTCGGGCGCAGGCACCCAGGAACAGCCGACTTTACCAGCCTGACCGTAGCCAATTTCCACCAGCAGCGGACGGTCGATAGCCATGGACATGGCTTTGTAAACCGCTGGTTCACCCAAGAACGGGTGCGGGTGCATCGCCGTCGAGCGTTCACCTTCAGGAAGGCTTGGGTCTGCCCAAGTCTGGTTGATCATGATCCGTTCAAGCAACGGACCAAAACCAGCGACCGGAACACCTTTGCCGCCTGCTTCCATCGCCGCGATGACGTCGGGTGCGAGCTGAAGGTTCCAAGCGTAGTCGAATTCACCAGTTTCCATCACGGCCTGACCGGCTGCGCGGGCATCGCCGCCACCTTTGAACGTCACGGAGGCAAAGGCGGGCTTTGCCGGATCGCGGTAGTTCGGGTTTGCCGACATGGAGATCACGTCGTTCGGCTTGAATTCGTCAACAACGAACGGGCCGGTGCCGATTGGGTTGAAGTTCTGCTCAGTACACGTGGATGCGGCCGCACCCATGCAGTTTTCGAATTGGGCCTTCTGAAGGATCGGGCTTTCACCGCCAACAAACGGGCCATAGGGATTCGGGGTTGGGCCGCCGAAGTTGACAACGACAGTCAGGTCATCGGGCGTTTCAACGCTGGTGACACCTTCAAACTTGGTGACCTGCGCACAACCGCCTTCTGGGTCCGTGCAGTAGGCATGGGTGAACGCAACGTCAGCCGAAGTGAACGGTGTCCCATCGGACCATGTCAGGCCGGGCGTGATTTTCCAGGTGATCGAAGTCAGGTCTTCGCTAACGCCACCATTGGCGACGGTCGGCACTTCTGCGGCCAACCAAGGAACAAGTTCACCTTTTTCGTTATAGCGGGCCAGCGGTTCGATGATCATCGACGCCGCTTCCACATCTTTGGTGCCGCCTGACAGGAACGGGTTCAGGATCGATGGCGCTTGCCAATAGATGATCTTGACCTCGCCGTCCGCGCCGCGCTCTGCAAAAGCAGCAGGCGCAAGGGCCACGGCAGCCGCAGCACCCATAAGTAGGGATGTGAGTTTCATTCGTCTCTCCTTGTTGGACATAGTTCGCCCATGTCGTTTTCATTGGTGGGTTCGGCCAAATCCTGTTCAGTCATAGCGGCCAGCAGATGCTGTTGGCGCCGTAGCTGAAAAAGCAGGTCGTTTTCCCCCTGTCTGCGCATCGAAACAGCTTTTGCGCAAAATGCAAGTCCCGTGGGAGCGATAACAAGGGCGACGTAGAGACAGAGTTTGACTCT
>NZ_CBFHLV010000110.1:0-5045 GCF_965656765.1 Marivita sp. | reverse complement strand
GCGACTTGGTTCCGCGATTGAATTGATGATCTGGGTGCCCATGGATGTCGTGATTGCGTGCTGGCTGGCGATCACCAACTGGCGCAACCCGGTGCTTTGCTCCTGCCGCATATCTGCGAGCAAGAGCCTCTGTTCCGTAGCCAGCTTGCGCAATTCGGCCGCGCGGTCGCGCAGAATGGTTGAGGGGCCGCTCGGTTTGACGCTGCGGTCGATCACCTCGATCCCCAGAACCTCTTCGAGAACTTTGATGCGGCGCGAAAAGGCGGGTTGTGTTATATTTCGCAGGCGGGCGGCATCGGCGACTCCGCCACTGTCCAACAGGGCCACAAGGTCTTCGATCCAGTCTATGCGCATTTCGCCCCTCTTTATGCGTGACGCGCATAATATCACTGGTTTTTCTATTTGACGATGCTGGTTACATGCAGAATTGATACTGCGAACCAATCAAAGGACGGCCCGATGCACTTTTCCCGATTCCCACGCGTAAACCTTGCCCATTTGCCCACAGCACTAGAGCCAATGGACCGTTTGTCTGCCGAGCTTGGGGGACCTCGCATCTGGATCAAACGTGATGACTGCACGGGTATGTCCACAGGTGGCAACAAGACCCGCAAGCTGGAATTCCTGATGGCAGAAGCGCAGGCGCAGGGAGCTGATCTTGTCATCACACAAGGGGCCACACAATCGAACCACGCACGTCAGACCGCGGCCTGCGCGGCCAAGCTTGGTATCGACTGCCATATCCTTCTTGAGGATCGCACAGGATCGAATGATCCGAACTACAATTTGAACGGCAACGTATTTCTTGATTTCCTGCATGGCGCCACTGCGGAAAAACGTCCGGGTTCTGGTCTCGACATGAATGCTGAGATGGAGACAGTCGCGGACAAGTTCCGCGCCGAAGGCCGCAATGTCTACACCATCCCCGGTGGTGGCTCAAATGCGACTGGTGCACTGGGCTATGCCAACGCAGCTATGGAGTTGGTCACGCAGGCCAACAACATGGGTCTCAAGATTGATCGCATTGTACACGCCACCGGCAGTGCGGGCACGCAGGCCGGTTTGATTGTTGGTCTCAAAGCAATCAGTGCAAATATCCCGCTTTTGGGCATCGGTGTGCGCGCACCCAAGCCGAAGCAGGAAGAGAACGTTTACAATCTGGCTGTGAAAACAGCTGAAAAGCTGGGCTGCCCTGGCGTGGTTGCACGCGAAGATGTCGAGGCGAACACTGATTATGTTGGCGAAGGCTATGGCATTCCAACCAAGGATGGTCTGGCAGCGATTGAGATGTTTGCCCGCCTCGAAGGTATCCTGCTTGATCCGGTTTATTCCGGTAAAGGCGCGGCGGGCTTGATCGACCTTGTGCGCAAGGGCGCGTTCAAGGGGGACGAGAACATCGTATTTGTTCACACCGGTGGTGGTGTGGCACTGTTCGGCTACACGGCCGCGTTCGACTATGACGCGCCGACTATGGCAGCGGAGTGATGCTTTGATGCAGCCTTTCACGGGCAGTTTCACCCAGCAGGAACCGATCGCAGACGACGCGATTGAGGCCGCTGTCGAGGTGCTGCGCAGTGGACGGCTGCATCGCTATAACACCATAGGCGATGAGCTTGGGCCGGTGGCCGAGCTCGAGAAAGCCTATGCCGAGTATCAAGGATCGAAATACTGCCTTGCGTGTACTTCTGGCGGGTATGCGATGGCGACTGCACTAAGGGCATTGGGTATTGGTGCGGGTGACCGTGTATTGACCAACGGCTTTACCCTTGCCCCTGTGCCCGGTGCGATTGCGGCTGTCGGAGCAGAGGCTGTACTGGTTGAGATCACGTCTGATCTGGTGCTGGACCTGCAAGATCTCGAGGCCAAGATCGAAACGACAACACCCAAGCTCCTTCTGCTGTCCAACATGCGCGGGCATCTATGCGATATGGATGCTTTGATGGCGATACTTGATCGGCATAGCATTCCTTTAATAGAGGATTGCGCGCACACGATGGGCGCGTCGTGGAACGGTCGGAAATCCGGCAGCTTTGGCATTGCTGGCTGTTTTTCGACCCAAACCTACAAACACATGAACAGTGGTGAGGGTGGGTTGCTGACCTCGGACGATCCAGAGTTCATGGCCCGCGCAATAGTGCTTTCTGGATCATACATGCTGTATGAACGCCACGGGGCTGGGCCGGCACCTGAAGTGTTCAAAGATATTCGGCTCGACACACCCAATATGTCGGGACGGATGGACAACCTTCGGGCGTCGATTCTTTTGACCCAATTGGACAGCTTAGAGACGAATATCGACCGCTGGAACGCGCGGCATGATTTGGTTGCTGATCGTTTGCGCGGGATACCCGGTGTCTATGTTCCGATCCGCCCTGTGGAAGAGCGATATGTTGGTTCGTCTTTTCAGTTCCTGATGCCTGATGCGACCTCTGAAACTATCCAGAAGGCCGTGGCAAATGCAAAGGCTCTGGGGGTCGAGCTTAAGTGGTTCGGTGCGGATAGCCCGGTTGGGTTTACGTCGAACCATCAAAGCTGGCGCTACATTGAACCGCAGGAATTGCCCAAAACGGATGCAATTCTTACTGGATTGCTGGATATGCGCATCCCTTTGACGTTCAGCCTTGAGGATTGCGCCCATGTCGCTGACATCATTGCGCATGTGGCTGGAAACGCCCAGCAAAAAGGAGCGGCGTGATGCGGAAGATTGGCGTTTTGGGGGGCATGGGGCCTGAAGCCACGATTTACTTCATGCAGCAGGTCGTCGATGCAATCGACGCCCGTGACGATTCTGACCACATTCCTCTGCTTGTTGACAACAACACGCAGGTGCCGTCGCGTATCAAGGCGATCCTCGAAGGTGGTGGCAAAGACCCCGGTCCGGTTCTGGCGCAAATGGCGGAAGGGCTGGTCGCTGCCGGGGCAGAAGCTTTGGTAATGCCTTGCAATACTGCACACTACTATGCCGATCAGGTGGCTACGGCCACCGATGCGCCATTTCTGAATATGGTTGAGATGTCTTGCGCAGAGGCTGGAAAAATCGCGCCCGGCGGCAAAGTGGGTTTGCTTGGATCACCCGCGCTGCAGCAAGTGGGCGTCTTTGAAGCCGCATTGGCCGATCAAGGCCTGAGCTCGGTATATGCAGCCGAACAGGGCAGGGCCTTGGCTACCATCAGATCGATTAAGGCACAGGGGCCGTCGGAGTTCGCAGCGCACACGCTCTCAGACATCTGCGCCCAGATGGTCGATGACGGGGCCGATGTGATCTGCATTTGCTGTACCGAGTTTTCGCTTTTGGCATCGGCCATAAACGCTAGAGTTCCGATGTTTGACGCGCTGCAGGTGCTTGTTAGTGCCAGTGTAGAATATTCGCGGTTGGGTGCGTCCTCACCCAGCGTGAATGAAGGGGGCGACGCGCAAAGAAGCGCAGTTGCGCCTTAATAAAACCAACCAACAGGGAAAGGACGAATAAATGAAAATGATCAAAACAAAAACGCTCATGACCTCGGCCATTGTGGCGCTGGGTGCCACTGGTGCGGCGCAGGCGGCGGATATCGTGATCGGTGTTCCGAACTGGGCGTCTGTAAATGCGACCGCACATGTACTTGAAGTCGTGATCGAGGATAACCTCGGTCTGGATGTCGAGCTTCAGAATGGCACGAACCCGATCGTATTTGAGGCAATGGACAGTGGATCCATGCACGTACACCCCGAAGTGTGGATGCCAAACCAGCAGAACCTGCACGATACATACGTTAAGGAAAAAGCGTCGGTCGTGATGAACGGCAATCCGGTTCAGGCTGAGCAGGGCATGTGTGTGCCAAGCTACATCGCTGAAGAGTACGACATCAAATCCATCGATGACCTGAGCGACCCGGACAAAATCGCGCTCTTTGACACAGACGGTAACGGTACACCTGAGGTCTGGATCGGCGCACCGGGTTGGGCGTCAACTGTGGTCGAAAAGATCCGTGCCAAATCCTATGGCTATGACCAGATGTTCGAACTTACAGAGTACGAAGAGACTATCGCTTATGCGAACCTTGCAAACGCGACGACGGCGAACGAGCCGTGGATCGGATTCTGCTACAGCCCGCATTACATCTTCGTGACTCAGGACCTCCACGTCCTTGAAGAGCCGGCACATGATCCTGCGACCTGGACCATCGTTCAGCCAACCGATGATCCCGACTGGCTGGAAAAATCCGAGGCATCGACTGCATGGAACGGCGCAACGCTGCATCTGCATTATGCCAAGGAACTTGAAGAGGCGTATCCTGAAGTCGCGTCGCTGTTTCAGAACTACCAAATGACTGGTGATGACCTGAGCGCGATGGGCAAGGCCCTTGCCGTTGATGGAGTTGAAGCGGTTGATTTCGCCCGTCAGTGGGTTGCTGATAACGAAGACACCGTCATCAACTGGCTGACCAACTAAGCCTCTCGTATCAGGGCCGCCGCACTCTTGCTGCGGCCCTTTTCCCAAGCGCCCCGCACGATCTGCACGGGGTGCGCATATCCCGCGGGAGAGCCCAATGGACGACCCTGTCGTAAAGCTCGAAAACGTTTGGAAGATTTTTGGCGAGCGAAGTGATGAGGCCATGAAGGCCGTGCTCAACGAAGGTTTGACCAAGCCGGAAGTGCTCGAAAAATACCGATGCGTTGTGGGTGTCCAAGACGCCAGTTTCGAAGTGTCGCGCGGCGAAATTTTTTGCATTATGGGACTATCCGGATCGGGTAAATCGACCCTTGTGCGCCATGTGAATCGCTTGATCGAACCCACCGCAGGTAAAATCCAGATCCTTGGCCAAGATGTGTCTGTTTTGTCGGCCAATGAATTGCGGCGTATCCGGGCGCAGCAGATTGGCATGGTGTTTCAGCACATGGCGCTTTTGCCCCACAGGTCCGTTAGAGACAACGTCGCCTACCCTTTGGAGATCCGCAAAGTGGCGAAGTCCAAGCGTTGGGCAATCTCTGACCATGCGCTGGGTTTGGTTGATCTGACAGGGTACGAAGACCGTCTGCCGCGCGAATTGTCCGGCGGGATGCAG
>NZ_CBFHLV010000109.1:0-5136 GCF_965656765.1 Marivita sp. | reverse complement strand
AACCCGCGCCGAAATGTACCGTGAGCTTCAGCGCGAGCATCAACAGGTCAGCCCGTTTGGCGTGATGTTCCAGCAGATCGAACAAAACGGTATGGGCGCAAGCGTCGAGAACTTCGTCGCAGGTGGCGCGACTACGGCTGTCTCTTACTGGGTCATCACCAAGTAAATGGCGGATACAACACATGGCGAGGGACGGCTTGGGCCGTCCTTCCCTCCGTGGCTAAAGAAAACGCTGGCAACAGTTGCGACCGTTGCCGCCACAATCCTTGGCCTTCTCTTTGTGACTTTCATGATCGGCCGCGTGATGCCGATCGACCCTGTTCTAGCTGTCATTGGCGAACGGGCGACACAAGAACAATATGACCAGACCTTCATAGAGCTTGGGCTGGACCAGCCGCTCTTGGTGCAGTTCTGGATCTATGTCACCGATGTGCTGCAAGGCGATTTCGGCAAATCCATCCGTACCGGCCAAGAGGTCACAACCGACATCGCGCGCGTGTTTCCCGCAACGCTCGAATTGGCCACGCTGGGCACCATCATCGGCGTCGTTCTGGGTGTTCCGCTGGGTGTGATCGCCGCAGTTCGGCGGGGCAGCTGGATTGACCAGCTTGCACGCTTTGTTGGCCTCATCGGGTATTCCATGCCGATCTTCTGGCTGGGCCTTGTGGGCCTGCTGGTATTCTACGGCATCCTTGGTTGGGTCGCTGGACCAGGGCGATTGGGCATTTTCTACCAAGGCATCGTCGAACCGATCACCGGAATGATCTTGATCGACAGCGCTTTGCGCGGCGAATGGGAAGTATTCCGCAACGCCTTCTCGCACATCATCCTGCCCGCATCCCTTCTGGGCTACTACAGCCTTGCTTACATCAGCCGTATGACACGGTCCTTCATGCTGGAACAGCTTGGGTCCGAATACGTCACCACCGCGCGGGTCAAAGGGCTTAGCGAATGGCAGGTGGTCTGGGGCCATGCCTTCCGCAACATCCGGATCCAACTGGTGACAGTGATCGCGCTTGCCTATGCGAACCTGCTCGAAGGGTCCGTTTTGACCGAGATCATCTTTGCATGGCCTGGGCTGGGCCAATACATCACCACATCACTGCTGGCGAATGACATGAATTCGGTTTTGGGCGGGACGATCGTGATCGGCACGATTTTTGTCGGCATCAACATCTTCTCTGATCTTCTCTACCGTTTCTTCGATCCGAGGTCCAAATGAGCACTTCGCAAGGTCTGCGGGACTGGCTTCTCAGCGAAGAACCGACCTCGCGTCGGCAGGCAAAGTTCGCGTCTTGGTACAAGGGCTGGCTGACGCTGCGGTCCAACACCCTGGCGATGCTTGGCCTGTTTGTTCTGGCATTCCTCATCCTCTGCGCGATCTTTGCGCCGTTCCTGGCCTCGCATGATCCATTCGCCCAAGACCTCGGCCAACGGTTGCTTGCGCCAGGTGAAAACGGCCACCTATTTGGCACCGACAGCTTGGGCCGTGATATCTATTCCCGTTTGCTCTACGGAGCGCGGATCTCGATCTACATCGTTCTGCTCGTGGTTATGGTCGCGCCTTTGGTGGGCCTGATCGTCGGCACGGTGTCGGGCTATGCTGGCGGGTGGATCGACGTGCTGCTGATGCGCATTACCGACATCTTTCTCGCTTTCCCGCGCTTGATCCTCGCGTTGGCCTTTGTGGCGGCACTTGGAGCAGGGATCGAAAACGCAGTGCTTGCGATCTCTCTGACCGCGTGGCCGCCCTATGCTCGGATTGCGCGGGCCGAAACGCTCACAATCCGTAATTCCGATTATATTCATGCGATCAAGCTGCAAGGGGCGGGGCCGTTCCGCATTGTGACCAAGCATATTTGGCCGCTCTGCATCTCGTCCCTCGTCATCCGCGTGACACTCGACATGGCAGGCATCATCCTGACGGCGGCGGGTCTTGGCTTTCTTGGTCTTGGCGCACAGCCGCCAAGCCCGGAATGGGGGGCGATGATTTCGGAAGGGCGCAAATACATCCTTGATTATTGGTGGGTCGCCACGATTCCTGGCATCGCAATCTTTGCTATCAGCCTTGCTTTCAATCTACTGGGCGACGGACTGCGTGATGTGCTTGACCCGAAAGAGGACAATTCATGACCGATGCGCCGCTTCTGGATGTGGAAAACCTTTGGGTGAAGTTCCGGACCCGCAGCGGTGTCTTTGACGCTGTGCGCGGGATTTCGTTTACCTTGGGCAAAGAGCGCCTCGGCATCGTTGGTGAAAGTGGGTCGGGCAAATCCATGACGGGCAGGGCGGTTCTGCGCCTGATCCGCCCGCCAGGATTTATTGAGGCCGACAGACTTGATGTGCACGGGGAAGACATCCTTGCCTTGCCGGAAAAGCGCATGCGTCAATTGCGGGGTGGGCGGGTATCAATGATCATGCAAGATCCGAAATTCTCGCTGAACCCGGTGATGACGGTCGGACAGCAATTGGTCGAAGCCTTGCGTGCCCACGAAAAGGTCTCGCGTAGCGAAGCGCAAAAGCGGGCTTTGGAGGTGCTGGACGAAGTCGCCATTCGCGATCCCAAGCGAGTCTATGACCTTTACCCACACGAGGTGTCCGGCGGCATGGGACAACGCATCATGATCGCCATGATGTTGCTTCCGAACCCCGAAATCCTGATTGCCGATGAACCGACCTCGGCGCTAGATGTATCAGTCCAGCTTCAGGTGCTTGACATTATTGACAAGCTGGTCCGCGACCGCGGCATGGGGTTGATGTTCATCAGTCACGACCTCAACCTTGTCGCCAAATTCTGCGATCGCATCGTCATCATGTACGCGGGCCGAATCGTGGAAACCTGCAAAGCAGGTGAGCTGCGAAACGCGAGTCATCCATATACCTTGGGCCTTTTGAATTCTGTACCTGATCTCGAACACCCGCGGGACCACCTCGAAGTGCTCAAACGCGACCCGGCGTGGCGCGAGGCCCCTTCTGTGAGTGCCCGCCAATGAGTGCGATCACGATCAACGACCTCACCGTTTGGTTCGGCGTTGGCGCAGACCGCTCTGACGCCGTGCGCGATGTCACATTCGACGTGGCCGATGGCGAAAGCTTTGGGCTGGTTGGCGAAAGCGGGTCGGGCAAATCGACCATCCTCCGCGCGATAGCCGGACTTGTTCCCACATGGTCGGGCGAAATGATTGTGGCGGGCGAAACCCTTGGCTCAAAACGCAGCAAATCGTTCTACAGCAAGGTGCAGATGGTCTTCCAAGACCCCTACGCCTCGCTACACCCACGTCAGACGGTGGATCGCGTCCTGTCCGAGGCCATGACCCTGCACGGCGTGGACGACATCGACACACGTATCGGCAAATTGCTGGACGATGTCGGCCTCGGACCCGGATTTCGTTTTCGCTACCCACACCAATTGTCAGGAGGCCAACGCCAACGTGTAGCCATTGCCCGTGCCCTGGCCTGCGATCCGTCGATCCTGCTGCTGGATGAACCGACATCGGCATTGGATGTGTCAGTACAGGCAGAAATTCTGAACCTGCTCGTAGATCTGCGCCGCGTCCACAAGCTGACCTACGTCATGGTCTCTCACGACCTCGGCGTCGTTGGCCATCTGTGCGAACGCATCGGCGTCATGAAAGACGGCCGCTTCGAAGAAGTCCTCACCGTAGACGCTATGCGCCGCTCCGAGGCGCAATCGCCCTATACGCAACATCTGCTTGAAAGTTCGATCAACTCCATCCGATGATGTTCGCGGAAGGTACATAGAGATTTATGTGGCTGAGGCCGGTCAGATGGTAGTTCTTCGAAAAATCCCTACTTTTGCGCCCCGCTGTTTTAACCGCGGATTGCCGCAGTATTGCCCATTCAGAACGTCTTGCTGAACCCAAACTTTATTTGCCCGCCAACGAGTTCATCTCTGGCCTCGGCTTGGAAATCGACGAAGTAGTCCACTCCTTCGCCTTTGCCCGTCAGTCGCAATCCGGCAATTCCGATGTTGTCGCCTAGGGTCGCGACCCATTGATTTGCGGGAGGTGACGTGATTCACGGCTCAAAAAATGAGCGGTGAACATGTCTAATCTTTATTGGTTGAGTGACGCGCAAATGGCGCGTCTGGAGCCCTTCTTTCCCAAGTCCCATGGCAAGCCTCGTGTTGATGATCGGCGTGTTCTGAGTGGGATTATCTTCATCAATCGCAATGACTTAAGATGGCGAGATGCGCCCAAGGAATACGGCCCGCACAGGACACTGTATAACCGTCAGAAGCGGAGGAGCGATAAGGGCGTCTTCGCTCAGATGTTGATTGGTTTGGCTGCCGATCATGGCGAGGAAAAGACGGTCATGATTGACGCGACGTACCTGAAGGCTTACCGCACAGCGACCAGTTTGTGCGTCAAAAAGGGGGACGTGGTCGCCTGATCGGACGGACAAAGGGCGGCATGAACACGAAACTGCACGCTATCTGCGATAGTCAAGGACGCCCGCTCGACCTATTCGTGACCGCAGGACAGGTCAGCGATTACATCGGCGCGCGAGCTATGCTGAGTAACCTGCCACGGGCCGATTGGCTCCTTGGGGGTCGAGGCTACGACGCAGATTGGTTCAGAGAAGCATTGAGAGACAAAGGGATACGCCCCTGCATTCCAGGCCGAAAGCAGCGCAAGAATACCATCAAATACGATAAGCGCCGTAACCGTATCGAGATCATGTTCGGCAGGCTCAAGGGTTGGCGGCGTGTCGCAACCAGATACGACAGATGCCCAACGGTCTTCTTGTCAGCCATCGGCCTCGCCGCACTCATTGAATACTGGCTATGAGTCCTGACTCTAGTCGCACCACGCACCATTAAGACAATCGAAGCTGTGGGCTGCTTGAACATTTATACCTTAACAGCTTTAGACATCCCACCGACGAGGATGGGGTAGTCGATTGAAGCAGACAACGAGCAGTCCATTTGCGTACCGTCTCACATCAGAACGGGTTTGCGGCACAGTTATATTCGGCGTGCCAGCCTTGATCTCGTTTGTTTCGCCTTTTTGAGCCTTGTCTTGCCTTTGTGTGTATTTGAACCAGACCGGGTTTACCGGAGAGCCAAAAGCTCGGAAGGTAAGCTATGGAAAAGGGAAACCCTGGGAACCGTTT
>NZ_CBFHLV010000108.1:0-5198 GCF_965656765.1 Marivita sp. | reverse complement strand
CCGGATGGGTCCCGCGCCTGAATTTGGTGGTACAGGTGGGTAAAAGTTGCCGCCCCAAGGATTGGGATCACTAGATTAACCAGCGGTAAAGACAGAGGCATTGCCATCAAAGTTCCAGCGACCCAAATCTTTCCAGCATGACGTTTACGTAGGGCTCTTGCACCTGCGCGTCCCTCGCGTCGCATCGCGGCCAACGTGAAGTATTCGCGGCCAAGCAGAAAGCCGTTCAGCCCCCAGAAGATGAACAGGGCAAAGGGCGGAAGCATCACGTACAGAATGACCGCAAAGATATTCGCGGCAATCAAAACGCCAAGAAAGTTCACCGTATCTCGCAACGCATCGCCCCATGGCACCCGATCAGCTTTAGGTAATTGCGGGTAGTGTTTGTCCTCAACAGCGTCGGCCACGTCATCCAGAAACATTGATGTGATTGCAGAGGCGACCGGGACCATCAAAAAAATTGACAAGATGATCATTGAGATGAACGCGGTCCAGCTCAGCAGATCGTCTAGCCAAGTGACTTCGCCAATGAAGGGCAAGGTCGCTTCGGGTCCCAACGCAGTGTTCAAAAGCCACATGAGACCGGCAAAAAACGCCACCAACAGAGCAAAGCCAAGACCGATGCCGAGAAACAGGACTTTGCGAAAACGGGCGTCTCCCAGTTGGCCCAGTGTCAGAATGAAGCTGCGCAAAATCATGTGTCGAACCACGTTGTGATGGCATCGATATTCGGGCGTGGACGCTCGGGCGGAACGGTGGATGCGGTGCCGATATGGATAAACCCCGCAACGCGTTCGTTATCCGCTAGGTCAAGCGCCTCTTGGCAGAAATCGCAATCGTGCGATGGCCAGCCACTGAGCCAGTTTGCACCCCAACCAGATGCCAACGCTGCGTTGAGAAGGGCCAGGCAGACAGCACCGGCAGAATAGGTTTGTTCGATCGCTGGGATTTTCTCGGATGGTTTCTGAACCTCGATTACAGCAATGCAAAGTGGGCTGTCGTCGAATTGCTTGCGGGCTTTGGCAATGTCCTCTGGCGGACGGTTTGTGTCTATGCCGCAAATTTCCACAGTTTCAGCAAGCCGTTTAAGCGCGGCGTTCTCAAGGACGATAAAGCGCCAAGGTTCTAGTTTGCCATGATCCGGTGTGCGCGCCGCCGCCGTCAGGATCGGGATCAGTGCGTTCCGGTCCGGTGCAGGGGCTTGTAACAGCTTGGCAGGTCGGGACCGCCGTGTGTGCAGGAAGTCAAGAACGGCGGTATTCGCGTCAGGCATGATGCCTCCTTCGTGTTCGTCAGCAGCGCGTCGCGCAGCCCGGGGCTTTGGGCGCAGATGATGGCGTGATAGGGCCAAAGCATGTCGAAGAACAGCCTAGCAGATCTTGCCGTTTCCGGAACAACCCTTGCCGTACGTGTGACGCCCAATGCGCGCGTTAATAAGGTGGAGATGGAGAGTGACCGGATCAAGGTCAGCGTCACCTCACCTCCGGCTGATGGTCAGGCAAATTCTGCGGTTATCAAGCTTTTGGCCAAGGCACTGGGCGTCGCCAAAACAAGGCTAACTCTGTTTCAAGGGCAGAAAACCCGGGACAAGCTGTTCCGGCTTGATTAGTCTTTTGTTTCCTAGCGAGAATAGACACCTTCGGGCAGCGACAGCGACGCGGCTAGGTCCCGCATCTGTGACATCGAAAAAGTGATTTTGTTAACGCTATCAGTTCGGGGATCATATTGTTCGACGGTGATACATTCCTCAAATCCGTTGACAACAACGTCTTCCTGTAACGGGCCTTCGCCTTCGTCCACAAGTGTCACAACGGTAGAGTCGAATTCGTGTTCAATACTAAACATTTGCCAAGCGTAGCGCGGCCATTCGGCAAATGCCAAGGGACATCTGCGGAAAACCACGCATCCGAATTCAGCACTAGCAGGTCACGTGCGATGGCTCTATTTCTAAGTATTCAGAAACAACGCCAAACTTGGGGAGTGTCTTGATGCGATGGCTCGTGATTGTGATCTTTGTCGCTCTGGCGGCCTGTGACGTTCCAACGACGCAGACCCAGCCGCGTCCGCAAAGTGGCGTTCCTCAGATTTCCGATCAAGATGCCCGCACCAGGGCAGGCATCGCCGCGCGCCAATTCGTTACGGTTGTCCAGACGGTCGAACCAGTTGCTGAACAGGAATGCCAACGTCGCGCACCCAGTGCCAATTGTGATTTCCAGATCGTTGTAGATGACCGCCCCGGCCAGCCACCAAATGCGTTTCAAACGATTGATCGGACGGGTCGGCCTATACTGGCGTTCAATCTTGCGCTGATCGCATCTGTCGATAATGCAGACGAATTGGCCTTTGTAATGGGGCATGAGGCGGCGCACCATGTCTTGGGGCATCTGGGACGGACGCAGCAAAACGCAGTTGTCGGCGCAGTGATTTTGTCCGGGCTAGCTGCGTTAGGCGGGGCAGATGCAGCCGCCGTTCAGTCCGCAGAACAGATCGGAGCCTCTTTGGGCGCGCGAACCTATTCCAAAGATTTCGAACTCGAAGCAGATCGTTTGGGAACCGTCATCTCGGCGCGGGCGGGCTACAACCCTGTTCGTGGGGCAGAGTTCTTTAACAAGATACCCGATCCAGGAAACCGATTCCTTGGATCGCACCCGCCGAATTCGGCACGTATGGAGATCGTGCGCCGCACCGCGGCGGGTCTCTGAAACCACATCTTGACCTGTATCAAAGCTTGATAGGCAGATGCGGCTTACCCTTGGGGCAATCCAATGGGGAGCTTTGTTATGTCCTACAATTCGAAACGCGAGACGCACACTAAGCTTGTTTTAGGCATGGCTGATCGCCAAGGCATTGATTTGGAAGAGATGCTTTTACGCGCAGACGTGTCTGAAGACCGTTTTGAACGGGCTGTTGACCGCTGCCTTGGCTGCACCAAACCTGACGCGTGCAAATGCCTCTTGGATAGCGCAGGATCGCAGCTGAACTTGCCCGACTATTGTCGCAATGGCGAATTATTTGATGAACTGAGGGCAAAATGACAGGTTTGCAACCACCCGTCCCGTGGCGTCCTCTTGGTGATACAGGTGTCCATTTTTGGCTGTTGCAGCGCATGGCAAAGACGTGTGGTGTCAATACCGCAGAAGCGGCCAATCGCGGTGATTTGGATTCCGAAGCATGGGTAGACTTGGTCCAACGTTGCCGAACCTGCCAGTGGGCGGACGGCTGCAAGCGCTGGCTTGAGACACACCGCAGCGACCTAGAGGCGAAGCCCCCAACGGATTGTGTGAATGCCAGCTTGCTCAGACTTCTCGCAGAAAGGCAAAAACCATGACGTATCATGCCCTCGGTGACGCACAGCTTCACTTTTGGTTAACGCGCAGCGTCGCCAAGGTGATGGGCGTCAGCCTTTCGGAAGCGATGTCCCAAGGCCAACTCACCGCGCAGGATTACGCGTCACTTGTAACCGAATGTCGTCAATGCGCATTAGTCGAGAACTGCCAGTGCTGGCTTGGGCAGCAAAGCTCTATTGCTAAGTCCCCACCGCCTGGATGCGCCAATGCACAAGCGCTTCAGGACCTCGCGCTTTCGAAATAACTGGCGCGATTAAGCCCGAAGGTTTTTAGCGCTTTCCTTAATGCCCGCATATTGCCCGGAAGGTCGGAACCGCCATAGGTAGTCCGGTAGCACAGCTTCCAACGCTACAGGTTTGATCCCAAGATCGGCAAAGGTTTTGGTCCCGTCCGAAACAACATTGTCGTTGCGCAGATTTTTGACCTGATCGCGGGTTACCATTGCCGGGATCAAACCCCCGCTGATGCTGTTCGCGAAATCGGAAAGCCCGCCCATGATCGACGCTGCGAAAAACGGAATATTTAAGATCAAGCGCCGACGGCGGATAACTTTGAGCATGTGCTCCATCAATTCGCGGAACGTGTTCACGTCAGGGCCACCAAGCTCATAGATCCCCGGCTCTGCTTTTCCCATAACCGCCATGCACGCGGCGCGCGCCACGTCGTCCACATAAACGGGCTGGAATTTTGTATCGGCACCTACCACTGGCAGGATCGGACCATACCTGGTCATGCCTGCAAAACGGTTAAAAAACTGGTCTTCTGGCCCGAAAACGATAGAGGGCCGCAGGATAACAGCGCTGGGCATATTTTTGATAACCAGTGCTTCACCCTCTGCTTTTGTTCGCTGGTAATCGCTTTCGCCTTCCGCATCCGCGCCAATGGCTGAGATTTGGACCATGTTCGTGATGCCTGCCTCGGCGGCAAGTCGTACTATGCGACCGGCACCTTCGGCTTGTACGGCGTCAAAGGTGTTCTTGCCGTTCTTGGCAAGAATTCCAACGCAATTGACCACGGCATCCGAGCCCTGCAACGCAGTCCGTACGCTTGTGTTGTCGCGGATGTTGCAGAGGATCGGTTCAACCTGACCAACCACGCCATATGGTTTGACGAAAATCGCTTCGTTGGGACGGCGCACTGCGACCCGGACCCGCCAGCCTTGCTTGGCCATCCGACGCGCAATGTAACGCCCGACAAATCCCGAGCCGCCGTAAATTGTGACGAGTTTGGACATGTGAATGCTCCCGCTCATAGCTTGACTGACCTCTATCCTCGTCGCCTGTTCTGGGCAAGGTGTAGGATTGCCGCAAACCCATCGCAATGCCTGGTGAAAAAGCCCGTTGACACCCTTTCTGGACCGGATTAAACGCCAGCCTCACGACACCTGCCCAGGTGGCGGAATGGTAGACGCGCTGGCTTCAGGTGCCAGTGGCCGCAAGGCCGTGGAGGTTCGAGTCCTCTCCTGGGCACCAAATTTTTCCTCCAATACATTGTAAAATAACGATAAATTCTACAGCGGGCACCAACTGTAGTACAAATCGTTGAACAAAAGCACTCCGTATACCTTCAAGAAATCAGGAATATTCTACTTCATCCGTAGGATTCCAAAGCACGTGCGGCATAGGTACAGAACTGACAAAATCAGCTTCTCATTGCGCACAAGATCAGCATCCATTGCTTGCCAAAAAGCCCAAAGGCTTGCTGAAACTTTGGATCAGCATTGGTTTGCTATGCAGATTTCCGAAGATGTTACATTTAGTCGTTACCTGACAGTGGGCAGGGCAATCGCGTTTGACTTACGGAGTGGCCAAGCCGTTGAGAATGCTACGTAAGTAGTCATCGTTCCAACCT
>NZ_CBFHLV010000107.1:0-5245 GCF_965656765.1 Marivita sp. | reverse complement strand
ACACGTGTCACCTCGTCGCCAATATTGATCACACCGCCGTTGACGACTTCGGCGCGCACAGAGAAATCCTGATGTCCCCAACTGTCCAGCGCGCCAAGAACATCGGCATCGCGCAGCCCAGTTTTCGGATTGCTATGGGTTGATTTACAACGGTCTGTACGTTCTTTGACCCGCAGAACGGTGTCTCCTACACGCACATCGCGACCGTCCCAATCGAATTCTTCCCAAGGGGCAAGTCCATCAATCCAGATGTTCCCACGCCACCGCAAATGCGACAACGGCCGCCCTGTGCGCTGTTCTACCGCGCGGTGAGACGAGTGATTGCACAAAGTAATGCTGGGAAAATCGCTGTCCGTAAAGGCCTGTGCCTGCGCCTTAATCAGTCGTGCAGGGCGAAGTGTGTCTTCAGGAATCAGCGCGTTGATCCAGTCCAGAAACACCGTCTCGTCCGTATCTGGGTTGAAAACCAGCGAGTCAGCGTTCGGGTGTCGAAGGGTCATCTGTCCCGAAGTTGCGTCAAAGTCTGATGTGATGGCCATGAGGCTAGGCAACTTGGCAACACGGCAGAAATGGCCACAGCTTGCCCATTCCTTCCCATCGACGTTCGAACGTTCATGTGCCACGGCCCAATGACGGTCCAATGGCATCGCCTGACCGGCAGCAAGCGTCACCGACTCCAGCTTCTCCCGACCATGGCTTTTGATTGGGTGGCGCCAGATTTCAGTGACGGTGGCTGTCATTTCTCGTCCGTTTTCGGACCGCGCTTCACGCTGGATTTGATGTTACCAAACACGTCCGGCTTATAACCCTGCGACCGCATGATGAGGTACTGCTGGGTAAAGGTGATCGTGTTGTTCGCAATCCAGTACACCACAAGCCCGCTGGCAAATCCGCCGAGCATGAACATGAAAACCCACGGCATCCAGGCAAAGATCATCGCTTGTGTGGCGTCGGTGGGTGCCGGGTTCAGTTTTTGCTGCAGCCACATGGAAATGCCCAAGAGCAGGGGCAGGATACCAATAAAGACCAACGCAATCAACGATCCGGGTTCCGGTGCCGCCCATGGCAGCAGTCCGAACACGTTAAAGATCGATGTGGGGTCGGGGGCCGACAAATCTTGAAATGGACCAAGCCAAGGGGCGTGGCGCAGTTCCAGCGTTACGAAAATAACCTTGTAAAGCGAGAAAAAGATCGGAATTTGTAGCAGGATCGGCAAACAGCCAGAGGCCGGGTTCACCTTTTCCTTCTTGTACATTTCCATCATTTCTTGCTGGAGCTTTTGGCGGTCGTCGCCCGCACGCTCTTTGATCTTCTCCATCTCTGGTTGAAGCTCTTTCATCTTCGCCATTGAGACATAGGATTTGTACGCCAATGGGAAGAGTGCCGCTTTGATGATGAGGGTAAGGCCGATAATCGCCCAGCCCATGTTGCCAATCAGAACGTTAAGATTGTGCAGTAGCCAGAAAATCGGCTTTGTCAGGAAGAAAAACCAACCCCAGTCGATCGCGTCGATAAACCGGTCAACGCCAGTTTCCTGATACTCGCGAATGGTTTCCCATTCTTTGGCACCGGCAAACAGCTGGGTTGAAACTTCGCGCGTTTGCCCGGGCTCGATCGTGACCGTCGGTTGAACGGCCTCAGTCTGATAAATATTGCTGGCGTCGTTATACTTTGCGACTTGGCGGAACGCAGTGCCGTTTTCCGGAATGAGCGTGGTCATCCAGTAGTGATCGGTGAACCCGATCCAGCCATTTTCATTGACTTGGGTCACTTCTGCGCGTGCGCCTTCAGATGGAACGATGGCGAAATCGGTCATGTCACCATAGTCAATCTCGGCCAAGGTGCCGTCGGCCATCGCGACAACACCCTCGTGCAGGATGAAAAAGTTCTTGAGATCTGCGGGTTCACCGTGCCGGGCAATCAAGCCATATGGCGCGATGGTCATTGCAGTGTCGCTGGCGTTTTCAACGGACTGTGTGACCGTAAACATAAAGTCTTGATCGATTTCGATGGTGCGACGGAACACGGTGCCGTTCGGGCTGTCCCAACGTAGCGTGATTGGGCTATCGGCGGTTAGAGTGTCACCGCGTTCCACCGCCCAATCTGTTGCGACGCTGGGCACATCATCAAGCGTCAATCCACCACCGGGTGCCCAGCCGAACAAGGCGTAGTACGGGCTTGCAGAGCCAACCGGATTCAGGAGGTGTACAACATCAGCGCCCTCTTCGAGGCTGACGCGATAGTCCTTGAGGGAGAGGTCATCAATGCGTCCACCGGTGAGCGAGATTGAACCAACGAGGCGATCCGTCTCGATCTGAACGCGCGGAGCATCTTCGACCGCCGATGGGCTGTTTTGTGTCGTTACCGCCGCCGTACCCGGAGCGGCCTCGGGCGTGGTGGCCACGGCCGGTGCAGTGCTTTCGCTAGCAGGCGGTAGCGCGTTCTCGGGGTCGAGCGCCGGGTCAGGCGGCGGAAACAAGACAAACCATACGAGAATGACCGCAAAGCTCAGCGCTGTTGCGATGAGAAGATTCTTGTTCTGATCGTCCATAGGGGCCTGCCGCCTGTGGTTTCTGAATTACCGCTGCGTTCAACAGGCACTGTGCCTGAAGGTCAAGCGGATTCACAGGATAGACCGGCCTGGTGCGGCATTTGTTCAGCAGCTTGTGATCGTTGCACGGTAGGGCAAATCACGTTATTTCACTCGTCGCAAGCCAGGATTGGCGGGCAGGTCATTCTGTTGCTGTTGGTCCGCCAGCCAAAGACTCATATCCACGGCTGAGGCAGGTTCGGCAAAAAGAAAGCCTTGAGCAACTTGGCAGCCCAATTCGCGCAACACCCCATGTTCCCCCACTGTTTCCACGCCGGTGCCCACGGCTTGTATTTCGAGCCTTTTACACATGTCGAGAATCGCGTGAAAGACGCGGTGTCTTTCACACGAGGTATCGACACCTCGGATTAGGCTCTGGTCAATCTTGATGCGGTTGACCGCGATTTTCTGAAGCATCGCGATATCCGACCCACCGACCCCATAGCCATCAATGTCTAGTGTACATCCCAACGCAACCAACGCGCTGAGATTGCGTCGGACGATGTCGTCTTTCAGGTTTACAAACAACCTTTCGGGCACTTCAAAGACCAAACGATGGGCAAGAAGCATTGAACGGTCCAGTTCGGCCTGGACGTGTTCGGCAAAATTAGGATCCCGCAGTTCTTGTCCTGAAAGGTTGAGGCTAATTGTTGGCACGTCATAGCCCATATCGTCCCACGCCTGTAGCGCGGCGATAGATTGAGTGCGTATCGTTTTGCCAAGACGGGACATCTGTTGGCTGTCTTCGATCGCATTAAGAAATACGCTTGGCGCAAGCATACCCTGCGTGGGATGATCCCAACGGGCAAGCACCTCCATTCCGGTCACGTCATTGGTTGTTACGCTGACCTGCGGTTGGAAATGGGCTTGGATGCGTCCGTCTTCGAACGCTGCGGCGACCCCGGTTTGCAAGTTTCGCTTTGCGTGATGCTTACGGGACAGTTTTTCTGACCAGACCCGCGTCGCGCCGGACCCGGTTTCTGTGGCTTCGATCAAAGCTTCAGATGCCGACCGCAGCCATGTGTCAGCCGTCACGTTGCGTCCAAAATTCAAAGACGACGCGATCCCGATATAGACGGAAACATACTGGCTGCTTCCTGCGACAGAGAGGGGGGGCTCGGCTACGGTGCGTAGACGTTTGGCCACGTCCAGCAGCGTGTCCAACTTGAGCCGAAAACCGGGAGAAATCAGGACTGTCAGGCACGTATCGCCAGTCTGGAAAACGTGGTCACCGGACCGTAAAGTGGTCGCCAATCTGGATCTAATCAGTTCGCGAGCATCATTAGTCGCGGATGGCCCAAAACGGTTTGCAAGTTCAGCAAGGCCATGAATTTCAATTTTTAGGCATGCCGTCGTCTGGCCATTGTGTTGGGCGATTTCAAGAAAGTCCTGCGCCACTGATGCAAGATCTGGCGCCGGGACTTTTGCCATTTCATGCGCGTGGAACGGCTGGCCAAAACCCCCAGTCACCGCATAAATCAAAGGAGTGCCAAGCGCGATGGTGACCAGCAAAACCTCACCACCGCCCCAATAGCCAGCCAAGCATAAGGCTGGAAGAAATGCCAACATCTGCGGCCCATTCAGACTTGTGCGGAGTAGCCGCGAAAGACCGCGCTTGTATGTCCGTGATTCCATCGCAATTTTGCCCTGAAGTCATTTTGGGCAGAATGGCGGTACATTGGTAACCCAAGACTTAACCCAGCTTGGGAATTTCCTGCGAATTCTCGTTATCTTTGGCCATTTCGGTGGAAAGGCCTTTGAAATCAAAAAGCTGACTGTCCAAAAGGTGCGACGGTCTTGCGTTCGTCAGAGCCCGAAACATGACTTGGCGACGACCGGGGCTGTTCTTTTCCCAACCATCGAGGATCGCTTTGACCTGTTGCCGCTGTAGACCGTCCTGGCTGCCGCACAGGTCGCACGGAATAATCGGATAGCGCATAGACTGAGCGAACTTCTCGCAATCGGCCTCGGCCACATGCGCAAGCGGTCGGTACAAGAACAGGTCACCTTCTTCGTTGACCAACTTTGGGGGCATCGTCGCAAGCCGGCCACCGTGAAATAGGTTCATGAAAAAGGTTTCAAGAATATCGTCTCGGTGATGGCCCAAGACGACGGCACTACAGCCTTCTTCGCGGGCGATCCGGTAGAGATTTCCGCGTCTAAGGCGAGAGCACAGTGCGCAATAAGTCCGGCCCTGCGGAACTTTGTCGACGACGATGGAATAGGTGTCTTGATATTCGATCCGGTGAGGGACGCCCATCTTTTCAAGAAACTCTGGAAGCACCGTAGCGGGAAAGTCTGGTTGACCCTGATCCAGATTGCATGCGAGCAGGTCCACGGGGAGCAAACCACGCCATTTGAGTTCGTGAAGTATGGCCAGCAAAGTATAGCTGTCTTTGCCGCCCGACAGACATACCAGCCATTTTGGTGGTGTTGCAGTGCCGCGTTCAATCATACCGTATTGTTCAATCGCTTCACGCACATTCTGCACGATGCGCTTGCGCAATTTTTTGAACTCGGTGGTTTTGGGCGCACCGTAGAACAGTGGGTGTATATCGTCGGCATCATCAAGCATATTGTAATCGTCCGGTCTGACCGCCCTATGATGCGGCTTTCCACGGCAGAAGATCGTCGACACGGTTGATCTTGTAATCC
>NZ_CBFHLV010000106.1:0-5687 GCF_965656765.1 Marivita sp. | reverse complement strand
TGCCGCCATTGGTCACTGGTCTGGTGGTCACGATGATCGGCCTTGCGCTGGTCAAGGTTGGCATCCAGTACGCCGCAGGTGGCGTACCTGCCATCGGAACCGAGGAATACGGTTCCCTGCTCAACTGGACGATGGCCGGAACCGTGATCATCGTCACGCTGGGGCTCAAGTTTTTAACCCGTGGCATGCTGTCGGTCTCGGCCGTTCTGGTGGGCCTGCTGGTTGGCTATGCGGTGGCCTTTGCGCTGGGTCAGGTGAACCTTGGCAATATCGGCCGCGCGGCAAGTTTTGCGCTTCCAAACCCGCTGCATTTTGGCCTTGAGTTCTCGGTCGCGGCGATCATTGGCTTCTGCCTCATGTCTTTTGTGTCGGCGGTCGAAACCGTCGGCGACGTGTCCGGCATCACCAAGGGCGGTGCAGGTCGCGAAGCAACGGACAAAGAAATCCAGGGCGCAACATATGCGGACGGGATCGGCACCGCTGTGTCTGGCCTGTTCGGTGCCCTTCCCAACACGTCGTTCAGTCAGAACGTCGGCCTGATCGCCATGACCGGCGTGATGAGCCGGGGTGTCGTCACCATTGGCGCAATTTTCCTGATCCTATGCGGTCTGATCCCCAAGGTTGGTGCAGTGATCTCTTCCGTGCCCATCGAAGTTCTGGGTGGCGGTGTGATTGTCATGTTTGGCATGGTCGTCGCGGCGGGTATTTCGATGCTGTCTGACGTCAATTGGAACCGCCGCAACATGGTGATTTTCGCGATTGCTCTGTCTTTGGGTCTGGGCCTTCAGCTTGAACCGGACGCATTGCAATACCTGCCGCAAACGCTCAAGGTTCTTGCAACTTCGGGCATCCTGCCCGCCGCCCTGATCGCAATCGTTCTGAACCTCGTACTGCCAGAAGAACTGTCGGACGAAAGCACCGAAGAAGTGTCAGGCGGTATGGCAGGGCACGGTGAAGGCTCGACTTCTAGCAAATAAGCAAATGCGATGTGACCAAAAGTGAAAGCGCCGCTGATTTTTGTCAGGGGCGCTTTTTTTGACGCAAGGCTCCCTCTCATTCTTGCCCTTTTGTCCTGCGCTCCTGAAAAAGAGCACATTCCAGCTGATTGACCCTGATATACAGAGCGCGGCCTTTGCCGAATGAAGGTTAAGTGCACGATGGTCTTCAAAGGTGACTGCACTTCACCAGACGCTCGTATATATTACGTACATCTAATCCTAACAGTTGATTGCGCCTAGGCAGAAAGGTCGATGCACTGAACCTTCCAATCTCAATTAAAGCCAAATTTCTTGATTGCCTGCCCAAACATGGTAGCGTTGAAATATGCCTGCCTATTCGCAGTGCGACCCAGCAATGACTATCCAGATAATACTACTGATCCTAAGGAACTAATCCCGGATAGCGCGTGAAAAGACCTCTTGGTCAAGTTCGAAGCCAGCAGCCAGAGCAGCGCCGCCTGGCAGCGGATATTTACCCGCTAGAACCGCGCCATCATAGGGCCTTCCTGTCCGATCACGTGAAAAATGATTTTTAGGAGAAACGCATGCCCGCATACCTCAAACTTGGCGACATTAAGGGTGAATCCAAGAGCTCACAGGCCACAGGCAAACTCGGCTCCGGCGGAACAAAGCCGTCATATTTAAAGTATAAACTTGAGAAAGTCGTAGTCACCAGCTACTCCATCAGCGGGAGCAGCGCGACTGCACCCGGATCAACCAAATTCGGTGCCGGCGGCCGGGGCACACTCGAATTCAACCGACCTGTAAGTTCGAAAACCTCGCCCTTTCGCGACATCGCAACATCAAGCGGACGGCTCACATCATTGACCTTGGTGGATTCCAGCCCCAGGCTGGGGCCTGTTGGAACATGTACCTTTACACTGTCTGGTGTCAAAGTCGCGGATGTCGCTACCAAAAGCGATGTCGTGCCAACCGAAACGATCAGCATGGGATATGAAAAAATCGAATGGACCTACGCCGAGATCAAAACGGGATACACAGAGGTGGAGTGGACCTATTAGCGGAAAAAATAGGTCTGGCGGCAGGTTGAAAAATCCACAAGCGACTGCCTGAAATACAAAGACTATGGGCGCGTCAAATCGCGCCCTAAGCCCTTATTTTTTGGTGAAGAAAAACACGTTATCCGTGGATCAACCTTAGAAATCCACCTCGATCGCCACGCCCCGTTCGATCGCCAACTCCACAACCTTGGACGCCACCGCCAAATCCTGAAGACCCACCCCCGTGCCATCAAACAGCGTGATGTCAGTGTCCGACGAGCGGCCCGGATGCGTGCCGTTGATGACAGCGCCAATCTCGATCACGTCGCTTTCAGCAATCAGGCCGGACCCAACCGCATGCTGCGCCTCGCCAATAGAAATCGACTGCGCAACTTCGTCGGTAAACACCTTTGCCTTGGCCAACAGCGCCGCCTCAACCTCTTGCTTGCCTTTGGTGTCGGTGCCCATGCAGGCCAGATGCGTGCCTTCACTCACGTGATCCGCCATGAGTGATGGCGAAAACGCCGATGTGATCGAAATAATCACATCCGCCTCTGCCATCCCCGGCAGATCAACCGCTTCAAACGGCACACCCGCCTCCGCAGCGACCTTTTCAATGTTCGGCAGCATTTCGGGATGGTAGTTCCAGCCAATCACCTTCTCGAACGACCGCTGTTCCAACGCTGCGCGCAGTTGGAATGTCGCCTGATGCCCAGCACCCACCATGCCCATCACCTTGGCATCCGCCCGGGCCAAATGTTTGATCGACACAGAAGACGCCGCCGCCGTTCTAAGCGCAGTTAGCAGGTTCCCGCCCACCATTGCGTGCACCTTGCCCGTGTCAGGATCAAACAGGAACACAGTCGACTGGTGGTTGATCAACCCCCGCTTCTCAAGATTGTGCGGCCAGTATCCGCCTGCCTTAAGGCCAAGCGATCCACCAACGCGATCAAACCCGCCCTTGAAACCATAAAGCGCATCCTCATGGCCAATCGCCTCGCGCACGACCGGGAAGTTATACGCATCTTTTGACGCCATCGCAGCAAACACCTGTTCGACCGCTTCGAACGAGGCCTCGCGCGATACGAGATCGGCAATCCGGGCTTCAGGAACAATATACATGGTCTCTCCCTCGCAAAAACGGTGCGACAGTCCTAACTGCGCACCGTCCTGTCTTCTCTGGTTTTCAAATATCTCGGGGGGTTTGGGGGGCTGGCCCCCCAAGTGGTCGGGTCGGGCCCGCCCGATCCGAAACCAGATCAATAGGCGCGACCGCGGGCCGAAACCGGCCAGACAGCTTCAACAACCCCGTTACGGACACCAACATACCAGTCGTGCACGTTGCAGGTTGGGTCACAATGGCCCGGAACCAGCTTGAGCTTATCATTGACGTTAAGAACACCACCCGTGTCCATCACGACGCCATGCTCGTCGGAACATTTGACATACTGAACATCGTCGCGGCCAAAGATCACCGGAAGGCCACTGTCCACAGATTGCGCCTTGAGACCTGCATCAACAATGGCCTTGTCAGCTTTCGCATGGCTCATGACCGAGGTCAGGATGAAAAGCGCGTTCTCCCATTCGCCTTGGTCGATGCGCTTGCCGTCCTTATCGAGGATCCGACCGTAATCGGCATCCATGAATGCATAGGAGCCGCATTGTAGTTCGTTGTATACGCCCGAGTTCGATTCAAAGTAGTACGATCCCGTGCCGCCACCGCCAACGATGTCACACTCGATCCCATCGGCTTTGAGCGTATCAACCGCGTCCTTGACCTGAGCCACGGCAATGGCGATCTTTTCCTTGCGTTCTTCGTAAGAGTCCATGTGCTGCATTGCGCCCTGATAGGCTTGGATACCCGCGAACTTAAGACCGTCTGCCGCTTCGATTGCCTTGGCGATCTCGACAACTGCAGGGGTCGTCGTCACACCGCAACGACCCGCACCGCAGTCGATCTCGACCAAACACTCAATCTGTGTCCCATGCTTGACTGCTGCCGCCGACAGGTCTGCCACATTGGCCAGATCATCTACGCAGCAGATCGTCCGCGCACCAAGCTTGGGCATACGCGCCAGTCGGTCAATCTTGGCTGGGTCACGGACTTGGTTTGACACCAGTACGTCTTTGATGCCACCACGAGCGAACACTTCGGCCTCAGAGACCTTCTGACAGCACACACCGCAAGCACCGCCCAATTCCACTTGGAGCAGTGCAACATCTACGGACTTGTGCATCTTTCCGTGCACCCGGTGACGCATACCATGTGCTTTGGCGTAGTCGCCCATTTTTTTGATGTTGCGCTCGAGCGCATCAAGGTCGAGCACAAGGCTCGGTGTCTGAACATCAGCTTCGGCCATGCCCGGTTTTGCCGGGATGTCAAAGCCCACTTCGTAATCGTCGAATACGGTCATGTCTTTCATAGCGTCTCTCCGAATTGAATGCGTTTCCCATGCAATGCACGGGATGGGCGTGTTTCGTATTTTCTCTCAGGTTTCCTATCGGAAACAAAGCCGGGACGAAAGAGCTTTAGCTTGTCATCCATGGCAGTTTGTCCAGATCCACGTTGCCGCCCGTCACGATCACACCGATACGTTTGCCTGCGAACCGGTCCTTGTTCTTGAGGATCACCGCCAGCGGTACGGCACAGGATGGCTCCATAACGATACGGAGGTACTTCCACGTGATTTTCATCGCGTCGATGATTTCCTGTTCCGACGCAGTCATGATGTCGGACACATGGCTCGACACGAAATGCCAGGTCAGATCCTTGAGCGGCACCTTGAGCCCGTCCGCAATCGTCTCTGGCGCGTCATCAGCGATGATGTGCCCGGCCTTGAAGCTGCGATAGGCATCATCTGCCTGCTCCGGCTCTGCAGCGATAATCTGAACATCAGGTGCCAGCGTCGACATGGTCAGGCATGTGCCCGAAATCATGCCACCGCCACCGATTGGCGCGACAATCATTTCCAGACCATCAACCTGCTCCATGAATTCCTTGGAGCAGGTACCCTGCCCGGCAATGACACGAGGGTCGTTGTAAGGGTGGACGAACTCGCCACCAGTTTCGGCCTGCACTTTGGCAAAGACCTCTTCGCGTGACGTAGTCGATGGCTCACATTCTGTGATGGTCCCACCGTAACGGCGCACGGCATCTTTCTTAGCCTGCGGTGCTGTGCGCGGCATAACCACGTTGCACGGGATGCCCCGGCGACCAGCCGCGTAGGACAAACAAAGGGCGTGGTTGCCTGACGAATGCGTGCACACACCACGTTCCGCTTCAGCATCGCTAAGCCCGAATACCGCGTTAGATCCGCCGCGCACCTTGAAAGCACCCGGCTCTTGGAAGTTTTCACACTTGAAGAACAGCTCTGCGCCGGTCAACTCGTTCAGATAGGCCGACTGCAACACTGGAGTGCGGTTGATATGCGGCTTGATCCGTTCGTGTGCGGCAAGCATGTCATCATAAGTGGGGATGATCATGGTCGTGTCTTTCATTCTGCGGCCACCTTCTGCGCGATATTTGATCCATGGCGATAGAAATCCTGTGCCGCTGCAACGCCCGAACCAAGCTTGATGTCCAGACCAAGGTCGACCATGCACATTTCGGCGGTCGCGATACCGGAAAGCGCCATGACGTCCGTCAGGCTGCCAAGGTGGCCAATGCGGAACACTTGTCCAGCCACGT
>NZ_CBFHLV010000105.1:0-5922 GCF_965656765.1 Marivita sp. | reverse complement strand
TTACAACGCAGAGCTCACGGCTAAAATAGCCGCTGAGTGACGAACTCCAACATCTCCGGAAAACCCGGTCTGGTTCAAGGCTTCCCACTGCGCTCGCTCTTCCTTCTCGCGTTGCTCTCGATCCGAAGCTGTTTCCGCTTCGCGCTGCGCCAACTCCGCAGCTTTTTGCGCCAGCTGCGCATCGTTCAGAGCAGCATCGCGCTCTCGCCGAAGGCGATCAAGCTCTTGCTGAAGCTCCTCGGCTGCGGACGTAGGGTTCTCTGGCGGTACGAAAGGTCCGGGCGAGAACTTAGCGTCGCCTCGAACAACCCGGTAGTGCCAAATGCCAAGCTGGACGGACATCTTCAGCGCCGTGAGCGCCTGCCTGTGGTCTCCAGAGCCCTCATGAACCGCTGAGTTCCCTGTCTTCCGAATGTGGTGGAGCACATCGAGTACTTTATCGGGGATGGCGCGCTCAAACTTCAAACGCCGTAAAAGGTCCGACTGGGTTTCGGCGGGCTCGGGAAGAAGGCCCGCATGAGCCGCGTGTAGTTGGGTCAGGATCTCAGAGAATTGCCGTAGCTTGATCAGCGACGTGCTTGGGTCAGCGTGAAAAAAGTGCTCGGCTAGAGTACCCAGCTTTTCAAGCTGGGGGCTAATTGGCTGTAGGAACTGAAAATTTCCTGCCGTTCGTTCGCTCGTCATAAAAATTATCGCCCTTCTTCTCAGGACACTATGGTGCCACCTCTTGTACGACAAGAAAACGAAAGGGTTTTTCTGTAGGATCAGCCTGGCGCGTCATATCTTGCTACCAATGCGCATTCTTGTCAGCTTGCTAGCAGATGACAGAACGACATACCGCAGGATTAAGGGTGACTTCGGACATGGTGGAACGCAAGAAGCCAACATGGCGCGATGTGAAAACGGTGATCGGTGAATGGCCAAGCGATCAGCTCGTCGGTCTTGTTCAAGACCTTTATCGATTAAACGCTAGCAACGCTGACTTTCTCCGCGCCCGTTTGCTGGCCAGCGATATCGGTGATCATAGCTTGGCACCTTATGAAGAACGCATTCGAAAAGCCATAAGCCCTCGTGAGCCTTGGAAACAAAACGTACAATTGCGTGAAGGCCGCAAGGCTATCAACGACTACAAAAAAGCCAGTGGCGATACGCACAACCTGCTACGTCTGATGGTCTACTACGTTCAGTGCGGTAACGATTTCACTTTGGAATTTGGCGACATCGACGAAGGCTTCTACGACAGTTTGTGTTCGATGGTTGAAGCGATCAAGGATCGGTTGTTGGCGGAAGATGACAGCGAGCTTGCTAAGGAGTTCTTACCTTTGCTGGTCCAGGAAGTTGAGCGCATAGACGGTGAAATGGGCTGGGGCTACCCGGACGAAGTCTCAGATCATATAACCGATCTACGCGAGCATTTTGGTTGAAGGTGCTGGGCGAGCGAACTTGGTCGAGCACGTAAATTGAGAGACTTTGTTTTCGCAACAGCATCGTAAAACAGTGTTCAAACACAGTGTTTCAGGTTACTGTGTTAAACACAGTGTTTACCGACCCCATCTGTCACAAGCTATCGCACAGTTTTTCGCACACCTCAATTTCGGCCCAAATACCCTCTTAAAATCAATGACTTAAAATAAACACAAGTCTTGAAAATCCTCGTGTCGGTGGTTCGATTCCGCCCCCGGGCACCACTTTACTAAGAAAAAAATTGTGTTGCATGGTGGCGGGACAATTTGCTGGGGCTGGGTGCCGTATGGGTGTCAATTGACTTCGCACCCAACTAACGCCAAAGCTACCTCGGCAAAGCGGCAAGGATGCCTTCTATTTCGCTTTGGTTTCCAATCCCAAGTATCGGAAGGACGGCCATCAGAAAATTGACTACCTTAATTTCGCTTGAGACCTCATGGACCTTTTGCGGTTGGATGCCGCTCCTTTGATAGCATTTACTGCAGCAAAGGAGACTGACTATGCCCTGCCAGCTTCAGGCTGGCGGCGGTCACTACCAAAACACTCCATGAGCTGCAACTCTAGGCCGCTTGGGTGGAATGCGCGCCCGGGCTTATGTTATGCGTCCCGGCGGTATGGGCGACGCCTATTCGTTCAGCCTCGCTGCCTCTGGCCTGGGTAGGGTTTGCACCAGCATAAGGGCGATGGCGGCAGAAAGGGCCAGAGTGATGAAAGCTGGGGTATAGCTGCCAAAGCTGTCGAACGCCCAGCCGGTCAGGATCGGGCCCACAGAGCCGCCCAATGTGCCAAAAAACAGCACTGTGCCAAAGATCGCACCATGCGCGCGCATACCGAAATACTCGGCGACAGTGGCCGAGACCACGACGAACAATGCGCCGTGGCTAAAGCCATAGGCCGCCACCACGACGAACAGCCCGCCGTGCGCGGTGGTCAGGATCAGTGCAGTCAGGCTGACAAGCAGCACCAGTAGGCTGATCGTATAGGCCATCTTGCCGCCGATCCGATCGACGAGTGCACCCATGATCAAGCGCCCGGCGATGCTGGCCGCGCCGATGACCGACAGCATCGTCGCCGCTAGTGTCTGGGTCATGCCCAAATTCATACCGTGTACCGCCAGATGAAGCGGCACCGACATCAGCGCGGGAAAGAACAGGAGCTGCGTGGCGCAAAGCGTCCAGAATATTCGAGCGCTCGGCCCCCGGCGCGCCTCGGCGAAGCTGGCGCCAGTGATGACGCTGGAGGTGCCAACCGCCGGTGCTGGTGGACGCTGCATCGACAGCGCGGCGATCAAAAGCAGGATTGACGCCGCAAAGCCCAACATCAACAACGCTCCGCGCCAGCCAAAGGCAACGATCAGTACCGCGGCGGCGGGAGGCAAGGTAATCTGACCGACGGCAGTGCCAACCTTCACCACCCCGCTCATGATACCGCGTCGTCGTGGGAACCAGCGTGCAATCGTCGACAGCGTGACCACGTCATGGCTGCCCAGCCCCAGACCGATCAGCGTGCCGAAGATCACCAGCAATTGCCACTGCGCGGTAATCTGGCTCATCAGGACAAAGCCGATACCATAAAGCGTGCCGGTACAGACCAGTACGATGCGTGGCCCCAGCACGTCGCTTACCCGTCCGCCTAGTATCGCAAGAACGCCCATGACAAAAAAGGCCAACGCCGAGCAAGTGGATAGAAAGGTGCGCGACCAGCCAAATTCAGCCTCAAAAGATGGCAGGAACAAGCCAAAGGAAAACAGCATCCCGATGACGGTAAACTGTGTCAGACAGGCGCCGAAAAGCACGATGTAACGGGGGTTCCCCATGAGACGTCCTTTGCTGGTTCGTGCCCGAATTTGAGCTGATGCCAGTACGGTGCGGTAATGTCGATGTTGGAAATGCCTAATCAAACACGATCAACATCAACGCCGCTCGCCAGGATGGGCGACCAACATGTCCGAGTGGCCGTCATTGCCGCGGTGAAATTGCTGCGCGGCGTACGAAGGTCCGCGATGTAAGAGCAAGCTTACTGCGTGGGTGCGCCTATGAATGTCTTCTGCGGGCTGCTCACGCAATTTTTTCGCGCTTTCAAACGCGGGGTAAGATAAACGTCGGAACTTGGGCTGTTCGCACGCTCGTGAAGGTAAGACCGCCAAGTGGGTGTTCGGTCTGAATTCAGGCTGGTGTGGCAACAGCGACCGGGCTGCCTGCCGCCTCGATGTCGCGCCCGGCGGCGAGCAGGATATCCTCGCGGTAGCGAGGGCCGATTAATTGCACGCCCAATGGCCGGCCGTTCGTTTCGCCCGTTGCGACCGCCAGCCCCGGCATGCCGATTGCGGGAAGCGCGCGTTGCGTCAGCTGCGCTTCGAACACCCGGGCAAACGCCGCTTCCGACTGGACATCACGTTGCTGATCGAACGGCAATTCGCCAGAGATAGGGCATAGCAGGACTGGATAGTCGTTCAGGAAAACTTGCCAATCTCGCACGAGCGCCGCACGTGCCTGCAGCGCCTCCATCAGCGAAACAAAGCCAACCTCGCCAGCATCCTCAGACATCTGCGCGAAGGCAAACTGCGCGTCCGCGTCTGCCTCGCGGGCTAGCATGTCGGTGGCACCGAACTGCATCTCAGCCATCCATAGGCACGCATTGATCGCTGCCGCGCTGCGCATCGGGGGGCACGCAACCTCGTCCACAGTCCAGCCCGCTGCGCGCAGCCGATTGGCGGCCTCCTGCAGCGCCTCGGCCACGTCGTCGTTGACTTGCATGCCATCCGGAGCAATCGCAAGCGCCGCCCGTTTTGGGAAATCGGCCTTGGTCTGTGGCTCGGGGACATACCACGGGTCTCGCGGATCGGGTGCCGACATGGCCGCCAAAGCAATATCGAGATCGTCGATGCTCCGGGTGATCGGGCCCGAAACGGCCATGAGTTGGGCACCAATAAAGCGGTCTGGCGCACTGGCGTTATAAGCCGGCACCCGGCCGACAGTCGGACGCAGTCCATGCAGGCCACAGGCATAGGCGGGATAGCGGATAGACCCTGCGATATCTGTACCGTGGCCGATGGCGCAGATGCCTGACGCAACCGCTGCGGCTGCCCCTCCTGACGATCCGCCCGGTGTGATGTGCCGGTTGCGCGGGTTCAACGTCTGGCCGTGAAGCCCATTGTTGGTGAACCAGCGCAAGGAAAAGGCGGGCGTATTGGTGCGTCCGATGATGATGCCACCCGCCTTACGGATGTTCGACACGACCGGACTGTCCTCAGTCGCGACGTGATCGGCCAGAAGCCGCAGTCCGTTGGTCGTTGCATGACCCTTTTGGTCAACATTAACCTTGATCGTCACGGGGACACCGCAGAGTGGGCCCACGTCATCGCCACGGTCAAGGGCTAGATCAACTTCCCGCGCAGCCTCGAGCGCTTCTTCAGGAAACTCCTGCACGACTGCATTAATGGCTGGGTTCACTGAATCAAGTCGCGCCAGATGGGCCTGCGCCACTTCAACCGCCGAAATTCGCCGGGCTCTTACCTCTGCGGCGATCCGGGTCGCCGTCAATTCCCAGATTTCCGGCATATGCAAACCCCCTTCGGCGATACTGTCGTATCAGACGTTGGCAGGTGCAATCGTGTTTGTCGACAAGAACGGCAGTTTCGGCACTGTGTCGATGCGAAAAGAAGTCATAACGAATGCGAGACGTCTCTGTAATCTTTGACAGAGCGAAAAGAAAAAATGTCTGCCCAGTCGCAGACGTTCAAAAGCGGCCACTAGTTCAACAGATACCCAAATCAATTTTGGGCCCACTTACCGCCGGTTTATCAGGTTCTGGATTTTGCGGTCGTAATGAATGGAGGCTGAGCGCGCAGAACGCCAGCTGTCTCTTAAGGCCGCGATGCCATATTATTTCTAATGGCTGTGAGATACGGCCTTACTGATCAACCTTGTCCCAGAATGCGTGTTTGCGTGGGTGCGTTCGTCCTAGGTAACTGACAAAGGCCTCGTGGCTTTGGAAGGCGCCGTAGTCTGAGACCGCCATATCAGCTTGAGCGCAAGAGGCGAGGTGACGGGCTGCATGGCGATAGCGTTTGGCGCGGTTGTTTTTAAGGGCAAAGGAGATCATCGACCGCCAGACCAACATGGCGGCTAAGGGATGTTCGGGCTCGAGCAACTCGGATGTCGGGGTAAGGAGTTCATAGGCATTGCCATCCAGCTCCTCGTGACGGGACAGGATCAGATCAGCAGCCAGCGCTGGATCGGGCCACTGCAAGCAGAAGATGAGGCCTTGGAGCAGGTCGGGATGGTTGCGCACGAGGGCGCGTGCATCTTGCAGCGCCTCATCGTCGTCGAAATCCGGCAGGCGCGAGACGTAGCGGCGCAGGGTTTCAGCACAGAGGCGCGTTTCAAACCGGGTCCACACGGCGCGGCGCAGGTCGTCTTCTCTTCCCAAGGCTTCGAGGCAGGCGAAATGGGTGCT
>NZ_CBFHLV010000104.1:0-6068 GCF_965656765.1 Marivita sp. | reverse complement strand
AAAACCTTCGGGTCGAATTTCAAACCAAAGCCGGCACGGTTGTTGGGGTTGAAGACGTATCCTTTGAGATCAATCCGGGCGAAACGGTTTGTGTTGTTGGCGAATCCGGGTCTGGGAAGTCGGTGTCTTCGTTGTCGCTGATGCGGCTGATCGAATACGGCGGCGGCGATATTGCAGGTGGTCGGTTGCTGTTCGACCGCAAGGATAAAGGCGAGATCGACCTTGCCGAAACCGATCAGGACTTGATGCGCACCATCCGCGGCAACGAGATCGGCATGATCTTTCAAGAGCCGATGACGGCGCTGAATCCGGTGTTCACTGTGGGCAAGCAGCTGACAGAAGGATTGCGCCTGCACAAGAATATGACCAAGGCACAGGCCGAGGAGCGGGCTCTGGACCTGATGCGGCAAGTGCGCATTCCCGAACCCGAGCGGCGATTGAAGCAATACCCGCACGAATTGTCCGGGGGCATGCGCCAGCGCGTGGTGATCGCGATGGCACTGGCCTGTGAGCCACGTTTGCTCATCGCAGATGAACCGACAACGGCTTTGGATGTGACCATTCAAGCCGAGATTCTGGCCCTGATGGACCGGCTCAAGCGCGAAACTGGCACGGCCGTCATGTTTATTACCCATGATATGGCCGTGGTGGCGCAAATGGCCGACCGCGTGGTGGTGATGTTCCGGGGCAACAAGGTCGAAGAGGGGACGGTCGAAGAAATCTTCGAGAACCCGCAGCACCCGTATACGCAATCGCTTTTGGCGGCCGTACCCAAGCTGGGCGAAATGACAGGCACCGATCTGCCGCGCCCGATGCGGCTTTTGGGCAAGGACGGGTCCGAAGTGCCGCCGATAACCGGATCGGAAGAGGTGCTTTTGCAGGTCAAGAACCTGACTACAAGGTTCGAGGTCAAAGGCGGTTTCTTTCGCCGTACGGTGGCCAATGTGCACGCAGTCGAAGACCTGTCATTCACGGTAAACAAGGGCCAAACCCTGAGCCTTGTTGGGGAATCAGGCTGCGGAAAATCCACTGCAGGCCGGTCTATCCTGCGTCTTGTCGAACTGATGCAGGGCAGTATTTTCCTTGATGGCAAAGACATTATGGCGCTCAGCCAGACCGATCTGCGCGACGCACGGCGCGACATGCAGATGGTCTTTCAAGACCCGTTCGCGTCACTGAACCCGCAGATGCAACTGTCGGATCAGGTGTCCGAACCGATGCGTAACTTTGGCATGGGATCATCCGATGAGATGCAGACACGCGTCGAAATGTTGTTTGACCGAGTCGAATTGCCGCGCAGTTTCATGCAGCGCTATCCCCATGAATTGTCCGGCGGTCAGCGTCAACGTATTGCGATTGCCCGTGCGCTGGCGCTGAATCCCAAGCTCATCGTGGCGGACGAAGCTGTGTCGGCTTTGGACGTGTCCGTGCAGGCGCAGGTGTTGAACCTGATGTTGGAATTGCAGGCCGAACTGGGACTGTCGTTCTTGTTCATCAGCCATGACATGGCGGTGGTCGAACGGGTCAGTCACTATGTCGGCGTGATGTATCTTGGCCGTATTGTTGAACTTGGCCCGCGTCGCGCGGTGTTCGAAAACCCACAGCATCCCTATACTCAGGCGTTGATGAAGGCGGTTCCGATTGCTGATCCACGCAAGCGCAAATCCGAGAAGGATCTGAACTTCAAACCGATTCCGTCGCCGATTCACGGCTTGGACTACGAACCTGAGCCGTCGATTTATCGCGAGGTTGAGCCCGGTCACAAAGTGCTGATCACCGACAGCGGATACTGACTTTGTGATGGTCGCTGTTAAGCGTTCGAGATGAGAAAAGTGTTCCATTGGGGTGTTCGAGCAGCTGTTGGGATGTTTGCGCTTGTCACGCTTGTTGCGTGTGCGCTGCATGTGACGAATTCCGAAGGGGATGCCATCCTTGATCCGCCGTCGGGCAACGCGCTTCGGATCGCCAGTTACAACGTTCACTACATCGTTCTGAGCGAAAAGACCGGCGCATGGTCGGTGGGGGATTGGGACCGACGCAAAGCGCCGTTGGACAAAGCCTTCAAGGCGCTGCAAGCTGACATCGTTGCGTTTCAAGAAATGGAAAGCTGGTCGCGGGGAAGCGATGGATCGGTCAACCTCAAGCGCGATTTCCTTGCTTCGCAAAATCCGAATTACGGCGTGGCCGCTACCGGGAATTGGCGCGAATTTCCCACGACGCAGCCGTTATTTTACTTGAAGGAGCGGTTGCAACCTGTTGATCAGGGTTGGTTTTTCTTTTCCAATACACCTGATGTGATCTACTCGCGGACATTCAATGGGTCTTTTCCCGCGTTTGCCACTTGGGTGCAGTTCCAAGATCGCGAAACGGGGGATCAATTTCGCGTGGCAAACGTGCATTTCGAATATTCCAGCCGTTCTAACCGGTTGCTGTCCGCTGCTCTTGTTCGTGATCGTCTACGGCCTTGGGTCGAAGCGGGCGAAACCGTATTTTTGGTGGGGGATTTGAATGCGCTGTATGGCGCGCAAACGATGGATATTCTTGAAGAAGCGGGTGTCCGTTTTGATCGAATTCCCGGGGCCACATATCACCTGAATAAAGGTGTGCATCTTATTGGTGCTATTGATCATTTAAGCCGCACGCCTGACGTTGAATTGAACAACGGGCCAGTTGTTGTGCAAGAGCGGTTTGACGGCGAATGGCCGTCGGACCATCATCCGGTCTATGCCGACTACCTGCTGCCCTCAGCCACAAAGTGAGCCCATGCAAAACCGTCTGACACCTCGTGCGATTTTAGACCAGTTGGTAAAATTTCCAACCGTTAGCCGTGACACGAACCTGCCCCTGATCGACTGGGTCGAGGCCTATCTGACCGAACACGGTGTCGAAAGTCATCGACATGTGAAAGCCGACGATCCTTTGAAAGCTGGGTTGTTCGCCCATGTCGGGCCCGAGGTGGAGGGCGGTGTTGTCCTGTCAGGTCATACTGATGTGGTGCCGACCGATGGCCAGCCTTGGAGCACCGATCCGTTCACCGTGACTGAGACCGATGGCAAACTGTACGGGCGCGGCACCACCGACATGAAAGGCTTTGACGCGCTGGCCATCTGGGCGTTGGTCGAGGCACAGCACCGGGGTGTGAAACGGCCCCTTCAGATCGCGCTAAGCTATGACGAAGAAATCGGTTGCGCCGGCGCGCCTCCCTTGATCGACGCGATGCAGGGCGTGGTGCCACGCGCTGACACGGTGATCGTTGGAGAGCCGACAATGCTCAAGGCGGTGACAGGGCATAAGGGCAGTGTGACATATGACATTAATGTGCACGGGTTCGAGGTGCATTCTTCTGTTCTTCATACCGGTGTCAGTGCGATCATGTATGGGGCCAAGCTGATTGAATGGGCCAACCAGATGAATGATGAAAGCTCTGCCGCAGCGCCATCACCGATCGCGGCGATGTTCAATCCCCCATACACGAATGTGCATGTCGGAGAGATCCATGGCGGCACCGCGCATAACATTACAGCCAAGGATTGCGTTCTTGTCATGGGGATTCGCGTGGTTCCCGGCGAAACGCTGGATGCGTGGGACTCCAGGTTGCGCGCGGCCGTGGCTGATGTGGAGGCCCAAATGCAGGCCGTTCGTCCAGAAACCTGGATTGAGATCAAGCCGAACTCGGCTTTGCCACCCTTCAAAACGGATGACGCAGGCAGCGCGGAAACCCTCGTGCGGCAACTGACTGGCGACAATGGCACGCAATATGTGTCCTACGGAACCGAGGCGAGCCATTTCCAAAACGCGGGCTATTCGGTGGTTGTCTGCGGACCGGGAGACATTGCGGTGGCGCATCAGCCAGATGAATACATCACCGTTGCACAATTCACGGAAGGCCAGGCATTCATGGAACGTTTGTTAAGCCAGCTGTCCGCATGATGGCGTTTCCGATCTCCGAGGCCAGCCCGATTGCCTTTGCCGGGCCACCACCACCAGAAACCGATGTGGTCGTTATCGGCGGTGGCGTCATCGGCGTGTGCACTGCACTGTTTTTGGCGCGCAAAGGCCGACGGGTCGTGCTGCTGGAAAAGGGGCGCATCGCCGGTGAACAGTCCTCGCGAAACTGGGGCTGGATTCGGCAGCAGGGGCGCGATCCTCATGAACTTCCTATCATGGTCGAAGCAAACCGCCTTTGGACCGAGCTTGCCAGCCAGACCAACGTGGACATTGGATTGGTGCGGTCAGGGGTGACCTATCTGGCCGAAAGCGAAAAGGAACTGGCGAGTTTTGCCGACTGGCTGCCCATTGCCACGGCGCAGGGCGTGGATACCGAGTTATTGGACAATGCAGGCCTGAAGTCGCGGTTTCCTGAACTGGCCAAGGGCGGCTTTACCGGGGCGTTGACGACGCCGACCGACATGCGGGCAGAGCCTTGGGTCGCCGTACCAGCATTGGCGGGCATTGCGGTGCGCGAAGGTGCGGTACTTGTTGAGGGCTGTGCCGCGCGCAAGCTTGACCTTGAGGCAGGGCGGATCCGGGGTGTGTTCACTGAAATGGGACGCATTGCCTGCTCTGATGTGGTGGTCGCGGGCGGCGCGTGGTCGTCGCTTTTTCTAAGGGCGCATGGCGTTGATATCCCCCAGCTTTCTGTGCGCGCGACAGCAGGGGCAACCGAGCCTGTGTCGTTGCCGCACGCGGGTGCCGCGGCGGCGGGTAAATTTGCCTTCCGCACACGCGCCGATGGTGGGGCATCGCTGGCTGCTGGTGGCTTTCACGAGCTGTTCGTCGGGCCTGACGCGGTGCGGGCGTTACCGAAATACCGGACGCAGTTGATGGCTGATCCGTTCGGGACGCGGTTTCTACCGGTCGCGCCCAAAGGGTATCCAGATGCGTGGGGGACAAAACGCCAGTGGGCCGAGGACGAAGTCAGCCCCTTCGAGGGTATCCGAGTTTTGAACCCGAAACCGAACAGCAGGAAGCTGAAAAAGGTCGCGGCAGAGGTGGAACATTTGTTTCCCGAGGTTGGACCGATCCGCTATCGGGCGATGTGGGCTGGGATGATCGACACGATGCCCGATGTGGTGCCTGTGGTGGACCGCGTCGATGCGATTTCCGGTTTGACCATTGGCACTGGCATGAGCGGGCACGGGTTTGGCATTGGTCCGGGTATGGGCAAGGTGCTGGCGGATCTGGTCTGCGGAGACAGCACCGGACACGATCTGCACCGGTTCCGGCTGTCACGTTTCAGCGATGGCAGTCGCATGGATTTGGGACCAGCGCTCTAGCCCCCCTTGAAGCTAGACATAGACTACGCCACGTTCTGTGGCAGACACTCCACTCACTCATAAAAGGACACCCGACATGCCGGTTAAAAACCGCTTTGCCGAATTGCAGACAGAAATCACCGCATGGCGACGGGATTTGCACGAGAATCCCGAGATTCTTTTTGACACGCATCGCACCAGCGCGCTGGTGGCGGACCGGCTCAAGGAATTCGGCTGCGATGAGATCGTCACCGGTATTGGCCGTACGGGTGTGGTAGGTGTCATCAAGGGCAAGACTGATACATCAGGCAAGGTCATTGGCCTGCGCGCTGACATGGACGCACTGCCTATTCACGAACAAACTGGGCTTGAGTACAAATCCAAGACCGATGGCGCAATGCATGCTTGCGGCCATGACGGACATACAGCAATGCTGCTGGGTGCGGCCAAGTACCTGTCCGAGACCCGCAATTTCGACGGCACGGTTGTGGTGATCTTTCAGCCCGCCGAAGAAGGTGGCGGTGGCGGTCGCGAGATGTGCGAAGACGGCATGATGGAGCGCTGGGGCATTCAGGAAGTCTACGGTATGCACAATTGGCCGGGCCGTCCCGTAGGAAGCTTTGCGATCCGTCCGGGCGCGTTCTTTGCCGCAACTGACCAGTTCGATATCATCTTCGAGGGCAGGGGCGGTCATGCGGCCAAGCCGCAAGAAACGGTCGATACCACCGTAATGGCGTCGCAGGCTGTGTTGGCGCTGCAGACGATTGCCAGCCGCAATGCGGATCCGATTGATCAGGTTGTCGTGTCAGTCAC
>NZ_CBFHLV010000103.1:0-6287 GCF_965656765.1 Marivita sp. | reverse complement strand
AAACGGTTCCCAGGGTTTCCCTTTTCCATAGCTTACCTTCCGAGCTTTTGGCTCTCCGGTAAACCCGGTCTGGTTCACATCGTCGGGTTCTGAAAAGCCATGCCGATGCGCAGTTCTTTGGCCTTGGCCTCTTTCCCGCCGACCAGAACCAAGCCTGAGCTGGGCTGGATCAGGTTGCTGACTAGCTTGAGAATGGTGGACTTGCCACATCCTGATGGGCCGACGAGGGCAAGAAAGTCTCCGCGATCCATGCGGATATTTGTAGGCGAGAGGGCTGTGACGGCTGAATCTCCGCTACCGAAGACAACGGAGGCGTCCTGCAGTTCCAACGCCGGTCGTGGATGAACGCTCGCAGGTTGGGCCTGCTGCGTGGCGAGAGCGGGTATGTTGGCTGACATGTTCATGGCGCAGCTCTAGCAACAGGCCTGATGGGATTAGAAACTGGTTAAGTAAATGAAAATTGAATTATCTTGCTGCTGCCACATTTGTGGGCGCTTTCCCGGGGCGATGGGCAATTAAATTACATATGCAGAGGTATACAATTTGGCATTGCCAAAGGGATTAACTGTGCGATTCGGGAAGGGCCACAGCGCTTCTGATCATCTCAACGACATGTAGCTTGCGGGTCTGTCGCCACTCCTGTTTGGAAACGTCGGTTCCAAAGGTTGCCGATAATGTATGGCTTGCATTTATGTGGTGCGCGCTCAGGGCGACAATGCTCACGTATAGTTGCAATGCATCAATCCCATCGCGAAACACTCCCTCGGCATGACCACGTTTTAGAACGTCGGATATCTTGTTCAGAAACGGCGTCGACATCTTTTGAATTTCGGGCATCTGCGCGATGAACCGACCACCCAAGAGGTTCTCGCTGCGAGTGATGGATAGGAAAACTGTATTGCTTTGGAAAAAATCAAAGGTCAGCTCAGCCAAGCGCACGATCGCCTGATCTGGTGGTAGTGCCTCTAGCCGCAGTTCGTCTTCGCGCGCGCGTATCTCTGCATAGATATGGCGAAGTACGGCGAGGTAGAGGCATTCCTTGTTATCATAGTAGTGATAGATGAGACGTGGATTGCAGCCCGCACTTTCCGATATTTTCTGAACCTTGGCCCCGTCATACCCGTGTGCTGCGAACTCTGCCAAGGCTGCGTGCAGGATTTCCCCTTTGGTCCGTTCTGGATCACGTGATCTAACTTGCGTCTGGCTGGGCGATGATTTCTTCATTCCGCAGCGCTAACAGCAGATGCCGGTGTGTCAAGTTTCGCGGGCCTGCGGTTCCAAACTGCGCGAACGTAGTGCAGTTTGGAGCATTCTGACCCGTTCCCAAATTTTCCGAAGGGAAATATTTGAAAACCCGTCTGAGCCGTGATTGTTTGACTCATGACCCAAGATACGATGACCAAAGAAAAAACTCCGGCGCTCAGCCGTGCGCTCGCTAACAAGATCAGTGAAGTCTATCCTGATCTGAATGCGGATATTTTGGCATCAAAGGTCATCGACGCTTTTTGGCCGGACGGTTCACATCGGCGGAAACGTGGACGTAAACCGGGCAACGCACTTTGGTCGCAGCGCGATGCCTTGCTTATTACGTACGGGAACTCGATCGTTGACGGGGCACATAAACCGCTTGATCTGCTAAATGATTTTCTGCGCCGCTATCTCAAGGGTGTGGTCAACGGGGTGCATATTCTACCGTTTTTTCCCTTCACGTCTGATGACGGGTTTGCGGTGACCGACTATATGGCGGTGAACCCCCAGTTGGGCGATTGGCCGGATATTAATCGGATCGCGGCTGATTTTCAGCTTATGTCTGATCTGGTGCTCAACCATGTGTCGAGCCAAGGCACATGGTTCAATGCATATCGACAAGGGCAGGCGCCCTACGATCAGTTCTTTTTTGAGGCCGACCCCAAAGACGATCTGAGCATGGTCGTTCGCCCCCGCACCACACCTTTGCTACAGCAGGTGGAAACCAAATCCGGATCGCGCCACGTCTGGTGCACGTTCAGCCATGATCAGATCGATCTTGATTTTCGCAATCCCGAGGTGCTGCTAGAATTCCTGCGGATCATCCGAACGCATGTCGACAACGGGGTTCGCATCATTCGGTTGGATGCCGTGGCATTCCTTTGGAAAGAAGTTGGTTCTCCGTCGATTCACCTTCGGCAGACCCACGCCATCGTCAAGCTGATCCGGTTGTTGTGTGACTATGCCACCGAACCAGTGATCCTGTTGACGGAAACCAATGTGCCAAAGGCTGAGAACCTAAGTTATTTTGGCAAGCGGGACGAGGCGCATGTCATTTACAACTTCCCGCTTCCGCCGCTTATTCTGCATGCGCTTCTGTCCGGAACGGCCAAGAACCTGGACAAGTGGCAGCGGTCTATGCCGCCCGCGCCCTTGGGTTGCGCATACCTGAACTTCACAGCCAGCCATGACGGGATCGGTATGCGCCCTGCAGAAGGATTATTGTCCGCGGATGATCAGTCGGAAATGATAAAGGCGGTGGAATCATCAGGGGGATTGGTGTCAATGCGCGCGCTGCCGGATGGCGGTGAAGCACCTTACGAATTGAACACCACCTACTTTGCCGCGCTCAGCCAGACATTCGATGGTCCTGACGCGTATCATCTCGATCGCTTTCTTTGTTCGCAGACCATCGTAATGTCGCTTGAAGGGATCCCAGCCTTCTACATCCACTCGATGCTTGCGACCCCAAATGACACCGATGCTGTCGAACGCCGAGGCATGAACCGAGCCATCAATCGGCACCGGTGGGATTACGGTGCTTTGCAAGACGTGCTTGAGATCGAGACGACAATTCACGCGCAAGTTCTGACTGGTCTGAAAACGCGTCTTAAGATCCGGCAAAAGCAATCCGCATTTCACCCGAACGCGACACAATTCACCGTGAATACGGGCGATGAACGGGTGTTCGGCATCTGGCGGCAAAGCCTTGACCGGAACCAGTCTATCTTTGCGTTGCACAATGTAAGCAGAGACATAGTTACACTGCCCATTGGGACGCTTAACATCATTGCTGACGAAGATTGGCGCGATTTGCTGTCAGGGGATGTCGTACAAGACGAGGATATCGTCCTTGCCCCGTATCAATGCCGTTGGATCAGCAACGCTGGTCACTGAAACTCTTTTGCATCGGCAAGTGCAGCTGCTTGCATGTCGCGCAGGAACTCTGGATCGGCGGCGTGCACGCGGTTCCAAGTCGCGATGAATGGAGTCTCATGGGGGTTTTCCAGAAACGTTTGGCCCGCCCGCATGATATTCTCTGCAAAAAGTTCGATAGATGCTTCTTCAGAATGGCGATCAACGGTCAGGCCATTCATCTGTGCATCGCTGTAATACGCATCCAGCAAATCAAGCGCGCTGCGATAATACGTGGCCTTGAGCGTCCGGAAGACATTGTTGGTAAAGATGGTGCCGTCCGCGGCCAACTTGCGGAAGATCGCTTTGCAGATATCGGTAGACATTCGGTTGAGGCCGGTTTGCGCATCTTCAGGGCTAAGCGTTTGGTGCTTGTGGTCATAGGCATCAGCAATTTCGACCTGACACACTGCTTTGGGGGCAAGATTGCGCCATGCCTCTGACAAAACGCCGATCTCAAGCCCCCAATCCGAGGGTATACGCAGGTCGGGCAAGATATTGGTGCGCATCGCGAATTCGCCGGACAGTGGATAGCGGAAACTGCGCAGGTAATCGATGTAATCGCGATCACCGATCACACGTTTCAGTGCAATAAGCAGCGGACTAACCAAAAGCCGTGTGACCCGGCCGTTGAGTTTGTCCGAACCAATGCGCGCGTAATACCCTTTGGCCACCTGGTATGGGAAAGTTGGATTAGCCACTGGATAGATCAGCCGAGCGAGCAGTTCGTTTGTATAAGTCAAAATATCACAATCATGAATCGCCATAACAGCGCTGTCCTGACATCCAATCAAATACCCAATCGACGTCCAGACGTTTTTGCCTTTGCCCTGCTCGGTGGGAGCAAGCCCCATTTGTTCTAGACGGTTGCCCAGCGCGAGCATCCTTGGGCTGTCGTTCCAGATCACGATATGGTTCTGGTTCAGCCCCTCGAAGAATTGCTTTGCATGGCGAAACTGGTCTTCAGTGGCACGATCCAAGCCAATAATAACGCGGTGCAGGTAAGTCACCTTGGCCAATTCCGAAAGAATGTTCGGCATGGCGTCGGTTTTCAACTCTGAATATAAGCAGGGCAGGATCAACGACATTTTACGCGTCTGCGCGAAAGTCTCGAGCTCGTAGGTCATTTCCTGAAGCGAACGGGTGCGCAAGTTGTGCAGCGTTGCGATATTTCCGTTCTGGTGAAAATCAACCATTGAGGTGTCGTCCTTTGGTAAGCATGAGCATATCGAGATATGCGTTGACTGCGGCGTTCCATCCGGATGGTCCCGCCTTTGTTGTGCGGTCGATCCGGCCATCGGCCTCGCCTTCGATTTTTGGCAAAGCGGAATGGTTCGGGTTTGCGACAATTACGCCATGATCGGCTTTTTGCAGCATTGCAATGTCGTTTGGAGCGTCGCCCAAGGCCAGCGATAGTTCGGCATCAAGAGCGGCCATCACATCGTCCATCGCGTCAGCTTTTGTGCGGCCAAAGGACAAAGTCAGAAAACGACCACCGCGCTGGGCGACAATGCTGTGATCTGCCAATGCACTTGTAAATTGGTCAAGCAGCGCCGCGTCCCCTGACCAGATGCCCGGCTCTGAATACCCACGTGTCATGGCGTGGATTGCGTCGCCCCGAGACAGTCCCGTTAGGCTAGACACTTCATCCGGTGTCATATCGCCAAACCCGCGAAAGGCCTGACGCAGCTCGTGGGGCAAGGCTTCAAGACAGTCGCACAATTTGCCATAGGTTTCGTTTGTTGCCTCGTCGGGAATGCCAATGATCCCTGCGCCGTTTTCGACAATCGCCGGAAACTGGTTCAGTCCCATTGCGCTCTGAAGCATCGAAATTTCTGTGGCTGTTTTGCTGCTGGCCAAAATGACGGGCACATGTAATGACGCAAGACGGTCAAGAGCAGGCTGCGCCGCATCCCACAGATAGGTGTCATGATCCAAAAGCGTGCCGTCTAGGTCCGAAAAGACAACAAGCTTTGGTAGATTCTTCATATGCAGAGTTTCTGATGCTCAGCCGTTCTGCTCAAGGGGAAAACGAAGCCGGGCCGCAACCAATGTCGTTTTGTGGCTTAGCCCACGATGCTGTGCATATCCATTTGGGTGCAAAGCATGATGGGCTTGGACCCGCAGGGATTGACCTACAAACCATGCGCCTCAATCCGGTGACTTAGGAAATCACAGATATCGGTCAGGCACTTTTCATCGAGTAATACATAAACCAATGACAAATTAGTAAGTTCTGCGATCATCTCGCCTGGGAAGGGGAGATAGCTGAGTTCGCGCGATCCAAACGCCGGTGATGTCTTTCCCACTTGCCATTCGGTTTTAAGTTCAACATCGACAAGTTTTAGGGACTTATCCCCTGGCTTTCCGGGCTTTTCGAAAGGAACTCCGACAAGCCTGAGATAGGCCGCTTTGTAGGACGCCTGAACGAAACCGTCGATGAATTGGGTTGCAAGCGCCTGTAGATCTGCCGACCCATCTTCTCGCTTGAAGTGACTGTGCAGGTGGTCGTGGCTGTGGTTGTGCCGCCGTCAAACGGGATGCCAATTACAGTGGCGTCATAGTGTTTCACCTCGGTGACGTCTTCAGAGTAGGGGGCTTTCAGAAACGTGTTGATGCCTGCGTAATGAGGCAGTTCACCCCGCGCGATTGTCGGAATGGATTTGTCTTCGATACTGTCGGCACCGGTTAGACCCATTCGCAGCGCCCATCGACGCTCTTCGTCCCAGCGACCCTCGGGTAAATCAGCTTCAGCCTGCATAGACCGCCAGCTCTGCAGTCTGGTTAGATCAGGATGATGAAACAGGCACGCCTCGTGTCGAAGGTCTTTGGGGTGATGCGTCCCCTCGCTCTTGACGATCACAGCGTCATTGCCGTTCGAAAAACCGCCGACGATCAGGGCTGTCGTATCCACATCACTGCCCGCCGGGATCGAAAGTGTGTCCATGTTGGTGGCTGAAACGCCGTCAAAGGCACCAGCCGTGTATTGGTTAATTTATACAATTTAGACGTCGATGCCGTATTTATCGGCCCATTTGTCCATGATGCCCAGGGGAATCGCGTTTGGAACTGAGGTCGTGATTGAGCGGGGTTGCTTCTGACGGAGCGATGGATTCTGGAGCTGG
>NZ_CBFHLV010000102.1:0-6533 GCF_965656765.1 Marivita sp. | reverse complement strand
CTTTTGTGACCGGCTATATCCTCAAGCGTTTGCTGTCTGCGATTCCGGTCCTGCTGGGTATCACGGTGATCGTGTTTCTGATCATGGCCTTGATTCCCGGTGATCCGGCGACAGCGATCCTTGGCAGCTATGCGACACCGGAGAAAGTGGAGAAGCTGAACCGGGATCTCGGGCTTGATAAGGGGTTGGTACAGCAGTACTTCATCTGGCTGGGCAATATGCTGACCGGCGATTTTGGGACGTCGTTTGCGCTCAACCGTCCGGTTCTGGACGAGGTGCTTGAGCGGTTCAATGCGACGTTGATACTTGCCGGGTCGGCTTTTGTGTTGTGTGCGTTTCTGGGCATTGTCGCTGGCGTGTTTTCAGCCGCAAACCAATATGGGTTGGCGGATAAGGCCATAACATTTGTCGTGCTTTTGGGCATTTCGATCCCATCATTTTTCCTTGGTATGATGATGATCCTGTTCTTTGCCGTGAATCTGCGGTGGTTCCCGGTGTCTGGCATGTGGCCCATTTACGGGGATCGCGATCTGGGCGCGCTGCTGTCGCATCTGACCATGCCAGCATTGGCTTTGGCCGTCGTGGCGACAGGCGTAATTGCGCGGCTGTCGCGGTCGGCAATGCTCGAAGTATTGCGTCAAGATTTCATTCGCACCGCACGCGCCAAGGGCGTGCATGAGCGCGGTGTGATCTGGCGTCACGCGCTTCGGGCTGCGATGGTGTCGATCATCCCGGTTTTGGGCATTCAAGCGGGGTTTGTGCTGTCAGGTGCGGTCTATATCGAGATTGTCTTTCAGTGGCCCGGCGTGGGGCGGATGCTGGTCGATGCGATCCTGACGCGTGATATCTTGCTGGTGCAGGGCGGCGTGGTGTTCGTTGCTGCCTGCTATGTCCTGTTCAACATCATGGTCGACGTGGCGCAGAGCCTGCTTGATCCGAGGATTAAGACATGAGGGCGTTTCTGGTTCTTCTGGCGCGGAACCGGCTTGCGTTGGCGGGCGGCATTGTGATGACGCTGGTGGTGCTCCTGGCGGTCCTGACACCAGTTCTTCCGCTTGCCGATCCGGATGTGACCAACACGAGCAGTCGGTTTCAGCCGATATTCTCGGAAGGAGCGTTACTTGGAACCGACCATCTGGGGCGCGATCTGCTGTCACGCTTGATGTGGGGGACACGGTTGTCCTTGGCGGTGGGGTTCGCAGCCGCCATTGTTGCTGCCACGCTTGGGGCGGCAATCGGGATCATCGCCGGGTTTTATGGCGGACGCATCGACAACATCATCATGCGTGGTGTCGATATGCTGATGGCGTTTCCGTATATCCTTTTGGCTTTGGCGATTGTTGCGGCGCTGGGACCAGGCCTGTTCAACGCGCTGATTGCGGTGGCGGCTGTGAACGTGCCGTTCTTTGCGCGCAACATTCGAGGCATCACCGTCGGTATCGCGCATAAGGAATTCGTCGATGCGGCACGGCTGGCGGGCCTTTCGAACACGCGGATCATTTTGTCCGAAATCCTGCCCAATGTCATACCGGTGATTGTGATTGCCATGTCCACCACCATCGGCTGGATGATCCTTGAGACTGCTGGTTTGTCCTTTCTTGGCCTGGGCAGCCAGCCGCCGCAGGCCGATCTGGGGTCGATGTTGGGCGAAGCGCGGTCGGCGCTGATCACCAATCCGCACACATCCGTGGTTCCGGGAGTGATGATCCTGATCATCGTGATGTCGATCAACCTGCTGGGCGATGGGGTGCGCGATGCGCTGGACCCCCGACTGAAGTCTGGTGCGCTGTCCCGGCCCATGGTGACGACGCAGGTGCGCCGGAGTGGCCCTGTGCCGGAACCGTCGGGCAAGGGGCTTTTGGAGGTGCAGGGGTTGGAGACGCAGTTCCATGTGAAGGACCGTGTCTATCGCGCTGTCGGGGGTGTCGATCTGCACGTCGAGACCGGCGAGTGTCTTGGCATCATCGGCGAAAGCGGGTCGGGGAAATCAGTCACGGCTCTGTCGTTAATGGGATTGGTGGCGTCACCGCCCGGAGTGATCACTGGAGGGGCAGTGCACTATGATGGCGAGGATCTGATTGGGGCGCCGTATCGTCGGCTGAGGGATATGCGTGGGCGCAACGTCGCCTATATCTTTCAGGATCCGCTGTCGACGCTGCATCCGCTTTACCGGGTTGGCGACCAGTTGATCGAAGCGATCCGGTCGCATCGTCCTATCGGCAAGGCTGAAGGACAGGCAAAAGCGGTCGAGTTGCTTAACGCGGTGCGCATTCCCAACGCGGAACAACGGGTGTCGGATTATCCGCACGAGATGTCGGGGGGCATGCGGCAGCGTGTGGGCATCGCGATGGCGGTGGCGAATGATCCGGATATCATCATAGCGGATGAACCGACGACGGCGCTGGATGTAACGGTGCAGGCGCAGGTCCTGACCATACTGGACGATCTGCGCCGGTCGCGGGGTCTTGCGATTGTGTTCATCACCCATGACTTTGGCGTGGTTGCGCAGTTATGCGACCGGGTCGCGGTGATGTATGCCGGGCGTATCGTCGAAGAGGGCAGCACCGACGATATCCTTCGCGCGCCACGTCATCCCTATACTGCGCGGCTGATGGCGTGTGTGCCGGAATTGGGGGGCGGTAAGCGGCGGCTTGAGTCCATCGCGGGATTGCCTCCGGTCGTGGATAACCTGCCCGAGGGCTGTGCTTTTGCGGATCGGTGCCTCAAGGTGCAACCGGAATGCCGAACCGGGCATATCGCGCTTGAGCAAACGGCGTCGCGCAAGGTGCGGTGTCTCTACCCAGAGCAAGACGCACGCGGGGTGGCGCAATGACGGACGCGTTGAAACTGACGGATGTGTCCAAGACTTTCCCGGTCGGCCGCACATTGTTCGGCGCGGCTAAGGGAGCCGTCAAGGCAGTGCACCCAGTGACGCTATCGGTGCGGCACGGCGAAACCTTGGGCGTCGTGGGCGAATCCGGTTGTGGGAAATCCACCCTCGCGCGGATGCTGGTCGGGCTTTTGGAGCCGACAACCGGAACGATTGAGATTGAGGGACAGGCGCTGGATACCGCTGATCCGGCGCTCTTTGGCAAGAAAATCCAATATGTCTTCCAAGACCCGATTTCATCATTGAATCCACGCAAGACGATCCGTCAGGTGATGGAAGCGCCGCTGAAGCATCTATACGGGATGGCAGCTGCCGACCGGCAACTTCGGATCGCCGAGATCTTTGACAGCGTGAACCTGCGCGAAGAATTTCTAGACCGCTACCCGCACGAGTTTTCGGGCGGGCAGGCGCAACGGATCGGCATTGCCCGTGCATTGGCGGCCAACGCGCGTATCTTGATCTTGGATGAACCTGTTTCGGCGTTGGACGTGTCGGTGCAAGCGCAGGTGTTGAACCTGTTGGCTGATCTCAAACGCGAACTTAATCTGACTTACTTGTTCATCAGCCACGATTTGGCTGTGGTTGAAGCGGTCAGCGACCGGATCGCAGTGCTCTATTTCGGTTCGGTGGTCGAGATTGGCCCCGCCGAAGAAGTGTTTGCGTCACCAAAACATCCCTATACTCGGTTACTTGCCCAAAGCGCGCCAGTCGTCGGTCGTCCGCTGACCGAACCCGAGGCCAAGGGCACCGAATTGCCAGATCCGTTGAACCCACCCTTGGGCTGCGCTTTCGCCGCGCGCTGCCCCCGCGCACAGGACCGCTGCCGAGGAGAGGTGCCGACACTTGCTCCTACGTCAGAGCATAGCGAAGTCGCGTGTTTTTTCCCACTGGGTGGCGCAGCATAACAGCGGGTCAAAGGGCCATAGCCAGACGCAAGAGTATCGGTCTGGTTACGGTCACTCGTTTTGTATTTGGATGAAATGGTGCCCCCACACGGCATGGCATTCCAGTCTCAGGGGACCCCAGCTAATCCCTTAGATGCTTGTAATGAATGTGTTTTCCTAGCGCGGCGATCTCAGGAGACCTTGCGTCATCCCAGTAAATCCCGTAGCTTGTGGGGGATAATTTGGGGGATATATTCTTGGGGAACCTAACAGCCCTCTTCATCAAATCCGCGCCGCCGGGCAAGCATGAGGATGGCCAGGGCCTGCGACTGATCAAGCGCGAGGATGGCGGCGGTCAATGGGTCTTCCGCTACACGCTTTACGGACGCCGTAGGGAAATGGGTCTCGGAGGCCTTAGGGCTCTCTCCTTGAAAGACGCACGGGACCTCGCCTCCGAGTATCGGACTTTGGTCGCCAAAGGCAAAGACCCCATCGAGCATCGACGCAGGCAACGCCAGGACGCCATGCGCGACCGCCATCTTCTAAAGGATGTAGCTTTGGATGCCTTCGAAAGCCGCAAGGCCGATCTCAAGGGGGACGGGGCTGCGGGACGATGGTATAGCCCGTTGGAGCATCATGTGCTGCCCAAACTCGGGTGGATGCCTGTCACCGAGATCACCCAGAATGATATCCGAGACGCCCTTGCACCGATCTGGCATTCCAAGGCTGCGACGGCCACGAAGGCGGCCAATCGCCTCAAGATCGTCCTGGATCACGCAGCTGCCTTGGGTCTCGATGTCGATCTGCAGGCCGTTGCCAAGGCTAAACAACTCCTCGGTCGGCAGCGGCATGAGGTCACATCGATCCCAAGCATGCCATAGGTGGATGTGCCTGCGTTCTACGCCTCGCTGGAGGAGCCGACGATCACGCATCTCGCGCTGCGGCTGCTCATCCTTACAGGGCTTCGCTCACGGCCCGTGCGGTTTGCGCGGCCGGAAGAAATCGACGGCGATATCTGGATCGTACCCGCCGAGAACATGAAGGCGCGCCTCGGCGCTGCGGAGGACTTCCGAGTCCCTCTCAGTGAAGAGGCACAACGTGTTATCGAGCTTGCCCGTCCCTACGAGCGAGATGGGTATTTGTTTCCGTCGGTTCGCAAGGGGGTCATCAGTGACGCGACGATGGCGCGGCTGATGGAGCGCAGGGGGTTGGAAGCACGTCCGCACGGCTTCCGGTCCAGCCTACGCACCTGGCTTGCCGAAGAGACGGACGCCCCGCATGAGGTGGCCGAGATGGTCCTGGCGCACGTATCCGACAGCAAGGTGGTCCGCACCTATCGCAAGACCGACTTCCTGGATCAGCGGCGGCCGTTGATGGAGAGGTGGGCACAGTTGTGCATGGGGTAGCGCCCCCAAAAACTGCGTGGGGCCGCAGGCCTTTTGAGGATTACTGCACCAAGGGGAATCAACCTTCCCGGTCCGCCTCGAATGCGCTCTTTCCCTTCCCGGCCCAGACTTCCCGCGCATGTTCTCCTTGGTCGCTCTGCAGCTTCGCGGCCATCCACAGGAGCCCGCCGTAGATCAGCGCACGGTTGTCGTTGGTCAATTCAACGATCCCGGACTTGACGACGAGACCACCCAGCTCAATCAGATGCCGGGTGCGTTTGCGGCGTTCGACCTGCCAGCTGCGCATATCATGCCGTGCCCGGGCGGCCTGATGCCGACGGCGCGCCGCCAGATTGTGTCGGAGTGCTTTTCGCGTCGCGGTCAGTCGCTTTTGCAGTTTTCCGCGACCGCCCTTGAAAGAACGCGGCCCCGCGTTTTGACCAGGCCTCCCTTTTTGCTACATCCGTAGTCTCGGCCAGCACGATCAACGCACCGGCGAGTTCCTCTGCACTGAATGCATCGGCTCCAGTGGCGATGACCAACTCGCCGAGTTGTTGCACCTTGCGTGTCTTCAGCTCTTTCGCCTTCTGCTCCAGTCCTTTCAACTCCGCGTCGTAATCCCGTGGTTTGCGCATTGCATCCTCCATAGAGTGTTGATGCCGCGATGATAGCCGGGCACCTTGCAGAAGGCTCCAGGGTCGTCGGGACGGTCCGAACCGGGCTGATCGCTCCCGAGATTTTATTGAGGGAGGGCGCGCTTATACGTCGTTCCGACGTCGGCGTTCTTGTGTAGATGATCGGGTCGTTATGGCGATCTATCATCTCCACGTGAAGGTCATCGGGCGCGCAGCTGGTTCCAGCGCGGTAGCGTCCGCTGCCTACCGCGCGGCGTCGCGATTGCGTGACGACCGGCTGGACCGCTCCCATGACTTCACGGCCAAGCGCGGTGTCGTGCATTCCGAGGTCCTGCTGCCGGAGACCGCACCCGAGGCATGGTCTGACCGCGAACAACTCTGGAACGCCGTCGAGGCGATCGAAGTCAGGCGTGATGCGCAGCTGGCCCGGGAGGTGGAGTTCGCCATTCCGCGCGAGATGAGTGAGGTGCAGGGCATCGCGCTCGCCCGCGATTTTGCGCAGTCGGAGTTTGTGGATCAGGGCATGATCGCTGATCTCAACGTGCATTGGGACAGGGGCGAAGACGGATTATCGAAGCCCCATGCCCATGTCATGCTGACGATGCGGTCTGTCGACAAGACTGGCTTTGGCCCGAAGATGCGGGACTGGAACCGCACGGGGATGCTGGAACGCTGGCGGGAACGATGGGCTGCGCTTGCCAATGAGCGGCTGGCGGAACTCGACATCGACGTGCGCATC
>NZ_CBFHLV010000101.1:0-6534 GCF_965656765.1 Marivita sp. | reverse complement strand
ATAGGTGTTTGCGGCGTGGGTCACGATGTCTGTCGCATTGAAACCTTCAGGCGTGCGAATTGCACTGACCGTATCGGAATACAGGTCGGGGCTGGCCGCACATAGGTCAAGGCCCCACGCCTGAACCGCAGCGCGAACGCCCTCGGCCATGCGGGTATGACGGGCAAAAACGTTTTCGAGACCTTCGTCCAGAAGCATTTTGCACGCCTCGTTCAAACCGTTCATAAGGCCGACCGAGGGTGTGTAAGGATATGCGTTGTTGGCGTACCCCTTCACCATATCCTGCACATCAAAGAAGGTGCGGTGCAGCCCGGCAGTTTTGGTTGCGACCATCGCCTTGTCGCTGAAGCCAACGATTGCCAAACCGGCCGGAAGCATGAAGCCCTTCTGCGACCCAGTTACGGCCACATCAATTTCCCACTCGTCGAACCGGAAGTCCATCGATCCAATCGAAGATACACCGTCCACGAACAACAGTGCGGGATGACCAGCTGCGTCAATCGCCTTACGCACAGCAGCGATGTCGGACTTCACGCCTGTCGCCGTTTCGTTGTGTGTGGCAAGCACCGCCTTGATCTTGTGCGCCGTATCAGCGGTCAAAATCTCTTCATACTTATCCGCCGGAATGCCCTGACCCCAAGGCACATCAACAATCTGCACATCAAGGCCAAAGCGCTGGCACATGTCGATCCAACGATGGGAAAACATGCCGTTGCGGGCGACCAGAACGCTGTCGCCTTCGCTAAGCGTATTGGTCAGTGCGGTTTCCCAACCGCCAGTGCCCGACGCCGGGAAGATGAAAACTTCGCACGATGTGCTTTTCAAGATTGCCTGAACCGCTTTGCGTGCAGGGTGTAGGATTTGACCAAACAGCGGCGACCGGTGGTCGATGGTCGGCATATCGCACGCTTTGCGCAGCGATTCAGGGATGTTGGTCGGGCCGGGAATAAATACGGGGTTCTGAAAACTCATGGCGTCTCTCCTCCATTTGAGGAGAAACTACACGATAAAAGCCCTGCCACACAACTTTTTCGAAATTATTTTTCATTTTTGAAAATACCAATTTATAGTTTTAAATCAGTATTATGCATTTTTCACCCAATGAAAGTGTTTTTTGAATGCGCCTTTTAAGAGGACAATGGAAGTCCAGATCCTCGATTCTCACCGACCCAACTTCAACGGCATGTGACGGTTAACATCCTTGTACAGCAGGTACCGGAACCGCCCCGGCCCACCGGCGTAACAGGCCTGCGGGCAGAACGCCCGCAGCCACATGTAATCCCCAGCCTCGACCTCGACCCAATCCTGATTAAGCCGGTACACCGCCTTGCCTTCCAACACATACAGCCCGTGTTCCATCACATGCGTTTCGGCAAAAGGAATGACTGCTCCGGGCTCGAACGTAACAACTGTGACATGCATGTCGTGCCGCAGATCAGACGGATCAACAAAGCGCGTCGTGGCCCACTTGCCGTCGGTGCCCGGCATCGGCGTTGGCGCAACATCCGACTCATTGGTGACGATCACCTCGGGAAAATCGAGACCATCCACGGCCTTATAGGCTTTGCGCAGCCAGTGGAACCTGACCGGCTCCGCCCCAGTGTTCCGCAGAGTCCAACCGGATTGCGGCGGCAGGTAGGCGTAGCCCCCAGCAGTCATCTCGTGGGTTTGGCCATTGACCGTGAGGCTCATCGTCCCTTCGACAACAAACAATACGCCTTCGGCCTCTGGGTCAGTTTCGGCCCGATCCGAACCACCACCGGGACCGACCTCCATGATATAGTGGGAAAAGGTTTCCGCAAATCCCGAAAGCGGTCGCGCGATCACCCAAAGGCGCGTTTCGCCCCAGAACGGCAGAAAGCTGGTCGTGATATCGCGCATCGTGCCTTTGGGGATCACCGCGTAGGCATCAGTGAACATCGCGCGATCCGTCAACAATTGGTCTTGCCCAGGATGCCCACCCTTGGGCGCGAAATAGGACGTTGTCATGCGCGATACCCTTTATTGATGCCAACCAAGTATTGCCCCGCGACACGGGGACCACCATGCCTTTCGTCAATTAAGACTATTCGGGTTTCCTTAAAAATCGCCAGCAATTGCCTTGGGACGCCAATCAATCCTAAGCGCGATAGTAATCCCGATACCACGCAACAAACTTGGCCACACCATCGCGCACATTGGTCTGCGGTGCATAGCCAGTCAGGTTTCGCAGCAAAGACGCATCAGCCCAAGTGGCAAACACGTCGCCCTTCTGCATGTCCATGTAATTGCGCTTGGCAGTGATGCCGGTTTCCGCCTCAATCGCTTCGATGAAGTCAAGCAGGCGCACCTTGTCAGAATTGCCGATATTCACGATCCGGTACGGCGCCGCGGGGCTGAGTGTATCGCGCTCAACCGCAGTGTCAGGATCACCCGGCACTGCATCAATCAAAAGCCGAATTCCACGCACGAGGTCTTCGACATAGGTAAAGTCACGGTACATGTCGCCGTGGTTATAAATGTCGATGGGCGTGCCTTCAAAAATGCCCTTTGTGAACTTGAACAGCGCCATATCGGGCCGCCCCCAAGGACCGTATACAGTGAAAAACCGGAACATCGTGGTCGGGATTTTCCACAGATGTGCATATGAGTGCGCCATGCTCTCATTGGCTTTCTTGGTCGCAGCATAGAATGTCAGCGGCGTGTCTGCTTTGTCGGTTTCCTTGAACGGCATTTCTTCATTTGCGCCATAAACCGATGATGTGGATGCCATCAGCAAATGCTCAACCTCCAGCTGCCGGGCTGCCTCCATCACGTTAAAAGTGCCAACAAGATTGCTATCAAGATAGGCACGCGGGTTTTCGAGCGAATAGCGCACACCCGCCTGACCTGCGAGATGGACAATGATATCGGGGGCAAAAGCTGTTGCGACCCGTTCAAACGTGCCGTCTTCTTCAAGCGTGGCATGAGTAAAGCTGTAGCCGGGTGATTGCAGCAGCATCTGATTGCGACGCTCTTTCAGCGTCACATCGTAGTAATCCGTGATCGCATCGTATCCATGAACAACAAACCCATCATCCAGCAAAAGGCGGGCAAGGTAGTAGCCAATGAAACCGGCCGTCCCGGTAATGAGAACACGTTTCATCAGGTCACTGCTTCCATCCATCATCGTTGATGTCAGCGCCTAGCACGAACATTGCCATACGACCACCAAGAGAAATCCAGCGCAGACGTTGTAATGACGGGTCGGCACACATATTCCCCTATAGCCCCGCCCAACTAATTGGCAAAAGACAGCCGTTCCAATAAGCAGACTGCACAATGTTCTCTAAGTTCTTCGGAAATCGCAAAACCCCCATGCCCGAGATCACGTTTGATCCGGTCCAACCGGAGTCGGCGTTTTGCGTGATCGGAGATGTACACGGACGGATCGACCTGTTGACCACGCTGGTCGAAGCGTTGCCGAAAGAGACCAGCATCATTTGTGTCGGCGACCTGATCGACCGCGGGGATCATAGCAGAGACGTTCTGAGCTATGTCATGGGCCACGACTCGATCACATCGCTCATGGGCAATCACGAACAACTCATGCTGAACTTTCTGAAATCACCCGAAACACAAGGGCGTCGTTGGTTGCGCAACGGTGGACTTCAGACACTAGCCAGTTTCGGCATCGCAGGCATGACGGAAACCTCGGGGGCCGAAGCATTGCTCAACGCGCGCGACTCGCTTTATGACGCAATGGGCGATCAGATGGTGGCTTGGCTGGCGGGGCTGGAGTGCATTGCATGGTCTGGTAATGTAGCCGTCGTCCATGCAGGCGCGGATCCAAGCACCCCATTGGAAGATCACGACCCCGACACTTTCATCTGGGGCCACCCTGATTTCTGCAAGACGCAACGCGCCGACGGGTTCTGGATCGTGCACGGCCACACCATCGTCGATCACCCCAAGATGAGGGATGGCCGTATTTCCATCGACACCGGCGCTTACGCCACCGGCCAACTGACTGCAGCAGTGTTCACGCCAGATGGGGTTGAGTTCATTTCGACCTGAAGCGCTGATTGCGGCAATGTATACCACTGTATGCTGTTTACGACTCGCCTTCTTTGGCCTATGGCAAGGACAAATTAGGAAAGGCGTGACCCATGGCTGACACCACAGCAGACATTATCTACACCAAAGTTGACGAAGCACCCGAGCTGGCATCGGCGTCGTTTCTACCGATCATCCAGAAATTCGCAAAGGCTGCTGGCGTTAGCGTTGGCACCAAGGATATTTCCCTAGCCGGCCGCATCATCGCGACCTTTCCCGAGGTTTTGACCGAAGCACAGCGTCAACCCGATGACCTGGCCATCCTTGGTGATCTTGTAAAAACGCCGGAAGCCAACGTAATCAAACTGCCAAACATCTCGGCATCGGTGCCGCAGCTGGTTGCCGCGATCAAGGAACTGCAAAGCCAAGGCTACGCGCTTCCCGACTATCCGGAAACGCCTTCAACCGACGCCGAAAAAGCGGTTCGCGCCAAATATGACACGATCAAGGGCTCGGCTGTAAACCCGGTCTTGCGCGAAGGCAACTCTGATCGCCGCGCAGCCAAGGCTGTTAAATCCTATGCCCAGAACAACCCGCACCGTATGGGTGATTGGTCGGCAGACAGCAAAACGCGCGTGTCGTCGATGTCGGGCGGTGATTTCCGGTCGAACGAGAAGTCCGCGACATTGGCCGATGCAGCGTCCGCCAAGATCGTCTTGGTTGGCGAAGATGGCAAAGAAACCGTTTTGAAAGATGGGCTGAGCTATCCGGCAGGCACTGTTGTCGATGCGACCTTCATGTCGGCCAAAGCGCTTGATGCGTTCCTCATCGACGAAATCGCGAAAACCAAAACCGAGGGCACGCTATTCTCGCTCCACCTTAAAGCGACGATGATGAAGGTCTCGGACCCGATCATCTTTGGCCATGCCGTCAAAGCCTATCTTCAGCCAGTGTTTGACGCGCATGGTGACAAGCTGGCCGCAGCAGGCGTCAATCCGAACTCGGGTCTTGGCGACTTGATGTCACGGGTCGAAGACATGCCGGAAATCAAAGCTGATATTGAAGAAATCCTCGCTGACCGTGCACCGCTTTACATGGTAGATTCGGATCGCGGCATTACCAACCTTCACGTTCCGTCGGATGTCATCGTCGACGCCTCCATGCCGGCTCTCATCCGCGCAGGCGGCAAGGGTTGGGGCCCGGACGGCAAGGAACACGACGCGAATTGCGTGATCCCCGACAATTCGTATGCGCCGGTTTATGAAGAAACGATCAACTACTTCAAAGAAACCGGCAAGCTCGACCCGGCAACCGCCGGTACCGTGCAGAACATTGGCTTGATGGCGCAGAAGGCCGAGGAATACGGCTCACACCCGACCACATTCGAAATTCCGCACAACGGAAATGTACGGATGGTCCTTGGCGACGGTACGGTTTTACACGAACACGCAGTCGAAGCGGGCGACATCTGGCGTTCAGCCTCGACCCGCAAAGCGCCGATCGAGGACTGGGTCCAGTTGGCGATCGACCGCCAGAGGGCTGAAGGTTGCGAAGCGATCTTTTGGTTGGACGCGACACGGGCGCATGACGCAGAGTTGCTCAACTACGTCAAACCGATCCTCGACGCGAAAGGTGTGGCTGATTTGTTCAAAATTATGGCCCCTCGCGAAGCAACACGCGCCAGCTTTGAAACCATCCGCGAAGGCAAGACCTCAATCGCGGTGACGGGCAACGTGCTGCGCGACTACCTGACCGACTTGTTCCCGATCCTTGAATTGGCGACATCAGCCAAGATGCTGTCCATCGTCAAATTGATGAACGGTGGCGGATTGTTCGAAACTGGTGCAGGCGGTTCCGCCCCCAAACATGTGCAGCAGTTGGTTGAACAGAACCACCTTCGGTGGGACAGCCTGGGGGAATTCTGTGCGCTTGGCGAAAGCCTGCAGTTCCTTGCGGATGCGCGCGGCAATGAAAAGGCCCGCGTTCTGGGCAAGGCCGTGGATTCCGCGACGCAGGGCATTCTTGACAACAATCGGTCACCATCGCGCAAAGTGGGTGAGCCAGACAACCGCGACAGCCACTACTGGTTCGCCCGGTATTGGGCCGAAGCATTGACCACGCAAACCGATGACACCGAATTGGCAGCACATTTTGCACCGATTGCAAAAGAGTTGTCCGAGAAAGAAGATGCAATCCTTGCGGAGCTTGTTGGCGCGCAGGGTCAGCCAGCGGATTTGGGGGGATACTACCATACCGATCCCACCAAGACCGTCACTGTCATGCGTCCTTCGGGAACATTGAACGCGATCATCGGTTAATTCCGATACAGTTTTGGATCACGGGCCGGGCATTTTTGCCCGGCTTTTTTTGTCCAAAATTTGGGTCAGACACCGCGGTGTCATCCATTCCGACTCGGATTCTTATTCTTTTGAAGCAGTCGCTTCTGACACATGCCTCACGGCGGGGAGCCCATGCCATCGCGGTTCGGTGTTCGTGTTGAAACAATGGGCTTTTTCCAAC
>NZ_CBFHLV010000100.1:0-6551 GCF_965656765.1 Marivita sp. | reverse complement strand
ATCCAACTATTGAAACGAGCTTTGTAGATTATCAGCATTTTCTGACGTTGTCGGCGTCAACGCACGTGGTTTGCGAGCTTTCTACAGAGCCAACCGTAGCAACGGAGCGATCCGGTTACGCCGGCACACATCAAGGGACAGTCGCTTCTCAATCTAGGCAGCTAAGCGCGGCCACGGATGACCGCAGAGCTGAAAGAAATTGGTTTGGATGTCGATAGGAGGGCAAAGCTAAATTGCGATTGAAAGCGCTGGTCCATTTTACCATTTCGATCAATGGACGGCCCGGTTGCGCAATTCATCCGCGCCGTTCGATTGCGCGTGATGTTTGCTGCAACGTCTTTCCTGAGGCGCGCATAATTAGTTTTTGTGGGGCAGCTCGCCCTTTTTGATCACGCCGCGTTTTTCTTTGGTTTTGGCAACAAGGCATCCACTGACTTGCCCCAGCTGGATAGGTCATAGTTCCGCACGGCCTGCTGCATCGATGTCATGCGGTCGCGCCGTTCGGTTTCGGACATATCAAGCGCCTGTCCGATGGCCACATCCATCGACCGTGTGGAGAATGGATTGGTGGCAACTGCAGCGCTTAGTTCAACCGCTGCGCCGGCAAATTCGGACAAGACCAGTGCACCATCGCCATCAACGCGCGCAGCTATGAATTCCTTGGCGACAAGGTTCATCCCATCCGCTAGCGGTGTGATCCAGGCAACAGACGCGGCGCGGTAGTAAGCGACCAAGTCCTTAAAGGGGATCGCGCGCGATACAAGTGTGATAGGTTGCCAATCCAATGATCCAAATCGGCCATTGATCCGGCCTGCTGCTTCTTCAATCGAAGATTGAATTTCCCCATACGCGGCCATACCCCGGTTGGCGCTGACCGACACATGCATAAGTTGTATCGCCCCGCGCAATTCAGGGCGATCCTCAAGGATGCGTTCAAACGATTGCAACTGCTCAATGCCGCCCTTGGTATAGTCGGTACGACCCACTGAAAGAATAAGCTTTCGATCACCAAGATCGCCCAGCAATTCCTTTGCGCGTTCTTGTGTTGCCTCGTCTTGTGCCCGGCTTTCGATGTAATCAACGTCAACACCAACAGGCGCAACGCTAAGATAAACATCGCGGCTGGGTCCACCCAACACCGCCGGTACCCTGCGTTCGGTCAATGCGGTTCCTTCAGCGATCAGATCATCGGGCACCTTGGCGCGTTCTGTAATCTCGACGTCCATGAGACTTTGTACGACGGCAGCAAAGTTGGTCGCATAGCGCGGGATGTGAAATCCGACGCTGTCGCACTCCATCAGGCTTTCGATAATCTCGCGCCGCCACGGCAGTACGTTGAACATATCGGGTGCTGGGAAAGGCGTATGGTGGAAGAACGCGATCTTCACGTCCGGGCGCATCTGGCGCAGATATCCGGGAACCAGCCACAGGTTGTAGTCATGCACCCAAACAAGCGCGCCTTGGGCTGCTTCCGCCGCTGCAGCCTCGGCAAAGCGCCAGTTCACTTCACGAAAGTTAGGCCAATCAACTGGATCGTAGTTGTATCGGTCCTTAAAGCTGTGAAGGATTGGCCAGAATGCCTCTTTCGATGTCACATGATAGAACTCGTGCACCTGTTTCTGAGTTAACGGAAGGCGTGAGACAGAATAGTTGCCAAAGCTGTCTTCAACTTCGATTTGCCGTTCCCAACCGGGGTCATTGGCATCTTTGGCCAGTTTCCACGCGACCCATGCGCCATGGTCAACCTTGCCGAAAAAGCTCTTTAACGTTGGAACGATGCCGTTTGGACTTTTGTTTTCTCGAAGAACCGTTGTGCCGTTCTCTTCGACTTCTTCGTAAGGTTGGCGGTGGTAGACGATCACAAGATCGGAGGACATCAATAACTCCCTGGAGTTGGATGAAGGTCAAAGGCTGCGACAGCCTCAAGTATGCCCGCAGCACCTTCGCTGCGCGCGCGATGAATTTTGGAACTGTCAGGAAGCGCGTCGTAAAGAGCTTGTTCCGATCCACCGACAGCAACCGCATGCAGATCTGCAGTCAACATTGAAATATCATTCAATGTGTCACCCGCGGTCAGAATGCGTTCGTCTGAGATGCCGAGCGTCGCAATCAAACGGAGCAAGGTTGGACCCTTGGAAATACCTTTTGGAAGCACGTCCACAAATCGATTGTCTGAAACCAAAACGTCCACGCCCAAAGCTCTGACAGGATCAAGATGGGCGGCATCAAAGCCGTTGGGCGAAATATGGTAACTAAGGCGATACCGAAATGGCGTGTCCTGTAGTGTTAAGCCATCCACGGCGTCCATCAGCGCTTTGACCTGATCGGCCTTACCATCCCAAGCTTTGGCAATCGGCGCTTCAAGCTCGGGTACAGGTAGCACCATCCCGGGCGACTGAACCTGTGCGATCGTGGTGCCTACATCGGCAATCACGTAGTCCGGCATTGGAATGCCAAAAGAATCGCAATGGTCGTGGATAAATTCTGGATGTCTACCTGTCACGAAGATCAGACCAACCGTCGCACGATTGTCTTCGATCCAATTGTACAGCTCTTCTCGATCCTTTGCCGAACCACCAAGGAATGTCCCGTCCAGATCGGTGGCAAGGACAAAGGGCTTTTCACCAATGGCTGGTTGGATCGGTACATGAACAGTCATGTTGGGATCTCCTTGAATGCAGGTGTGGTGGAAAGCGGGGCTGGATGCGCAAAAGTCAACGACATCGCCCGTGGTTCGGACTCGATAGGTTCGGCCCAAAACCGTGCAAATGTTTCGGCGATTGGCAGGCCGTCATGCAAAATGCCACAGACAGTTTCGCAGATGGGCATTGGCACAGAAAGCTTGTGGGCAAGGTCTGTCACCGATTTGGCGTTTGCCTCGCCTTCGACAATTGTCCGCTTCCCGTCAAAACAGGCATCTCGTTCAAGACCACTTCCCAACTGAACGCCCAGCGACATATTGCGTGAGGTTGTGCTGGAACAGGTCAGGGTGAGATCGCCAATTCCGGACAAGCCGGTCACGGTTTCGCGGCGTCCGCCCAACGCTTCGGCCAAGGCTTTCATTTCGTCCAGGCCGCGCGTGATCAGGGCTGCGCGTGTGTTTTCGGCAAAGCCTGCGCCACGCATCATACCGCAAGCAATAGCAATCACATTTTTGACCGCGCCACCGATTTCTACACCAACCAGATCGTCCGACAGGTAGGTGCGAAAGGCTGGCGTGGCGAGGGTCATGGCCATACGCGCCGCCGCACTGTTTTCTGGGTCGAGCCGGTCAGGTTGATCAAACGAAAAGGCCAGTGTCGCGGCTGATGGGTGTCCTGCCGCAAGCTCAGTGGCAAAGGTTGGCCCAGATAACGCACCGACCGTATGTCCGGGCAATTCATCTTCGACAATCTGCGACATGAGGCACCCTGTGTCGGCCTCAATACCCTTTGCACACACAGTGATCGGTATTCCTGCAAGGATATAAGGACGCATGGCGCGTGCGACTGACCTGATGGCGTGCGATGGAACAACAATCATAACTGCATCGGCATCCCGCAACGCATCCTTAAGCTGGTGCGTTGCGGTGATTGACGGCGCAAGGATAATGTCCGGTAAATAATGCGCGTTCCGCGAGCTGCGATTGATGTGACCTGCCACTTCTTCATCACGCGCCCACAGCGAAACCTGTGTTCCGTCCTGAGCAATGACATGGGCAAGCGCCGTTCCGTAGGCACCTGCGCCAATGACGGCGAGGCGTTTGTACGGATGCGCCGACCGTGGAAAAGACTCGCCAAACTGCCGATCAATTCTCATGAGGCAACTTCTTCAGACAAGATATTCATAACATTCAAACGCGCGAACGGCGAAACAGTTCCATGCAGATGCAGAAAAATGCTGCAAGTGCGAAACTATTTCGCAGGCAACGCGTTAGCCTTTGGTAATTCAACAAATTTGAGGACTTTGCCGATGACCCTTCATGTGAGTACAGCGATCTTTCCCGTAGCCGGGCTGGGAACACGTTTCCTGCCAGCGACAAAGGCAACACCAAAAGAACTCCTGCCGGTTCTTGACACGCCCTTGATCCAATACGCTGTTGACGAAGCCCGCACAGCCGGCATCGAACGTATGGTATTTGTCAGCCACCCGTCAAAGCGAGCAATCGAACGGCACGTGATGGAAGATGCGCGGCTGACGCGTGAATTGGAAGCGCGTGGTAAGCAAGAAGTGGCGGATGCGCTATCCGATGCTGCACTGTGTCCGGTCGAAGATGACGTGCGGTTCGTCATGCAGACCGAACCAAAAGGACTGGGGCATGCAGTTTTGTGTGCAAAAGACCACGTGCTTGATGGGCCTGTCGCTGTCATCTTACCGGACGATCTGATCCTCGGCCCGGTCGGATGTCTGAGCGAGATGATCTCGGCCTATAACGCACGCAAGGTCGGCCACTTGGTCGCAACAATGGAAGTGTCAGAAGACCGGGTACATCGGTACGGAGTATTGTCCGTGACCGGCAAAGATGGCGCAATTGTCTTGGCCGATGGAATGGTAGAAAAACCCAAGCCGCAAGACGCCCCCTCACGACAAGCCGTTGTCGGTCGGTACATCCTGGATGAGACAATCTTTGATGCGCTGGATACCCAAAAGCCCGGTGCGGGTGGAGAAATCCAACTGACCGACGCAATTGCACGTGGTGCCTCGACACTTGGTCTGGGTGGTTTCCAGTTTTCAGGAACGCGGTTCGATTGTGGCTCAAAGGCAGGTATGCTCGAAGCGACTTTGGAGCTGGCAATGGACGATCCCGATTGTCTCGCTGTGCTCAAGGCACGGGGTCTGGTCGATGACACGGCATCGTTCGCAGCCTGACACTCAAACGTGTTCTGGTAAGTATATCGCTTACAGACCTTTTCCTTCTTCGTGCGCCATGATGTTATCCGCGCGCAGCCGGTGGGCTGAGAATGCTATGCGGGGAAGGTTCATTGAAAAAACGACAATTTTTGAAGTCTGGAAAAACTGTGTCCGAGATCGCCTTTGGATGCATGAGCTTTGGCGGCTTCTACGGAGCGACGACCGAAGCCGAGGCGCATTCGACACTCAGCGCTGCGTTGGATTTGGGGATCGACTGTCTTGATACGTCAAATGTCTACGGGCTTGGCGTTTCCGAAACGATGATCGGGACATTTATCAAAGGCGATACCTCCAAGTTCACAATCGCGACCAAGGCTGGCATTTGGCGTGACCCGCAACATGGCACCCGGGGGTTCAACAACACACCCGACCATCTGCGATCCGAGCTTGAGGGGTCATTAAAGCGTCTGGGCGTCGACAACGTCGATCTGTTTTACGTGCATCGCCGCGATCCCGAAGTCGCTATTGAGGATGTCATGGAAGCTCTTTTGACGCTCAAAACCGAAGGCAAAATCGGTGGGATCGGCTTTTCCGAAATCTCTCCGGCCTCGCTGCGCCGCGCGTCCGCTGTCGGGCCTGTGGATGCGGTTCAAAGCGAATACTCGCTCTGGTCGCGACAACCTGAGCTTGGCATGATTCAAGCCTGCCACGATTTGGGCGTGGTTCTGGTTGCTTTCTCCCCATTAGGCCGCGGTATGCTATCCAGCGTAACACCTGATCCGGCGACGTTCCTCGACCAAGACTTCCGCAAGAACAATCCGCGCTTCCTTGAGCCGAACTTCAGTTTCAACCGGGAATACGCCGAGAGGTTCAAAGCCTACGCCAGCGATCATGGAACAACGGCAACGGCGCTCGCTCTGGCATGGTGTTTGGCTCGCGGCGGTAACATCATTCCGATCCCAGGCACCCGCACGGCTCCGCACTTGGCCGAATGTGCTGCTGCATCCGATCTGACCCTGACTGCGGACATGATGGCGGAGATCGAACGAATCCTTCCCGTCGGCTGGGCGCATGGCGATCGTTATGCGAAAGCACAATGGAATGGCCCCGAGGGCTATTGTTAAGCGGTTGAACGCATCGACAAGACTAGGGCCGAACACATCCAAATTCGGCCTTTAACAAGATCATTCGTCAGGAGAACAGGATGCGGACCTACAAGATTGCGGCCATTCCCGCCGATGGTATTGGGCCAGAGGTGATCGAGGCAGGCATCGAAGTCCTGTCTGTACTGGCACAGCGCACAGGCGAGCTGCAGTTTGACGTGACCTCGTTTGATTGGGGATCGGAGTACTTCAAAAAGACTGGTGTCATGATGCCGGAGGAAGGGCTGGACCAGCTCAAACCGTTTGATGCTATCTACTTTGGTGCGGTCGGGGCGCCGGACGTTCCAGACCACATCACCCTGTGGGGATTACGTTTGCCAATTTGTCAGGGCTTTGATCAATACGCCAATGTCCGCCCCACCAAGATCATTCCAGGTGTCACCTCCCCTCTGCGCAGTGTCGATGTTGGCGATCTGGACTGGGTGATCGTGCGCGAGAATTCTGAAGGTGAATACTCTGGACATGGGGGCCGCGCGCACAAGGGTATGCCCGAGGAGGTTGGTACCGAAGTATCTATCTTCACCCGAGTCGGTGTGACCCGGATCATGCGCTATGCGT
>NZ_CBFHLV010000099.1:0-7048 GCF_965656765.1 Marivita sp. | reverse complement strand
AGTTTTCGGCGTAGCCGCGGGCGCGGATGTTTGGCTTTCGCTTGTTCGGTGTGAACTGGATCACCTCAATGCCATGCTCTTTGGCATAGGCTTTGGCGGCATCCGAAGTGTCAAACTTGAGCCTAACTTGGCTTTGGGTGTCAGACGACGACGTCCAGCCCATCAGCGGATCAATCTCACGCGGGCTTTCGGGGGCGAACTCTAGAATCCAATGGTTGGTTTTAGCGGTGCCTGAAGACATCGCAGTTTTGGAAGGCTGGTAAATCCGGGCGCGCATAGGTCTCACCTGTTCAGTAGTGACTGCAGATATGGTCAAAAACGGCCCAACACGCAAGCCGTGCCAAGCCATGAAAGTGTCGCAGGTAAATGGAAATGAAGTGCAAGCAGGGTTTCATCTACTAACGAACAGCGGGGAGCGAGGGGTGGGTGCGTGCCGCCCGAAAACACATGAGACCAACTGCTTGCAACTTAAAGGTACTTAATTCCTACAACTTTTAAAGAAAAAAAGCCGTCGTTGACCTGCGCCATTCTGCCCTGTCAAAAACACATGTGCAAAACCGCATAAAAAACAGTGTATTACACCATAGAAAGTCATGAGTACGACCATGGTTGCATTTCTGGCAGCGACCACCCATTTTGATGGCCTCCCATAAGTCCACTTCTGCTTACGCCCCTATCGATTCCGTAAGGTAATCCATGTCCAATACGCCGATCCTTCACGCCCCTGCCCCCGATGTCCGTGCTCGTGAAAAGCTCGAGGGGGGTATTCAGTTTCGGATGAACACCGAATTCGAACCAGCCGGCGACCAACCCAATGCGATCCGCGATTTGTCTGCAGGGGTTGTGAACGGGGAGCGGGACCAGGTGCTGCTGGGTGCCACAGGAACCGGCAAGACCTTTACGATGGCCAAAGTGATCGAGGAAACTCAGCGCCCGGCGATCATTCTTGCCCCAAACAAAACGCTGGCAGCGCAATTATACGGCGAATTCAAAGGCTTCTTTCCAGACAATGCCGTGGAATACTTCGTCAGTTATTACGATTATTACCAGCCTGAGGCCTATGTTCCACGCAGCGACACCTATATCGAGAAAGAGTCGCAGATCAACGAACAGATTGACCGGATGCGCCACTCGGCCACCCGGGCGCTGCTGGAACGGGATGACGTGATCATCGTCGCCTCGGTGTCGTGCATCTATGGTATCGGATCGGTGGAAACCTACGGCGCGATGACCCAAGACCTGCATGTCGGCAAAAGCTATGACCAGCGCGCGGTTATGGCAGACCTCGTGGCACAGCAGTACCGGCGCAACGATCAGGCGTTTCAGCGCGGGTCGTTCCGGGTGCGGGGTGATTCCCTCGAAATCTTTCCAGCGCACCTTGAAGACCGGGCGTGGAAGCTGTCGTTTTTCGGGGACGAATTAGAGACGATCACCGAGTTCGACCCGTTGACCGGCGAAAAGACCAACACGTTCGAACGCATCCGCATCTACGCCAATAGCCACTATGTGACGCCGAAACCGACGATGCAGCAGGCTATGATCGGTATCAAGAAAGAGCTGCGCACGCGGTTGGATCAACTCGTGGCCGACGGCAAACTGCTTGAAGCGCAGAGGTTGGAGCAGCGCACCAACTTCGATCTTGAAATGCTTGAAGCGACAGGCGTCTGCAACGGGATCGAAAACTATTCACGCTACCTGACGGGTCGCGCACCGGGTGAGCCACCCCCCACGTTGTTCGAATTCATCCCTGACCACGCCATTGTGTTTGCAGATGAAAGTCACGTCAGCGTGCCCCAGATCGGAGGCATGTATAAAGGCGACTTCAGACGCAAGATGACGCTGGCGGAACATGGCTTCCGCCTGCCGTCTTGTATGGACAACCGTCCTTTGAAGTTCGAGGAATGGGACGCCATGCGTCCGCAATCGGTGTTCGTCTCGGCGACGCCGGCCAAGTGGGAAATCGAACAGACTGGCGGTGTGTTCACGGAGCAGGTGATCCGCCCCACGGGGCTGCTTGACCCAATGGTTGAAATCAGACCAGTTGAAATGCAGGTTGATGACCTGTTGGACGAGGTGCGCAGGGTTGCTGCTGACGGGTACCGCATCTTGGTCACAACACTGACCAAACGCATGGCCGAAGATCTCACTGAATACATGCACGAACAGGGCATCCGTGTTCGGTATATGCATTCGGACATCGACACGATCGAACGGATCGAGATTCTGCGCGACCTGCGCCTTGGCGCGTTTGACGTTCTGATTGGTATCAACCTCTTGCGCGAAGGTTTGGACATTCCCGAATGTGGGCTGGTCGCAATCCTGGATGCCGATAAGGAAGGTTTCCTGCGTTCGGAAACCTCTCTAATCCAGACCATCGGCCGCGCCGCGCGGAACGCAGAGGGCCGCGTGATCATGTATGCCGACCGCATCACAGGGTCGATGGAGCGTGCACTGGCCGAAACCGACCGACGCCGCGCCAAACAGATCGCCTATAATGAAGAGCACGGCATCACACCCGCTACGGTCAAGAAGAACGTCGATGATATTCTGCAAGGGCTCTACAAAGGCGACGTTGATATGAACCGCGTCACCGCCAAAGTCGACAAGCCGCTGGCAGGGGCCAATCTTCAAGCGGTTCTCGACGGGCTGCGGATCGACATGCGCAAAGCGGCCGAAAACCTTGAATTCGAAGAGGCGGCGCGGTTGCGGGACGAAGTCAAACGCTTGGAAGCTGTTGATCTGGCGGTTGCCGACGACCCTTTGGCTCGACAATCCGCTGTTGAAGCCGCCGCCGATGCAGCGGTCAAATCTTCCGGACGCTCAACAGCAGGGCGTCCGGGTCAACGAGGTGGGAATGTGAAAAGGCGCAAGCGTTGAGCGTGAAGCGCCTCTTATCTTACCGCGTTAAATAAACGGCACAAAAGGCACGCCACATGCGCTTAAGGCCAATAAACCCGCAATCAAAATCCAAACACGCATAACGCCTCCATTGGCCGGACTATTTTCGTCCGGCCTAGGCGACCCGGCTTCAGAAGTCGAACAAGTCTTCCAGAAACCCACCGCGTTTCTTCTTTTTGTGGTAGCGTGTGTCCTCATAGCCCGCTGGAGTGCCGCGCGCGGGTTGGGGTGCAGAGGGCGGCGGCGGAGGTGCTGCATAGCTTGCACTGCGTTCGATGATCTTATCCAGTTCACCACGATCAAGCCAAACGCCTCGGCACTCCGGACAATAGTCGATTTCCACACCAGAGCGTTCGGCGATCACCAAAGCGGTTCCGTCGATGGGACATTTCATAGAGCTATCTCCTTGGGTTGGGTGCTAGTGAGATATGCAATCACTACCCAATTTCATCCCCACTGAGGCTGATCTTCACGCACTGACTGGCATAAATCGAACCGTACGCTACCATCACTCTATGCGTACGGTAGCTTTTATCCTTGCCCTGATGCTCACTCCCCTGCCCGCTGTGGCTTGGGACTTCACTCCAGTACCGATTTGCACCTTGTTTCATCAAGACGCGGATGTGGCTGTCATGGTCACCTACAACCCCGCTGACGGTGAATATGCGATCCAGTTGTCGCGCGAAGGGGGATGGCCCGAAGCCAGCGTCTTCTCCATGCGGTTTGAAGGGCCACGCGGGCTGACCATTTCAACGACCCGTCATACAATCGAGGTTGAGGATACCCGCACGCTTACTGTCCGCGACCGTGGATTTGGGAATGTGCTGAACGGCTTGAACTACAACATGCGCGCGGTCGCGGTTTTGGGTGATCTTGAAATACCCGTATCGCTGGACGGTGCAGCACCTGCTGTCGAGGAATTTCGCGCCTGCCCAACGGATCAGTTTGTTGCCGCTCCACGTATGGGCATCGACGTCCAGTCATAACTGGCCGGCACAGGTTCACCGACCTGACATGCAAAATACCAAAGAAATTGCCCGCAAGCGCCGAAGACTATAGCGTTTCGCCATGCGCATTCTCATCCCTATCTTTATGTTGCTGGCCGCCTGCGCGACACCGCAGGAACGCTGTATCAACGATGCCGCAGGTCCATATCGCGCTGCTTTGAAGGAACGCGCTGATATCGCCAAATCCCTTGCTCGCGGTTTCGATTATGTCACCGAATACGAAACCCGCCGGGTGTTTACCCGATGCCAGACCAAAGACGGTGGCTGGGTTGCCTGTTGGGATCGCGAAACTTACCCTGTAACTCGCCGCGTGCCAGTCGACAGGGCCGCCTTGCAAACGCGTGACGCACAGCTTGCCCGTGATCTGCCAAGCCTTGAGCGGGCGGCCGATCGTGGCACCCAGGCCTGTTTGACCGCCTTTCCCGAGGATGACGCCTGACCTGCTTGCCCGGTGCCCCATGTCGGGCCTAGAAGACAGCATGACACGGCTTCCCATAGACCCTGTACTGCCTGCGCTTGTGGAGCACCTCCACAAGCATGGCCGAGCTGTTTTGCAGGCGCCCCCCGGCGCGGGCAAAACGACGCGAGTGCCGCTGGCGATGCTGGACGCCAAGCTAACTCAGCAAAAGATCATCATGCTGGAGCCCCGTCGCTTGGCAGCGCGGGCCGCCGCAGAACGCATGGCTCAAAGCTTGGGCGAGGCACCCGGCGAAACCGTTGGCTACCGTGTGCGTGGGGATGCGAAAGTGTCCGGCAAAACGCGCATCGAGGTCGTCACCGAAGGCATTCTGACCCGGATGATCCAATCCGACCCAGAGCTTTCTGGCATTGGCGCAGTGATCTTTGACGAATTTCACGAACGGTCCTTGAATGCCGATCTGGGACTTGCACTTTGTCTTGAGATCACAGGCGCGCTGCGGGACGATCTGATCCTGCTGGCCATGTCCGCCACCTTGGATGCAGGCCCAGTCGCCGACTTGATGGCCGCCCCCATCCTCACATCCGAAGGGCGCAGCTTTCCCGTAGAAACCCGCTGGCTGGACAAACCAATTGCGAAGACCGTCCGATTTGAAACCGCCATGGCAGATTTGATCCACACTGCGGCAACTGAATCAGACGGAGGCATTCTCGCCTTTCTGCCCGGCGAGGGAGAAATCCGTCGCGTTCAGTCAACGCTTGACGGATGCTTGCCCAAGAATTGCGTCGTACGCCCCTTGTTCGGAGCAATGCCCTTCAAAGCACAACAAGCAGCGATCCAACCCGAAGGCCAAGGGCGCAAAGTCGTGTTGGCCACATCAATTGCTGAAACATCCCTGACCATCGAAGACATCCGCGTCGTCGTTGACGGTGGGCGCGCCCGACGTGCACGGTTCGATCCCGGCTCGGGTATGTCGAGATTGGTAACCGAAAAAATCACCAAGGCCGAAGCCACCCAACGCGCCGGACGCGCCGGGCGTGTCGCCGAAGGCATTGCCTACCGGTTGTGGACAAAAGGCGAAGACGGTGCCTTGGCTGCCTTCCCACCGGCCGAGATTGAAGCCGCAGACCTGGCCGGGTTGGCATTGGAGTTGGCCCTATGGGGCGCGCATCCCTTTGATCTGCCGTTTCTGACACCGCCACCTGAACGCGCCTATTCGGAAGCTCAAACACTGTTGCGGATGTTGGGCGCGCTTGATGCCCAAAACCACATCACGGATCACGGGCGCATCTTGTCAGGTCTGCCATTACATCCACGTCTGGCGCATATGGTTGGCGTCGCCGGGCCAGGCGCAGCCCCTTTGGCCGCGCTGATGGCGGAACGGGATCCGGTTCGGGGTGGTGGCGTCGATCTAACTCTCCGGATGGAAGCTCTTCGCAATCCCAAACGATTTGCTGAAACCCGGCGCGCTACGCTGAACCATGGTGCTTTGGAGCGTATTCGCATTGAGACACAACGACTGCACAAGGCCGCGCCCAAAGTCGCAAAGCGGTCGCTGGGCACGGCCGAGATGGCTGCTCTTGCCTATCCTGACCGCATAGGATTGCGCCGCAAAGGCGATGCCCCCCGTTATCAACTTTCCGGCGGCAAAGGTGCCATCATGGATGACAGCGATGCGCTGGCCGGGGCGCGTTTGATTGTGGCAACGGATCTTGATGGCAACCCCCGAGAAGCGCGCATTCGTCAAGCGATCCAGATCAGCGAAAGCGCAGTGCGTGATCTGTTTGTCGACCAAATTGCCTGGGTTGATCTATGCGAATGGTCAAAGCGCGACCGACGCGTCTTGGCGCGCCAACAGCAAAAGCTTGGCGCAATCGCTTTGGACGATCGGGTTTGGAAGGACGCGCCACCCGAGGAAATAGCCAAGGCCATGCTCGACGGCGTGCGCGAACTTGGTTTGTCCCCCGCCATGACCGACGCAGCAAGACGATTTGTAGCGCGTGTGGCGTTGGCCCGTGACGCAGGTCAAGACATACCCGACATGACCGAGACCGCACTTTTGGCCAGTTTGGACGATTGGCTGTTGCCGTATCTGACCGGGGTGCGCAGCGTCGATGATTGGAAACGCTTTGACCTGCTTGGGCCTTTGCGCGCCATGTTGGCTTGGAACCAGATGCAAGCGTTGGACACATCTGTACCCGGCAAATTCACAACTCCGCTCGGGCGGGAAATTCCAATTGACTACTCTGGAGAACACCCCGAGATCTCTCTGCGCTTACAAGAGCTTTTTGGACAGAAAACGCATCCCCAGGTTGGGAACACACCGCTGCGCGTGACGCTTTTATCGCCAGCCAAACGCCCTGTGCAGACGACATTGGATTTACCGGGGTTCTGGACGGGATCCTATACCGATGTGCGCAAGGATATGCGTGCAGCCTATCCGAAACACCCATGGCCAGAAGACCCAACTCAAGCAGATCCCACATTGCGGGCCAATCGCAAACACGGAAGCTGAGCAGGGCGATGACTTGAGGGGATAACAATTCTCACTTGGCTCTTAAGCACAGCATAATCGAAGAAGAACTCGATACTCCTCCCCTCTATAAGCCGTAGCGCGCTCTTGCCGTGTCGTACGTTCCGCCGTACATCGCCAATATGCTGTAAGCGTCCGGCCTGGCTGCTCTGACGCGCCATAGAGTGTGTTGATAAGTGTCCACCATTGATA
>NZ_CBFHLV010000098.1:0-7059 GCF_965656765.1 Marivita sp. | reverse complement strand
CATTCTCGCCCACCATATCCAGCGAAAAGCCTTCGACTGCATCGTGATCCAGGATCAAGCCCGGGGCCACGACAAGAAAATCATAGGCAACGGTCTGGCCGCTGGTGGTATCGACCGTCCTGGCCTCTGGATCAATCGCAGCGGCAGCCTCAGAAATCAGAGTGACGCCGTCGGGCAGCCAGTCAATTGTCTTGGACACCACATAGTTTTGAGGTTTCAAACCAGCCGCCACAAGCGACAACCCCGGTTGATACAAGTGCTCTGCGCGTGGGTCAATCAGCGTGATTTGCGCACCGTCGAGGCGCGTCACCAACCGGTTTGCAAGCGAGGTTCCACCCGCCCCTGCACCGATTATGACGATACGTGCCTTCGTGGCGATCTGGGCCTCTGCGCGGTCGGCTGTGCTGGTTGTGGCCAGTGCCGCGACGCCAGCCGCGAGCGACAGCATCTGTCGTCTGTTCAGCTTGGTGTCCATGAGTGTATTCCTCCGCATACATTCGAAGTGAAGATGAAAAAGCCCACGAACCCTTGAGTCCGCGGGCCTTCGTGTCAGTAGCTTGCGATCCGGGCGTTCGGTGCAATCATCGCGGCTGCCATTGCAGGCGGTTGAGCCACGGTGACACCATCCATCAGCACATCGGCTTGCGCGCCTTTTCCAGGCAAGTAGATGGCGCAAACCTCGACCTTGGCATTGGGCATACCAGCGATCTTGGTCAGCAATCCTTGAGGACTCATATCGCGCGGTGGTTGCGGTGTGGTTGCAGTTGCAGGCGCGTCTTTCAGCGCAAGGTCACCCGCTGGACCGCAAAGCAAGATATGAGGTGCAGCCCCCTGTTGCGCAGCTTGAACGGCCAGAACCATCGCCATCAATTGAGTCTGGGGTTCAGGTGCGGTCAGGATTGTGACCAGCGTTTCCGGGGCTTCTTGCGCAAGCGCAGGTCCTGTGAGGGCAAACGCTGCACAAGCAGAGAGAATGATCTTTTTCATTTAGTATATCCTTTGAGGGTTTCATGTGAGGTGTGAGGCGCAGGCCCCTTGCCATAACGGGGCCCGCGCCGGACTGGGGGAGGAAGGAACAAGCCCCCGGTCATTCGGTGTGCGGACGTTTAATGGGTGTGTTCACCCATCGGACAGTCTCCTTCATCTGAGAAACAAGCGTCGGTGCGCATCTCAAGCCAGATCGCGTTCAGGACGGCGAAGAGAGCGGCGAGGGGAAGCCCAAGAAGCCAAGCGAAATACCACATGGTTTTGATCCTTTCGGGTTACCAAGCGAGGGTTTTGACATCGGGATCGAACAGCAGACCTTCGACAACAGGCCATGTTCCCATGGTCACGCCGTCGATATAGTCGGCCTCGGTCAGTCCGGCGGCTTTGGAACAGGCGCTGCACATGATCACTTGGCCGCCATCGGCGATAAACGCTGTCAGCATGTCCTGGACCGAAGTGCCGTTTTCGGCCATCAGCCCGTGAATGTGGCTGGGGCGCTTTTTGTCGGCAAGATAGACGGCCCGCACGTTCAGCCAGATTGCGACCGGTTCGTGCCCGTTCTTGAGCGCCTTTTCATGGGCGAACATGATGGCTTTGGCGGCGGACCATGTGTCGTCGGTTGTCAGGTTCACAAAGAGACCAGGCTTATCGGCGTCTTGTGCAAAAGCCGGGGCCGCTGGAGCCAGGCTGGCAGTGGCAATTGCCAGTGCGGCCAGTGCTGTTGCGATAGGTTTCATTTTCGTCTCCATCAGTAAACTGTGTCAGCGTTTTCAGTGACTTGCGCTTCGGTGACTTTGCCCCAGAGCACTTTGTAAACCCATGCGGTGTACATCAGGATCAGCGGCATAAAGATCGCCGTGACCACCAGCATGATGAACAGCGTCTGATGCGACGACGATGCGTCCCACACGGTGAGAGAGCTGTTCGGATCAAGGGTCGATGGCAGGATGAAAGGGAACATGGTCAAGCCAACAGACGAGATGATTCCGAGGATGCCCATCTTTGACCAGAGCAGTGTCGACACTTCGCGGCCCGCGCGCAGCCCCATCACCGCCAGTGCGATTCCGACAAAGCCCATGATCGGTGCAATCGTGATCCACGGACGCGCGGCATAAGACGACAGCCATGATCCACCGCGGGTGACCTCAGAATAGAGCGGGTTTGACGGGCCATTGGCTGCGACCTCACCCAAGGCGAAACCATCAACGCCCAAGGCAAGCCAGATCCCCGCAAGCGCATAGCCCGCAGCGGCAACGATGCCCGCCTTGATCCCGATGGCGCGGGCGCGTTCGGCGACCACACCCTCGGCCTTGAGCGACAACCACGCAGCACCGTGCATCAGCAGCATCGACAGCGATACCACCCCGGCCAACAGCGCGAAGGGACGCAAGAGGCCGATGAACTTGATGGCAAAGTTACCCGGATACATCGGCATCAGGTCTTCGGTCAGGTAGAACGGCACGCCCAGCAACACGTTGCCCACCGCCACGCCGAACAAAAGTGCTGGCACCGCACCACCGGCAAACAGCGCCCAATCCCAGCGGGTGCGCCATGTGGCGTCATCCCGCTTGGAGCGATATTTGAACGCGACGGGGCGCACGATGAAGGCTGCCAGCACCACGAACATCGCAAGGTAGAAGCCCGAAAAGCTGACAGCGTAAAGCGGTGGCCACGCGGCAAAGATCGCGCCGCCGCCAAGGATGAACCACACTTGGTTGCCTTCCCAGACCGGGCCGACTGTGTTGATCGCCACGCGGCGTTCGACGTCCGTCTTGGCGACGAAGGGCAGCAATGCGCCGACCCCCATGTCGAACCCGTCAGTCAGGGCAAATCCGATCAGCAGCACGCCCAGAAGCGCCCACCAGATCACGCGAAGGATATCGTATTCGATAAGTTCAAAAAGGATCATCTGTCTTACTCCGCAGGTGTGGCTGCAAGGGTTGGAGCGGGTGTCTCAGCGCGCAGCCGCGCCTCGTGCCGTTCCTGCCAGGCATTGGTTTCGTCGACGTCCTGGAACGGGCCTTTGCGGATGTATTTCACCATCAGGCTGACCTCGATCACGAAGAGGACCGAATAGAAGATGAGGAACCCGGCCAGTGTGATCAGCAAATCCGCAATGCTAAGATGCGACGCGCTCAGCGCCGTTGGCAGCACGCCGTCCACGGTCCAGGGCTGGCGGCCAAACTCGGCTACGAACCACCCCAGCTCTGCCGCAATCCATGGTGTCGGGATGATGGCAACGGCGGCATACAGCGACCAGCGCGGGAACTGCATGTTCCGGAACGAGGCGCGGTAGAAGAAATAGGCCATCACAGCGATAAAGCTGAACCCAAGCGCCACCATGATGCGGAACGCCCAGAACAGAGGGGCCACACCGGGAACGGTGTCATCGGCAGCCATCTTGATCTGCTCTTCAGACGCAGTGCGCGGGTCATCGACATAGCGCTTGAGCAAAAGGGCAAAGCCCAGGTTTTCCGAATGTGCCTCAAAACTGTCGCGCACGGCTTGTGGCGTTGCTTCGCGTTCTTCGCGGATGGTCATCAACGCGTCATAAGCAATCAGACCTTCGCGGATTCGGTCCTCGGATTCCGCCACCAGATCATTGATCCCGGGGATTTCCTTGTTGAGGCTACGTGTGCCGATCAGGCCCATCGCCCAAGGGATTTCCAGCGCATAGTGGGTTTCACGTGCTTCTTGATCCGGAAAGCCGATCGCAGTGAAGGGTGCCGGTGCGTCGTGGGTTTCCCACATCGCTTCTATCGCCGCGAGCTTCATCTTTTGGGTGTGGCTGGCCGAGTATCCGGATTCGTCACCAAGCACGACGACCGACAGTGCAGCCGCAAGGCCAAAGGCCGAGGAAACAGCAATCGACCGACGCGCCAAGTCCTTGTGCTTGTTCTGAATCAGGTAGAGCGCCGAGACGCCCAGCACGAAGACGGACGCGGTTACGTAGCCGGCCGAGACGGTGTGCACGAATTTCGCCTGCGCCACCTCGTTAAAGAGCACGTCAAAGAACGACGTCATTTCCATGCGCATCGTATCGGGGTTGAACTCAGCCCCTACAGGGTTCTGCATCCAGCCATTGGCGATCAGAATCCACAGCGCCGAAAAATTCGACCCGATGGCAACCAACCAGGCCACGACCATGTGCTGGACTTTGCTCAGCTTGTCCCAGCCAAAGAAGAAAAGGCCGACAAAGGTCGCTTCAAGGAAGAAGGCCATCAGGCCCTCGATGGCCAGTGGCGCGCCGAAGATGTCGCCAACGTAATGGCTGTAGTAGCTCCAGTTCATCCCGAACTGGAATTCCATCGTGATACCGGTGGCGACACCCAAAACAAAGTTAATGCCGAATAGCGTGCCCCAAAACTTCGTCATCTGCCGCCAGATTGGACGGTTGGTCATGACGTAGACGGTTTCCATAATCGCCACGAGGATCGACAGACCCAGTGTCAGCGGCACGAAGAGAAAGTGATACATGGCGGTCAGCGCAAATTGCATGCGCGACAGCTCGACCAGTCCGATCTCCATGAGGGGGACTCCTTAATGGTTAAATTACGCATCCACGATGCGGATTAACCACGTCATATGCTGATTCAGAGATGTGTAATTTGATCTGAGTCAAAAACCCGCATCAAAGATGCGGATTATTTGAGGAAGTTTGTCGCGTTCGAGACAACCTGCACAACGCGGTCGGCAAAGGCGACTTCTTCGGGTCTGTGAGCTGCCATAAGAATAGCGGCTTTCGGCATGGCTTTGCGCAACCCATCCAAAACTGATTTCGCCAATGGCGAGTCCAGCCCCTCGGTCGGCTCGTCCAAGAGCAAAAGATCCGGCTTGCACAAAAGCGCCCGCGCTAAGACAAGCCGCCGCCCCTCGCCCCCGGACAACCCGGTACCGCGAAACTCCAAACGCGCATCCAAACCACCTTTGGCTCGAATTGTCTGTGCAAGCTGAACCACCTCCAGCGCCTCCCAAAGCTCTGCATCCGACGCGTCCGGGGCGGCCAACCGCAAGTTCTCGGCAATCGTGCCCGCGACCAATGCATGTCTTTGTGGGACCATAGCGATATGCGTGTTCAGGGTTTCGGCTGGGATCAAATGCAGAGAAGCACCGCCGTATGACAAATCCCCTCCGCTTGGTGCGATCTGACCTGCCGCCATGAGCAGGATTGTGGATTTACCGCATCCGCTTCGCCCGGTTAGAGCCACGGTTTCTCGAGGCGCGACATAGAAACTAAGCGGTGCAAACAAAGGGCTGCCATTTAGCCCGCGCGTTGCAACAAGGTCATCGGCAGCAAGCGGTTTATCCGAACCATGAAACGGGTCAGTCGCCACGGTCTGATCCGCCTGATCCAGCATTGGTGCAATTCGCTTTGCTGCAGTCCGCATTTGGCCAATTTCGGACAAAGCACGGCGTACCGGTGCTACCGTTTCAGATAGGGCGAGCGCTGTGAAAATGCCGATTGCCGCCTGAGCCGGAGAAATTGTACCCGATTGCGCCAGTGACGCGCCGATCCCGAGCGACAGCGTCACAACACTCCAGCCCATCAATTCAAGCCAGAACCCTGTCTGTCTCTCGATCGCTTCAACCGACGCCTGCCCGTTCAACTGGTAGTTTGCAGCTTTGCCGATACTGGCCTGCGCCTTTGGAACCTGCCCAAAGGCAATAAGTTCTTCGCGCACCGTGATGAGGTCGATGACACGGCTACGTAAGGCTTGCATTTCGGCTTCGGCTCGGCGCGACGGACGTTCCGCAAGCGACTGCCCCACAAGAAAGACAAGCGTCGGGCCAAATCCATACCCAACCAGGATTACCAAACCGATAGAGGGGTGAACCATTAGACCAACAGCAATCGCTGATACCAAAATCACCGCCAATCCAGCAATGCCCGGCAGTAAAAGCCGTAGGGCCAAACCGTCAAGCGCGTCGATATCGGCGGTGACGCGATTGAGAAAAACACTCGCGCGCAGGCGCTCAAGCTGTCTGTAGGGTGATTTCAGAACGCCCATTAGCAACTGACCTCGGAGGTTTGACAATGCGCGCAAAGTTGCATCATGGGTCGTCAACCGCTCTCCATACCGCGCGGCAGTGCGCCCCAAGGCAAGAAACCGAACCATTGCTGAAGGTGCGAATACGTTGAACAGGGTGCCTAGACCAACCATGCCAGCCGCAGCCGCAGCCGTGATGAACCAACCCGACAGCGCCAGCAAAGCCACACCCATGACCAGCACCAAGAGCGAAAGAGCGCACCCTTGAGCGAAGGCACGTTTTTCGCCTCGGAACAAAAGAAGCATTAGTTTCGCCAACGATTTCATTCGGGGACCTCAAGCTCAAGATGCCGCTGCATCTGTGAAATCAAGCGTGGAGCATGTGTCGCCGCGATCAGAGTTCCGCCCCCGTCCACGTACGCCAAAAGTCCGTCAATGATGTCTTGCGCCGTGTCGGCATCCAGATCAGCCGTGGGTTCATCCGCAAAAACGATCCGAGGTTTTCTGTTTAGCGCTCGCGCCAGCATAACCCGGCGCGCCTCACCGCCAGAAAGCCCCGCGCCGTTTTCGGCCAAGGCTGTTTTGTCTTTGTGCGGAAGCGTCGCAATGATCGGCGCGACCTGCGTAACGTCCAATACAGCATCATCTAGCTCATTCCCAAAGCCGATATTAGTTCGCAACGATTGGCCCGTGAACCGAGGTGTTTGCGGCATCCATCCCACAGACGCCCGCCACGCATCAGCAGTCATGTAGGTCAACACCGCACCGCTGATTTCAACAAAACCAGAATTGGGTTGTTCAAGTCCCGCCAGCAGGCGAAGAAGTGTTGTCTTGCCGACACCGCTAGGCCCGGAAATGGCAACACTTTCGCCCGGCTGGATGGTCAAATCGGGGTAGGCGATATCACGATCATCATGGGTCACCACCAAATCACGACTGGCAAGGCACTTGAAAGCTATTGGCAGAGCTTTGGCACCGGCTCCAAGCAAGGGCTGGCGACTATCGTCCTGAACCAGACCGGGTTTTCCGGAGATGTTGGAGTTCGTCACTCAGCGGCTATTTTAGCCGTGAGCTCTGCGTTGTA
>NZ_CBFHLV010000097.1:0-7517 GCF_965656765.1 Marivita sp. | reverse complement strand
GACAGAGCTTGAACAGAATAGCCAGAAGGGCAAGGTCGCATGAGCGTGTTTGACACGACATCGCTTTCGTCGGCGGGAGTGAAAAAGACTGGATCCATAACAGATGCGGTGCAGACTCGCGCCAATATCTTTGCCATGACACAAGCTGCAGAAGATGCGGTTCTACGACCAAAGGAATGTGGCGCCTTTCCGCATGACCTCCGCGCCGCCATTGCCGCACGCATCGCGGCACAAGCGGGTGATGCTGTACTTGCAACGCGTTACGCTCAAGTCGCTGGTGCACGTACGCACATCAGTGATCCAGCGCAGGACGGTGGCTCAGAGGATTCCGTGCTGGTCACCTTTGTCGATAAGACAGCCAACGCAACGAGAGAAATTGAAGCGGAGGATATTGCTCGTCTAAAAGCAACTGGTATCAGCGATGCCGACATCGTGCGCATATGCGAGTTGGTGGCGTTTGTAGCCTACCAGGTTCGGGTGGTTGCCGGTTTGCGCCTGATGCAGGGGGGCAATCAATGAGCCGCGTGGTGCACAAGTTCACGCGCCGGGTGCCCGAGTGGCAGCCGCGGGTGACGCCGCTAAAACTCAATGAGGCCACGCCCGCGCAACTTGATGCGCTGAAAGTCACGCCGTCGAACACCAAGGTGTCGGCCTATGTCTTGACACTGGCGCACGACGTGGAAAGCCTCGCCGTGCGATCTCCGTTGTTCAACGCGATCATGTATGACGAAGGCGGCATGTCCCGCGCGGAACGCGAACTCGGGGCAATTGCTGCGTCTATGGTCAATCGATGCATATACTGCGCTGCGGTGCATGCGGACAGGCACGCCAAGCTGGAAAACAGCACCGACGTGACTGACAAGCTTTTCGCAGACGGCGCGAATGCTGATTTGTCACCACGCGATACCGCGATCTTTGCATTTGCACGCAAGCTGTCGGAAGCGCCCCCGAACGCTGGCCCTGAAGACATGGCCGCGTTGCGTGCGGTTGGGCTGACGGATGAAGAAATTCTGGACCTGATCCTATCGTCTTCGCTCTTTGGATGGGCCAATCGGTTGATGCATGTGCTGGGTGATCCGGTCCGGTCTGAGGGAACGGCATGAGCGCGGTGAAGGTCGGCATCGCCGGAGCAGGCTCCATCGCGTTGGGGACAGCCGCGCTTTTGGCGGATCAGGGGCACGACCCGATGCTCTGGTCGCCTTCTGGTTCCGGGACATACGGCTTGAAAGGCAGCGTCACAGCGGGAGGCGCACTTGAATTGGATTTCTCGCCCCGCATCGCGGCGTCGGCTGAACATCTGGTTTTGGAAAATGACGTTCTGATCATTGCCGTGCCAGGTTACGGTCACAAGGCCGTCATGGATGCGCTTGCCCCTCACATAAGCGCTGGCCAGCACGTGATCATGTCGTCTCATGCTTCAATGGGAGCGATCTATTTGATGCGTTTGCTGGAGGCGCGCGGCGTGTCGACCCCGATTACCGCGTGGGGCACAACCGTCGTCACCGGGCGGCGGCAAGACGGGCCGGTGGTTCGGGTCAATACCGTGCGTAGCCGGGTCGATCTGTGCACTGTTCCTGACAGTGCTTCAGAGGCGGCACTGGCCCTGTGCCAAAACCTGTTCGGCGATCGATTTCAGCCGCGCGACGGGCTTCTGGCGATTTCCTTGTCAAACCTGAACCCACAGAACCATCTGGGGATTGCTCTTGGCAACATTACCCGCATGGAACGTGGCGAGGTGTGGAGCCAAGGGCAGAACGTGACACCCAAGGTGGGACGGCTGCTAGAAAAACTTGATCTGGAACGACTTGCCATTGCAGAAGCGCTGGGCCTTTCAGTAAAAACGATCTTCGAGCATTTTCACCTCAGCTTTCACGTCCCCGTCGCGTCGATTTCCGAGATGAACCAGCAGATGCACGCACAAGGAAATGGCGGTACCGGCCCTGCAACCGCTGATAGCCGTTACGTGACCGAAGATGTGCCATATGGCTTACAACTTACCGCTGTTCTAGGGCGGCTGGTCGATCGACCAGCCATTTTGCACGAAGCCGGGATTCAGGTTTTCTCGGCCATGTACGACCGCGATTTCGCGCGGGAAAACGAACTGCTGACTGCGCTCGATCTAGAACGTTACAGCCTTGACGACTTGCAGCAGGCCGCCCGTACCGGTCTGTTGCGCTAGACAGATGACCTGGCGTCATGAACACTAAGCGTACGGAAACAAAAAAATATACAACAAGGAGATGATGACATGACCAAGCTTTTGATGAACCGCCGCCGCTTTATCGGCACAACCGCACTTGCTGGTGCTGCGGTGGCAAGCCCGGCCTATCTACGCCGTGCGGCTGCGCAGGGCAGTGGAGAGGTCAATATCTGGACGTACAACGATTTTGTGCCCGAAAGCTTCAAAGAACAGTTTGAGTCCGAAACCGGCATCAAAGTTAACGTGCGCCTTGTGGACGATCAGGGCAAACAGTTCAATTTGCTCGCTGCTGAACAGCCTAATCCAACCGTTGATATTATGACCGTTGCAGGCCACCGCTTCCTGCAGTTCATCGATAACGAATTGCTGGCCCCTCTGGACACCAGCCGCCTTAGCAATTGGGGCAACATCAACCCAACCTTCTCGGAAAGCGATTGGTCGACGATCAACGGTGAAAAATGGGGCGCACCGATCCTGTCCGGTATGGAGGTTCTGTCCTACAACACTGAGCTTGTCTCGCAGGAAGAAGCGATGACTTGGAACACACTATTCTCGGAAAAATATTCGGGTCAAACCGCGTATATCATTCAGGATATGATGTCGATCGTGATGCTCAAGATGGGTTACGATGGCAACATGGTCGAATACATGGACGATCCGGAAAAGGCCGCTGCCATCGTGGAAGAGGCCAAGCAGTTCCTGATCGATCATAAGCCATTGGTCCGTAAATATTATGATAGTGGTGCGGAATTCCAGCAGATGATGGTCAACCAAGACATCGCACTGGGCCATAGCTGGAACGGACCAGCGGCAGCGCTGATCAATGATGGCTTCCCGCTTGGTATGACGATCCCGAACGAAGGCTCTTACGGCTTTGTCTATACGTATAACGTCGCAAACAACGCACCAAATGTGGACAACGCATACACTTTCCTTGACGCAATTCTCGCCTCGCCTGAGATCGGTGCCGCGATGACCAAGGCGTCGGGCTTTATCTCGACCTACAAGGACGCGTCAAACTATCTGACGGACCTCGAAAAGAAATCGACGTCCTTCCCGGAAGAGCAGCTGGCCAATCTCCAGTTCTTCCGCGCCGAGGCCAACGAGATGAAATACAGTCTTGTCGATCCAGCGGTCGAGGCGGTCAAGGCCGCCTGATCCGTGTGACCCTGAGGCCCGCCGCCGAATGTGGCGGGCCGACACAGATTTCCCGTCGAGAAAGGTATTCGTCAGATGACCTATGACGCATCCGTGCGCAAAGACCGCGACGGCCATGCGGTGCCCTCGGGTGACCGTCCATTCTGGGGACGGGTCGCCAATTGGGGACCATATCGTGCGTTTTCAGCGTTTCTGACTGCGTCACCGCGCCGACAGTTTGTGATCCTTGCTGCGTTCCCGATCCTTTGGCTTCTGACCCAGCATCTGGGGCCCATGCTTCAGATGTTGCGTGTGTCCCTGATTGACGCGTATCCAGTGGCACCGGGCACGCCGCAGGAATTTACAGTCGATAATTACATGCGGTTCTTTGGAGATCGCATTTTCTGGCAGCCGTTTTTCCGAACGCTGACCTTTGCTGCGGTGTTCACCTTGTGCACGCTGATCATCACCTATCCCGTGGCCTATTTCCTCGCGCGCCATGTCAGCCGCAAGAACCAGATGCTTATGCTCTTGCTGCTCTTGATTCCTTTCTGGGTTGGGGAAATCGTGCGCACCTATGCGATCATGATTCTACTGGGCAATACGGGGGCCGTTAACCTTGTGCTCAAATGGTTTGGGCTGATCGATCGCCCCATTCCGTTTATGTACACCAGCTTTTCCATGGGGATCGGAATCGTCTACCTTACTGCGCTCTACATGCTGCTGCCGCTCTATTCAGCACTTGAGAAATTGCCGCAAAGTATGAATGAAGCGGCCGCCGATCTTGGAGCAGGGGCCTGGACCCGGTTCCGCCGTATATCACTTCCGCTGACCATCGAAGGTATCTCATCGGGCTGCACTCTGGTCTTTCTGATCTCAACAGGGTTCTACGCGACCCCGGTGCTCTTAGGGGGGCCTTCAACGACGGTCTTCGCAGAGACCATTGCCGGGTTCTTCCATGTGGCGGGCGACGAATGGCCCACCGGCGCAGCCTTTGCAGTAATCATGTTCACGGCTGCTTTGGTGATCACAGGTGTCTTTCAGAAATTGATGAACATGCTCCGCAAAGGAGACACAAAATGAACCAACGGGTCGAGTTGAATCGCGGCAACCGCATCTTTTTGGCCTGTGTCTATTGGGCGTTTGTCTTGTACGTCTTTGTGCCGCTGATCCTGATGGTCATGATGGGTTTCAAGGACAGCAAGTTCATCGGGTTTCCAATCCGGTCCTGGACTCTTGATTGGTACACTGGCGTGTTTTCTGATGCAGAGGTGCTTTATACATTCGGCTATTCCGTTTTGATCGCCATCCTGTCGACACTGATTTCCGTGATTGTTGGCACGTGGGTTGCGGTTTTGCTCGAGGGTCGTAAGTTTTGGGGGCGGGCGGTCACGTTTGGCCTCATGGTGCTGCCGGCACTGGTGCCGGGGATCATTTCCGCAATCGCGTTTCGCATCTACGCACGCACGCTAGGCATTGAGCCGGGCATGGGCGCGATTATCTGGGCGCACGCTGTGCACAACGTGCCATTTGTTTCACTGGTTGTGATGGCAAGGCTATCGACCTTACCCAAAAGCCAGATCGAAGCGGCGCGCGACCTTGGGGCTGACCCGCTTATCGCGTTCATGCGGATTACGCTGCCGTATCTCGTCCCGGCGATCTTGGGCGCCAGCGTGTTTTGCCTGCTGCTAAGCTTTGACGATTTCGTGCGGTCCTTCTTTCTCGGAGGCTACGAACCGACACTTCCGGTGCTGATCTTCGCAATGCTGCGATCTGGTATGTCGCCAGAAATCAATGCGATTGCCACTGTCGCGCTTGTACTCACTGCGGCCATTGGCATCTGGGCCGAACGATTTACCCGCCGCGCCAACAAGGAGAGTCAGGTATGACATCCCCACTTGTCCATATAGAAGGTATATCCAAACGCTTCGGTGATGCGGTCGCACTAGAAAATCTGTCGCTCGATATTGCGGAAGGGGAGTTCGTGACTTTCCTCGGCCCATCTGGCTGTGGCAAATCCACGACCCTGCGGATTCTCGGCGGGTTTGAACGACCAGACACTGGGCGCGTTATTCTTGATGGCGAAGACGTTACGAACCAACCGCCGGAAAAGCGCCACGTGAACATGGTGTTTCAGGACTACGCTCTTTTCCCCCACATGACGGTCCAACAGAACATATCATTTGCGCTCGAACTCAAAGGGATGGACAAACCTGCGATTAAGCGGCGGCTGGACGAAATCATGTCGTTCCTCGAGCTTGATGGGTTTGCTGATCGATATCCTGAGCAGTTGTCTGGTGGGCAACGGCAGAGGGTGGCCTTGGCACGCGCACTGGCCCCGGATCCGGCGCTTTTGCTTTTGGACGAACCACTCGGCGCGCTGGATGCCAAATTACGGGGACAGGTGCAGCGGGAACTTAAATCCATTCAGCGTCAGACCCACAAAACCTTCTTCTTTGTCACCCACGATCAAGAAGAGGCCCTGACGATGTCAGACAGGATCGTTGTCATGAACCAAGGCCGTGTCGAGCAGGACGGCACACCGGAAGACCTCTATTTCCACCCCATAAGCCGTTTTGTCGCCGAATTTATTGGTGAGACAAACCTGCTATCGGGCAAGATGCGCGGCGTTGATGGTGGGGCAGTTGTGATGGATTGGTTCGGCCAAACCCTGCGAGGCCATGCACCATCGGGCGTCCCGACCGAAGGCGCGTCAATCACGGCCTCCGTCAGACTGGAAAAGCTCGGCTTTCACAAAAAACGCCCGGATTTGCCCAACGCAGTTCAGGGCCGCGTGATCAGCCGGACGTTTCTCGGCAGTCGAATGGCTGTGGATATGGTCGTAGACCAGACCGATGGTGCAAGACTGCGGGCGTTTGTCGATTCCGACACCGGACATTCAATTGGCGATGACCCGATCTGGGCGGCGTGGGACAGCAACAGTATGGCGGTCTTACGCGATTAACAAATCCGAGCATTGGCTTGTGGAATTAATGCCAATGTGTTCTCGTGCTTTAAGCCGCATCGTCTTGCCGTGCTCCTAGAAAGCTCGGTGTATGAACTACTAAATGACGTTCATTGGTTTGGCTTGAAACCTCACTCCATACATCGCGTTGTAACGACTGTTAGTCGCAGGATGCTGATTTTTCATAATAAAAATGGTGCCGGGGTGCGGGGCGCAAAAGAAAGGCAAGTGTCAGATTTTAAATTGGTTATTATCTGAATAAAATTACTTGAACCCCGTTCGGTAGCCCCAAATCCGAATTTGCCTGTGTGGACCTGTCCCGCGCCGCTAGGCCTCGTTGAGGAAGGCCCACTGCTGCCGTTGACGCAAGGGTCTCGCCACTGCTCTGCAGCTCGCATTGCCGACATTCGCTGCGATTGCATAAATGTACAAAGGGCTGAGGTTGTCGCTAGGAAATGAAGCGATCATCCTGTTATCGTTGTGAAGCTCGCCCGAAGGTTTCGATTTTGCTGCAAACTCTATTATTCTTACAGTGCCCCCATGAACCAAGACATGTTGACCATGCCTCGACCGATCCTGTGGTCCTTTCGTCGCTGTCCTTATGCAATACGGGCGCGGATGGCAGTTTTGAGCGCGGGGCTGGAGGTGGAACTGCGCGAGATCAAATTGAAAGATAAGCCGCAGGCGTTTCTCAGTTCATCACCTTCGGCCACGGTACCCAATCTGCAAGCGGGCGTTCTGAATTTAGATGAAAGCCTCGACATCATGCATTGGGCGCTTGGGCAAAGTGATCCGGATGGGCTGCTGAACATGCCCAATATTGGCGAAACTCTGATTGCCCAGAACGACGGACCCTTCAAATCGGCGCTTGATCATACAAAATACGCCGTCCGTTATCCTGATCTCGATCCGCAATCCGAACAGGCGAAAGCGTCTGAATTCATTCAGTCTCTTGAAACGCGATTGGCCATGCAGGCTTTCCTGACAGGCGACAGTCCCACTCTGGCCGACATTGCGATCTTTCCATTCGTCCGGCAGTTCGCCCACATTGACCGTGCCTGGTTTGATGCGCAGCCTTGGCCCCACGTGATCCTTTGGCTGGATGGCTTCCTTCAAAGCGCCGATTTTCAGAAGGCCATGACAAAAATCCCTGTTTGGGAAGACGGCGCGCGCCCCTATGTTTTTGGCAACACATCGGAATAGTTCGGTCCAATG
>NZ_CBFHLV010000096.1:0-7531 GCF_965656765.1 Marivita sp. | reverse complement strand
GAAACCGGGCGCTATGCAGGCGGCGCTGTGCTCATGGGTGCTGGAGGCGTTCTGGCAGGCGGCAGCACAGTGGGCGCCGGTCTTGCAGGTGTTCCGACCCTGTCCTTCGCGGCCCTTTTGGCGATCCTGTCCATCGCAGCGGGCGCGATTGCCACCGACACGATCCTCAAGACCACCCGTCAAAGCCGTTTTGCCCACCCGGCAGAGTGACGCGATCAGATGTCGATCTCACCGTCTTCCGGCGCGGTCAACGCGTCGGGGGCGGGTCTTTCCGGTTTGCGTTTGAGCAGGATATCCCCGTTCGGCAAAACCACCGGCGGCTCGTAAGCCGACCAATCATCGACCTGCTCCATCAGATCATGCAACGCCGGTCCCATCTCTTCGGCAAAGCTGCGCAACGCAGGTTCGATCTCGTCCGCAAGCCCTTCAAGTTCGCGCAAGGCCGGTTCCATTTCAGACATAAGCCCACGAAAGAATAGCTTTGCGCCCTCCTCCATAAGGCTGGTGCCTTCATCCTCTTGCGCAATGGCTCCCAAAGGGATCAATGCCACAGCCAGTGTCAGTGCGGGTATCTGTTTCATAAAGCCAATATAGGCGATCCAGCTGCAGATTTCACCTAAAGGTCGATATCAAGCGTCACCGGGAAATGATCTGACGCCATTAGCAGCGCGTCTCGCAACTCTGGAGTGGTCCAACATGCGGGGTCATCGAACGGATGCCAGATGCGCCATCCCTGAGCCTTAGACCGCAAATCAGCGGACACCATCACGTAGTCAAGCAACGCCTGTAGATACCGCTTATCTTGCGAAATATAAAACCGCGCCGTGGTCGGTTGTGGCCCAATCCGACGCAACAACGCCTTTGAGGCATGCGGATCGAACAACGCGTGCGGCTTACTGCCCAGAATGATCTCAACCGAACTGCGCCCAAACAGATGTTCGTATTCATCCAGACCGGGGCCATCGTTCAAATCCCCCATGACGATCAATGGCTCGCCCGCCTCAAGATGTTCGTCCACCCGCGCCCGCAACCAGATCGCTTGCGCCAATTGTTTGCGGCGATTGGCGATGGACAAGCGCATCACCTCGTCCCGATTGGTCGCCCCATGCGGTGCCTTGGATTTCAGATGCGCGCCGATCAGGCGGATCACCTGCCCGGTCGTCTTGACGGTCAGTGCCACCTCAAGCGGTGGTTTCGAGAACACAACTTTGTCCTCGGTCGCGTCGATATCCAGATCAATGCGAAACGTCCCATCGAACCGCGGAGCGCCCGGCATCTGCGGCGCACCCGGAACCGGCGCCTGCCCCTTGGCATCATGTTGCGCCGACACCACGTCGGGGTCGTACATCAGCGCGATTTCTTGCTGCGTATCATTGCTGAACCCCATCACCGCTCGACGCGCCCGCAGATCGAACGCTGCAGCAAAGCTTTCAAGCGCGCGCACCGTATCCCGGTGGCGATTTGTGTCCGGCGCTTCGATCACCATGACCACATCCGCATCAAGCGCGGTGAAGACAGTCCCCAACGCCTCTGTTTGCATCAGTTTGGTCACGTCATGCCGCGCCGACCATGATCCGTCCAGAACCAGCTGCCCGTCATCATCAAACAACGAGTCGAACCATTCGACATTGTAGGTTGCGATGCGCATCACAAAGAGATCAGGCGTGTTCGCGCGCCGAGATCTCCTCCCACGCGCGATTGATGTCAATCAGACGCCGTTCCGACAGCTTGACAGCTTCTTCCGGAACGCCCCGAGCAATCATTTTGTCCGGGTGACTGTCTCGCACAAGCTGACGCCATGTCTTGCGGATCTCGTCCAATGACATGTCGGGGCTGACACCCAGTACATCGAACGGGTCCTGTTCGGCATCGTGCACAAAGCGCGACTTCAACCGCCGGAACGAGCCGTCCGGCAGATCAAAAATCTCGGCCACCCGCAGCAGGAAAGCATCTTCGCCGGGGTGATAGGTGCCATCCGCCATTGCGATATGGAACAACCCCTCCATCAGATCACACAGCGTGCCTTGGTCTTGGCCAAACATCGCTTGGATGCGTTTGGCGTATTCCTCGAACCCGGCAACGTCCTGACGAGCAAGGTTGAAGACCCGAGCAGCCCCTGCTTCGTCCTCGCTTGGAATATGAAACACCTCACGAAAGGCCATGACCTCGTCCCGGGTCACAAGCCCATCCGCCTTGGCCATTTTGGCCGATAAGGCGATCACGGCGATGGTGAATGCAACGGTCTTTTCGGGGGGTGTGCGCAAACGGTCGAACACCTCGGCCAGCCCTTCGCCAGAGGCAAGGGCCGAGACAGCATCGGCAATGCGCGTCCAGATCGACATGGATGTAGTTTACGCGAAACCGCCGATTTTGTCAGTGCGGCATCAGAGCTTTTTCTGCATCAGCACAAGATCGATCCAGCGGTCGAACTTGAACCCGACCTCGGACAATGTGGCAATCTCGTCAAATCCGATGGCCGCGTGGAACGCCCGCCACACCGGGTTTTCCGCACTGACTCCGGCCCAAAGGGAATGCACCTTGTCTTTGCGGGCCACGTCCTCGAGTGCGGTCATCAAGGCACGCCCTGCCCCGACCCCGCGCGCCTGCGCGGCCAAAGCGATAGAGTGCTCCTTGGTGCGCGCATAGCCCGGCCCATTTCGGAACGGAAAGTAACTGGCATAGCCAGCCGCAACCCCGTCCACCTCGACCACTTGGAACGCGGCCCCCCGTGCTGCGATCTCGTCGCGCAGGTAATCAACGGTTTTGAGGTCCGAAGTAAATGTGATCGTCGTGTTTGCGATCACGTCGTTCAGGATCAGCGTCAAAGGCTCTGCGTCCTCGGGCCGCGCACGGCGGATGATCATGTTAGGATACGCCGCCCACCTGCAGTCAGAAACACTGCCTGCATCATCCGATCGGACATGGTTTGAAACAGCACCCGGTCGTCATCAAAAACTGGTGCAAGCCGCGTTTGCAGGTCGGCCACATCCGGCCCGCAGATTGTCAACGCTTCTAGCCGGAAACCGGCACTTTGCAGCGTCATGCCCGGTGGTGTTTCGGTGTGCCACTGAATAATCGCCGGAAAGAGGCCGCCAAAGGGCAACAGCCCATCAGGTGGCACCAGCATCGTCCAACTCAAATCACCGCGGGTCAGATGCACCGGCTCTCCAGCCTCGGGGAATATGCGTTGCGCCTCGGCGATGTCAGAGCACCGCAGGATCCATTTGTCCAACTGTGCAGGTCCATCGAAGTCGTCCAGCCCGAACCAGCGCGGATAGTCGGGTTTGGGCTGTGACGGATCGGGGGCAATGGCCTCGAAGTAGAGTTCCTGCTCAAGGCCCATCAACCGATTGTGGGTTGCGTAATGCGCGTGTTGACCACCAGCGCCCAAAGCGACGCCAAACGCCTCTTCGCTGTGCTGCACGGCCTCTTCAAGCGTTTCACCGGCAACCGCGATATGATCCAGTTCGAATTTCATACAGCCATTGACACACGCGGCGGATTTTCCGTCAACGGAAAATCGCGGACGCGTCAACGCGTCCGCGCCCCAAATCAGCCACGCGCTTCTCGGATCAGGCGCAAAATGTCCTGCGCCGCCTCTGGAATGTTGGTGCCCGGCCCAAAGATCGCCTTGACCCCGGCATCATAGAGAAACTGGTAATCCTGCTGCGGAATAACCCCGCCACAGATCACCAGAATGTCCCCTGCGCCCTGCGCCTTGAGCTCTTTGACCAACTCCGGTGCCAGCGTCTTGTGCCCTGCCGCTTGGCTCGAGATGCCAATGACGTGCACGTCATTGTCGATGGCATCCTGCGCGGCCTCGGCCGGTGTCTGAAACAGCGGTCCCACATCGACGTCAAAGCCGATATCGGCAAAGGCCGTGGCAATCACCTTGGCGCCCCGGTCATGCCCGTCCTGTCCCATCTTGACTACCAACATGCGCGGACGGCGGCCTTCGTCTTCGGCAAAGCCTTCGACCGCGCGCTGGATGGCGGCAAAGCCTTCGTCGCCTTCGTAAGCCGCGCCATAGACGCCGGCCAAGGTTTTCACTTCCGCCCGGTGGCGGCCAAACACTTTTTCCATCGCCATGCTGATTTCCCCAACTGAGGCCCGTGCGCGCGATGCTTCCACCGCCGCTTCCAACAGATTGCCACCCTCGGCAGCGCGTTTTTCGAGTTCCGCCAACGCGGCATCGCAGGCCGCCTGATCGCGGGTGGACCGGATGGTTTCAAGCCGCGCAATCTGACTTTGACGAACCTTCACGTTGTCCACATCCAGAATATCGAGATCGTCTTCCTTGGACAGCCGATACTTGTTGACCCCGACAATCACGTCTTCGCCCCGGTCGATCTGGGCCTGCCGCATCGCTGCGGTTTCCTCAATCCGCAGCTTCGGCATGCCAGAGGCCACAGCCTTGGTCATACCGCCCATCTCGTCGACCTCTTCGATCAGCTTCCAGGCTTCCTCGGCCAGATCATGGGTAAGCTTTTCAACGTAATACGACCCGGCAAGAGGATCGACCACGTTGGTCACGCCGGTTTCTTCCTGCAGGATCAGCTGGGTGTTGCGGGCAATCCGCGCGGAGAATTCGGTCGGCAATGCAATGGCTTCGTCCAACGCGTTGGTGTGCAACGACTGGGTGCCCCCCAAAACCGCGCTCATCGCTTCGTAGGCTGTGCGGATCACGTTGTTATAAGGGTCTTGTTCAGCAAGGCTCACACCAGAGGTCTGACAGTGGGTGCGCAACATTTTGGAGCGGTCATTCTGCGCGCCCAGATCGGTCATGATCCGGTGCCACAGCATCCGGGCTGCACGCAGCTTGGCCGCCTCCATGAAGAAGTTCTTGCCAATGGCAAAGAAGAACGACAGCCGCCCGGCGAACTTGTCCACGTCCATCCCGCGATCCATCGCGGTTTTGACGTATTCCTTACCGTCGGCCAACGTGTAGGCCAGCTCTTGCACAAGGTTCGCACCCGCCTCTTGCATGTGATAGCCCGAGATCGAGATCGAGTTGAATTTCGGCATCTCAGCACTGGTGTATTCGATGATATCCGCAATGATCCTCATCGACGGCTCAGGCGGATAGACATAGGTGTTTCGGACCATGAATTCCTTCAGAATGTCGTTCTGAATGGTGCCCGACAACAACGCGCGATCCACGCCCTGCTCTTCGCCCGCGACGATAAACGACGCAAGAATCGGAATGACCGCGCCGTTCATCGTCATCGACACCGACACCTTGTCCAACGGAATGCCGTCGAACAGGATTTTCATGTCTTCCACGCTATCAATCGCAACACCGGCTTTGCCGACGTCGCCGACCACCCGTTCATGATCGCTGTCATAGCCGCGGTGCGTGGCCAGATCGAACGCCACCGAAACACCCTGCTGGCCCGCAGCAAGGTTCTTGCGGTAGAACGCGTTGGATTCTTCAGCAGTTGAAAACCCCGCATATTGCCGGATCGTCCAAGGACGGCCCGCATACATCGTCGCTTTCACGCCACGCGTGAACGGTGCCTCGCCGGGGATCGTGCCCAGATGCGGCAAATCCTTGACGTCATCCTCGGTATAGAGCGGCTGTACCTCGATCCCTTCGAGGGTCTTCCATGTCAGCGCGTCAAGCGGTTTGCCCCGCAGTTCTTTTTCCGCAAGGGCGCGCCATGTGTCTTTCTTGGCTGTCATCGTATTTTGATCCTCTTGTCCTCATCGGTGCCAATCGTCCTTTCACAGGGCGTGTTGGCATGGGGTGTGCGTTGCAATGGGCGGGCGCAATCGCAGCGCGACGTGGCCTTCCCGAAAAAACTGTGTGGACGCGGCATCATAAGCCTTCCACCACGGCAAAGGGCGAGATGCCAAAATTTTGTAGAGCGCGCATCACGCGACCCTTCGCATTGGTCACACGACGTACTATGTCTTGTGATATGGAAAAACTCAGGCCCTTCATTCTGGCACTTGTGGTCTTGGCTCTGCCAATATCCGCCTTCGCTGCCGACCCATCCACCGACTCTGCGGAGGACGAGGAGGCAGGGATTATGCGCATTCTCGATGCCAAAGACGTCAATCTTGACGAATATCTCTGGGTGGCCCGTCCGCTGCTTGTGTTCGCCAACTCTCCGGCGGACCCACTGTTCATCCAGCAGATGCAATATCTCAGCCGGGAACTGGACGAATTGGCCCAACGCGACGTGGTCATCATCACGGACACCGATCCAGCAGCACAGACAGACGTCCGAACAAAACTACGGCCGCGCAGCTTCATGATGGCACTGATCGGCAAAGACGGGCAGATCAAGTTTCGCAAACCCCTGCCGTGGAGCGTTCGGGAACTCACCCGCAGCATCGACAAGATGCCGATCCGCCAACAAGAAATCCGCGACCGCCGCGCCTCTGGCTCCTGAGCCACCGCGCCCGATAGCTGAACAGGAGAACCGACAGGATCGGTCCACTTATTCACTTTGTTTATCGGGCGCAGATACAGCATCGTTTTATTCGAACTCCATGATCACATCGTCCACGGCAAGGCTGTCACCCGCCGCTGCGTTGATCTTGGACACAGTGCCTTTGCGTTCGGCGCGCAGGATGTTCTCCATCTTCATAGCCTCGACGGTGCACAGCGCCTGCCCTTCCTGAACCTCGTCACCTTCGGCCACGTCGACCTTCACGATCAGACCCGGCATTGGGCAAAGCAGAAGCTTGGACGTGTCCGGGGGCACTTTCTCGGGCATCTTGCGGGCCAGTTCAGCCTGACGCGGCGTGCGCACATGGACCTTTAGCTCGGCGCCCCGCGACCGGATGCGGAAGCCACCGGAAATCTTGCCAACCTTCATCACCAAAGGTGTGCCATTGACCGTCATATGGGCCAACTGATCGCCGGGCGTCCATTGTCCCTCGACCTTCACCTCGGCACCATCAGTAAAGCGCACGGTGGACCCACCTTTGTAGGCCGCGATGGTCACGTCGAAATCCTGCCCCTGAAGCGCGACATTCCAATCTTCACCAACATGGCGTTCGTGATTGTCAAGCGTGCCAGAGATACGTGCACGGCGAATTTCAGCAACCCGGTTCATTGCGGCACAGGCCGCAGCGACACGCTTGAGCGCCTCATCACCAAGCGTCACACCCTCGAACCCATCTGGGTATTCTTCTTCAATAAACGCGGTGGTCATATCACCCGAGATAAACTTGGGGTGGTCCATAACCGCCGCAACGAATGGCAGGTTGTGACCGATGCCTTCGACTTCAAAACTGTCCAGCGCGTTGCGCATCGTCTCAATGGCCTCACCGCGGGTGGGCGCCCAAGTACACAGCTTGGCGATCATCGGATCGTAATACATGCTGATTTCGCCGCCTTCAAAGACGCCGGTATCGTTGCGCACAATGCCATCCCCCAGGGGCCCTTCGGCAGGCGGGCGATAACGGGTCAGACGGCCAATCGACGGCAGGAAGCCGCGATACGGGTCTTCGGCATACAGCCGATTCTCGATCGCCCAGCCGTTAATCTTGACGTCATCCTGCGTGATCGACAGCGGTT
>NZ_CBFHLV010000095.1:0-7949 GCF_965656765.1 Marivita sp. | reverse complement strand
ACAGGCTCCTTGGGCGACACCTCCACACTCGCTGACCCCTCCGTCGTCGATGACCTCATCGAAAACCGCATGAATAAGGGGTGATCCCTATAAAAATTAGGAAAGGGGCGGTCCTCGGGCCGCCCCTTTTTGTGTCTGATTTGGTGTTCTTTGTTCGCATTATCTCACTTTGCCAAACACAGGTTTCAGGTATGATTTCCCAGTGGGGGCTCCGAAAGAAACGGAGCATGAAATGCTTTTAATCCAACCGACAATACCGAATATGGCATCGAAAAATCTGACCCGAACCGACCTATCGATCAAAGCTCATGAAAGGGCCGCCGCTTTAATTGACACCCCTGCCGCAATTGTACCTGCAAACCCTGACGACACGGCCATCACGCCCGCTGCACCACCGTCGGCGGTTCAGATGCAGATCAAGGCGCTTATTACAGAACAGACGCAATCGCCTGAGGCCATTAGCGAGGAAACAGACCAAACCTGAAAAGTGCTTGCTCTTGGCCCTGTTCTCGCGCCCGGGAACAGGATATTGATCATAGCTGCCCCTTGCTCCTGATACGTAATCGGTGCAAGGAAAGGCATTCCATGCGGGTGGTGCCCGTAGGTAAAGTGAGCTTCCGATCCAATCACAGACGGAGCCAAGCGAAGAGCAAAAAGCGGGCGAGGGACAGCATGACCAATACCAACCATGAAGCTGACGTGGCTTTTATCGAAGCACTGGCAAAGCTGTTGCGCGAAAATGATCTCACCGAATTGCAGGTCAAACGCGAATATGGTGAGGATGACAGCCTGAATGTTCGGGTCAGCCGCGCAAGCCAAGCGGCACCTGTCATGCATGCCGCGGCCCCCGCACCGATGGCAGCGCCCTCTGCCGCAGCACCTGCCACACCGGCGGCCGCAGCAACACCCGAAGATCCGGCATCCCATCCCGGTGCAGTCACGTCGCCGATGGTTGGCACCGTCTATATGCAGGCCGAACCCGGCTCACCGTCATTCATATCAGTTGGCCAACAGATCAACGAAGGCGATACACTTTTGATCGTCGAAGCAATGAAGACAATGAACCACATTCCGGCCCCACGCGGCGGTACGGTGAAACGCATTCTTGTCGAAGACGGAGCCCCCGTCGAATACGGCGCGCCTCTCGTGATCCTCGAATAAACGGGGTCTGGCATGTTTGACAAAATCCTGATTGCCAATCGCGGCGAAATTGCTCTTCGCGTCATCCGCGCCTGTCGTGAAATGGGTGTGGCAAGTGTGGCGGTGCATTCAACGGCGGATTCGGACGCAATGCATGTGCGCATGGCCGATGAGGCGATCTGCATCGGACCGCCCTCTTCCACCGACAGCTACCTGTCGATCCCCGCGATCATCTCGGCCTGTGAAGTGACAGGCGCGCAAGCAATTCATCCTGGCTATGGGTTCTTGTCCGAAAACGCACGCTTTGTGCAGATCGTCGAAGACCACGGCCTGACATTCATCGGCCCAACCGCAGAACATATCCGCGTCATGGGTGACAAGATCACCGCAAAAGACACGATCAAGGCCCTCGGTGTTCCTTGCGTTCCTGGATCAGAAGGTGGCGTTGCAGATTTGGCCGAGGCCAAGGCAGTCGGCGAAGAGATCGGCTACCCCGTTATCGTGAAAGCGACCGCTGGCGGCGGGGGACGCGGCATGAAAGTGGCGCAAACCGCCGCAGATATGGAACGCGCGTTTCAGACTGCCCGGTCCGAGGCGAAAGCCGCATTCGGGAATGACGAGGTCTACATCGAAAAATATCTGACCACACCCCGTCATATCGAGGTGCAGGTCTTTGGCGACGGCAAAGGCAAAGCTGTCCATTTGGGCGAACGCGATTGCTCTTTGCAGCGACGCCATCAAAAAGTGCTCGAAGAGGCCCCAGGCCCCTGCATCACCGCCGAAGAACGCGCCAGGATCGGCAAGATCTGCGCCGATGCGGTGTCAAAGATCGACTATGCTGGCGCGGGGACAATCGAGTTTTTGTACGAAAACGGAGAGTTCTATTTCATCGAGATGAACACCCGTTTGCAGGTCGAACACCCCGTGACCGAAGCGATCTTCGGGGTCGATCTGGTGCGCGAACAAATTCGCGTGGCATCCGGCCTACCCCTCTCGTTCGCGCAAGACGAGCTTGTCATCAACGGTCACGCAATCGAAGCGCGGATCAACGCGGAAAAGCTACCAAACTTTGCGCCTTCGCCTGGTCGGATCACCCAATATCATGTGCCTGGCGGTCTGGGTGTGCGCATGGACAGCGCGCTTTATGATGGCTACACGATCCCGCCTTATTACGACAGCTTGATTGGTAAACTGATCGTTCATGGCCGCGACCGCGATGAGGCGTTGGCCCGTATGTCGCGTGCTTTGGGCGAATTGATTGTCGATGGTGTGGACAGCACCGTTCCTCTGTTCCGTGATTTGCTTGAAGATGCGGACGTACGCAGCGGTTCATACAACATTCACTGGCTCGAGCACTGGCTGGAGCGGACCTATGCGGCGTCTTGAGCTCAGCCTGCAACCCAACCCGAGCTAACGCACACGCCATTGATGCTTCATGACCGTTTCGCCTGATCTCTTGCTTCAAGCCTATCGTGCCGGGGTGTTTCCCATGGCCGAGCATCGCGACGATCCAGAAATGTTCTGGGTCGATCCGCGAAAACGTGGCGTGTTTCCGTTGGACGGGTTTCACATTTCCCGCAGTTTGGCCAAGACGCTACGCAGAGATGCATACCGGATTACCCTGAACAGCGCGTTTGCAGATGTGATCGACGCGTGTGCTGATCGCAGTGAAACCTGGATCAATCAGGAAATCCGCGATCTGTACCAAGAGCTACACAAACAAGGGCATGCGCATTCGCTTGAAGTGTGGATGGATGGTCGATTGGTCGGAGGTGTTTACGGAGTCACAGTGGGTGGCGCATTTTGCGGGGAAAGCATGTTTTCGCGCGAACGCGAAGCGTCCAAAATCGCGCTTGCATGGTTGGTTGATCTGTTGAGCCGGACTGGATTTGTGGTGTTTGACACACAATTTCTGACGCATCATCTTGCCTCACTCGGCGCGATTGAGATCACGCGGGCCGAATACAGGGCAAATTTGGCGCAAGCGCTGCAGGTTCAGGCAGATATCACCTGCGCGCCTTTGGCGGCTTCAGGTCAGGATGTGGTGCAGCGCAACACCCAAACGTCGTAACGCTGATGGTCCATTGGATTCAGCGCTGGTGATGATGCGATCATCCAGCCTTGATAGACCGGTGCATCTTTGCCGACCTCGGTAATGGTAAGCGACGCATAGGCTTCACCAGCGGCATTGCCATCCGGGTAGCGGCATTCATTGGCTGTAATCGTGATCCGCCCGACAGATGCAGATTGCAGCGCCCCGATCTCCAAGTCCTGCACTTTGCCCGTGAGCTTGTCCAAGGCACGCACAGACACACCCGTGCCATTTGACGTGGCAAGCTGCGCTGTACTGACGGAGGCCAGAACCAGAGCTGTCAAAATGGCCATCAGACGCGCCATGAGAAATCCGCCTTTGATCCCCGTACCGTCAGGTTATTCAGGGCTCCACGCCTCGTAATCTTGGCGCGCTTTAGGTTCGGGACGTCGAATTGACCCGGCCGGCGCATAGGCCAATGCCGTACCTGTCAGGTTTTCCTGATGTGGTTTGACCCAGGTTTTCGTGGGCAACGGGCGGTCGGTCGGCGTTTCCTTGAACGTGTGGTGCAACCAGCCATGCCAGTCGGGATCAACACGGCTTGCCTCGGCTTCGCCGTTAAAGATCACCCAGCGGCGTTTGCCATCGCTCGACTGGTAAAAAATGTTCCCTTGGGTGTCTTCACCCACTTTTTCGCCTTTGCGCCACGTATAGAATTGGGTGCCAAGCGTCTGTCCGTTCCACCAGGTGACAGCGCGAAGAAGGGTATTCAGAATGCCCATGGACGACTCCTCGGGGTTGATTCAGCGCTGTTATAGAGCGCTTTGCAGGCCAAGGTCCAGCGCAGCTATGACGCAGCCGTGGCCAGAGCGGTGACTTCGATTTCAATCCTGAATTTCGGGTCGATCAGACCACATTCGATCATCGTCGCCGCAGGCGGGTTTTCGCCAAACGTACCAGCCAGAATGTCATGGCAGGCTTCGAATTCGTGTCGGTCAGGCAGATAGTACGTCACGCGGACAACCTTGGCCATGTTTGAACCGGCCTTGGCCAGCGCATCAGCAATGATATCCAACGCGCTTTGGCATTGCTCCGCCACTGTATCACCCTGCCCAACCGTTCCGGCCACATGGACAAAGTCACCGGCAACAACGGCGCGGCAATATCCGATCTTGGCCTCAAACGCACCGCCGGATGAAATTCGTGTGATCGTCATGTTTCATGTCCCCAAAAAAAAGGTGGGCAAAGTGCCCACCTTTTTAACTTACAACCGTCTGAACGATTACCCGGCTTCTGCGGGTTCTTTCTTTTGGTCAGCATAGATCATCAGCGGCTTCGCCTCAGAGTTCACAGCCTCTTCATTGACGACCACTTCAACCACCTCGTCCATTCCCGGCAATTCGAACATCGTGTCGAGCAGGATGTCCTCGAGTATCGACCGAAGGCCACGAGCACCGGTCTTGCGTTCGATTGCCCGCTTGGCGATGGCGCTGAGCGCGTCATCGGTAAAGCTCAGGATCGTATCTTCCAGTTCGAACAAGCGTTGGTATTGCTTGACCAGCGCGTTTTTCGGCTGTGTCAGGATGATGACCAATGCGTCTTCGTCCAGATCTTCAAGCGTTGCGATCACCGGCAAACGACCAACGAATTCGGGGATCAGACCAAATTTGAGCAGGTCTTCCGGTTCGAGATCTTTGAAGGTTTCCCCAATCCCCGCTTCGCTGTCGTCGCGCACATCAGCGCCAAAGCCCATGGCAGACCCTTTGCCACGCTGTTTGATGATCCGGTCAAGACCTGCAAACGCGCCACCACAGATGAACAGGATGTTGGTTGTGTCCACTTGCAGGAATTCCTGCTGCGGATGCTTGCGCCCCCCTTGCGGCGGGACAGAGGCAACCGTGCCTTCCATGAGCTTGAGCAGCGCCTGCTGCACACCTTCGCCCGACACGTCACGAGTGATCGACGGATTTTCTGACTTGCGGGTGATCTTATCGACCTCGTCGATATAGACGATGCCGCGCTGTGCGCGTTCGACATTGTATTCAGACGCCTGCAAGAGCTTGAGGATGATGTTCTCGACATCTTCACCCACATAGCCTGCTTCGGTCAGCGTGGTCGCATCGGCCATCGTGAAAGGCACATCCAGAATGCGCGCCAATGTCTGCGCCAAAAGCGTCTTACCGCAACCAGTCGGACCAATCAGCAAGATGTTCGATTTGGCCAGCTCGATGTCAGACGACTTCTGGGAATGGTTCAGCCGTTTATAGTGGTTGTGCACAGCCACCGACAAAACGCGCTTTGCCACGGCTTGGCCGATCACGTAGTCGTCCAAAACATCACAGATCTCGCGCGGTGTCGGAACGCCGTCCGTCGCCTTCAGGCCACCGCCCTTGGTTTCTTCACGGATGATATCCATGCACAGCTCGACGCATTCGTCGCAAATAAAGACGGTCGGCCCTGCGATCAGCTTTCGCACTTCATGTTGGCTTTTGCCGCAAAAGCTACAGTAAAGTGTGTTCTTGCTGTCGCCGCCAGAATTCGTCGCCATGTCTTTACCTTTCCTGACTCACCTTAAGATTATGCAAAAATTCACAAATAATCTTAAACGTGTGTCATATTTTCTTCCCAGAACCTTAGGACAGCAAAACTTGGGCCACAACGTCAAAAACACATTCGAGACGTCGTGACCCAATCACGAATTATTCTTCTTCAGACCCTTTGGCGCGGCTTTCCACGATCTCGTCTATGAGACCCCAGTCTTTCGCTTCTTCGGGGGACATAAAGTTGTCCCGTTCAAGGGCCGCTTCCACTTTTTTCAACGTCTGTCCGGTGTGTTTGACGTAAATTTCGTTCAACCGCGTCTTGAGCTTTTGAGTCTCTTGCGCGTGGATCATGATATCTGTGGCCTGGCCCTGATAGCCACCAGAGGGTTGGTGCACCATGACCCGGCTGTTTGGCAGAGAAAAGCGCATTCCTGCCTCACCCGCTGTCAGCAACAGTGATCCCATTGACGCCGCCTGTCCAATCACCAACGTGCTAACCTTGGGTTTGATATACTGCATCGTATCATAGATCGACAGACCACTGGTCACGACACCACCTGGGCTGTTGATGTACATGCTGATTTCCTTCGACGGGTTCTCCGCCTCCAGATGCAAAAGCTGTGCCACAATCAGCGAAGACATGCCGTCATGCACCGGGCCGCTCAGAAAAATGATCCGTTCCTTGAGCAGGCGCGAGAAAATGTCGTAAGCGCGTTCGCCACGGCTGGTCTGCTCAACCACCATGGGAACCAGCGTATTCATGTATGTTTCGTATGGATCTTTCATCTGTGCCTGCCTGGATGATGCGCCCGCCGGACGGGGGGCTTGGTTGCGAGTTGTCTCAAGACTAGTGTCCGGTTCTGGGGGCTGCAAGGGGCAGCGGTTCAACGACTGGCCTTGACCGCGCGACGCGCGACGTTAGCTCGCGCCTCATGTCAGACATGTTCCCCCCAACCCGTACCGCCGCTTTGGAAAAACTCTCCGCGTTCGTGCCCAAAGCCAGTCGCGACTATGCCGCCCAGCGAAACTATGATCGCGGGTCGGGCCAACATGACAATGTCTCGACCCTGTCGCCCTACATCCGGCACCGGCTGCTCACAGAACCCGAGGTGCTCGAAGCCGTATTGGGCCGCTATTCCGCAAGCAGCGCTGAGAAATTCGTTCAAGAAGTCTTTTGGCGCACCTATTGGAAAGGCTGGCTCGAAATGCGACCCGCTGTCTGGGGTGGCTATCAGCAAGGGTTATCCGGGGCGTGGGATCAGGTCCAAACCCAATCCGGCCTGTGCGCCGAGTGGGAAGCCGCGTGTCGCGGCGAAACCGAAATCGACTGCTTCAACCATTGGGCGCACGAATTGGTGACCACCGGCTATCTGCACAACCATGCGCGGATGTGGTTCGCATCCATCTGGATATTTACCCTGCGCTTGCCATGGGAACTGGGCGCAGATTTCTTCATGCGTCATCTTTATGACGGCGACCCCGCATCAAACACGCTCAGCTGGCGTTGGGTGGCGGGGCTGCAGACCCAAGGGAAGAACTACGCGGCACGCGCCTCGAATATCTCGAAATACACCGATGGGCGGTTCTCGCCCCTATATCAACTGACCTCGAACCCAGAGCCACTGGAAGGCCCCCCGCACCCACCGCGCATGGACACCCCCATTGGCAACCGATTGGACCCGAAGAAACCATCAGTGTTACTGCTGCACGAAGACGATCTCAGCCCTGGGTGGTTGTTCGATTTGGGCTTAAAACCCTTGGCCACAGCCTCGCTTGACGCAACCAATCAGATGAGCCCACTGCAAATCGCGCCACAGGTCAAATCCTTCAAAGCTGACATAATGGCGGACTGCACCACGCGCTGGTCGGCATCACTCGGCCCCCTCACAACAGACCTGACCACGGCACAGCAGATCGAAAACTGGGCGCGCGCCGCAGGAGCCGAGCAGATCGTCACGCCCTACGCCCCTGTTGGCTCCGCAGCCACAATCCTGAACGATATTCGCGCCCTGCCGGTGATCCGTCCACTGCGCGAATTTGACAGACGGGCATGGCCGCATGCGACTGCCGGTTTCTTCAAATTCAAAAAGAAGATCCCGGAACTGATTGGCGCGATGAAGGGCCTGCAGGCTGTCTGATCTTCTTTTTTTCAAATATTCAGGGGGGTTGGGGGGCTGCCCCCCAACCCGTCGGATTGCCAGGGGAATCGCGTTTGGAACTGAGGTCGTGATTGA
>NZ_CBFHLV010000094.1:0-8088 GCF_965656765.1 Marivita sp. | reverse complement strand
CATGTCGGCGGTGCCGAACGATCCAAATGATCCCAAAGCGTTGCCTATGGCCTTGCAAGCCGCCGAGGTGAACATCACGGCAGCGCGCGGGTACAATCGCGGGCTGCGGTCTGTGTATTTTGGTATTGCGTCGTCCGCCTGGCTGCTGGGTGCGGGGCCTTTGATCTTGGCGACGTTGGTGACGCTATTGGTGATTCTGCGCCGGGAATTTGCGTCGCAATCGCGGCATGTCCTCATTCACGGTGCGCCGGACGCGAAAACGTGACTTTGACGTTTGGACGGGTCTGTTAAGCTGTCGGCATGTTTGTACGTGCCCTTGTTTGCCTCACCTGTTTTGCAACGTCCGTCTTGGCTGACCCGCCAGAGATTGTGGATGCTGAGATTATCGGCATGCGCGTTTCTGTGACTTTGAAGCATGCTGACACGGGGTGGGATCACTACGCGGATGGGTGGCGAATTGAGGCCGAGGACGGCACCTTCATTGGTACCCGCGAATTGCTGCACCCACATGTGGAGGAACAGCCGTTTACTCGAAGTTTGAGCGTGACCGACCTGCCCGAGGGGCCATTATTCATACGTGCCAAGTGTTCCGTTGATGGTTGGTCTGAAACCCGCGTGCTAATGGCCCGCTAAGATTCTTCGTACGAAGAATCTCATACCCGGACGGGTGAAAAAAAGGTGAACATCGTTGACCCATTGTTTCGCACGCGAAACATTGTGGCCGACACGGACCTATTTATGTTTCATCAACAACATCTGCATGCAAATGCCGCTCGCCACGCTCTTCGGCCAATCGGATCTGTTTTTGGCGCTCTCGGAATCGCGCTTTGTCGCCGTCTGAGGTTTCATCAATACAAAGATGGCATGACACGCCATGTTCGTATTCGGGATTGTCGCGGTCCGCTGGCAAAATTGGTCGGCGGCAGGCGTGACACAAAAGATGCGGCCCTTCCTTGAGGCCGTGCCCCACGGACACCCGACCGTCGAACACAAAGCAATCCCCGGTCCAGGTGCTTTGTTCCTCTGGTACCTCTTCAAGGTATTTCAGGATGCCACCCTTGAGGTGAAAGACCTCGTCCACACCCTGACTGATCAGGTAGTTGGTGGATTTTTCGCAGCGAATACCCCCGGTGCAGAACATCGCGATACGCTTGTTGTGGAAGCGATCCTTGTTCTGTTCCCACCATTCGGGAAACTCGCGAAAGCTCTCGGTCTTGGGGTCGACCGCGCCGGTGAAGGTGCCGATGCCAACTTCGTAATCGTTGCGCGTGTCGATAACGGCAACATCTGGGCTTTGGATCAGTTCGTTCCATTCAGACGGCTGCACATAATGCCCAACCTTTGCTCGGGGGTCGACATCGGGGACGCCCATAGTGACGATTTCTTTCTTCAACCGTACTTTCATGCGGGCAAAGGGACGGTCTTGTGCTGTTGAGGTTTTCCATTCGAGATCGGCGCAGCCGGGCAGAGCGCGCAGGTGTGTTAACAAATGGTTAATTCCTGCCTCTGGGCCAGCGACCGTGCCATTTACCCCTTCGCCTGCCAAAAGCAAGGTTCCTGTGATCGCGTTCTCGCGGCAGGCGGCCAGAAGCGGCTCTCGCAGGGATGCAGGATCGTCGAAGCGGGTGAAGTGATAGAGTGCGCAAACCGTAAACATGAGCGGGAATTACGCTCGGTTGCCGTGCCTTGCAAGGTTTCGCAATGCCGCAACCCTTGACCCTTAACGGTGGTGTTCTTACCCAAGACATACCCAAGAAGAGGCTTACCCCATGTCTGCGCTGATTGTCATCGACGTTCAAAACGACTTTTGCCCCGGCGGCACATTGGCCGTCCCACAAGGCGACCAGATTGTTTCGGGTATCAATGCGTCGATGGCCGATGCCGAAGCGGTGGTTCTGACACAGGATTGGCACCCGGCTGGCCATTCGAGCTTTGCTTCTGAACACAAGGGCAAAGAGCCCTATGGCATGGTTGAAATGCCCTACGGGCCGCAAGTGCTTTGGCCGGATCATTGCGTGATCGGGTCGGACGGTGCCGCATTCCACAAAGACCTGAATACTGACCGCGCTGAAATGGTGATCCGTAAGGGCTTTCGTCGCTCCATCGACAGTTATTCGGCGTTCTTCGAGAATGATCATTCCACACCCACGGGGTTAGAAGGGTATTTGCGCACAAGAGGGATTGCAAAGCTCTCGTTGGTGGGTCTCGCCACGGATTTTTGCGTTGCCTATTCTGCGATTGATGCGGCCAAGCTGGGGTTCGACGTGACCGTGCGCATGGACCTGTGTCGGGCGATTGATTTGAACGGTTCGCTTGAGACCGCCAGGCAGGATATGGTGCAGGCTGGCGTGACGTTGGTATGAGCAAGAGTTCTACGCTTGCGGAGCGATTGAACAAAGCCCGCGTTGCAACAAAACCTGAAGTCAGTGATCGCGCAAAACGTGGGTTGATCGCGTATGTTGGGGCGCAGACTGACACGAAACAGGCGGTGACGGACCTTGCGGATGGGACAGCGGCAACCGGAATTGGCCGCCTTGGCCTGTCAGGTCTGTCGCCCAGTGGCTTGGCCTGTGCCGAGGGCTGCGCATTTTGTTGTATCCTGTCTGGCGATGATGGTGGGACCATTTCCGAAACCGAAGCGGTCGCGCTTTACGAGGCGCTAGCGCCACTAGCCGGTCAGCCGGATGGGCGTGAATGGAACCCCAAGGCGTGCCCATCGCTTGACCCGGACAGCCGCATGTGTCGCGCGTATGAAGCCCGCCCTATGATTTGCCGTGCCTACGTGTCGACGGATGTGAGCGCGTGCGAAGCTGTGGCACAAGGAAAGGCGGTACCCGGGCCCGGCACGCTTGGTCCGTATCACACTTATCTTGCGGCCATCGGTCTGAGCCGCGCTGCCTTGAAAGGCACCAAGCGAGTCGCGACCTATGCCTTGGCCCGCGTTGCCGCTGCAGCGGTAGAAGGCCAAAGCCTTGATGAGGCGCTGATGGCTGCACGTCACAAACCGACCGAATTGGATGCCGAGCTCAAGCGCAGCAAGCGCGATTTATCTCGAACGTGACGCCCGAAGGGGATGGTTTCCCCCTTTGTCCCAACGACAGAGTTGCGTAAGCTTTGGAAACGCTACCCTTTAAAGGCATCTTGCAATGTTCGAACGCATCCTAGCCCTATTTGACAGAACTGTGCAGCAGACACCCCTGCCACCGGCGGATGAGAAATTCGCTTTGGGGGCGCTGATGGTACGGACTGCGATGGCTGACCGGGCATACCTGTTTCAAGAGGTCGAAGAGATCGACCGCGTATTGGCCAAGATGTATGGCTTGGGTCCGATTGAGGCTGCCAAAATGCGGGCCCAGTGCGAAAAGCTGGAACATGAATTGTCTAAGACAGCCGAGCTTGCCGCTATCCTGACTGAAAACATCAGCACCGAAAAGCGAGAGGCTGCGGTCGCCGCTTTGTGGGATGTTGTCTATGCTGATGGCAACCGCCACGCCAAGGAAGATTTGCTTGTGGGCGAGATTGCCGGTTTGCTGGGGGTGGACGAAGCGACCTGTGAACGCATCCGCGACCAAGAGATCGCGAACTGGAACAAGAACCACTGACACTGGACAAGTCGGGGCCAGATTGGTCTAAGCGACGCGCCCGCGCCTTCGGAGACCGCCATGGTTGATATCGCCACCCGCGTCTGGAATCACAAATGGAAGATCGACCCGATTGTGCGGTCGCTCATCGATACGGATTTCTACAAATTACTGATGTGTCAGTCGGTGTTTCGCAACAAGCGTGACACGCAGGTCACGTTCAGCCTTATCAACCGGTCCTCGCATGTGCCTTTGGCCAAGCTGATCGACGAAGGTGAATTGCGCGAACAGTTGGATCACATCCGGTCGCTGTCTTTGCGGCGCAACGAAAGCACCTGGCTGCGCGGGAATACGTTCTACGGCAAGCGCCAGATGTTCCGTCCTGACTTTATGGAGTGGTTCGAAAAACTGCGCCTGCCGCCGTATCACCTTGAGCGGGTTGGCGATCAGTACGAACTGACCTTTGAGGGTGCCTGGCCTGAGGTAATGTTGTGGGAGATCCCAGCGCTTGCGGTTTTGATGGAATTGCGCGGACGCGCTGTTCTGAACGATATGGGCCGGTTCGAATTGCAGGTGCTTTATGCCCGCGCGATGACGAAACTGTGGGAAAAGATCGAGAAACTGCGCGATGATCCGGCGCTTCGCATTGCCGATTTTGGCACGCGGCGGCGTCATTCGTTCCTGTGGCAGGACTGGTGCGTGCAGGCGATGTATGAAGGCTTGGGCGACAGCTTTGTCGGGACGTCGAATTGCCTGATCGCCAAGAATCGTGACCTAGAGGCGATAGGCACCAACGCGCATGAGTTGCCGATGGTTTATGCCGCGCTGGCCGAGGATGATGCGGCTTTGGCGAAAGCGCCCTACGACGTTCTGGCCGATTGGCACGAGGAACACGAGGGTAATCTGAGGATGATCCTGCCGGATACTTATGGGACCGAAGGGTTCTTGCGTGATGCACCGGATTGGTTGGCGGGCTGGACAGGTATTAGGATTGATTCAGGCGACCCGGCCACCGGGGCCGAAACGGCGATCCGCTGGTGGAAAGAACGTGGGGAAGACCCGACCCAAAAGCTGGTGATCTTCTCGGACGGTTTGGATGTGGACAAAATCCTGGAATTGCAGCGGCAGTTTGCTGGGCGCGTTCGGATTTCGTTTGGCTGGGGGACGTTGCTAACCAATGATTTTCGTGGCCTGACCCGGGATGATCGGCTGGCGCCCTTTAGCCTCGTTTGCAAAGCGGTTGAAGCGAATGGGCGGGCGACGGTGAAACTGTCGGATAACCCGAATAAAGCGATGGGCCCGAAAGACCAAATTGATCGCTACAAGCGGGTATTCGGCGTTGGTGATCAAGAGCGGCTTGAGGTTTTGGTCTGAGCGTTTCGGGCTCGTCTAAGGCCTTTGCCATTGATGCCGTACGCAAAAACCCTGCGCTGGGCTGGCCGGCGCAGGGTTCTTTTTTGACCGTATCAACAATGTGATGACCGGTTCGCGGTTAGCTCTTTTTCAAGGCGTCGCGAATTTCGAGCAGAACATCAAGCTCGCTTGGGCCGCTGTCGACTTCGGGTGCGACCTCTTCGGGCGCTTCGGCTGCGGCTTTGACGCGGTTCACCATCTTGACCAAGAGGAAAACAACAAAGGCGATGATCAGGAAGTTGATCACGGCCATGATGAAATTGCCGATTGCAAACACGGCTGCGCCGGCTTCTTGAGCGGCGGCAAGAGACGCGTGTTCGCTGCCATCAAGCGTGTAGAACCAGCCGGAAAAGTCGATGCCGCCAGTGAAGAGCGCGATCACCGGGTTGATCAGGTCGCCGACAAGTGATGTCACGATGGCCGTGAATGCTGCGCCGATGATGATACCAACGGCCATGTCCATGACATTGCCCTTGGCGATGAAGTCTTTGAATTCTTGAATCATTACTCTGTTTCCCTCGTGTTGGCTTGCCCCGGCGATTGGGCCGGGGCTGTAAATCTGATAACATCGAAAGACGTTTTGTCACGTGTCGCAAAACGATCCACGGGGAAATTGCGAAAACCCGCCGCAAGTTGCGGCTTAAGCGCCGCAGGTCAGGCGGGCAGAGTGCCTTTGAGGACGTAACGCAGTATCTGCGCGACCTCTTGCGGGCTGCGGGTCATAGCGAGGGCTGCGGCGTCAACTTCTTTGAGCGCGTGATCATGGTCCGGCTGTTGCAAGATGATCAGCGATTTGCCCAATGCGGCTGCATACCCGGCATCGAACGCAGCGTTCCATTGTTTGTATTTCTCGCCAAAGCGCACGACGACCACATCGGCATCGGCAATGCCTTTGCGGGTGCGGATCGCATTGACCATCGCACCTTTGTGGTCGTGCCAATACTTGTTCTCTTCCGCACCAAGGATCGCAACGCCGCAATCATCACTCGCGGCGTGATCTGTTACTGGGCTGTCAAACGTAACATCCAGCCCGTCACAGGCATCGATGATCTGTTCGCGCCAGTCGGTGTGTATTTCTCCGGACAGGTAGACACGCAATCCCATGGGGCATTCCTTTTTTGTTTGGCCTTGTTTCGGGTCAAAGGGGTAGCGCAGATCGGTGCAAAGGCCAATCAATCGGCGCGGCGAGCAATCACAGTGCGGCGCGGGTCTTTGCCGGGGGCCATTTGGGTCTCAACAATTGTGAACCCAGCGCGTGTGATCGCTGCGTCTAGCTCGGCAGTCGAAAGCTTGGCGAAGTAGGGGGCTTTGCCTATGGCTTGCATGACAGGCAGGCCAAGCTGAATGAACCACCAGATCATGTTGCGCCGATCCGGCATGCAAAACGATTTGGAAACAAAGACCCCACCGGGTTTTGTGCGCGCAGCAATGTCTGATAACGCGCCGTCCATGTCTTCGAGCAAGTGCAGAAGGTTAAATGCCAAGACGACATCAAACGGGCCTTGTGGCGCATCCGCTGCATCGGTCTGGATGAATTGGACATTGCTCAGGCCTTGATCGTGGGCCTTTTGGCGGCCTTTTTCCAACATCGCGCCGGACACATCCGTTGCTATGATTTGGCTGACATCTGGCGCAAGGGCCACGGCAGTTGATCCGGTTCCACACCCAAGTTCGAGTACGGTGTCGGTTGGCGCAACCAGGGCGCGCACCTGATCAAGCGTCGCCTCATAGGCGTCTGGATTACGGATCGGAGTCGCCGCGTACTTGTCGGCGATGCGATCCCAGAACTTTGCTGACTTGTACATCGCCGACCTCGTTTTGGTGTGTTGCGGTATCAGCCGCGCAGAGCGCCTCCGGTGGCCTTCTCGACTTTCTCGATGATCTTTTTTCCAACCGCTTCGATATCGGCTTCTTTGAGTGTACTACCAGTTGGCTGAAGGCGCACGGTGATGGCCAAAGATTTTTTGCCTTCGCCCAAGGAACCTCCGATGAATTCGTCGAAGAGACGCACATCGGTGATCAAGGCTTTGTCGGCTCCTGCTGCAGCGTTCATCAGATCCAAAGCGGCAGTTTGGGCATCGACCACAAAGGCGAAGTCTCGTTCGACCGGTTGCAAATCGTTCAACATCAAAGCAGGGCGCGTTGCGCCGGTTTTGCGTGGCAAAGGAATTTCTTGTGGCCACAGTGTAAAGGCTACCGCTGGCCCTTTGACATCCATCGCCTTGAGCACTTTTGGGTGAAGTTCGCCAAATACGCCCAGCACCTTTTTTGGCCCAAGGCAGACCATACCGTGACGACCGGGGTGCCACCAATCGCTGGCGCCGCGCAGGATCTGTGCTTTGGCCGGGGCGCCCATGGCTGCAAGAACCGCTTCGGCGTCGGCCTTGGCATCAAACACATCAACGGCGCGTGATGTTCCGTGCACGTCTTTGGGCCCGGTTCGACCGACCAGCAGACCGGAGAGTTGCAGATGCTGCTCTTCGGGTTCACCGCCGTGGAAAGCGTGTCCCAGTTCAAACAGAGCCACATCCATGAAGCCACGCGCCTGATTGCGGGCAGCCGCCTGCAAGAGACCCGGCAGCAGCGCAGGGCGCATATGGCTCATTTCCGAACTGATTGGATTGGCCAGCATGGTGGCATCATCGCCGCCGCCGAACAGCTCGGCTGCGGCTTTGTCGATAAAGGTGTAGGTCACACATTCATTGTAGCCGAGTGCCGCAGTCGTCCGGCGCGCTGCGCGTTCGCGGCGCTGCATTGGCGAAAGGATCGGCTTGGGGACGCCTGGATTCATCCTGCGCATCGGCTTGCCCTGCAGCTTGGTCAAAGATGCTACGCGCGCGACTTCTTCGACCAGATCGGCTTCGCCCATAACGTCGGGGCGCCAAGAGGGGACCCGGGCCATGTTGCCGTCGAGCCGGAAGCCAAGGGCCGTCAGGGTCTGGCGCTGTTCGGCTTCCGGTATTTCCATCCCAACGAGCGAAATCACCCGCGCCGGATCAAGTTTGTAGGCGCGGCAGGTGTCAGGAACGGCGCCGGCCATGATCACTTCGGAAGCTTCACCGCCTGCATTGTCGACGATCATGCGCACGGCATG
>NZ_CBFHLV010000093.1:0-8814 GCF_965656765.1 Marivita sp. | reverse complement strand
GTGGCAACATTTTACGCTGCCCGCAGCGAGATTATCACGCCACTTCCGTGGCCAACTTTTGCACTGCCGTTCTCAGCGCGGCGCGTCAAGCGCCCTTGTCCGTTACGTGTCATGTTCACTCTCCCTGTGGCAGGTTCTGTCATGACTTGAAGGTGACACGTGCACGTGTGTGAAACGATTTTTTCCAGAGGGTGGCCTGGAGAAAAAATAGCGATTGCTTCAAAAATTTGCGCTTTTGCCGGGGCAGGGCCAAAAACTCAGCCGCCGTGAATCCGGGGGTGGCCGCGCCGTCGGTTTTGCAATGACAAAGCGCGATCCTGTCAGCGACGCGATGCGGAGGATTTCCACGGGGTGCCGTTGCTTCAAGGGCCCTCGCGGCGCGCGCAAGACTGGCGCGCTGGCCCATTCGCGCATCGCGTTTTGCCCGAGGCCAACACGGAACCGGTGTGAGTCAGAGAAGCGCTCAGTGGCGCGAGGACGCTTGATAAAACGGAACGCGTTCGCCGGTCGTCATAAGGTAGTTTTCGTAGAATGCCTTCACGGCGGGAAACACCTCTTCGCGGAGCTGAAGACGGTTGAGTTCGTCTTCGTCGCGCGGCTTTGATAGCGCTTCGGCGATCTGGGCCAGGATGGCGTCCCGGTCGATCCGAACAAAGCACCCGTCTTCATAGATCACGCCGCCTTCGACGATCACCTGATGGATATCCTTTGATTTTGCCCGATGGATCAGCGCATCCAAGGGTGCAATGCCTGGGTCCTGGAACGGATGTGTCGCGCGGTCATAGTCGAAGATCACCGCATCCATGCGGCACCCCGGCTCCAGCCTGCCGATCTGCGTGCCGAACGCTGTGGTCTGCGCGCCATGTTCTGTCGCCATGCGGAAGATCTGGCCGGGGGAGGGCACGTCTTCGGGGTCCATCCCCGGCACGCGGTGCACGTTCAAAGCCATGCGCATTTCCTGCAACATGTCGCGGTCGTCATTGATCCCGGCCTCGTCAATGCCCATGCCAACGGTCATGCCGCGTTTTTGCAGCTCCATCAGGGGCAGGGCACCTGACCGCAGGCGCAGGTTGGAGGAACAATTGTGACAAATGCAGGTGCCAGTTCCGGCGCAGATCTCGATGTCTTCCTCGGTCATCCACACGCCGTGGCCCAGCGTCATGTGCGGCCCGAGAAGCCCCAGTTTTTCCAGATGTTTGACCGCTGTAGTGCCGGTGCGGCGCAGGGCGTATTCCTTTTGATATGCGGTTTCGAGCAAATGCATATGCATCGGCACGCCGACGGCGGCGGATTTTTCCTGCATCGCCAGCAAACCGTCATCGGTCATCCAGTGCAGGTTCGCAGGTGCCAGTTGCACAAGCGTCCGCGGCGTCAGGCGTGTTTCGTTCAGGCGGTCGAACATCACCATGAACTCGTCAAAGGGCATGGTCAGCCGGGCCAGATGCGCGGCCATCTTCCGCCCGATCTCGGGTGGCAGCCGGTTGCAGAAATCCGCGTCAGCCTCATAGACGAAACGGTTTTGTTCGCGCACGGAATAGCAATAGGACACCCGCATCCCGATATCGTCGTAGGCATCGAGCACGCGACCGGCGCAGCCCACAACCGCATCCACGTCGCCCATCGCCCAGCCCTGGATGTGCTGAACGGTGGTGACCCCGGTCGAGATCATCTCGAACGCGGAATAAAGCGTGTCGAGATAGGGGTCGATCTTGCGCATGGCAAGGCGCGCCGCGAACCACAGCTCCAGCGGGGAATCCGGCGCGCCCATTTGCAGCGGCGTCAGGCCGACATGGTGGTGCGCGTTGATGAAACCGGGCATGATCATGTGATGCGGATAGGCCGAGACGGGTGCGTCGAGGTAGCTGTCCCGAATGTCCATGCTCGGACCGACCGCCAGAATCTTACCGTTTTCATGTGCAATGGCGGCGTCTTCGAGGATTTGAGGATGCCCGCCCTCGTCGGAGCCTGTCACGATCCAGCGCGCGGTGACGATTTCGACGCTCATTTGGCCATATCCTCGCGAGAGTGGACGGCAAGCTGCGCGCGCATCTGTGTGATGGCTTCTTGTGTGCCGTCGATGACAGGCACCGGACAATGCGGCGCAATGCGCTTGGACAAACCGGCCAGAGGGCCGCCTCCCAGAACGATGCTTTCAGCGCCGTCTTCCGCACAGGCGCGGCACAGCTCGGCGAGTGGTTCGGCAAGGTCATCGGCCATTTCCGCAGGATCACCGCTGAGCGCCGTTTGCAGAGTGGCCACTCTCAAAAGCGCCGCGCCCGCGCCGTGCTGGATTGCTTTTTCCTCCAAAGGCTGGGCGACCTCTGGTGCGAAGGTGACAATCGCGAAGGGTCCATCAAGCCGCCGCACAGTGGCAAAAGCTGCCTCTGCGATGCCGATAACCGGGATGTCAGGCCAGATCCGGCGCACGTCCTCAGCACCGGTGTCGCCAAAAGACGCAAGCACGATCCCGTCGGGCTTGCCCGGATGTTGTCTGACGGTTGCGACAACACCACGCGCGGCCTCTGCGCCGTCTTCGGGTGTGACGATCAGTTCCGGCCCGAATGCGGCGCGGCAGGTGACAAAGTCATCGCCTGGCAGCGCGACCGCCTGTGCGGCATCGGCGATGCGCTGCGTTGTGCTAAGGGATGTGTTGGGATTGACAATAAGCAGACGCATCACAGGATCACCGATGGCAGCCAGAGCGAGATGGCGGGAAAGAGATTGATGAGCAAGAGCGCCACCAGCATCGCCCCGATGAACATCAGCATCGACGGAATGATCTTGGCGATCGAGATTTTCGCAATGGCGCAGGTGATCAGCACGACGGACGCTACAGGCGGGGTCTGCTGACCGATGCCAAGGTTGATCGTCAGGATCAACCCGAAATGCACCCGGTCGATGCCCAGTTGATCGGCCAGCGGCAGAAAGATCGGCACGAGCATCAGGATCGCGGGCGTGCCGTGAATGATCGTACCCGCCAACAGGAAGAAGACATTGATCGCCAGCAGGACGACCCAGTAATTGTCCGAGATGCCAAGGATCGCCTGCGCAATGTCCTGCGGGATGCGCTGATTGGTCAGATACCAGCCCAGAAGCGTCGAGGTCGCCACGATGAACATCAGCATGGCCGACCGCTTGCCCGCCACGCGCAGCGTGTCGATCAGCGTGCCCAGCTGCACCGTCCGATAGACGAGGGCGGCCAGGATGATGGACCAGAAGGCCGCGATGGCGCCGGCCTCGGTCGCGGTGAAGATGCCGCCCAGAATGCCCACCAGAACGAGGATCGGCAGGGTCAGCGGAATCGCCGCGTCCTTGCCGGTTTCCGCCACACGGCGGAGGGAGAATTCGCCCTCGGTCGGATATCCGCGGCGGACCGAGATGACATAGGCGGTCCCCATCAGCAGCCCGCAGACGAGGATGCCGGGCAGGATGCCAGCGGCGAACAGCTCGGCGATCGAGGCATTGGCGACATAGGCATATAGGATCAAATTCAGCGACGGCGGCACGATGATCGCCATCGTCGCCGAGGTCGAGGTCACGCCGGCGGCAAATGCCGCCGGGTAGCCGCGCTTGCGCATTTGCGGGATCATCACCGACCCGATGGCAGCGGCATCCGACGTGGCAGTGCCGGAAATTTCGGAAAAGAATAGCGATGTCAGGATGTTGACATGCGCGAGGCCGCCGCGAATATGCCCGACGAGAGACGATGCGAAGGCAATCAGCTTTTCGGCGATCTTGCCCTGATTCATGATCTCGCCCGCGATCATGAACAACAGCGCCGCGACCAGCAGATAGTTATTCGCGCCACCGAACGGGATCAGCCCTATGATCTGCGGTACTACGGCAGGGTCCAGCAAGATCATGGTCGCCGCAGTCACGCCTAGAACAAAGGCAATCGGCAAGCCCGCGATGAGCAACACCACGAGCAGGATCAGGATGGTCCAGGCGGGATCAATCGGCATCACGCATCACTTTCCGGGATGAGGCTGTCGGGATCGACGCGTCCAATGAGAATGCCCACAAGCCGGACCGCGCAGAACAGCGCGATCAGCAAGCCCCCCGCCGCCATGGCTCCCCGAAAGAGCGTAACCGGCAGATCCACCGAAATCAGCGTCCGGCCCCAAAAGCTGGCGGCGGCAATCCCGCCATACCACGCCATCAGCGCGCCGAACCCGTCCATCAGGATCAGGTTCAGGCAGGTCACCACGCGCTTCGTGCCGCTTGGCAGAATGCGCAGCACGGCGTCAAAGCCCAGATGTTCGTTGGTGCGCGTCAGGTAAGCCGCGCCAATGAAGGTGAGCGCGGCGAGGATATAGGCGGGCAATTCCTCGCCCCATGACACGCTGTCATTCAGGACGAACCGGGCGAAGACCGCCCAGTTCAGAAGGGCCAGCAAAAGGCCCGCCATCGCGATGACAAGCGCGTCGAGGACCGCCGTGACCCACCGGTCGAGCGTTTCGATCAAGGATGCGAGGCCCTCCACCGCGGTCGCCTCACTCGATCCCGAGCGCGGTCTTGGTCGCGGCGATCATGTCCGCGCCGATCACGTCGACAAAGGTCGGGCTTTCGTAAAGCGGGGCCGCCGCGGCCTGGAAGGCGGCGAAGTCGATCTCGTTGATCTCCAGCTTGTCGGCCAGCGCGGCGATGGTTTCGGTGTCAGTTGTCTCGCCCCAGTCAAAAGTCCACGGTGCCATCTCTTTGGCGACCGTCATCATCGTTTCCCGCAGGTCTTCGTCAAGCGAGGCGAGATAGGGTTCGCCAAAGACAAGGAAGGTCGGCAGGTAGACGTGGTTCGACAGCGACATGTAGCCTTGCACTTCGAACAGCTTGGCAGTGTCGACCACGTTTGCAGGGTTTTCCTGCCCGTCGATGGTGCCCTGATCCAGCGCCGAATAAACCTCGCCAAAGCTCAGCGGCGTGGCGTTGGCGCCCAGCGTGTTGAACATCTCGACCCGCTGCTTGTTGGTGGGGGTTCGGATCTTCAGACTGTCCAGATCGGCGGGCACGACGATGGGGCGCACCGCGTTGGTGATTTGGCGAAAGCCGTTGTCCCACATCGCTGCAAGTACCATGCCGGAGCCGTCGAACCCGTCTGCCAGCATCTCGCCCGCTGGGCTTTCGGCAAAGGTTTGTACGGCGGCGCGATCTTCAAACAGATACGGAAGGTCGAAGATGGCCGTCCGCGTGTTGATCTGGCTCACGGCCGAAGCTGAGAGCGACGCATGGTGTGTACCAAGCGAAAGGCCTTGCAGCACGTCCTCTTCCTTGCCCAGCGTGTTGGACATGAAGATCTGCACATCGATCTCGTCCGGTGCGGCGGCTTCGAGCCGCTGTTCGTATTCCTGCAGGAAGACATGGGCAAACGAGCCTTCGGGAAGCGAAGAGTTGATTTGAAGTACGGTCTGTGCAGACGCGAAAGCAGGCATGATTGACGCGACAGTTGCGAGCAAGAGATGACGGGTCATGAGGGGCGTTTCCTTTTGGAAGAAGAGATGAGGTTATGAAACTTGTGAAAGGATAATTTCATGACCGCCAATCCGAGAAAAATATTTCTATTCGTCAGGCACCCGAAATCTACATGACGCCTAAAATATGGGCACCATAATGCACTCCCCGCTCCATTCTTACGCGAAGGCCAGGCTGCCACGGCGCGGGAATGTCGCTCAGAGCTCGCCCAGCTGATCGTGGAACTCTTCGATTCTTTCCATTCGCTGCCGTCCGTCCCCCCCTGACAATTCCAAAGTTCTGGCGGCAATCAGGTTGCAGACGGCGATTACGCCGGTGTGGTTGAGAAGCGGGCCTGTCGATGCCGTCGAACATGCGAAACTCCATCGCACGGGGGTTGCCAGCAATGACGCCACGTCTCCGATTACCGCCACCTGCGCGCCGGTGCTCAACGCGGCATCGACAAGCGCTTGCGCCGATTTCGTGCTGCGCCGCAGTCCCAGCAGGATCAGGACGTCCCGGTCCGAAAAACTTGCCACCGTTTCGGCCAGTGTCTCACCGGGTTTCGGGATCACCCGGACCGACGGCAGGACCTGACCGATCTGCCAGGCCAGATAACTGGCCAAGGGGTATCCGGCACGATGGCCCGCCAGCCAAACTCTCGGCGCGGTGTGGAGCGCTGCGACCATGTCATCGACAGTCGATATGTCCAGCTCTTCATAGGTCTGTTCCAAGGTTCGGCGGGATTGATCGAGATGGGCGCTGATCGCCTGCGTTGCATCGACATCCGCCGTTCCGAAGCGCAACACCGCAGCCCCGGTTTTCCCGGCATCGCGGACTTCGCGCCGCGCCTCTTCATAGGACGCATACCCGATCTTGCGCACGAAACGCGACACGGTGGCGTTTGACACACGCGCGACCTTGGCGACTTCTGTCGCCGTGTAACCCGCCATGTCGCCCGGAAAGCTTAGCAAGGTTTCCGCAAGACGCCGTTCGGTCGGGTGCAGGTCAGCCATGCTTGAGCGCACGCGCGAGATGAAGGAGTGTGATGATGGTTTTTTCATGTGCGCAAAATGCTTTGCACGGATGGTATGGTAAAGCACTTTCCATGATGCCTTCCTCTTTTCATTGATCGCGACTGGATGCTCTGAGCAATTGACCAAAAAAAGAAGCCTCTCGAACGATCTTTGGTGCGCGATAGCTCTTGACAGGTTGCCCTTTCGGAAAGGCTATGGCTTCGAACGTATGGTGTTCTTCCGCAAAGACGTGGGTCAAGAAGCTGACAGGAGCTTACGGTAGTCGAACTCCGGTTGACTATGCCCATGTTGATGTGAGGCTCCAGCTAAGCCAACCGCCCACCTCAGGGCCAGCCCCACCTAAACTCCGCCGTGAGCCTGTCTTTTCACGGGGTAGGGTGGTAGCGCACTCGGCATGTGGGTATGATATGCACTGCGGGTCGGTTCCGAACACAAGCGGCCCCGAGGAGATCGCTCAATGCCCTTGAACGCAGCCACCGAGGCAGCACGGTTGTCTGTAGCGCCCATGATGGATTGGACCGACCGGCATTGCCGGTATTTCCATCGGCAGATCAGTCGGCATGCGTTGCTGTATACTGAAATGGTGACTGCGCCGGCTTTGGTGCGGGGCGGTGCAGTGCATTTGCTAGAGCATTCCGAGGCAGAGCATCCGGTTGCCTTGCAACTTGGTGGCTCTGATCCGAAGGAATTGGCGGCTGCGGCGCAGATGGGGGCGGCTGTTGGGTATGATGAGATCAATCTGAATGTCGGGTGTCCTTCGGACCGGGTGCAGTCAGGTACATTTGGTGCGGTGTTGATGAAATCGCCGGAACTTGTGTCAGAGTGTGTGGCGGCGATGAAGGCTGTTGTTGATGTTCCGGTCACGGTGAAATGCCGCATCGGAGTGGATGATCAGGTCTCTGAACAGATCCTGCCGGACTTTATCAAACGGGTTCAGCAAGCTGGTTGCGATTACCTAATCGTACACGCACGCAAGGCTTGGTTGCAGGGGCTTTCACCGAAAGAGAACCGTGATATCCCGCCGTTGGATTATGAACTCGTGCTGCAGATGGCAGCGCAGTTTCCTGATCTGCCGATGTCGATCAATGGGGGCATTGAAACGTTGGACGTGGCGGCTGATTTGATCGACCGTGGGATGAACGGGGTGATGATCGGCCGCGCGGCCTATCATCGGCCTTGGGATGTTCTGGCGGATGTGGACCGTCGTCTGTTCGGCAAGGTCCCGGCCCATCAAACGCGGGAAGGCGTGATCGACGCCATGCGGACCTATATTGCTGCCCATATTGCCGAGGGTGGAAAGCTGCACCAGATCACGCGCCACATGCTTGGGCTGTTTGCCGGTGAGCCCGGTGCGCGAACATGGCGCAGGGTTTTGTCGGAAAAAGCCAACCGTCCCGAAGCCGGTGTGTCTTTGCTCGACGAAGCGCTAGAGCAGATGCATCAGCCCAATACGATGGCAAGTTGACCAAGTGGTAAAGAATTGGCCGCAGCAAGGGTTCATACGGTTTTCGTGGCATCCGGGGATATACCGTTGGGCCCAAGCGGCGCGTGCGATGGGCAGGCAGGTTGCGCAAAATCCGGAGATGAAAGAGCAGTGGCTCCAATGCGAAGGTACTTGGTTTGTGGGTGTTGATGCGCTTCCTTCAACGCCGAACGGTGCCGTTGGCGGTGTTCCTCTGCAGGGGCCAGCGCTTGAGCGGATCGGGGCGCGCGAGGATCTGCATCCTGCACAATTGTCGATCACCTATCCCGGTTATCCGCGCCCAAGGGCAGGGGAAAACGAGGCGGCATTCCGCTATCGGCGGAACCGCGACGCTGCGCATATGGATGGTCTATTGGCCGATGGGATGCCCAAACGACGGTTCTTACGTGAGCGGCACGATTGGATCCTCGGGCTTCCGCTAACAGAAACCTCTGTGGGTGCCAGCCCTTTGGTCGTGTGGGAGGGCAGCCATCACATCTTGCAAGGGGCGATGATCGACGCGCTGGGCAATTTGCCCGAGGCCCTCTGGCCCGAGACAGATATCACTGACGTCTATCAGACAGCGCGCAATACCGTCTTTAAGACATGCCGCAGAATTCCGCTCTTTACACGACCGGGCGAAGCGGTCTTACTCAATCCGTTCCTGCTGCACGGTGTGGCCCCTTGGGAGGCCGGGACAACGGCGTCTCTGGATGGGCGTATGGTGGCCTATCTGCGGCCTGAATCACGTGAATCAGGGGCTGTTTGGATAAGGCAAAAATAAGGCGTTGCCACATTCAATATAGCCGCTTGCGACAATCAGGACAGCGGCTCTGGCATTGTCTCTGATTGTCTTACAATTCCTTTAAA
>NZ_CBFHLV010000092.1:0-8831 GCF_965656765.1 Marivita sp. | reverse complement strand
TGATTTGACCGGCAGCTATCAATGGGCGTTCGTTAACGGGATCGTGTGGAACGGGATGAACATCGGGATCATGATCCTCATCCTCATGCGCGGCCAAAAAGGCGGTACGCTCAAGACAACCGCGGCCTAAATCGTTCTGCAAATCACCTTGGCGTGCGACGACGAAACCACCCGCGCAGATCACCGATGACCTTTGTGGTTGCGACCAAAATCAAACCGGCGAAAACGGCTTTCGAAACAGGCTCCATCGTGCCCTCGATCAAAAGCGCATGCACAACTGTGCCGACCACGATGACCAGGGCCAAACCAGTATGCGCCAAGCGCCACTTTCGTAGCCCAATCTGATGGCGCCATATCGCAAGAAGTGCCGCCAAAAATATCGCCCACATGGCAATCACGCCCCATACAGAGAATGGTGTTGGCGATCGGAACAAGAGTGCATCAACCACATCCGGCGGGCTGGTGATCCAAAGCCCCGCCACATGCACAAAAACGGCCAGCACCAACGCACCGCCGACCACACGGTGCATATGCCGTCCGCGAGGTGCGCCTAGCCCGGGCAGGAATCCCCCAACCAACAATGGCTGGAGGAGCAAAAACGCCATCCCGACGACGCCCGCAAATGCCGCAATAATGTAAACAGGCTCCCGCCATTGCAAAAGTGGGCTCGTCAGGGCGAACCATACGGGCACCGCAATCACCACAGTAACCAACGCCCAAATCAGAGCGGCGCCCTTGCGAGTCATGTCATGCGACCCAGCCCAATCAGGCGGGCGTCAGAACAAAATGCGCACTCAGGCGGGTGTCATTCGCGCTGTCCATCAAGGGGCGCAGGAAGACCGTTTCAAAATCTCCGCTGTCATAGGCCAGATGCCCATGGGCCTGACCAAAGGCCGGCACAATCTGAGGCATTTCAAGACGAAATTCGCCATTGGCATCTGTGATGGTGGCACCATGACTGCGCGCATCGCGCTCGTGACCTTCGGTGGTATGTGCCCAAATCTGGATGCGCTGCCCAGGCAAAGCCGCGCCATCCCCGGCACGGCGAACAGTGCCGGTCATCCAGAACCCGCCGCCACCGATCCGGTCAACGACAGGGGCTCCAGGGCGGTAATTGTTTGACCCACCCCGCATCGACGGCGTGGGTGCTACGCCTTGTGCTCGGGCAGGCACAATCAACCCAGACGCTCCAGCCGTCATCGCGGCAGCACCGGTGGCCAGAAGAGTACGTCGGGTGAAAGAACGAATTGTCATCTTATACCTCCTGTCAAATAGCATGTGCCCAACCCAACCGGATGGATCACCTACTTTCATTGCAAGATAGGGCAAAAGCCGAAGACGCAAAACGAGCCCCACAGCTTCGTGAACCGCACAGCGACGCAATTCCATGCGCCGGAAACTCCACGCAATACCCCAATCTCGAAAGCGTTAGAAATTGCACAAGCGCTAGCAAAAAGTGTTTCGAGAGGGATAAAACAACCTTAAGGCTTGGCGCGGCCACGCGAATGGGATGGTCTGGTGACGTTGTTCAACACCCTTTAAAGGAGAAGCACGTGGCCAAATCTGCAATTTTAGACCTGATGAAATTCTTCAACATCTGTCTCAACACGCTTGAAGAGAAAGGCATCACCGTCGAAGATTCGTCTGACTTCGAAGCCTGCGAAGATCGAATGCGGGCAATTGGTAAAAACTCGATCACGCCAATGATCTCGTCCGAACATAACGACTTGTCCAAAGACAATGCTGGCTGGTTGATCCTCCAGAAAGACGGTCGAGACATCGGTGGGGTCGCAGCACGGCACGATCTGCTGGTTTCTGAAACCCTGTCAAGCTTTTGGACCCGCAGCTATAGCAGGCTCTACAAAGGCCAAGGGCATCTGCACGTTGTGTCAGACGGCCCACGTCCATGCGACGAGATTTCCGGCAGCGTGATCTACATGGGCGAGTTTTTTATTACCGAGAAGATGCGCGGCTCGCGACATCTGCTTTCGCTCTACACACATCTGCTTTTCGCCTATTGCCACCTGCGCTGGCAACCCGATTGGCTTTATGCGTTTGTCCGGGCTGATGACGCACGGCTGGGCTATGCCACCGAATATGGATTTACGCGTCAATACCCCGGAGCCCATGTTTGGGGCGCACTGCACAAGGGGCGTGCGGTCGGTGAATACCTAGTTGCGATCCAGTCAACCGAATTGGCGGACATGGCGCGGTTTTTCAACCATCACCCGTCCTGCCTTCTGGGCGTAGATTCACTTAAGAGAGTAGAATAGTTCAGGACGAACAAGGTACCCGATGCGTCTTTGACCGGAAGCATAAGGCGAACGAAACTGACCTCGACGGTTTCGTTCGTCTCGGGGAAGGGCACGATCCGTTTCAACGGTGTGATCATCCCAACGCCAGAATGTGCAACTGACCTGATCTGACCGTTCAGCTCGGCCAAATCGGACGTGCTCAACGTCTCAAGAAAGGTTTCCAACCGGGTACTTTCAGCGGACCCCAATGTCGTCGCAGACAAGCCCAAAGCGCCAACATGGTGGATTCGAGGGACAGCTGTCAGCGCTTCAGCTGCGCTGACCAAATCGAAATGAGGGGCAATTTGATTGCTGGCCGAAAGATCACCGCCCGTATCTTTCCACCATGAAATGATTGAATCTAATGTTGGACGGTCACCCAGCCGATCCAGAGACCTCTCGGTGGATTTGAACACCGCCGACAAAAGCCGCGCTGCCTGCCGGTCGACTTCTTGTACTGGCAAAGCTTCGAATTCGTGCTCCAGATGATCGCGGCGGTCGCGCAAGAGAACGTCAACCGGAACACCAAGCGCGTCGGCAACCCGAACCGGGACAGCCATATTCGGCATATTCCCACCGCGCATCATCGCAGCAATAGCCCCCTCTTCGTCAAAACCTGCACGCACTGAAAGCTCAGCCTCGCTCAGATTTTGAGCTTGCATGATACTCTTCAGATTGGCCTTGAAATTATCGAGAACGTTGAGCTCCGAAATATTTGACGCCATATCGCTATCCAATTGTTACAGCATTCACCCACACCCAACATTATTCGTAACGTCGCCAAAGTGGTGTGTATAGCGTAAATGCACCCTAAGGGCGATTTGCTCCACGTAAGCCGACTGATCGGCGCCAAGTATTCCGCAAAATAAAGGTACCTTTCTAGCTTCGTGCGCGGAATCACGCCAAAAGTTCCCAACCCTTTTCCTTCTTTGCTTGAAATGAAAGCCGGACATGGTACGCCGCCTCAAATAACAGGTGCAGAATAAGCCCGGCGAGGCGACGAGCAGCGAACACTGAAGTCAAACTAAGAGCCACTGATCGAACACGTGCAAACTGTGCGCGGCACCCGAACAGATGCTCGTGACCTTAGGGTTCAGCTTTGCTTGGCGGTTTTCTTTAATGTGCTGCGCTGCGGCTTGTTTCATTGGAATAATTGACGCGCAGGCACGATACGAACAAATGTCGACACTCTCAGCCACGAATAACACACCCAAAGGTCCTGTAACCGTTCTGGGCGACTCATATGTTGGTCAAACTCTGATCGCGCGACCCAATGGCGTTGGGGACAGTGACGGAATTGACTTTTCCACAGTAGCCTTTCAATGGCTGCGGGAAGGCAGCCCAATCGACGGCGCGACAGAGCGTACATACAACGTATCAGATGCGGACGTCGGTTCTCAGCTGAGTGTTCGCTACAGCTACACCGATTTTGGTGGAACCCTGGAAGTGCTGACCAGCGATCCAGAGCCTATTGTGCCCCCCGCCGGAACTTTGATTCCCGAAGAAACAGGACCTTACAATGACCTTGTTGTCCTTGGGGACGCAATTGTTGGCGAACGCCTTACCGCACGGCCAAACGCGGTCACAGACAGCAATGGGATCGACTACGAAACAACGACCTTCCAATGGCTGCGAGATGGCACACCAATCAGCGGTGCCACAGACCAAACCTATGATGTGACTGCTGCAGACACCGAAGCAGAAATAAGCGTGCAGTTCTCGTATGTTGACCTGCTCGGCAACACGACATCGCTCACAAGCAACCCCAAAGAACCTGTTCCAATTCCGGTTGTGGAAGAGGTGACGCCAGAGGTGCCCATCGAAGACGAAGGCGACTTTCTCAATGGGACATCCGACGCAGACGCCCTGCGTGCGGCATCTGGATTGAAACGCATTGATGGACAGGATGAAACGGATATCGTTTTCTTCGAAGGTGACCAATCCAACTACACCATTGTCATGTCCGAAGATGGCATTGCCGTCACGGACCATCGGCTCAATGGACTTGGGACAATCGAACTCGACAATGTCGAACTGGTTGATTTCGAAAATGAAATTTCGGCCTTCGATGGCCCGTTTGTGATTGAAGCATTCGACGGTCTGGCACAGCTTGACCAAGAAGACGCGGAAGCCATTATCGAACTCTACACCGCCTACTTCAACCGCGCGCCAGATGCGATTGGCCTGAATTTTTGGGGAACAGCCTTCGCCAATGGAACATCGATAAACCAAATGGCGTCGTTATTCGCAGGACAAAGCGAAACACAAGCCACCTACCCCGCCGGAACATCCGATGCTGACTTCGCCACAACAGTTTACAGCAACGTTCTTGGCCGAACTCCGGACCAATCCGGACTTTCTTTTTAGGTCGAAGCTTTGGAATCAGGTACAGTATCTCGGGATCAGTTCATCCTGCAAATCCTCGACGGTGTGCATGCTCCATTAAAGGTCGACCAAGGGCACGATTTTGTCCTTCAACAGCTGGCCGACCAGGATTATCTGAAAAACAAGGTTGATATTGGCGCACAATTTGCGGTTCACCGCGGCATGTCTGATGTCGCAAATGCGACAGCAGTTATGGAATTGTTCAATGGCTCTCAGGACAGCATCTTCGATGCCGTTACTGCCATCGACAATTTCTACATGGATTCACTTGACCCAAACGATGGTGAATTTCTGCTCCAAATCGTTGGTGTTTTTGATAACCCATTCGCCACTTGAACGACCAGTTCTTCGATGAACACAAGGGCGGCCCATTGGGCCGCCCTGTCCATATCTAAACCCACAGGCGAGATACCCTAGTTGTCGAGGATCACATCGAAATCCACGCGACGCTCACTCAAACCGGGCTGCCCAGCTAGAACCTGCGGGGTCGAGTGTGCCGCGATGATGATCTGCTCTGGCGCAAATCCGGCGCCGACCAACGAGCTCATCAAGGCCACAGCGCGCAGGCGGGCTGTAGCAGGCGTTTCACCCGAACCGGGCTCGTCCGAATATTGACCGACAACGCGCAAGCGTACATCGGGGCAAGCGCTCGCTTTTGCCGCGAGGTCGACCACGGCGGGCATACCATCGGACGGCGCAGTGATCGACCGGGGCGAATAGAACAACTTGGTCTGCGCAACAACCGTCTGAAGTTGCGCTGCACAGGTTGACGGTGCCGAGCTGTTCGGGCTGCTCAATCCTGTCAAACCTGCGCGCTGCGATGTATCGCGAATTTCAAATTCTACGCGGCGGTCGTAATACGCCGCAGACTCGGTTCCAGTCACACGGGATGGGGTCTGACTGCCCAGGCCGACGGACGAAAACCGGGTCACATCAATCCCAGCTGCCGCAATCCGCTTGAGAACTTCGTCCGCACGCTTTTGGCTCAAACGCAGGTTCGCTCCCGGATCGCCGGATGGATCAGAATGGCCTGCGACCACGACCTCGACGTTTGGACAGTCCTGCGCAACAAGCCCGATCAATCTCGCTTGCGCCATACCTGCTTCTTCTGCGGTCAGACCACCGCTTGGGAAATAGACACGCGCCTCACTCGCAAGCACTTTAAGGTCTTCGACACAGGATTGGCTCTGTTCAAGCTTGGCCTGAGCAGCGGCAAAAAAAGCGCTCGGATTGTTTGTCGGACTGACATCCGGCTCGATGGACACCGTTTGCGGCGCGACCGGCGGGGTTGCCGGCTCTACCACTGCAGGTTCGACCGGGGTCGGGGTTGGGACTGGAACCGCTTCAGGCTGAACTGGTGCCTGCAAGACCGCCGCTTGCAATGCGTCTACACTTCCCGAAGATGGCGGCACCATGCCCGCACCTTGTTCGCCAAGCGCGACTGGGTTTTGCGTAATATTCCGCGAAACCTCGACACCGTCGAAGTTAGATCCGACTGGCGCTGTATCCTTTGGGCCGAAACTAATGACACCCGTGGCGGCCAGGACAATTGCAGTGGTCGGCGCAATCCACGGCAAATGCTCTTTCAAAATTCGTAACGACATGCTCTTCCCCCAGAATTAAGCAGCATCGTGAGCGTTGTTCCGCTCAACATCTTGGCAGTAATATCTTTAGATACTGCTCAATTTGGTGTTCAGGTCAACATCTATGTCGCAGCTACTCGCCTATACATAGAATTTCTCTTGGCTTGTCGCTTTCACACGTCAGGAAGAAAGAATCCTGCCTAGCTTTTGGGCTGCCTTGCGTCCCTGCACAGGGGGGGCTAGGGAAAGCACGACACGAGCCGGAGGGTGAAATGGACGATCTGCGCGACAAGTATATTGGGCTGATTGCAGCGGCGAACGACGAAGCGGCGCTCGAAGACCTGCGCGTGCAGGCGGTCGGCAAGAAGGGCGAGATCAGCCTAAAGATGCGCGAACTCGGCAAAATGAGCCCCGAAGAACGCCAGACGGCCGGTCCTGCGCTCAACGCACTCAAGGACGAGATCAACTCGGCCCTGTCAGCGAAGAAAGCGGCGCTTGAAAACGCGGCACTCGATGAGCGTCTGCGCGGCGAATGGCTCGACGTGACCCTTCCCGGGCGCGGCCGCCGCCAAGGCACCATCCACCCGATCAGCCAAGTGACAGAAGAGGTCACAGCGATCTTTGCCGATATGGGTTTTGCCGTCGCCGAGGGCCCGCAGATCGACACCGACTGGTACAATTTCGACGCGCTGAATATTCCTGGTCATCACCCTGCGCGCGCTGAGATGGACACCTTCTACATGCACCGCGCCGAAGGTGACGACCGCCCGCCGCATGTATTGCGCACACACACGTCGCCGGTTCAAATCCGCTCAATGGAAAAAACCGGTGCCCCGATCCGCATCATCGCGCCGGGCCGCGTCTATCGCGCGGACTACGACCAGACGCACACGCCTATGTTCCACCAGGTCGAGGGCCTTGCCATCGACAAGGATATCAGCATGGCGAACCTGAAATGGGTGCTCGAAGAATTCGTGAAGGCATACTTCGAGGTCGACGATGTAGAACTGCGCTTCCGCGCCTCGCACTTTCCGTTCACCGAACCGTCAGCCGAGGTCGATATTCGCTGTTCGTGGGAAGGCGGCACACTAAAAGTGGGCGGAGGCGACGACTGGCTCGAAATCCTCGGCTCTGGCATGGTGCACCCGAAGGTCCTGCAAAACGCGGGCGTCGATCCAAACGAATGGCAGGGTTTTGCCTTTGGCATGGGCATCGACCGCATCGCGATGCTGAAATACGGCATCCCCGACCTGCGCGCGTTCTTCGATTCAGACCTCCGTTGGCTGCGCCATTACGGCTTTGCAGCACTCGACGTGCCGACGCTGCATGGCGGCCTTAGCTAATTTGGGGAAATCCGATCCTCATCACAACTCCACGGAACCAGCGATCTTTATGCTTTTTAGCCGCGATCACAGAACCGGAACAAATCGCCAGCGTCATATCTATGCGCTGTTCGAAATCGCCTACACTATGGTCGATTTCACTGCGGCACTCTGTTTCGTGGTTGGCTCGGTCATGTTCTTTTCCGAAGACTGGCAGACCGCAGGCACCTGGCTCTTTCTGATCGGCTCGATCTGCTTCGCACTGAAACCAACACTACGCCTTACCCGAGAAATAAAACTCGCTGCAATCGGCGACGACAAAGACCTTGCTCAAAGGTTTAAAGGGGACTGACCATGAAATTCACCCTCTCTTGGCTGAAAGACCATCTCGACACCACAGCGACCGTGGACGAGATCACGTACGCTCTGACCGATCTGGGCCTTGAGGTGGAAGGCGTCGAAAACCCCGCCGAAAAGCTCAAGACCTTTACACTGGCCAAGGTAAAACACGCAGAACAGCATCCCGATGCTGACCGCCTGCGCGTCTGCACGGTTGAGACTGACGAGGGCGACAAGCAGATCGTCTGCGGCGCCCCGAATGCACGGGCAGGCATCACTGTCGTTCTGGCGAAACCGGGCGATTACGTGCCGGGTATCGACGTGACACTCAGCGTAGGCAACATCCGCGGCGTCGAAAGCCACGGCATGATGGCATCGGAACGCGAGCTTGAACTTAGCGATGAACACGACGGTATCATCGAACTACCCTCCGGTGAGGTGGGTCAAAAGTTCATTGACTGGCTGGCCCAGAACGACCCTGCCAAAGTGGACCCGGTGATCGAAATCGCCATCACACCCAACCGCCCAGACGCGCTGGGTGTGCAGGGCATCGCCCGTGATCTGGCCGCACGCGGTCTCGGAACGTTAAAGACCCGCGATGTTGATCCGGTGCCCGCAAGCTTTACCGCCGACACCAAGGTGAGCATCGACGAAGACACGCTCGACGGCTGCCCGCTTTTCTGTGGCCGCATCATCCGCGGCGTCAAAAACGGCCCCAGCCCGCAATGGCTGCAAGACGCCCTGCGCGCGATCGGCCTCCGCCCGATCAATTTCCTTGTCGATGTGACGAACTTCTTCACATACGACCGCAACCGGCCTTTGCATGTCTTTGACATGTCAAAAGTGGCGGGTGATTTGCGCGTGCACCGTGCGGCTGGCGGTGAGGAATTATTGGCGCTCGACGGCAA
>NZ_CBFHLV010000091.1:0-9247 GCF_965656765.1 Marivita sp. | reverse complement strand
CTTTGGCATCTATGATCCGCGTGTAAAGATTGCGCAGGTAATCATTTGGGGTGGTCGGTCCGGTGTCGAACATCGGGTCGAGATGCGTCTTTCCGGGGTTGAGCGTGCTATCGGTCATAAGGTCTCCTTTTCTGACCGGAACAGTTCCGGTTCTTGAAAAGGTAATTCCGCAGACGCGCTCAGGTTCCGGGGAGGGCTTACAATATGACGATCCCGCCAGTGTTTTGCGAGACAAGCAAGATCGGCGCGCTGGTGGGCAGCGCGCCGAAATCAGTTTAGATCAGCTTGCCCATTGCGACGGCGGTGTCCGCCATCCGGTTCGAGAAGCCCCATTCATTGTCGTACCAGCTTAGTATGCGGACCATGTTGCTATCCATCACCTTGGTTTGGTCGGTGTGGAAAATCGACGAATGCGGGTCGTGGTTGAAATCGGTCGATACAAGCGGTTTGTCGGTATAGCCAAGGATACCCTTGAGAGGGCCATTGGCAGCTGCGCGAATTGCATCGTTGATTTCCTCAACTGTGGTGTCGCGCGAGGCAGTGAACGTCAGGTCGACCACCGACACGTTCGGGGTTGGAACACGGATCGCAACTCCGTCAAGTTTGCCATTGAGTTCTGGCAGAACCAAACCGACAGCCTTGGCAGCGCCAGTGGATGTAGGGATCATGCTCAATGCAGCGGCACGGGCGCGATAGAGATCTTTATGCATCGTATCCAGCGTTGGCTGATCCCCGGTATAACTGTGGATCGTGGTCATGAAGCCGCGCTCGATACCGATTGCGTTATTCAGAACATAGGCCACCGGAGACAAGCAGTTGGTGGTGCAGGACGCATTCGACACGATCAAGTCGTCGGCTGTCAGGCTGTCGTGGTTGACACCGTAGACGATGGTCTTGTCCGCGTCTTTGCCGGGCGCAGAGATCAAAACCCGGCTTGCACCGTTTTCCAAATGCGCCTGGCACGCCTCTTTGCTGGTGAAAATGCCGGTGCATTCCAGAACCACGTCTACATCCGCCCAAGGCAGGTCGGCTGGGTTACGCATTGCTGTTACTTTGATCGGTCCACGGCCCACATCTATGGTGTCTTCCGAGGTTTTGACCTCAACCGGGAAACGACCATGCACGCTGTCATATTGCAGCAGATGCGCGTTGGTTTCTACCGGACCAAGATCGTTGATCGCGATGACCTCGATATCGGTGCGACCGGATTCGATGATCGCGCGCAGGATGTTGCGGCCAATACGTCCAAATCCGTTAATGGCGACTTTGGTGGTCATATCACAGTCCTCATTGGTTCTGACAGGGTGTGCTGCCCAGTGTTGTTACCGCTAACAAACAGAACAACGCAAAGCTGTCAAGCAATGCGCCTGCTGTCGTCCGATCAGGGCAGAGTGCGTAAACACGCCTACATAGCTTTCGATTTTTGACACAAGTACTGCCCTCTGCGTAACATAGGAACATTGTTTTACAGACGTTCTTGCGGCGCACCAGTTCCCCATCTTTGATTTTTCAGGGCATTTACCAGTTCTGCCGCATATCATTTTAGGACAGACCATGGCACTGAACTTTGATATTCTCGGCGGGCAATATCTTGATATGATCAAGGCATTGCGCACATCCTTTTCGCAACGATCCCCAGTCGTTCTTGACGTTACACTTGGCGGCACGCTCAACGGTAAATCGAAATCCGTGACGATCGGTATTCAGACCGCAGCACCGTATTATGTGCAGACCATCAACGGGCATAAATTAACTGCGGCAGAGGAAAGCTATGCCAACAAACCGATGCCGCATCCATTTAACCTGACCCATATCCATGCGGCGTTGGGCGTGGCAGGGCCGCAGCGCAACGAGGTGGATAAAAAGGCGTTTGTTTCGCTGATTTTTATCACGTCAGAGGCGGCACGGTTCGAACCTTTTGCGCAGCACATCAATACCCTCATCAAGGATGGCGACGGGGCCCGGGTTCTAGATTACGAACGGGCGCGATTTTACATGAACAATTGGAAGAACCTGTATGATCTAACGTACGGCGATGGCGCGATGTATTTCAAACCATTGACCGAAGCGAACATGCACAACTGGAATTACTATCATGACATCGTGGTGCGAAAGGGGGATGGGAATATGAACCTGCCCTTCGCGGAAACGCAGGCCAGCTTGCGTCCCAAGTCGCTGCGGGATCTGCGCTAGTCATCAGATCAGCGCCAGAAAGCGATCCAGTCCAGCAAATCAACCCCTTTGGCGGCCAAAAACAACAGGCCTTCACCGCCTGTCAGAAAGGCGTCAATTCCAATCCCGCCAAGGATCAACAGGCCCAAGCCGATTGCCAGTGAATTGGTCATTGCACACACGCCTCTTTGCACTTGCGCGCACCATGCCAGAGCGGTTCAGGCTTGTCACGCAGCCTGGTCTTTCGTCGCTTGCGGGATCGACATCAGGTCTTCGATGAACAGTCCGATAAAAGACCCGCGACCGGTGGCTCCGGCCTTGCGGTAGATTGCGTTCAGATGCGCTTTGACGGTGCCCTCGGCTGACCCTCGCAGTTCCGCGATTTCGGCAATGCCGAAGCCCTTGAGCGTGAATAATGCCACATCGCGTTCGGATGGCGTCAGCGCCCATGCCTCAAACCTTGCGTCAACGATGTCGTGAAACGCGCCTGCGGCCAATCCAAGTTGCTCTTCAAGGTGCGCTTTGCGGCGCAGCAGAGCGAAAAGATATCGCGCTTCGAAAACGACGCCCGCAATCAAAGCCAGCACAGCCAAAAGCTCGATCACGAAATGGCTCGAGACGAAGGCACCAAACCCCATGTCGAACCCATCTACCGCCACGTCCCAGAGGAAGAACGCCGCGCAAAGAACTTGCGCGACGATCAACACCAGTAAAGACATCGGTTTTGTGGAGGAATGCAGGGTCACGGGTCTGTTCTGGCTCCGTCCGGCACGTTCTTGACACCGGTTATCATGGCGCGGGGCAGGTTGACGCCTGTGCGGCGGCTTTCCCAGATCACCGCAAGAATGTGCAGCACAATCGAAATCTCGGCCCAAGTTACCAAGGCCTCGTGGGTTTCTTCAACCCAATCCACACCCCAATAGGCGTTCGTCGTCATCATCCAGCCGGTCAATCCAATCAGCAACACCGCCACAAGCAAATTAAAGATCATCAGCGCACCCAAAGGTGTATGGCCAAGATGCAAACGTTTCCGGCCCGTGGCCATATCGGACACCTGTGCAGTGATGGTTTTTGAGGTTGGCCAAAAAGATGCAAATTTTGCGTAATGCGGACCAACCATGCCCCAGACCAGCCGCGCCGCAATCAGGGCCACAAGGACGTAGCCGATGTTTTCATGCAGCTTGCTTTCATCGTCGGTGAACAATGCGTTGGCGGCAAACCCTGCCACCAGGGACCAGTGGAAGATCCGGACAAACGGATCCCAGATTGTATACTTTGTCATGTCAGGCTCCGAAGAATGAGTGGCGGTCCGCATGGATCATGCGGACCAGCAGGCGATCAATCGTCGGCTTTTGTGCGGACCACGTTCAGCGCGGCATCGAGATAAAGCTCAAGACGCTCTCCGTCTTTGAGAACGTACGCTTCGATCATGCCGTCCTCCATTTCGATCTTGCGCACCTCGTAGCCTTCGGCGGTCAACTTGGTGCGGATTTCAGTCATGCGTTCTGTGGTCAACGCATCGTCGCTGGATGCAAAAACTGAAGCGGGCAGGGCAAGCGCAAGCGCGAGAGCAAGAATACGTGTCATTTGAGGTCTCCTTTAAGGGTCATGCGGTGCAGCTACATGCAGCGCCGATGAACCCAGATTGGCACCTCGAAGGGGGAGAAAACATTGATCAGCAGTTCAATACAGGACCTGTCCAACTTTGGTTTAGAGCTAAAAACCGCCAGTCTTGGTGCGATGATGCGCCTTGAGTTGCATCGTCAGGTATCTGCCTCACGTTCGATCTCTGCTTGTTCAACGGCCCAGGCTCCAGCTGCCTCAACCGCAACAGGTGATGCGGTTGGCAATACGCCTAAATAGCTGTCGGAGTCTGCAATCGGTGCGGCAGCACGCTGTGTCATCCGGTAGAGTGCATAGGCTCCGATACCGACGAAGGTCACGCCCAGGACCAACCAGAACATTTGTGGCCCGTACGACTCCATAGCGGCCCCGGCGGCAAGCGGCCCCAGAATGGCACCAATCCCAAAAATCATCACCAGCCCGCCTGATGCTGCCGGCATATCCGCAGGATCAAGCGCGTCATTCGTGTAGGCCAACAGCAGCGCATAAAGCGGAGTTGTCACGCCTCCCGCCAGAAAGGCAGCCGCCATCAACATCCAAATGTCTGGGCCGTTGATCCAGCCCAGCACGCAGAACGTGGCTCCAAGGACCGCACACCCAAGGATCAGGCTGCGGCGATCCATGCGGTCGGATAACCATCCGATGGGAAATTGCAGCAAAAGGGCCCCGCCGAAGAGCATCGCAATGAACAATGCGATTTCATTCGCGCTCATGCCGATTTGGCTGCCATAAACCGCGCCCATCCCTGATTGCGTCGCGTATATCGTGCCCAATAGAAAGATCCCGACTGTACCCAGCGGTGAATTTTTGAAAAGGGTTCGCAAAGGCATAGGGCGTGTGACATCTGCCGCGGGTGTCGGCGTGACGGATAGCAAGATCGGGCCGAACGAGATCGAGACAAGAATGGACGCACCAATGAACAAACCGGCGGTCGCCGCGTCCCCCAGTGTTAGAAGCCCCTGTGCGCCAATGATGCCCAGCGTCTGGGCAATCATGTAAGCTGATAGAACTTTGCCGCGGGTCTCATTGGTGGCGGATGCGTTGAGCCAGCTTTCCGCCGTCACATAGATACCGGACATGCAGAACCCGACCAGTACCCGCAGCACCGTCCACAGGATCGGGTCGGTGAACAGCGGAAAGGCAATAAGGCCCGCAGACATAAAACTGCCAAGCGCCGCAAACACGCGCACGTGACCCACACGGCGGATCATGCCCGGAGTAAGTCGCGCAGCGGACAAGAACCCAAGGAAATAGCCGGAAGCAACAATCGCCAGATCCGTGGCCGAAAACCCTTCGATCCCGCCGCGCAATCCGATCAGTGTGAAATGCATGCCGTTACCCAGCATGATGAACACGATGCCGATCAAAAGGGCCCAAATGCCCGAGAATATCTGGAACAAGGCCGTTACTCCGAAGCGATGCGTGGCGGTACTGCGCTTCAAATTAGGAGAGGGCGTTGTTAATGCTAATGCTGCAGCGCCGCATTAAGCGTCTGTGGCGACAGTTTTGAACAGAGCAACCAACACGGCCCGCAAACGCGTCAAGCGTCACGGGCCAAGTATATCGTGTTTAGAAAGACGTTTATTGTATTAAAGCAGGCTCTTAAGGCGCTGAAACCAAAATAACCAAAGAGGAGCGACTGCGTTTAGTGCAGCAACCGCCCCATAGCTCCGGCGACATCGGCCATGCGCGCCGAGAATCCCCATTCGTTGTCATACCACGCCAGAACACGGACCATACGCTTGCCAACTACCTTGGTTTGGTCCGGCGCAAAGATAGACGATTGCGTTGTGTGGTTAAAGTCGATGGACACCTTCGGTTCCGGATCATAGGCCAGAACGGTGCCCATATGGGTCGCCGCGGCCTCTCGGATCACCTCGTTGACGTCGTCGACCGTGACGTCTTTGCCCGCATAAAAGGTCAGATCAACAGCAGACACGTTCGGTGTTGGCACGCGCACGGCAGAACCATCCAGCTTGCCTTTGAGGTTTGGCAACACTTCACCCAACGCCGCAGCTGCACCGGTTGAAGTTGGGATCATCGCCATCGCGGCCGCGCGTGCGCGATAAAGGTCGGCGTGACGTCGGTCGAGCGTCGGTTGATCGCCGGTGTAGGAATGGATCGTTGTCATGATGCCTGACTCGATTCCAATCGCCTCGTCGAGCACCTTGGCCAGAGGGGCCAGACAGTTCGTGGTGCACGACCCGTTTGAGATCATCGTGTCACCTTCGACCAATGAGCGGTGGTTGACGCCGTAAACAACGGTTTTTTGAACATTCTTGGCAGGAGCAGAGATCAGAACTGATTTCGCGCCGCGCTCCATGTGAACGCCAGCTTTGGAGCCATCGTTGAATTTTCCGGTACATTCGAGCACGACATCGCAGCCTGACCAGTCAAGTTCTTGCGGATCGTAGGTCGAAAAAACCTCCATCGGGCCACGGCCCAGATCCATCGTGTTGCCTTTGATCGTCACGTCGCCGCCAAACCGGCCATGTACACTGTCATATCGTAGTAGATGGGCGTTGGTCTCGATCGGGCCGGTCGCGTTTATCTTGACAACCTGAACGTCATTGCGTGAGCTTTCCGCGATATGCGCCAGAGTGCACCGGCCGATCCGACCAAATCCGTTGATTCCCAAAGTGACAGTCATGGATGTGCCTCCTGCGCAGCGTGATTGGTCGCGGTATACGGGTGCATGCTGCAATCGCAAAGTAAAAATATGTTTTTTCACAATATGTTAGCGCAAAAGGTGACAAGGCCGCGCATGATGGCGCTAACGTCGCTAGACGGTTTGCGGTAACACCGGGGGGATGTTGCGGAATCGGAATTAATGGCACGCCAGATGGATGTCTTGGTCTTCGTGGGCCGAAGCCTTATCGCAGTCCTGTTTTTGTCAGGCGCGGCGCAAAAGGCCGTTGATCCAGGCCCGGCGATGGCGCTTTTGACTGGGTTGGGGCTTCCAGCCATCCTGGTCTGGCCCGCACTGGTGTTCAACGGATTGGCCGGGTTGGCTGTCTTGGTTGGATGGGCGGTCCGTCCCGTGGCGGCGGCTCTGGCGGTCTACTGCGCCGTCACCAGCGTATTTCATCTGATCCCATCGGATCCGTGGCAAATGAGCATCTTCGTCAAGAACTGGGCGATTGCGGGGGGCTGTCTTGTGCTGGCGGCCCATGGCCCGGGGCGCTATGTCTTGGGCAAAGCAGACAGCGGAGCGCAGGTATGAGTGGATTGTTGGCCCTTCTCGATGACGTTGCAGGCATTGCCAAAGTCGCAGCGGCATCGATTGATGATATCGGCGCAGCTGCAGCCAAGGCAGGCTCGAAAACAGCAGGCGTTTTGATTGACGACGCGGCAGTGACGCCAAAATACCTGCATGGATTCGAGCCGGCCCGAGAATTACCAATCATATGGCGCATTGCGCGTGGGTCGCTGATCAACAAGCTTGTATTCCTGCTTCCCGCGGCTTTGCTGCTATCGACCTTTGCACCGTGGTTGATCCCACCCTTGTTGATCCTGGGTGGCAGTTATCTGTGTTTCGAAGGGGCCGAGAAAATCGCCCATGTGCTGATGCCCCATGACGACCATTCGGGTGGTCCCGATGGCAGCCATGACATCGAAGATCCGCTTCATCTTGAGGAAGAAAAAATCAAGGGTGCGATCAAGACGGATTTCATTCTATCGGCCGAGATTATGACCATCGCTTTGTCGGTGATCGAAGCGGGCAACATCTGGATGCAAGGCGCGACCTTGGCTCTGGTCGGTGTGATGGTGACCGCAGGCGTTTATGGCGCAGTGGCAGTGATTGTTAAGATGGACGATGTCGGCTTGTGGCTCAGTCAAGTCGGCCGATTGGGGCTGACACGAGCGCTGGGGCGCGGCATCGTGAAGTTCATGCCGTGGTTGCTCAAATCGCTCACAGTGGTGGGCACGGCGGCTATGCTCTGGGTCGGCGGATCAATCATCGTGCATTCCGTGGCCCAGATGGGTTGGCATTGGCCAGAAGACGCCATTCATCATCTTGCAGTTGCCTATGGTGGCGGCCAAGGCTTTGTGGAGTGGGCGATCACAGCCGGAGTTGATTTTGTGCTTGGCTTGATTTGGGGGCTGATCCTTATACCCATTGGCGTCAAGATCATCGGCCCGGTTTGGTCGGCGGTCATGCCCAAAGGTGTCTGAGCGGTGTTACGGCAATTTTAACCAGTAACGCTCTATCATGGGCGTTATGACGGTGCCCAAATATCTTGAATCCGCAAACTGGATAAACAACATGTTCTCGGCCAAGGCCGTAGGGCGTGGTGGGGTCATTCACCGGGCTGTCCGTGACGTGGAGCGTTATGCAGGTCGCGATGCCTTTGTACACGAGGTACACAGCCGTGGCTTTACCTTGGTGGAAAACGGGGATCAGTTCGTTGTCTTCTGCAATCGCGATCCGGTGCGTTTGCTCGTCAACCGTAATGCGTCGACGCTGTCGCAACGGGCGTCGCCCACTGTAAAGCGCTGTGATGTGCCAAGGATTTGAAAGTCGCTTAGAGAAACGCGTCAATGCGGTCTGCCCAGGCATCGGTGCACCAAAAACTGGCGACCCCGAAATACTCCGGAGCCGCCAAATCGTTTACGTGCGGGGGTCAGCTTGCCAGCGACCTTCGACCAGATCGCGCACTTTCTGCGCAACCGCATCCGCCGTGATGCCAAACTTTTCGTAAAGCGTCTCGGCAGGGGCCGACGCACCAAAACCGTGCATGCCGACAAATCCGGACTTTTCACGCTTGCCACGCTCACCAAATAGCCACCGATCCCAGCCAAAACGCATACCAGCCTCGACCGCGACACGCACCGGACCGCCTGGCAAAACGCGTTTGCGGTACTTCTCGTCCTGTTCTTCAAACAGTTCCCAGCACGGCATCGACACAACCCGCGTTCCGATCCCTTCGGCGTGCAGGATGTCGCGTGCCGCCATCGCGATTTCGACCTCGGACCCGGTCGCCATCAGGATCGCCTGACGCTTACCTTCGGCATCGGCCAACACGTAAGCCCCCTGAGCTGTCATATTCTTGGTTTTATGTTCGGTCCGGACGGTCGGCAGGTTCTGCCGGGTCAACGACAGCACTGACGGCTTCTTGGTCTGTGTGAACGCGATTTCCCACGCCTCAGCGGTTTCTACAGTGTCTGCTGGGCGGAACACCAGCGTGTTGGGTGTCGCACGGCTGATCGCCAAATGTTCGACCGGCTGGTGTGTTGGGCCGTCTTCACCCAAACCGATGGAATCGTGTGTCATCACGTAAACCGTGGGCACACGCATCAATGCCGACAACCGCATCGCGGGCCGAGCATAATCGGTGAAACACATGAACGTGCCGCCATACGGGCGAATGCCGCCGTGCAGTGCCATACCGTTCATCGCGGACGACATGCCATGTTCGCGGATGCCCCAATACACGTAACGCCCCTTGCG
>NZ_CBFHLV010000090.1:0-9716 GCF_965656765.1 Marivita sp. | reverse complement strand
AGGGGTATTTAGAGTCGGCACGGCAGGACCGCAAGTCCAAATTTCAAGAAAAATCAAAAATCGCCAAAATTTCTGTAAGTAACTGCTTTTATTTGCTTTTAATGAGACTTGAGGAATGATCCCCTCTAGGACCTAAAGAGGTTTCCTACGTCCCAAGACACCCTTGCAGGTTTATCCACAGGGTTACCCACACTTACCCCTGCGTAAAGCCCCAGACTCAGTCCGAGTCACCTGCCCTTCCAGACCGGATCCCGCTTTTCGACGAACGCCCGCGCCCCCTCTGTCTGATCTTCAGAGGCATAGAGTACGTCAACGGTGGACAGCTGGCGCTTGGTAATCCGGTTCATCATGTCCTGAAATCCGCTGTCCTCGGCCTCTCGAACGATGTCTTTGATTGCGGCATAGACCAGCGGGGGGCCAGAGGCCAAAAGCGTTGCCAACTTGCGTGCCTCGCCCATCAGATCCTTTGCGGGATAAATATGGTTCACAAAGCCCCAGCGTGCGCCCTCCTCGACGTCGAGCCAACGCCCGGTCAAGAGCATTTCCATCGCGATGTGATACGGGATACGCTTAGGCAGTTTCACCGAGGCGGCATCGGCCACTGTGCCGGACCGGATCTCTGGCAAGGCAAAGCTGGCATGGTCTGCCGCCAATATAATGTCAGCACTCAGCGCCAGTTCGAACCCACCACCACAACAAATCCCATTCACGGCGGCGATCACCGGCTTGTTGAGATCCCGTAGTTCCTGCAGGCCACCAAACCCACCTACACCGTAGTCGCCATCCACCGCGTCGCCATCTGCCGCAGCCTTGAGATCCCAGCCCGGGCAGAAGAACTTGTCACCGCCTCCTGTAAGGATCGCCACCCGAAGCTCTGGGTCATCGCGGAACTCGCGGAACACCTCCCCCATGGCGCGGCTGGTCTGAAGGTCGATCGCATTGGCCTTGGGGCGATTTAAAATCACCTCAAGCACGTGGCCGTCGCGGGTGACATGTAAGGGGCTGTCCATCAGGGTTCCTCTCGGATCAAGGCGTCTGCCACAACCGCACGGGTCGGGGTGACGATCAGTGGGTTGATTTCAAGTTCCACAACACGGCCATCGTGCACAATAACATAGTCCTGGATCGCCATGATCGCTGCAATGACCGCATCCAGATCAGCACAAGGTTTTCCGCGGTATCCGTATAAGAGCGGCGCAATGCGCAATTGGTCTAGTGCGGCCCGCACTTCCTGTTCGGTCCCGGGCACAAGAAGATGCACGGTGTCCTGCCACAGCTCCGTCAACACGCCCCCTGCCCCGAGTGTCAGGATATACCCATGTGCCGGGTCTGCGAGGACCGAGACAAGCAGTTCTACAACCGGATCACTGATCATTTCTTCAATATAAAATGCGGTCGCATCCATCCGGACTGCCGCCTTTAGAACCGCTGCTTCGGATGACAGGTTCAACGCCACGCCGCCCGCTTCGGTCTTGTGGGCCATGCCGCGTGCCTTGATCGCAACGGGAAAGAGCGGCACTGCCATCCGTCCCGCGTCTACGGGCGTGGCGGCGATGACGTGCCGTGGGACATCCAGCCCGTGTTGGGCCAGCGCAGCTTTGGCATCTGCCTCATCCAGCAAATGTTTTGTCGCGCTAGCGGCCGGGGCTGCGATGGTGCGATCGGGATCCGCGTATGGTCGGGCACCGTAGATGACCGAAAGCGCATCCAACGCGGCCTCTATACCATGCAGCGGCAGCACTCCTGCCGCCATCAACCGCGCGGCCATTGCTTCGGGCAGCGAGTCAGACAGTGACGCGAGCAACGCGATAGGTTTCCCGGTCGTTTTCCGCGCCATTAGGGCAGCGGTCTCGACACAGTCCCACGCATCGGTTTCGCATCGGTCCGCGCGAGGGATGTCCACGACGATCACCGTCAACGCGGCGGGACCGGCGGCCATGATCGCATAGACCTCGGCCATTTTCGGCGCGTCGTTCCAGATAAATGTGTGATAATCAAGCGGGTTTGCTGGTGTCACCAGCGGGCCGAGTGCGGTCTCAAGCGCTGCATTTTGATCCGCTGAGACAGGCGCAAATTGCACGCCACGGGCCTCGCCGCCATCGGCCATCAGGCTGGCCTCCCCTCCAGAACAGGAGAGCGACGCGATCTTACCCGGCTTGGTCGGCCCATAGAGATGTGCGTGTTTCAATGCTTCAAGCAGTGCATCGAGCGACCGGACCCGCAAGATACCCAAACGGTCGAACAAGGCGCTGGCTCCAGCATCAGACCCTGCCAAGGACGCGGTGTGGGACAGCGCAGCCGTTTGTGCGGCTTCGGATCGGCCTGACTTTAGGGCGATTACGGTTTTGCCCAGACGGTGTGCATCTTGCATCAGCAGCTGCAAGTCACACAGGTCCCCAACGCCTTCGATGTGCAACCCCAACGCTGTAATTCGCGGATCACGCAGGAGATACCGCGCCATCGCGCTCAGTCCGATTTTGGCTTGGTTGCCAGCCGTTCCGAGAAACGCAATCGGCAAACCGCGCTTCTGCATCGACAGATTCAGCGCGATGTTGGAACTTTGGGTCAGGATCGCAACACCGGCTTCGACAGGAACAAGCCCGTGTACGTCAGGCCAAAGCGCAATGCGGTCAAGCGCATTGACGAAGCCGTAGCAATTTGGACCGACAATCGCCATGTCGCCCGCCGCTTCAAGCAATTCCTTGTTAAGAGCAGTGCCATCTTTGGACTCTGCGAAACCGCTTGCAAAACAGACCGCACCGCCTGCGCCCATGTCAGACAGCGTGCGCAAACATGTAACCGTGGCGCTGCGGTTTACGCCGATAAAGCAGGCATCCGGCTTGGCAGGCAGATCGGAAAGCGACCGCAGCGCGCCATCCTTGGTTGGGTGCACATGCCACACCGGGCCGTCAAAGCCGATCCGGTCCAACCCTGAAATCACCGACCCGCACCATGCGCCACCGCCGATCACCGCGATCAAGGATGGTCGGAACAATCGGTCGAGTTCGCGCATCACGATGCGTCGACGCATCGTAGAATTGCCCTTAACGCATACGCCTGTGACTTCACCCCAGACCCCATGCTGCTTTTGGCCCAAAGAAGCATGAGCCTACGCACCCAGTGGCCGCAGCAGATCGCGGCTGATGATGTGACGTTGGATTTCACTGGTGCCATCCCAAATTCGTTCCACCCTTGCATCGCGCCAGAAGCGTTCGATGGAATAATCATCCATCAAACCCATGCCGCCATGAATTTGCAAAGTGGCATCGGTCACCCGTGCCAGCATTTCGCTGGCATAGAGTTTGGCGCTCGCAATCTCGCGGTTTGCGGGCAGGTCTTGATCAAGTCGCCATGCCGCAGACAGGGTCAGCCAGTCTGCGGCGTCGATCTCGGTGATCATATCGGCAATCTGAAAGCTCACACCTTGGAACTTGCCAATTTGCTGGCCGAACTGTTTGCGTTCGGCGGCGTAGTTGAGGGCGTGGTCAAACACCCTGCGTGCGCGGCCGACTGACATGGTAGCGACAGTGATCCGGGTCGCATAAAGCCAAGTGTTCATGACGGCAAATCCGCCATCGACCTCACCAAGCACCTGCGCATCACTCAACCGGCAATCATCAAACTCGAGAATACAGTTCTTATAGCCCCGGTGACTGACAGATGCATAGCCGTCACGGACGCTGAACCCCGGATGGCCCCGATCGACCAGAAAACAGGTGATGCGCTTTTTCGGACCCTTTGGAGTGTCGTCTACGCCGGTTGCCACGAAAACGATAAAGAAGTCCGCGTGATCGGCACCGGAAATGAAATGCTTGGTGCCGTTCACCAACCAGTCGCCGCCATCACGCCGCGCGGTGCAGGACATGCCCCGCACGTCTGACCCGGCCTCGGGTTCGGTCATGGCCAGCGCGTCCATCCGCTCGCCCCGCACAGCCGGCAGAAGATAGCGGTCGCGCTGATCCCCTTCGCAGGCCATCAGTATATTTTGCGGACGGCCAAAGAAATGTGTGAGCGCCATCGACCCGCGACCCAGTTCGCGCTCCACCAACGCAAAGTCGAGATGCGACAAGCCTGCGCCGCCAACCGCTTCGGGGAAGTTGCAGGCATAAAAGCCAAGGTCAATCACCTTTTGTTTGATCTCTTGCGCCACATCGTTCGGTACTTCGCCCGTACGTTCGACCTGTGCCTCGTGCGGATAGATCTCGCGTTCGACAAAGCCGCGTACGGTCGAGACAATCATTTCCTGTTCGTCGCTCAGTCCAAAGTTCATTCGCCCGCCTCCGCGTGTCTGGCAGCCAGACGTTCAAGCGCATCCGCCACTTGCGGCAAGGGCGGACAGGACCGGCGTGTGTCCAATGAAACATGCAGCAGAAACTGGTCACAAGTGGCCAGCACAGTGTCATCCGAGGACCGATGCATTTGGTGCCACAGCTTCAGCTTCTTGCCCTGCCCGATAACAACCCGTGTGGTCACGTAGATTTCTTCGCCCGCATGGGTTTCGGCAAGGTATTTAATCGTCGTCTCAGCTGTGAAATAGCTGTTGCCCGCTTCGACGTAGGCCCGATCCGCGCCAATATGTGTCATGAGTTCTTCGGAGGCGTCGCTGAACAACTGGCCATACCGGCCTTCGTTCATGTGCCCGTTCATGTCGGTCCAATCAACCGGCACAACGCGGCGCACCGTAACAAGCGGAACCTCTTCGCCTAAGGGGCCGCGCAAACTGTCGTCGTGGTCGCGGATGAGCTTGCCAGCTGCCGCGTCCTGCTGTTTCAGTGCGCGAAGGATAGCGACAAGATTGTTGTCGCGCAGTCTTTCAAGATCGCGGATGCCCACAGCACCAGATTGTGCGTCTGACTGGTCTGCAATGAGATCAACAAGATCATCAGTAAATTCCGGCACATCCATCAGCTTGGTCCAAGGCCATGACAAGCACGGTCCGAACTGAGCCATGAAATGACGCATCCCCGCCTCGCCGCCCGCAACGCGATAAGTCTCGAAAAGGCCCATCTGCGCCCACCGAAGGCCGAACCCGTAGCGGATCGCGTTGTCGATTTCCTCGGTGGTAGCGATGCCGTCTTTGACCAGCCACAGCGCCTCGCGCCATACCGCCTCAAGAAAGCGGTCCGCAATATGTGCGTCAATCTCGGCACGGACATGCAGTGGGTACATGCCAATTTCGGTCAGGATGTCTTTGGCTCGGGCTACGATTGAATCGTCTGACGCGACACTTGGCACCAGTTCAATCAAGGGCAACAGGTACACGGGGTTGAACGGGTGCGCGACCATGATCTGACCCGCGTGCTTAGCCCCTTGTTGCAATTCCGACGGTTTGAAGCCCGAGGTAGAGGACGCCAGAACCGCGTCGTCAGGACAGGCCGCTTGAATGTCTGCAATGACTTTGTGTTTGATGTCGAGCCGTTCTGGCACGCTTTCCTGTATCCAGTCTGCGCCTGCCACAGCATCGGCCAGTGTGCCGACAAAAGTGATCGTGCCGTGCTTGGGCATCGGTGCCTCATACAGCATCGGCAAGACGCGCGCCGCGTTAGCCATCACTTCGTTGATTTTACGCTCGGCCTCGGGATCGGGGTCGAAGACACGCACCTCCCACCCCATGAGGGCAAAACGCGCGGCCCAACCGCCACCAATCACGCCACCGCCAATGATGGCCGCCACTTTGGTCATGGTACAAGTGTCTCCGTATGTCCGTCGATGGCCACGATCTGGCCTGATATCCGTGTCGCGTGTGGGGAGGCCAACCAAAGCACCGTGTCCGCGACATCGTCGGCAGTTACCCAAGTGCGCAGAGACACACCTTTGACATATGCCGCGCGTACTTCGTCTACGCTCTTACCGGATGCGGCGGATTCCATTGCCACAACGCGGTCCATTCTGTCGCCTTCGACCGCGCCTGGGCAAATCGCGTTGACGCGAACGCCTGCAGGCCCCAACTCCATTGCCAGAGTTTTTGTAAGGCCCACGATGCCCCATTTTGCTGTCGCATAAGGTGAGCGTAGAGGGTAGCCAAACTGGCCAGCCGTCGATGAGGTCAACACGATAAGCCCTGACCCCGCAGCGCGCATCTTGCCCGCTGCCCAACGACAGGTCAGAAACGTGCCAGATAAGTTCACCTCGACGCAGCGGTTCCAGTCTGACAGAGACAGCTCTTCAATGCGCCCGGCCGGGCCGCCCGTCCCGGCATTGGCGCAGACGACATCCACGTGGTTCCACGCGGTGTCGACTTGATGGAAGAACGCGGTCATCTGCGCCTCATCGGTTACGTCTGCGACGCACGCGATCTGGCCGGGAAACGCGTCAGAGAACGCCGCCACAGCGTCGGGGTCAGCGTCACAGATGGCAACTTTATCCCCTTCTGCTATGAACCGTTCGGCCATCGCGCGACCAAGGCCAGACGCGCCGCCAGTGATAACGACATGCCTCATAGCCGCGCCGAAACAGTTTGGGCCATCGCGGCGCCGACGGCTTGGTGGTTTGCCGCATCCCAATGTACACCGTCCAATGTCGACACCTGCGCGACCAATCCTGCATCGAAAAACCCGCAGGCCTGTCGGTCTGCTGCGACAGCGATGTGCTCGGACAGGCCTTGCTGACGGGTTTGGGCACCAGCGAAGACATCCCTCAGCACACCAGTCTCCAACACTGGAACCGGCGCAACCAGCAGGATATCTTTCACCACGCCCTCGGCACGCGTCACTTGTACCAAACGCTCCAGGGATCGGGTGATTTCAAATGCAGTAACCGAGAACCGATGCTTCAAATCATTGGTGCCAAGCATCAGGATCATCAGATCGATGGGCGTATGACTATGCAGGATCGCTGGCAAGACCGTCAGGCCATTGCGCATGCCCCCTTCGACCAGATCATCATGCACAGTTGTGCGTCCCGGAAGACCTTCAGACAGGACGGTATGCTGCTGGCCAATCACCTTGGCCATCGCATCCGGCCAACGGTCACCAGGCGCATGTCGGTCAAAAGCCCCCAATTGGGTCAGCGGTTTGGCGCCATGCGTGTTGCTGTCGCCGTAACAGAGGATCACCGCCATGGGTCAGCCCTTTGGCACTTGCTTGATCAGGCCCAGTTTATCGCGCACGGCTTGTGGCCCCATGACCTTTGCGCCCATGCCATCAATAATGCCGACGGCACGTTCGACCAATTGGGCGTTTGTGGCCAGAACACCTTTCTCAAGCCACAGGTTGTCCTCTAATCCGACACGGACATGCCCACCAGCCAACACTGACGCTGCAACATAGGCCATCTGGTTGCGACCCAATGAGAACGCGCTGAACGTCCACGTGTCGGGCACGTTGTTGACCATCGCCATGAAGGTATTGAGGTCATTCGGCGCTCCCCACGGAACACCCATGCAAAGCTGTACCAAGGCCGGGTCGTTGAGGATGCCTTCTTTGACCAGTTCTTTGGCAAACCAAAGATGGCCGGTATCAAATGCCTCAATTTCCGGTTTCACACCAAGGTCAGTCATCATCTGACCCATAGCGCGGAGCATGCCGGGCGTATTGGTCATGACGTAATCGGCTTCGGCGAAATTCATTGTTCCGCAATCCAGTGTGCATATCTCGGGCAGGCACTCGGCGATGTGGGCCACACGTTCTTCAGCGCCGACCATATCGGTGCCATCGGGGTTCACTGGCAGCGGTTTTTCGGTGGATCCGAAGGTGATATCGCCGCCCATTCCGGCGGTCAGGTTCAACACAACATCGACATCCGCGTCTCGAATGTGGTCCGTAACCTCCCGATAATATTCACCTTTTCTCGAGGGCGCGCCAGTCTCGGGATCGCGGACATGGCAATGCACAATGGCCGCACCCGCCTTGGCGGCGGCGATGGCGCTGTCGGCGATCTGTTTTGGGGAGCGGGGGACGTGGGGGCTGCGGTCTTGGGTGCTGCCGGAGCCGGTGATGGCGCAGGTGATGAAGACCTCTTGGGTCATGGTAAGTGGCATATCCGTCCTCCCTCGTCTTTTCGGAGAGACTGGGTGGAAACGCCGGCGACTGCAATGGGGTTTGCGACATTGCCCGAAGAATTCCACACCCACAATTCGCCACAAAGCCGACCCAAAAGAACCGCAATATCAGGGTATTACCCACCAGCATGTCAGACCGCCTGGGGAGGCCTTATGCGACATTATCCTGGCTTGCAGAAAGCAGGCCACGCCGATCAACGGCGCGCGAAACTGTTTGAATTGCACCGTCAGGAGCAGCTTCAGACCGGGTCGGGACGCGCCTATGGGGCGCCCGTGCAGCAGCGGCCGGACGTCGCCTTGACGCTGCGGGACCGCGCGAACCGTTCGCTTCGACCTGTCGAACCGTACGATAAGACCGTACGGTAGAGGCCCAATCGTACGGTTCATCCGTACGGTCAGCCTTTGAAGCCCGTCGCGACGACAAATTTCTCCGAACTGTCGGATCTGGAGGCCGGTGGCTTGACGTTCACCACCTTGGTGAAGCGCTGCTTGAGCAGCTTCTGAAGCTCGCCCTCTGCCCCGCCTGCAAGCACCTTGGCGACAAAGGTGCCGCCCTCTTCGAGAACATCGAAGGCGAAATAGGCGGCGGTTTCGCACAGGTGGATGATGCGCAGGTGGTCGGTCTGTTTGTGGCCCGAGGATGAGGCGGCCATGTCGGACATGACGACATCGGCTTGCCCGCCGAGCCAGTCCTTGACCTGCTCGTCCGCGCCTTCGTCCAGAAAATCGAGCTGGTGCAATTCGCATCCGGCAATCGGCTCCATTTCCTGCAGGTCGATGCCAAGGACGGTGCCAACCCGTTTGCCCTGCCGTTCATTCAGCGCGTTCACCCGTTTGACGGCAACCTGACACCAGCCACCGGGGGCAGCACCCAGATCGACGACACGGGCACCGGGGACGAGGAAGCGGTACTTTTCGTCGAGTTCAAGAATCTTGTAGGCGGCGCGGCCCCGGTAGCCTTCGGCATGGGCGCGCTTGACGTAAGGATCGTTCAACTGCCGCTGCAACCAGCGCGTCGAGGACAGCTTGCGGCCCCGGGCGGATTTCACCTTGACCTTGAGGTCACGCTGTCCGCGCCCGGAGGTGTTCTTGCCGTCTGGGGTCTTGCCGGTTGGAGTCTTGGCCATAGGAGTGCCCTTTGGTGAGGTTTGGAGGGCGGTGTAGCATGGGTTTGGGGGAAGGTCATGGGGGTTGGTGGTGACGGTCCTGCGTGGATTATTCACCCGAACAGGTCTGATCTCGACGAATCGATTGACCGATTCAAGACGCACTGAATACGAAGACAGCAAAACAAGAAACGACAAATCACGATACAATTTTTGCTTGATTTTTCAACCAAAAATGGCAGCTTGTGAGAAAATGAAGGATGTTGTCATTCAAAGCTTCTGGACAATCCTGTTCTTTTTCATATTGGCAGCACCATCCTTGTTGTTTTGCCGCAAATACTCTATTGCTGCACATTGGTCGGCGTTTAGCAAAGCGTTTTTCCTCTGGTTGATATCCTCATCACCAGTCATTGCTGCAATATTGATGAGCAAACCTGATAGTCAGATTGAGAATGTGCCAGAACACATACAACGGCAGTTTTTGACGAATTTCTCAATTACAGAAATGTTCGTTTACTCTGCATCATTTCTTTCCAGGGGAATCGCGTTTGGAACTGAGGTCGTGATTGAGCGGGGTTGCTTCTGACGGAGCGATGGATTCTGGAGCTGGG
>NZ_CBFHLV010000089.1:0-9730 GCF_965656765.1 Marivita sp. | reverse complement strand
CAAAGGCGAGTTGCGGATCGACGGAGGGCGCGTGAAAGCGAGCACGCGTCTGATCACTGGGTAAGAGGTTCGCATTCCTCCTCTGCCAGACCCGGGAGACGTTCAGTCACGTCCAAAACCGACCGTGTCAGATAAAGACGCCGAGATGATGAAATCGCTTGTTCTGTACAAGGACGACCACATCATCGCGATCAACAAACCGCCGGGATTGCCGACGCAGGGCGGCAGCAAACAAACGCGACATGTCGATGGCCTCGCTGAGGCGTTGAGCTTTGGTTATGACGAAAAACCAAGACTTGTTCACCGGTTGGACAAAGACACCGCTGGCGTTCTGTTGCTCGCACGTACGCGGGCAGTTGCGGGAGCCTTGACTGAGGCATTCCGTGCGCGCGAGGCTCGCAAGATTTATTGGGCGGCGGTTGCTGGTGTTCCGTTCCCACAGATGGGCACGATCAAGTTTGGTTTGGTCAAAGCGCCCGGGCACGGTGCCAGCGGCGAGAATGAAAAGATGCGCGCCGTCCATCCGCGCGACGTGGCCTCGACCGAAGGAGCAAAACACGCAACCACCGATTATGCGGTGCTAAGTGCCTTGGCGAAACGGGCTGCTTGGGTTGCAATGGTACCGATTACCGGGCGAACGCACCAGCTTCGAGCTCATATGTCGGAGCTGGGCCATCCGATCATTGGGGACGGCAAGTATGGCGGATCGGGTCAGGAAAATCTTGGCGACGGCTGGGGTGCGATGCTGGGCGGCGCGGTGAGTCGAAAGCTCCATTTGCATGCGCGGTCCATTTCTTTGAAGCACCCTATCACGGGCGCGCAGCTGAACATCACCGCGCCGCTGCCAGAGCACATGGAGCGGACTTGGGAGTTTTTGCAATGGGATCCCCGGGATGTGCCTGCAGACCCATTTGAGGATATCGACTGATGTCTGAACCGCTTCGGCTGGTGGTTTTTGATGTCGATGGCACGCTGGTGGACAGCCGTGCGCATATCCTGATGGCGATGCAAGATGCGTTCGAAGGCGCTGGTTTGTCTGTTCCATCAAGAGACTCGATTATGCATGGTGTCGGGCTGTCCTTGCCCGAGCTCATGGCGCAGCTTGTTCCGGATCAGAGCGCCAGTGTTCATCATGATTTGGCTGAAGGATACAAATCGGCGTCGCTAATGCGGCATATTTCAGCGGGAGAAGATGCCGCGGCGGTTTTCTACCCCGGCATCCGCGCTGTTCTGGACCGGCTTAAGATCGACGTTTTTACCTTAATGGCAACGGCAACCGGTATGTCGCGCCGCGGGTTGGATCGTATCATCGCCCAGCATCAGTTGGACGGCTATTTCCAGTCGACCCAAGTGGCAGACACGCATCCGTCAAAGCCAAACCCCTCTATGCTGCTTGCGGCTTTGCGCGACACCGGCGTTGCACCGGAAAACGCCGTGATGATTGGGGACACCAGCTATGACATGCTGATGGGAAAAAGCGTAGGCACCCACACCATTGGCGTGACTTGGGGTAACCAATCGCCGGATCACCTGAAGCAAGCCGATGTATTGGTGCACGATTCCGAGCATCTCATGTCCACACTGACCACTTGGATGGAGAACCTCTCATGAGCGAATGGGCTCCGAAACGATTCTGGAAATCCGCAGAAACTGCTGCGACGGATGCGGGGTTCGGCGTCTTGTTGGATGGTCGCCCGGTACGAACGCCAGCCAAAGCAATACTAAATGTGCCTAACGAAGCACTGGCCTCGCGCATCGCTGAGGAGTTTGATGCACAGGTTGAAAAAATTGACCCTCGCACAATGCCCTTTACCCGCTCGGCCAACGCGGCAATCGACAAGGTGGCAATACAGCATGCAGATGTCGCGGACATGCTTGCTGAATACGGTGACAGCGATCTGCTCTGTTATCGTGCCGATGCGCCGGACGAGCTTGTCACGCGGCAAGCCGAACAGTGGGGTCCGTTGCTGGACTGGGCCGAGGTTGCTTTAGGTGTGCGGCTAGAACCTCGTGTCGGTGTCGTCCACGAACCACAAGATGCAGCTGCACTGTCCAAACTCCGCCGGCAGGTGCATGATCTGGGCGTCTTTGAACTGACCGCGTTTCACGACCTTGTGTCGATCAGTGGGTCGCTGATTATAGGATTCGCAGCAAAAGCTGATGTCCAACCTGCCAACGATCTTTGGGACATTTCGCGTTTGGACGAAATTTGGCAGCAAGAACAATGGGGCGCGGACGAAGAGGCCGAAGAAATGGCCGAATACAAAAAGGCAGCCTTTTTGCACGCCAGTGATTTCATTCGATTGATCAGCGGGCACTAAGCGCCCTGACGCTGGGTAAATCCGGGCGTTTTGACCAAAAAATAGGCTAATTGCCTTGACCTCCGAGGATGAATCCCCACAAATCGTTGCCATCGTGAGTGGGGCACACCCTACTTTCGTCGTATGGGTGCGCAACCGCCCGTCAAAACCGCGCATCAACGCGCGGGCTAACAGGAAGAGGTAAACATGAAAAAAATTGCAATTCTTGGCGCGATGACCGTAGCTGGCCTTTCGGCTGGTGCCGTGTCTGCTGCCACGCTTGACGACGTCAAAGCACGCGGCAAGCTGAACTGCGGCGTGACAACTGGTCTCGTCGGATTTGCAGCGCCGAATGCAAACGGCGAATGGGAAGGCTTTGACGTTGGCGTATGCCGCGCTGTGGCCGCCGCCGTACTCGGTGATCCGACAGCGGTAGAGTTTGTTCCGACCACCGGCAAGACACGTTTCACAGCTCTCGCCTCGGGTGAGATCGACATGCTCGCGCGGAATACAACCTGGACTTTCTCGCGCGACGTTGACCTTGGCTTCGAATTCGTAGGCATCAACTACTACGACGGTCAGGGCTTCATGGTCCCGAAAGAACTGGGCGTGTCCTCAGCCAAAGAACTCGACGGCGCGACAGTCTGCATCCAGACCGGAACCACTACCGAGCTGAACCTTGCTGACTACTTCCGCAAGAACAACATCAGCTATGAGCCGGTTCCAATCGAAACCAACGCAGAAGCGCAGCCGCTGTATCTTGAAGGTGCGTGCGACGTTTACACCACGGATGCATCTGGTCTTGCCGCAACACGCGCTGCATTCGAAAACCCGGGCGACCACGTCGTACTGCCCGAAATCATTTCGAAAGAGCCGCTCGGCCCGCTCGTGCGCCACGGCGATAACGAATGGGGTGATGTGGTACGTTGGTCCCTCAACGCGTTGATCGCAGCCGAAGAACTGGGTGTGACATCGGCCAATGTTGGTGACATGGCAGCAGCAGCGGGCGAAAGCCCCGAGATCAACCGCCTTCTGGGCACAGAAGGCACGCTTGGCGCAATGCTTGGCCTCGAAGCTGACTGGGCCGTCAAGGCAATCTCTGCTGGTGGTAACTATGGTGAACTGTTCGAGAAGAACATTGGTGAGAACACACCAATCGGTCTTGCACGCGGTCTGAACGCGCAGTGGACCGAAGGTGGCCTGCTCTACAGCCCGCCCTTCCGCTAAAAACTAGATGACGGAAAAGGGCGCGGAACACTCCGCGCCCTTTTTCAAATCAAAGAAAAAGCCTTCGGAGACGGCATTAGAGCGCGACAAGCGCCGCCATCAGGCTCCGGAAAAACAGGGATAACATAATGTCCACGATAACAGACCCACCGTCGGGGTCGTTTCGGCTGTCCATGCTGATCAACGACACGCGTTACCGGTCCTACACCTTTCAATTTGTTGCGCTGGTTCTGCTGATCCTTGCCTTCGCCTATTTGGGCTACAACCTGATTGCCAACCTTCAGGCCGCTGGTCTGAACATTTCGTACCAGTTCTTGGGTGAACCTGCTGGGTACGACATCAATCAGACCTTGATCCCATACACGAGCCAGTCCTCACATTGGCAGGCATCGCTTGTTGGTGTTTTGAACACACTGCTGGTTGCCTTCCTTGGCTGTTTAATGGCGACAGTGATTGGTGTCGTCGTCGGCGTTTTGCGACTGAGCGATAATTGGCTCGTTCGTCAGCTCATGTCGATCTATGTTGAGATTTTTCGCAACGTCCCGGTCCTGATCTGGATCCTTATTATCATGGCGGTGTTTATCGCTGTGCTTCCGCAACCCCGGGACTTCAGAGGCGACAATCCCGAAGCCTCCATGGTGCTTGATGCCTTTGCGTTTACGGGCCGTGGCTTTTATTCTCCGGCACCTGTTTTTGGCGCAGGTTCTGGCTTCGTGATCGCCGTCTTCTTGGCTTCAATTGCAGGCATCTTCGCTTTTAAAAACTATGCGAAGAAAGCGCTCTATGAGCGTGGGCAACTGATCCCAACATTCTGGCCGTCTCTGGCGATATTCTTCGTGCCGTCCATCATCGCATTCTTCATCTTCGGACGCCCGATCTCGCTTGAATACCCCGAACTGCGCGGGTTCAACTTTCAGGGCGGCATCTTTATGCGGAATTCCCTGATCGCGCTTTGGTTTGCTTTGTCTATCTACACAGCTGCGTTCATCGCTGAAAACGTTCGCGCCGGCATCCTTGCGGTCAGCAAAGGTCAGACCGAGGCTGCGGCCTCATTGGGTCTGCGTCCTGGACGGATCATGAACCTTGTCGTGTTGCCTCAAGCGTTGCGCGTGATCATCCCACCACTGATCTCTCAGTATCTGAACCTCACTAAGAACTCGTCACTGGCGATTGCGGTGGGCTATATGGACCTGACCGGCACGCTGGGTGGCATTACGCTCAACCAAACTGGGCGCGCGATCGAGGCGATCTTCCTGCTTATGTTGTTCTATCTCGCCATCTCGCTTGCGATCTCTGCGATCATGAACGTCTACAATAACGCCGTTAAGCTGAAGGAGCGCTGAGATGTCAGATACACATGCACAGACAGTCGCTTTCGTCCGCGATACCATGCTCCCCGAGCAGCCTCCCCCCGTTACCGAAGCAGGCGCGATCAAGTGGATGCGGGAAAACCTGTTCAAAGGCTGGTTCAATTCGATCCTGACGATTGTGTCGATCTATTTTATCTACAAGATCGTGACCGGCGCCTACCCATGGTTTGCCAACGGCATCTGGACCACCAGTTCCTTGGCAGAATGTCGTGAAATGCTGGATGGTATGACGGGGGCCTGTTTCTCGGTTCTGACGGAACGCTGGAACCAGTTGCTCTTCGGATTCACTTACCCGTCTGAATCCTACTGGCGTCCGACACTGGCGTTCTTCATGCTAATCGTTGCGCTTGTACCGGTGCTTTATCCCAAGGCACCGCGCCAGATGCTGATCTTCACAGGGATATATCCGTTCATCGCTTATTGGCTCATCTGGGGTGGAACCATTCTTATCCCGCTGATGGTGTTGATTGGTTTTGTGGCTGGCTATTTCGCGTTCAAAAAGTTCGAGCGTCAGAGCTTTGCAATGGGCTTGCTTGCCAGCGTGGTGGCCGCAGTGGTTGTGATTTGGCTTGGCGGATTTGTGTCTGCGTCGATGCCGAACTTTCTGGCACTTCAGGCAGTCCCGTCCCGTGATCTGGGTGGCTTTATGCTCAACATGATCTTGGGAACGGTGTGCGTTTCGCTGTCGCTTCCCTTCGGGATCGTGCTTGCGCTGGGACGTCAGTCGTCGATGCCCATCATCAAGTGGATTTGTGTTGTCTTCATCGAATTCATCCGTGGGGTGCCGCTGATTACGTTGCTTTTCGTGGCGAACGTGGTTCTGGCGTATTTCTTCCCGCCCGGCTCGAACATCGACCTCGTTCTGCGGGTGATCATTATGATCACCATGTTTGCATCGGCTTACATTGCCGAAGTGATCCGTGGTGGTCTCGCGGCGCTTCCGCGTGGCCAATACGAAGCAGCCGACAGCCTTGGTCTGGATTATGCACAGGCGACCCGTCTTATCATCATGCCGCAGGCGCTTAAAATCTCCATTCCGGGGATCGTGAACGTCGCCGTAGGTCTGTTCAAGGACACCACCCTCGTGTCGGTGATTTCGATGTTCGACCTCGTGGGCATGATCCGCGGTCCGATCCTCGCGTCGACCGAATGGAACGGCGTGTATTGGGAACTCTGGGGATTTGCGGTCTTCGTGTTCTTCATCGTCTGCTTCAGCATCTCAAAATATTCGCAGTGGCTTGAGCGTCAGCTTGCCACCGATCATCGATAAATCCTCAACTCGCGAAAGCGATAGGGTGACAAATAGGAGGCCAAGCAATGGCTGAAACTGCAAACGCTCCGTTGGCTATCTCCGATGAGGTGGCGATCCAGATCCAGAACATGAACAAGTGGTACGGGACGTTCCACGTTCTGCGCGACATCGACCTGACGGTCTATCGCGGCGAACGGATCGTCATCGCAGGTCCGTCTGGTTCGGGTAAATCCACGCTCATCCGGTGCATCAACGCATTGGAGGAACATCAGAAGGGATCAATCTCTGTTGATGGCACCTTGCTGTCCAATGACATCAAGAACATCGACACGATCCGCTCTGAGGTTGGGATGGTGTTCCAACACTTTAACCTGTTCCCTCATTTGACGATTCTGGAGAACTGTACGCTCGCGCCAATCTGGGTTCGCAAAACGCCCAAGCGCGAGGCAGAGGAAACCGCGATGCATTTCCTCGAAAAGGTCAAAATCCCCGAACAGGCGAACAAGTATCCCGGCCAGCTTTCGGGTGGTCAGCAGCAGCGTGTGGCCATCGCCCGATCGCTGTGCATGCGCCCGCGTATCATGCTGTTCGATGAACCAACTTCGGCGCTTGACCCCGAAATGATTAAAGAGGTGCTGGACACGATGGTCAGCCTTGCAGAAGAAGGCATGACCATGCTCTGCGTGACCCACGAAATGGGATTTGCCCGTCAGGTCGCAAACCGCGTGATCTTTATGGATGCGGGGCAAATCGTCGAACAGAACGAGCCGGAAGAGTTCTTTAACAACCCTCAGAACGAACGGACCAAATTGTTCCTGAGCCAGATCCTGGGGCACTAATCCTACGGGCTGTTACGAACAAAGAACGCTCTGGGTTGCCTGACCTGGGGCGTTTTTTATTCCGAAATCGGTCGATTGCAGCTTAGTCGTCTGATGTGATGACCTCGCGGGGAATAGCGAAATCGACACAGGTGCCAGACCCGAAAGCCAGCTTTGACCAATCGTCGATCTCAAACTGGATCAGGCTGGTGGCGCAGGTCGGATAGTCATTGAAACGCGGATGATTGGGCCAATCTTCAAGCAGCCTTTTGGCGCACTCCGCAATGCCGTGATTGTGGCTGAGCAAAAGGACAGTGTCGCCAGTGGCTGCTCTCAGCGCGTCGACAATCTCTTCTGCCTCAGCCAGATACAAACTGCGTTCAAATCGAGTTGAAACATTCGGCAGACCGAGCAGATCAAGCGTCTGCCGTGTGCGCGTAGCAGTAGAGCATAGAACTTCGTCTGGCAGCCAATGCATCGACTTTAACCACACCCCCATCGCTGGGGCGCTTGCCATTCCGCGCTTGTTCAATGGCCTGCTGTGATCATCTCCAGCAGCGGACCAATCCGATTTGGCGTGACGCATGAGGATCAGTCGTTTCACAAGTGCCGCGCCTTTCTTGGGGTCGAGTTCACTCTCCCAAAAATGCGCGCATGTGGAAAGCGGATTGTTCGGGTAGGCGGCCAAAGCTTTTGGAAACTGGACAGGCTCGCCGCACGAGACAGCCTTCGCGGCAAGCAGCTCCGTCTATGGATTGCATACGAGCGACGCAAGTGGGGACGTCGTAGTCTTTACCTGGGGCAAGCGCACCGACTGGGCAGGCGGACTCGCAGGGGCGATCTTCGCATGTCGGACAGGGCGATATTGCTGGTGCAGGCAGGTCAAGCCGTTGGGGCAAAGCCAGTGCCGCACGAAAGCTGATGAACAACCCTGCTGTGTCGTGAACAAGCAGACCAACCGGCGATGACCAGCAGGCACTACTGCGCTGCGCCCAATTCAAAAAGGGCGCATAAGGCGGTCCGTCATAGGGAAAGACAGCTGTGCCGCCAAGGGGCACAGCCAAGCTTGCTGTGGCCCGTTTTGACCATCGGTCCAAAGGGTGAGGTCGGCCATCCAAATATTCTGACGAGGTTGAAAAGATGCCCCAGAAACGCGGTTCATCTGGGCCAAGCATGACCAAGGTTTGCGCACTCTCTGGCGCGTCGTCCTCTGAGCTTGGATGAAACGCACCGCGCACGGCAAGGCCGACCTTGCGGGCCGATGCGTCAAGCGCGTCTAATGTCACCGGGGCGGGCGGATCAACGACCCGGCACCATGCTCTGTGAACAGCTCAAGAAGGCAGGCATTGGATACGCGCCCATCTAGGATCACCACTGCGCGCACACCCTCTTCAATGGCTTTGAGGGCGGTTTCGGTTTTTGGGATCATACCACCGGCGATAGTGCCGCTTTCGATCATCGCAACCACTTCATCTGGAGTCATTGCTGTCACAACATCACCGTTGCCGTCTTTCACGCCACTGACATCCGTTAGAAGCAGCAGACGGTCTGCCTTGAGAGCGCCAGCAATAGCGCCTGCAGCCGTGTCGCCATTGACGTTGAATGTTTCGTTTGGTTGCATCCCGGTCGCCACGGGGGCCACCACTGGTATGATGCCGGCTTTGAACAAATCGCGCAGCACCTGAGGATTCATCTCGACCGGACGACCGACAAAGCCAAGCTCTGGGTCATCTGCTTCGCAGACCATCAGGTCGTCATCTTTGCCCGAAAGCCCAACTGCGCGACCGCCTTCATCCATGATTGCCTGAACAATGCGTTTGTTGACCAACCCGGTCAGCACCATTTCGACGACCTGTACGGTCGCTTTGTCCGTCACGCGCTTGCCGCGCACGAACTCGGATTTGATGCCCAGCTTGGTCAACATGTCGTTGATCATTGGCCCACCGCCATGCACGACAACCGGGTTGATGCCGACTTGACGCATCAAGACAATGTCACGGGCGAACTCGGCCATGGCGTCATCATCGCCCATCGCATTGCCACCGAATTTGACAACGACGACCGCACCAGCATAGCGCTGCATATAAGGCAACGCCTCTGACAAAGTGCGGGCGGTGGCGATCCAATCGTGGTTCATATCTCGGGATTTCATATCGGTTTTGATCCTAGCCAGTGCGCGCCTGACACCTGCCTTGTGTGCGACATGGCTAATGCAGTGGCAAGCCGTTTTGCGCCTACTCTTCTAGCCAATTCCGGCGATGATACTGCGTAACGTGGCAATTCCGTCGCTTTTTTCGCTGCTGGTCAGGACGAGTTCGGGATACGCGGCCGGATGCTTGGCCAGCTTTTCGCGCACCTGCTTGAGAAGGCTGTCATATTGCGCAGGCTTGATCTTGTCGGCCTTGGTTAGAACCACCTGAAACGTCACGGCGCTGCGATCAAGCAGAGTCATGATTTCTTCATCGACGGGTTTGATGCCATGACGGCTGTCCACCAACACAAACGCGCGTCGCAGGCTTGCGCGGCCAGATAGATATTGCTTAAGCAACGCTTGCCATTTTTCGACCACCTGAACCGGTGCGTTGGCGTATCCGTAGCCGGGAAGATCGACGAGATAGCGTTCGTCGCCCAACGTAAAGTAGTTGATTTCCTGCGTGCGTCCGGGTGTGTTCGACGCCCGAGCCAGCGCCTTACGCCCGGTAATCGCATTGATCAAAGAGGATTTTCCGACGTTCGAACGCCCTGCAAAACAAACCTCAATCC
>NZ_CBFHLV010000088.1:0-9801 GCF_965656765.1 Marivita sp. | reverse complement strand
AATCGGACGACGTTGCGGGCCGGACCAAGGTCTATGAAAGCATCGTCAAGGGCGAGGACAATTTCGAAGCGGGCATTCCCGAGAGCTTTAACGTTCTCGTCAAGGAAGTGCGCGGCCTCGGCCTGAATATGGAACTCCTGGATGCGGAGGAAGATGAGTAACGCCAACGCTCATCGGTAGGTCGGACTGCCATGTCCGACCTGCGCCTCCCCCCAATTCAAGGATTTGAAAATGAACCAGGAACTGACCAACAACCCGTTCAACCCCGTCACACCGCCCAAGGTGTTCGACGAGATCAAAGTCTCGCTCGCATCGCCCGAGCGGATTTTGTCGTGGTCCTTCGGTGAGATCAAAAAGCCCGAAACTATCAACTACCGCACATTCAAGCCCGAGCGTGACGGCCTGTTCTGCGCGCGTATCTTTGGACCGATCAAAGATTACGAATGTCTGTGTGGTAAATATAAGCGCATGAAGTATCGCGGCGTTGTCTGCGAAAAATGCGGTGTGGAAGTCACGCTGCAAAAGGTCCGTCGCGAACGTATGGGCCATATCGAACTAGCCGCACCTTGCGCGCACATCTGGTTCCTCAAGTCGCTGCCATCGCGCATTGGCCTGATGCTGGACATGACGCTGCGCGATCTTGAGCGTATTCTCTATTTCGAAAATTACGTCGTGATCGAGCCAGGCCTGACTGACCTGACATACGGTCAGCTGATGTCGGAAGAAGAGTTCATGGATGCGCAGGACGCGTATGGAATGGACGCGTTCACTGCTAATATCGGCGCCGAAGCGATCCGCGAGATGCTCGCCAATATCGACCTCGAAGCCGAGGCCGATCAGCTGCGCGCAGACCTCAAGGAAGCAACCGGCGAACTGAAGCCGAAGAAGATCATCAAGCGCCTCAAGGTGGTTGAGTCCTTCCTTGAATCCGGTAACCGCCCGGAATGGATGGTTCTGACCGTGATCCCGGTTATCCCGCCAGAACTGCGCCCGTTGGTGCCGCTGGATGGTGGCCGTTTCGCGACGTCCGATTTGAACGATCTGTATCGTCGTGTGATCAACCGGAACAACCGTCTGAAGCGTCTGATCGAACTTCGCGCGCCGGATATCATCGTCCGCAACGAAAAGCGGATGCTGCAGGAATCCGTGGACGCCCTGTTCGACAACGGCCGTCGTGGTCGTGTCATCACCGGTGCCAACAAGCGTCCGCTCAAGTCGCTGTCTGACATGCTCAAGGGCAAGCAGGGCCGTTTCCGCCAGAACCTTTTGGGTAAGCGCGTCGACTTCTCGGGTCGTTCGGTCATTGTGACTGGCCCGGAACTCAAGTTGCACCAGTGCGGTCTGCCAAAGAAAATGGCGCTCGAGCTGTTCAAGCCGTTTATCTATTCGCGGCTTGAAGCAAAAGGTTTGTCGTCCACGGTCAAACAGGCCAAGAAGCTGGTCGAAAAGGAACGTCCTGAGGTTTGGGATATTCTTGACGAGGTCATCCGCGAACACCCTGTGTTGCTGAACCGTGCGCCGACACTGCACCGTTTGGGCATTCAGGCGTTCGAGCCGGTGCTGATCGAAGGTAAAGCGATTCAGCTTCACCCGCTGGTCTGTTCGGCGTTTAACGCTGACTTTGACGGTGACCAGATGGCTGTCCACGTGCCGCTGAGCCTTGAGGCGCAGTTGGAAGCCCGTGTTCTGATGATGTCGACGAACAACGTTCTGTCGCCGGCAAACGGCGCACCTATCATCGTTCCATCGCAGGATATGATCCTTGGCCTTTACTATGTGTCCATCGCCCGGAACGGGATGAAGGGCGAAGGCATGACATTCGCGTCGATCGAAGAGGTCGAGCATGCGCTGAATGCGGGCGAAGTACATTTGCACGCGAACATTAAGTGCCGGGTCAATCAGATCGACGACGAAGGCAATGAGATAACCAAGTTGTTCGATACCACACCGGGTCGTGTGCGTCTTGGTGCACTGCTGCCTTTGAACGCAAAAGCGCCGTTTGACCTCGTCAACACGCTGCTGCGGAAGAAAGACGTGCAGAAAGTCATCGACACCGTCTACCGTTATTGCGGTCAGAAAGAGTCGGTTATTTTCTGTGACCAGATCATGACCATGGGCTTTAAAGAAGCGTTCAAGGCGGGCATTTCGTTCGGCAAAGACGATATGGTGATCCCAGAGACCAAGTGGCCGATCGTGGAAGAAACCCGCGATCAGGTTAAGGATTTCGAACAGCAGTACATGGACGGCCTGATCACTCAGGGCGAAAAGTACAACAAGGTTGTCGATGCCTGGTCGAAGTGTAACGACAAGGTCACTGATGCGATGATGTCCACCATCTCGGCGGAACAGACTGACGAGGACGGGTCCACGCGCGAACCGAACTCGGTCTACATGATGGCGCACTCTGGTGCGCGTGGCTCGGTTACGCAGATGAAGCAGCTGGGCGGGATGCGCGGCCTGATGGCAAAGCCGAATGGCGACATCATCGAAACGCCGATCATCTCGAACTTTAAAGAAGGTCTGACCGTTCTCGAGTACTTCAACTCGACCCACGGCGCCCGTAAGGGTCTGTCTGACACCGCTCTGAAGACTGCGAACTCGGGTTACCTGACACGTCGTCTGGTGGACGTGGCACAGGATTGTATCGTGCGCATGCATGATTGCGGTACTGAGCGTGCGATCACGGCAGAAGCTGCCGTAAACGACGGTGAAGTTGTGGCGTCGCTGGCGGAACGGATTCTTGGTCGTGTTGCGGCGGATGATATCCTCAAGCCGGGTACGGAAGACGTCATCCTGCGTGCTGGTCAGTTGATTGATGAGCGCATGGCAGACACAATTGAAGAAGCGGGTGTTGCCAGCATGCGTATTCGCTCGCCGCTGACCTGTGAAGCGGAGGAGGGCGTCTGTGTCATGTGTTACGGTCGTGACCTTGCACGTGGTACAATGGTCAACACCGGTGAAGCGGTCGGCATCATCGCCGCACAGTCGATCGGTGAGCCGGGCACACAGCTGACGATGCGGACGTTCCACATTGGCGGCGTTGCTCAGGGTGGTCAGCAGTCCTTCCAGGAAGCAAGCCAGGAAGGCAAAGTCGAATTCGATAACACCTCTACGCTGGAGAACTCGGTCGGTGACACGTTGGTCATGGGGCGTAACATGAAGTTGCGCATCATGGACGAACATGGCGTCGAACGGGCGAGCCACAAACTGGGTTACGGCACCAAGATTTTTGTCAAAGAGGGCGATATGGTTGCCCGTGGCGACAAGCTGTTCGAATGGGACCCGTACACACTGCCGATCATCGGCGAAAAGGACGGCATCGCCAAGCATGTGGACCTCACCGCTGGTGTGGCCGTACGCGACGAAACCGACGATGCGACCGGTATGACCCAGAAGATCGTGATCGACTGGCGCGCTGCACCGAAGGGTAACGAGCTTAAGCCGGAAATCATCCTTATGGGTGAAGATGGTGAGCCGCTGCGCAACGATGCGGGCAATCCGATCACCTATCCGATGTCGGTTGATGCCATTCTCTCTGTCGAAGATGGTCAGGAAATCAAAGCCGGTGACGTGGTTGCACGTATTCCGCGTGAAGGCGCCAAGACCAAGGACATCACCGGTGGTCTGCCGCGTGTGGCCGAACTCTTTGAGGCACGTCGCCCCAAGGACCACGCCATCATCGCGGAAATCGACGGTTACGTTCACTTCGGCAAAGACTACAAGAACAAGCGTCGTATCTCGATCAACCCGGCTGAAGAGGGTGCCGATCCGGTGGAATACATGGTGCCCAAGGGCAAGCATATTCCAGTGGCCGAAGGCGACTTCATCCAGAAGGGCGAGTACATCATGGACGGCAACCCCGCGCCCCATGACATCCTGTCCATCATGGGTGTCGAAGCGTTGGCGAACTACATGATCGACGAAGTTCAGGACGTCTATCGACTGCAAGGTGTGAAGATCAACGACAAACACGTCGAAGTCATCGTGCGCCAGATGCTGCAGAAGTGGGAAATCCTCGACAGTGGTGACACCACGCTGCTCAAGGGCGAACACGTGGACAAGGCCGAATTTGATGCCGCCAATGAAAAGGCGTTGTCGAAGGGTGGCCGCGAGGCGAAAGGCGAACCAATTCTGTTGGGCATCACCAAGGCGTCTTTGCAGACACGTTCGTTTATCTCGGCGGCGTCGTTCCAGGAAACCACACGCGTGCTGACCGAGGCTTCGGTTCAGGGCAAGAAAGACAAGCTGGTAGGCCTGAAAGAGAACGTCATCGTGGGTCGTTTGATCCCGGCGGGGACTGGTGGGGCAACCCAGAAGGTACGTCGTGTTGCTCAGGACCGCGACAATGTCGTGATCGAAGCGCGCCGCGACGAAGCGGAACAGGCAGCGGCTTTGGCTGCTCCGGCTCCGGCAGACGATGTGGTCGGTGGCGATGAGTTCGATAGTATCATCGTCGATACGCCAGAAAGCCGCGAATAAGCGCAGCTTTTTACCAAGTGATAAAAAAACCCCCGCGCTGGTCGCGGGGGTTTTTGTTTGTATGGCGCAAAACCCAAGCGGAACGGAACACCTTGATCGCACGTTGATCTGACAACAGCGAAAAAGGAGATTTCCATGACCCGCTTAATGACCACAACAACCGCGATCCTTGTCGGTCTGGCCGCACCGTTGGCCGCACAGGACAGTCACCAATGGGGCGAAAAGAACGCGAATTTCGAACCAGCATTCGAAAACCAGACCCGGGCAGACTTGGTGTCGTCCGATCTGAGTTACGCCTACCGCGAAATAGTTAGCGGGCTTGAGCATCCGTGGGCCATTGAAGCATTGCCCAGAGACAAAGGCTTGCTTGTAACAGAACGGCCCGGACGGCTGGTTCATGTGTCGATGGACGGTGATGTCTCTGACCCGATTTCCGGTCTTCCCAAGATATTCAATCAGTCAGCGGGCAACAGCACACAAGCGGGATTGTTAGACGTCAAGATTGGTCCCAATTTCGACACTGATCGTTGGGTCTATTTCACATATGCCAAGGGCAAAGGCGACGGCATGTCTGTGACGGCTGCGGCTCGCGGAAAACTGTCGGATGACATGTCTGAACTGACCGAAGTCCAAGAGATATTCGAACAGACACCGCCATCCCCGGCGGCAATGCATTACGGCAGCCGCATCGTGTTTGACGGGAGCGGCCATGCGTTCATCACAACTGGCGAGCACTTTAGCGATGAAGAGCGTGTAAAGGCCCAAGACCTCAACACCACGTATGGCAAGGTCGTCCGCGTTAATCTTGATGGGTCCATCCCCGAAGACAATCCGTTTGTCGGCCAAGAGGGCGCGATCGACAGCATTTGGTCTTACGGGCACCGCAACGTTCAGGGGGCCGCGATGCGCGGCGACCAATTGTTCGTGGTCGAACACGGTCCCGCTGGTGGTGACGAGATTAACATCCCGTTGGCTGGGCTGAACTATGGATGGCCCGTCGTGTCGTATGGCGTGCGCTATGGTGGCGGTGATATCGGCACTGGGCGCGCCCAGGCCGAAGGTATGGCAGAGCCTGCGTACTACTGGGATCCGGTCATCGCGCCGGGGGACATGACATTTTACGAAGGTGATATGATGTACGACTGGCAGGGCGACAGCCTTGTCGCTGGCCTTGTGTCTGCAGGCATTGTGCGACTTGAATGGGATGGTGACCGCGTCAGTGCTGAGGAGCGGTTGTTTACGGACTACGGCCGTGTGCGCGACATTGAAGAGTTGAGTGACGGAAGCCTGATCCTTGCCACAGATTATGAAGATGGCGCATTGATCCACGTAACACTGGACAGTTCAGGCTCGTAATCGGTTGAACAACGGGGCGCGGTAAGCGCCCCGTTTCTTTGTTATGCAGTGTTTGGCCGCAAACCGCCCATCATCGCTTGCGAAACACGCACGGCGACGATCAGTGCCATGATCCAACCGGTGGCTACAGCGGTGGCGATGCCAAGCCAGACGCCCCAGACGTCAAAGCCCAACAGAGCGATGAACACCCAGATAAAAAACGCAACGCCAAACCCTTGGCGGTAGATGCTGATCCAGAGGGTGTAAATCGGACGCTTCATGGCTTGCAGGAGCGAATTGATTGAAAAGAGCATCATGTAGATGGGAAACAAAAACCCATCGACCAGCAGGTAGCTTGCACCGATTTCAATCACATCCGGGTCCGATGTGAAGGGGCGCATCGCCCATGATCCGCCGAACCACAAAAGCGGCATCGCAACCACCGAAAGGGCGAACCCCAACTTCCAGCACAAGAACACCGCGTCTCGGACGCGGTCGTAATCACGTGCGCCAAAGTTTTGACCAGCGATCGGCAATAGGGCGCTTGTCATGCCCAAGACTGGCAGCAAGAGGATTTGTTCGATCCTGAGCGCCACGCCATATGCCGCGATGGCGTCTTCGCCGAAACCCTTCAGAGCGAATTGAACGACAAACCCAGAAACGAACATCACGCCCATCGCTGTTGTCGCGGGCAGCATTTGTTCAAAAATGGCTTTAAAGCAGGTGGCGTCCGGGACAAATTCGGCGCGTTTCACCCGCTCCATCATGTTCAGATTAAAGACGCGCGAAAGAATGAATACCATCACTCCGGTTTGGCTCATGACTGTGGCGGCGGCGATGCCATTGAAGCCCATGCCGCCCCAGACGCCGGGGATGCCGAACATCATCAATGGGTTGAGACCGATATTGGCAAAGAACGCCACCATCATAGCGCGCTGCATTGACCGGGTGTCGCCATGCGCTTGCAAGATGCCATTGCCGCCATAGGCCAGTAAAAATCCGGGCAGGGCAAGGATGAGCAGCCGGAAATAGCCAAGAGCCGCGTCGCGATAGCCCCCGGGTTCAGACACCAGCGCGATCAGGTAAGGCCCGCCAAACCAGCCGCAGATCATCAAAAGAACCGTTGCAATAACGCCAAAGCTAAGTCCTTGCGCAGCAAGGCTGCGGCTGCCGCTGGTGTTTTTTTCGCCCTTGGCATTGCTGACCAGCGCGCTGAGTGCTGAGCTCAGGCCAAAGCCGACAGCCATCATGATGAAGAATGCCTGAAATCCGATGGCGAGCCCGGCTTGTGCTTCGGTTGACAGTTGCCCGGCGAAATAGACATCGACCACGTTGTAGAGCGTGGAGAACAGCATGCCCAACGCTGCCGGAATGGCGAGGTTGCGGTAATGCGTCAGCATAGACCCAGTGGTCAGATCGTCATTCAGTGCAACTGCCACGGATGCTCCTGTCGTCCGGTGACGGGGGACAAAGCCCCACCAGATCGCGATACACGCATTGTTGGAGAAAGCCAAAGACCTTCGCAATGTCGCTTTTGTCATGGAGAGGATGCGGTTTGCCTGCTAATCCGATTGGCATGATCCTGCTTTCTGACAATATGCGTGGCGCGCTTTTGATGTGTGCGGCGATGGCCGCCTTCACCTTTGGCGATGCGTCTATCAAAGCGACAGGCGGCGATCTGCCATTGTCGCAATTGCTGGTGATCCGGGGTGTCTTGGCGTCGGCGGCGTTAATCGGGATGGCCTTGTATTTCAAAGGGCTGAAACTGCGACTTCCGACGCAAGACTGGATCTTGATCCTTGCGCGCGGCCTTGCTGAGACGGGGGCTGCATATTTCTTTTTGACTGCGTTGTTGGCGATGCCGCTGGCCAACGTGACGGCGCTTTTGCAGATGCTTCCGTTGACCGTCACTCTTGGTGGCGCGCTTGTGTTTCGCGAGGCCGTGGGGTGGCGACGGTGGTCGGCTATCATCATCGGCTTTGTTGGAATGTTGCTGATTGTACGCCCGGGAACGGACGGTTTTACCGGAGCGTCGGTTTATGCGCTTTGCGCCGTTGGTGCTGTGACGGTGCGTGATCTGGTCACGCGCCGGCTGTCCAAAGACGTGCCGTCTTTGACAGTGACCGTGATTTCATCCGTGATCGTCACGGTATTCGCAGGGATATGGTCGGTCGAGCAGGAATGGGTTGCCATGACCCCGCGCCTGTCGTTTTTGGTGATGATGGCGACGGCCTTTATAATCTGCGCGTATCTGTGCAGCGTCATGGTCATGCGGGTGGGTGAGGTGAGTTTCATTGCCCCGTTCCGCTATACGGGGTTGGTCTGGGCGCTGATCCTCGGGTTCCTGATATTTGGGGAATGGCCAGAGACGCTGACTTTGATAGGGGCGGCGATCATCGTGGCGACAGGTGTGTTCAGCCTGTTGCGCGAGGCGCGTCTGAAGCGACGGGCGAGAAAGCCAATTCTACCGCGTCAGCCGTAAGCGCAAAGCGACGATTGAGCATCTCGATATGCTCGACGGTCGGGGCGTGAAAGTCAGGTGTGCTGACCCCGGGTTTCTGACGCGAGTCGTTGTGTGCGTGATGCGCGCGCAGAAACATCGGTGGGTCAGTAAATGTGAGTGTCGGCATGAACCGGTTGATGCGGCTATGTGCGAAGTTCATCTGGCTCTGGCGCACGCCGCCCTGAACGGCCATTGCTTGGGCAACGCCAAGATAAGGTGTGACGGTCTCGGTCATCTCGAACGGGTGTATGTCTGACGCACACAGCGTGTAGCCGCGGTTCCAGTCAAAACCGACCAGCTTGTTGCCAAGAACCAGCGCTTCGCATTCGGTGGCCGCTTTGCGCAGTCGGGCTACGAAGTCGACCGCAAGTGCATCGTCGTCATCGTGGCGGACCTGCAGGCACGGTTGGTTGATATGGCGACGTGCGGCGTTGAGGACTGATTGGCAAATTTGACGGTGCGGTGCCGGATCGCGGGCGATGATGCGCGCTTGCGGAAACCCGCCGAGTATCCCTTGCAGCTGGGCCAGATAAGGGTCTGGCAAGCATGTCCCGACGAGCACTACGAGTTCGAAATCGGGGTCGGTTTGCGCCTTTAATCCGGGCAGACAGAAATGTTCGAACAAGGCAAACCGTTGCTCCATGCGATTTGGCGCATAAAGAAAGGCGCGACGGGCTTCGACGGTTTCATGATCAACCTGAAAACCGCCGATCGCGGGGTAAGAAAATCGACAAAATAGAATGGTCTGCATGACGATTGGCCCTGTGTAATGTCGGCAACTCGTGTAGGGCGACTTTGCCTTGGCAACGCCCTGCACACAAGCACCTGGGCGCTGTTGACAAGCTTTCCGACTCTCCATATACGCGCGTCTAATTCGACAGGGTCCAAAGCCTGTTTTGTCGATTTGCAGAACTGGAGCGGTCAAGATCCGGGCGCATGCCCCGATCCTCTGGAAATCCACCGCATCGCTTCCGACAGGGGAAGCGGATGCGGTCTTTTGCGTCGTTCCGAAAGGAAAGGCGGGACTTTAATCGGCGTCGCGGACGCGCGGTGCTTGAATACGAAACCCGCACGGGGATGGCCTCGTGCACCACATATGTGAGCTACACGGGGAAAAACCGGAATGCCAACGATCCAACAGCTGATCCGCAAGCCGCGGCAGCCTAAAGTAAAACGTTCGAAGTCGATGCACCTCGAGCAGTGCCCTCAGAAGCGGGGCGTTTGCACACGCGTCTATACTACCACTCCGAAGAAGCCGAACTCGGCGATGCGGAAAGTGGCCAAGGTGCGTCTGACCAACGGTTATGAAGTCATCAGCTACATTCCGGGTGAAAGCCACAACCTTCAGGAGCACTCCGTGGTCCTGATCCGTGGCGGTCGTGTAAAAGACCTTCCCGGTGTGCGCTATCACATCCTGCGTGGTGTTCTGGATACCCAGGGCGTCAAGGACCGGAAACAGCGCCGTTCGAAATATGGCGCGAAGC
>NZ_CBFHLV010000087.1:0-10339 GCF_965656765.1 Marivita sp. | reverse complement strand
AAGCTTATTGTCGGTGGCAAGGCCGCTGGACCTGAAATGCGGTAAGATAGCTGCACGCGCAGCATCTGCCATGCGTTCGGCCACTGACCATAGGTCAGCGGCTTCTGTAGATGTGAATTCTGTCATGAAATGCCTCCTGCAAGCAGCCCGCCAAGGGCTACCTCAGGTGGCAGGTCTGCTCAAGCGACGTCTGAAAGAACGCGTGCCAGTTCGAACAGACGGCGGCGTTGGTTTTCAGGGATCGCATAGTACGAGCGGATCAGGTCCAGCGCTTCTTTGTCGCCAAGAAGGTCAGCCGGGATCGCTTCGGTCGAGGCAGTGTTGGCTTCCTTTTGTTCGGCATCTTCGATGCCTTCAAAGAAGAACGCCACCGGTACATCCAACGCGTCGGCGATATCCCAAAGGCGGGACGCGCTGACACGATTTGCACCTGTCTCGTATTTTTGAATTTGTTGGAATTTGATTCCGACCTTTTCAGCAAGCTGTTGTTGGGTCATGCCCACCAACCAGCGCCGATGCCGGACCCGTTTTCCCACATGGACGTCAACAGGATGTGCCATCTTGCTCCCTTTCGCCAAACGTAAACACTCGTCTTTTTTTGATGGATAAGTCGCTAAGCGTTGATAGTAAATCACGTCCTGTAAGGACAACCTATCCGGTTATTGATGGCGGGAAGCTATAGCATGACAGGTATGAGGGCAAGATAATTGCTAAACACATTCATGTAATGGTTAACAAAACGCAACCAGCCCCTCATGGGCGGCATAATGTTAGCGAAAACATCGTGTAGATGCCGTGACAGTCCTTACCATGTAAGCCAAAGTCAAACCGTAACAATTTAAGCTAGGAGTTCGAATTGAAGGCGTTTCAGGTCCATAGTCACGATGCCGCACCCAAGATTAACGATGTGGCTCTTCCGACCCCCAGTTCCGGCGAGGTTCGCGTGCGAATCCATGCCTGTGGGTTGAATTTTGCGGACCTGTTGATGGTCAAAGGCACCTACCAGGATACGCCAGCGCTTCCTTTCGTCCTTGGTATGGAAGTATCCGGAATCGTTGATGCACTTGGCGAGAACGTGACCGGGTTTTCCGTTGGTGATCGGGTTGCGGTATTCGGAGGACAAGGCGGGTTGGCAGAGTACGGCTGTTTCGACGTGCGGCGCGCGGTTAAGCTTCCTGATGGTATGTCGATGGTCGATGCGGCGGCGTTTCAGATTGCGTACGGCACCAGCCATCTTGCGCTGGAGCATCGCGCACGTTTGCAACCCGGCGAGACGCTTTTGGTGCTGGGTGCGGCGGGTGGAGTTGGCCTGACCGCCGTTGAAATCGGCAAGCTGATGGGGGCGAAAGTTGTTGCCTGCGCACGTGGCGCGCCCAAGCTTGAGGCGGCCAAAACGGCGGGCGCGGATCATCTGATCGACGCTGAAACCCAAGACATCCGGACCGAGATGAAAGCGCTGGGTGGCGCGGATGTGGTCTATGACCCTGTTGGTGGAGAGCAGTTTCAGGCGGCCTTCCGGTCCTGCAAACCAGAGGCCCGGATCCTGCCCATCGGCTTTGCCAGTGGGGATGTCCCGCAAATCAAAGCGAACCACCTGTTGGTTAAAAATCTATCGGTTTTGGGGGTTTATTGGGGGGGGTACCTGCAATTTTGCCCGGATGTGGTGACGCAAAGTCTTGCCACGCTGATGGAGTGGTACAGTGCGGGCAAGCTGACACCTCATGTCAGCCATACGCTCGATTTTGACAGTGTCGCAGATGGTTTGGAGCTTTTGCGCAGCCGGAAATCCACGGGCAAGGTGGTCATCCGGCTGACCGACGAGGCGTAATCTGGCGGGTTATTCCGCCGCTGCGCGCAGATCGACACCTGAAATGGCCGCGAATTCACGGCGCAGCAGATCGCAGAGCGGTTCGATGATCTGCGATCGCGCCGTGCCTCGATAAAGCGCAACCGACTGGTGCCCAAGTTCGGGAAGGTTTGCGTTGCTCGGAATCACTTCGAACTGCGGCGGCTCGTGGCCTTCAAGAACCGATGTGATCGCCAGATCAGCGCTTACTGCAACTTCGATGGCCCGGTCGCTATCCGAGGACAGCACCAGGTCCCAAACGGCACCGTCCTTTTCCAGTTTGCTCAGCGCGACGGGACGAAAGGAACAATGGTTGCAAAAGGCGACAGGCAAGGGGCTTAGCTTCCAGGCGTGACCGCCAGGCGCACCATACCAGCGCAATGGCACCTTCATGAGGATGTCTGCAGCGCCATCTGGATGGGTTTCGGTGGTCAGGATCACATCAATTTCACCGCGGGTAAACTGGTCTTTCAGATCGCTGGTGTAAGAGCTTATCAGTTGTACCTTCACGCGGGGAAAGTCGCGCTGCATGGCTTTCATCACATTGGGAATCGCCGGATATATAATGTCGTGCGGCACCCCGAGGACGATTTCGCCTTCCCAGACAGTGTTGGTCAGCTTGCCGTATACCTCGTCATTAAGATCAACGATACGCCGCGCATAGGCCAAAAGCTGGTCACCCGCCGAGGTCAGCGCGACGCCGCGCCCTTGCCGGTCAAGGAGGGTCAAATCAAGGCTTTCTTCCAGCCGTTTGATCTGCATCGACACCGCCGACTGCGTCAGGTTTAGGAAAGACGCCGCCCGCGTCACGCCGCCCGCATCGGCAACGGCGATGAAGGATCGAAGCGTGGTGATGTCCAGATTTCGCATATATCACAAACCATGATGATTGAGTTCAAAAACATTCGTTTCACAAATGTTGGTAGCACGCTCATATACATCAGGCAACACGATGGTTCGGGTGCAATGCATCACAGATGGAAAAGGATACGATATGTTGAGCTTGATGGACACTGTCTTTGGACGCGCTGACTTTGCCCCCCGTCGCGGAGGGTTCTTCAATCGCATAGAGGCCGCATTGGCGCTGCGCCGCAGCCGCACGCAATTGGCGGCACTGGACGCGCGTCTTTTGGATGATATCGGAATCGACCGCAGTGCTGCAGAGGACGAGGCAAATCGTCCAGTTTGGGACGCTCCGGCCTCTTGGATGAAGTGATTGTCGGCTTCGGCGGCGCCTCAGATGCCCAAAAATGTATATCGAATGCATTTTTCGACATGTTTGATGGATCGGAATGCTTGAAATGCGGCTCCGAAGACCCGATATTCTATTCATCTGTCCCCGCAGGTGCGGGTGACACCCAGATTTATTTCGGAGGGATAAATGGCTGAGTATAACACAATCCGGACGACCGGCGTTGCTGGCGCCCGAGCCGCCCAGATTGATGAGGGTCTGCGCGCGCATATGAATAAGGTGTATGCGACAATGTCGATCGGCATGTTGCTTACCTTTGCTGCTGCTTGGGCCATATCCGGCTTGGCAGTGACGACTGATCCGGCACAGGCAGTGGCGCAGATCGGGGCGGATAAGTACCTGACCTCACTGGGTCAAGCGCTTTACATGTCGCCGCTGAAATGGTTGGTAATGTTTGCACCGCTGATTTTCGTGTTCGGCTTCTCGGCCGGGATTAACCGCATGTCGGCAGCCACTGCACAGACCGTGTTCTACGTTTTTGCGGCGGTGATGGGCGTGTCGATCAGCTCAATCTTCCTCGTATTTACCGGCTACTCGATCATTCAGGTCTTTCTGATAACGGCCATCTCTTTCGCGGGCCTGTCTCTTTGGGGCTACACCACGAAAAAAGACATCTCCGGGTGGGGCAGCTTCCTGTTCATGGGTGTCATCGGCCTGATCGTGGCATCGATCGTGAACATCTTCTGGCCAATGCCCGCGCTGGCCTTTGCGATCTCAATCCTAGGCGTGCTAATCTTCGCTGGTCTGACCGCTTATGACACGCAATCGATCAAGAACGAGTATATTGAGCATGCGCGCCATGGCGATTCTGAATGGCTGGGCAAGTCGGCAATAATGGGGGCGCTGCGCCTCTACCTCGACTTTATCAACATGTTCATGTTCCTGCTGCAATTGCTTGGCAACCGGGAATAAACCGACACATCTATCTGATGTTATTGGGGCTGACCTTTGGGTCAGCCCTTTTTTTTAAGCCCGCAGACAGTGCTCCAGAATTTCATGGCGGAGCCCAAGAAACTTCTACGAAGTTTCTTACACGGGTCTTAAGAAACTGTTGCGATCGGGCTGATAACCAAAGCTGCGCGGCAGTGCGGTCAGACCCCGATTTCTGGTCCCAAACACACCATTGGTTCGTCGTTCTGCTGCGCTTCGTATAGTGTCGTCGCGTTCGGATCGTTCTCGAAAATCGCCCGCAGCCCATTTGATTCCCGGAAGAATGACCAACATTGCGGCGTCGGATTGTCTTCGTAGACAAAGCAAATCATGCCCTCATCTTCGTACCAGACCCCGTCCTTGCACTGTCCATCCAAAAACGACCACCGCACGCGCCGGTCTTCTAGGTATTCCTCGACCCCGTAGGCCTGACCGTTCTGTCCAAAATAGAGTGTCTTGCCCGTGACATAGGCCTCGAACTGGGCGCCGTTCAAAGGTTCAGCGGCAAAGGCAGGCATAACCAAAGCAGCGGTAACGGTGACGGATGTAAGAAACTGTTTCATAGAGCAAAGCCTAGCCAAGACTGTGCTGCGGCACAAATGACATCGGCGTAAGATTTCCTAAAAACAACAACGGTTGCCCATACACGCCTGGGCTGGGGCGGTTGGGTCGCGTTTAAGGTCGTTTTCAGGCTCGTCGCAACCGCGCACCTGTGCAAGTTTGCCGCCAGACGCGAACAAAGGACGACCTCAATGGCATTGGACGAACGCAAAGGCGTGTGGAAATCCGGACGCGGCAAAGGCCGTGTGACGCCGAAGGGCCGTCAATATTCTGATGAGGCGCTGGCCGAGGTTCAGGCACTCTTGAGCGACCGCCCGCGCCGCCGCGATCTGCTGATCGAATTCCTGCACCTGATCCAAGACAAACACGGCCATCTGAGCGCCGCGCACCTTCGTGCCCTTGCCGAAGAGATGCGCCTGAGCATGGCCGAGGTCTATGAGGTAGCGACCTTTTATGCCCATTTCGATGTGGTGAAAGAAGGTGAAACACCACCACCCGCGCTGACCATTCGGGTCTGCGATTCGCTGTCATGCGAATTGGCCGGGGCGCAGGCGCTGCAACAGGCATTGGAAGACGGGCTTGATCCGGCCGAAGTGCGCGTCGTGCGTGCGCCGTGCATGGGCCGCTGCGACACCGCCCCGGTGCTCGAGTTGGGCCATAACCATATCGACCATGCGACCTCTGACAAGGTAAAGGCTGCGATCGCGGCGGGCGACACTCATGTCCATATCCCAGACTACCAAGATCTGAACGCCTATCTCGAAACCGGTGGCTATTCTGCGCTGATCGACCTCCGCGCCAACGGCAACTGGGAGGCCGTGCAGGACAAAGTGCTGGCCTCCGGCTTGCGTGGCCTTGGCGGTGCGGGGTTTCCATCGGGCAAAAAATGGGGCTTCGTGCGCGCCAATCCCGGCCCGCGCTATCTGGCGGTAAACGGTGACGAAGGCGAGCCGGGTACGTTCAAGGACCGCTTTTATCTCGAACGCGTGCCGCATCTTTTCCTTGAAGGCATGCTGATCGCCGCCTGGGCGGTTGAGGCGGAAACCTGCTTCATCTACATGCGCGACGAATACCCCGCTGTGCTCGAAATTCTGCGCCGCGAGATTGCCGCGCTTGAGGCCGCTGGCATGGTCGCGCCGGGGTACATCGACCTGCGTCGCGGGGCAGGGGCCTATATCTGCGGTGAAGAATCCGCGATGATCGAATCCATCGAAGGCAAACGGGGCATCCCGCGCCACCGCCCGCCGTTTGTGGCGCAGGTGGGAGTCTTCGGGCAGCCGACCCTCGTGCACAATATCGAAACTTTGTACTGGGTCGCGCGCGTTTGCCGCGAAGGGCCGGAGTGTCTGAACAGCATCGAAAAGAATGGCCGCAGGGGGTTGCGGTCTTACTCAGTGTCGGGCCGCGTCGCCAATCCGGGTGTCTACCTTATCGCTGCTGGCAGCACGATCATCGACATCATCGAGGCAGCTGGTGGCATGGTCGAGGGGCACAGCTTCAAGGCGTATCAACCGGGTGGTCCATCGTCGGGCATTTTGCCTGCGTCGATGAACGACATCCCACTCGATTTCGATACGTTGCAGCCGCACGGATCCTTCATCGGTTCAGCCGCCGTTGTCGTGCTGTCCGACAAAGACAGCGCCCGCGATGCAGCACTCAACATGCTGCGCTTTTTCGAGGATGAATCCTGTGGCCAATGCACGCCCTGTCGGGTCGGTTGTGAAAAGGCTGTCAAACTGATGCAAGCCGACCATTGGAACCAGCCGCTGCTTGAAGAGCTGTGTACCGCGATGGCTGATGCGTCTATCTGTGGCTTGGGGCAGGCGGCGCCAAACCCGATCCGCCTGACAATCAAGCACTTCCCAGACGAGGTCTGAGCCTTCCATCTTGCCCTGAGAAGGACTAGGTGAAGGACAGTGACCTAGTAGCGGACGGCCCCTGATGTCCTTTTTTGGCAAGCTGAAATCAAAGCTCTTCAAATCCTCTTCCAAGTTGGACGAAGGGCTGGATGCCATCGTCTCAGACGGCGGTGAGGAAACCCCCACACCCGAAGCGCCCCCGCCCAGCGACCCGACGCCGCCCACACAGCCGGAACCGCAGTCTCCACCGCCTGATGTGCCTGCGCCTGAGACACCAGTGGAGGTGCCCGCGCCGGACCTGCCCGAACCGAACGCTCCACGTGAGGTGCCCCAACCGGATCTGCCTGAACCGGAGGCCCCGCAAGAAATCCCGCAACCCGATCTACCGGGAGCGGACACTCCGGCATCGCCTGGTCCGGACATGCCCGCGTCAGAGCCCACGCCAGTCCGCCCACCGGAGCCGCCGCAGAACATACCGCAACCCAGCGATCCAATTCCGACGCCGCCTTCCGAAGTCCAGCCTGTCACACCTACGGAAATCCCGGTGCAGTCGATGGGACTTGCCGATGTTGCGCCGCCTGCTGAGGCCAGCAAACCCGGCCTTCTAGGACGGCTTCTGGGACGCACCGCAGCACCGACCGAAATTCGCCGCGAACTGGATGATGACATGCTCGAGCAGCTCGAAGAGCTGCTTATTCAGGCTGATATGGGCGTTGATACATCGCTGCGCGTGACCGCCAACATCGCTGAAGGGCGTTATGGCAAGAAACTCAGTGTGCGCGAGATCAAGGAGCTTCTGGCGGGCGAAGTGGCCCGCATCATGGAGCCCGTCGCGCGCCCTTTGCCGCTTTATCCGACCAAACCGCAGGTGGTTCTTGTTGTCGGTGTGAATGGCTCGGGCAAAACGACGACCATCGGCAAACTTGCCAGTCAATTTCGCGCAGCGGGTAAAAAGGTGGTCATTGCGGCGGGCGACACGTTCCGCGCGGCCGCAGTCGAGCAGCTTCAGGTCTGGGGCGATCGTGCAGGCGTTCCGGTACTCACGGCACCTGAAGGGTCCGACCCGGCAAGTCTTGCCTTTGATGCTATGACCAAAGCGCAGGCCGACGGGGCTGACCTGCTGATGATCGACACCGCAGGCCGATTGCAGAACCGCGCTGACCTGATGGAGGAACTGGCCAAGATCGTCCGCGTGATCCGCAAGAAAGACCCGGACGCGCCGCACAATACGCTTCTCGTGCTCGATGCCACAACCGGCCAGAACGCGCTCAGCCAGGTCAAGACCTTCCAGGAACTGGCCGATGTGTCGGGCCTTGTGATGACAAAACTCGACGGCACGGCCAAAGGCGGTGTGCTGGTCGCTTTGGCCGACAAGTTCGGTCTGCCGATCCACGCGATTGGAGTTGGTGAACAGATCGACGATCTGCAGCCTTTCGATCCTGAAGAGTTCGCCGCAGCGTTGACAGGTCTCAGTACCGAATGATTGCTTTTTTGGCCCCCAAACACATCGGGGTACGACGTGCCGAACCGAGCGGCTGCGCCGCTCATAAGGATTTTGCACAATCCTTGCGCCGCACATGATCAGCGACTGGCTGATTTCGATCGAAGGGACTGAAGCCGGGCAACAGCTTGCCTTGTGGCTGGCCATTTTGGCAGCTGTGTTGCACGCCGCGTTTGGTGCGTTGCAAAAGGGCAAACATGATCCGTGGATGTCGCGCGGGGCGATTGATGTCAGCTACGGCCTGATGGCTGCACCATTTGCGCTGTTCGTCGTGCCGTGGCCTGAGCCGCATATGTGGCCGATCTTTTTGGGCGCGTTCATCATCCATTTTGGCTACAAGCTCTTACAGGCGCAGGCCTATACCAAAGGTGCGTTTACTGTGGTCTACCCCGTGGTGCGCGGGACGGGGCCGTTGTTCGCCGTGATCGGTGCCTACCTGATCTTCGGCGAGGTGTTCTCGTTGGTGCAATGGCTTGGCCTTGCGGTGCTGCTAAGCGGCATCTTCGGACTTGCTGTCTACAACCTGATCTTTCTTGAAGCCGAGCGTGACACGCTGCCCGTCGCTTTGATGCTGGCCATCGCCACCGGACTGTTTGTGGCGCTCTACACGACCTATGACGCCTACGGCATCCGTGCCACCGCCAATCCGTTCACGTTTCTTGCGTGGTTTTTCATGATCGACGGCATTGCGATGCCGATCATCGCAGCATTGCGCTATCGGAAAATGGCAAACAGACCTGCACTTGGCCCGCTGGCTGTCAGAGGTGTGATCGGCGGATTGGTGGCTTTTTTCAGTTTCGGCTCCATCATGGTAGCCACGCGGCTTGATCAGGTGGGTGAAGCGGCCGTGCTGCGCGAAACCTCGACCGTCTTTGCTGCGATAATCGGTTGGGTGTTTTTGAAGGAAACCGTAGGCCCGCGCAGGATTGCGCTCATGGCCCTGATCGCGCTAGGGGCTGTTATCGTGGAATTCGGAGGCTGATCAGTGGCACAACGGCAAATCCCGCAATGGGTGAAATCGGCGCTTGAATTGGGCCCTGTGATTGGATTTTTCGTCGCCTACCTGTGGGTCAAGGACGAGGTATTCACCTTTGGTGGCACAGAGTATGACGGGTTCATTGTTGCCACCGCCGTGTTTATCCCGGTGATCCTTGCGTCAATGGGGATCCTGTGGTGGCTCACCGGGCACATCAGCCGCATGCAGATTGTCACTGCTGTGCTTGTGGTGGTCTTTGGCGGGCTGACAGTGTGGCTCAACGATGACCGCTTTATCAAGATGAAGCCGACAATGGTCTATTCTTTGCTGGGTGGCATACTGGCGGTCGGGCTTTTGCGTGGTCAAAGCTATTTGCGGGTGGTCATGGGGGAATTGCTGCCGATGGAGCACGAGGGCTGGATGATCCTGACCAAGCGCATGACCGGGTTCTTTTTCCTGTTGGCCGCATCAAACGAGATTGTCTGGCGGACCCAAAGTACCGAGGTTTGGGTGTATTTCGAAACTTTCGTTCTGACCGGGGCGACGTTCTTTTTCTTCATCGCGCAGGCAGGCGTGATCCAGAGATACAGCACTGCGGAAGAAGACCAGCCCTAAGCGGGGGCGACACAGCCTCAAAGCTGGGTCATCGCCGTGTCAACGCGGCGATCTCATTGACCAGTTTTGGCACTAATCAACCGCGCCGGTCGATCTTGGTCGATAGGTGAATGAAACTCTCCGAGCTTTGCACACCTTTCGCTTCGGCAATGTCGTCCAACGCGCTGTCCAAATCCTGAGTCGTCGCCGCACTGATTTCAACAACCAGATCGACCCGCCCGGACACTGTGAAGACTGCCTCCACATTGGGTAGGGCGCGCAACCGCGACAGAACCTCTGGGCCGGTGCGGGGGGTGATCGACACCAACACTGTCGCACGGATCGGGGCAGCCAGCGCATCACCGCTGCGCAGAGTGAAACCGGCGATCACGCCGCGTTCGAGCAAACGGTCGATCCGGGTCTGCACCGTTGTCCGCGCCAGCCCCAGCTTTCGGGCCAGTTCCGCCACAGGCGCGCGGGCATCGCGTTTGAGCAGCGCGATCAATTTTGTGTCTGTTTCGTCGATCTGTAGCATCTTCTCGTCAGTGTGAGTGCAAAAGAGTCAATATTGCAAGAAGTGTCGGCGCGTTTTGACGGTCCAAGGCAGCACAATTTTTCCAAGGCTGACAAAAAGCAAAGACATGAGGCAGATATGGTCGCAGGGGCTGAGGACATCAAATATACGCGGTATGATCAGGCGCACGTCACCACATTGATTCAGCGGCGCCGGCCCGACACGCCGCTCGCGCTGTTTCGGCCGCATGTGCTGGCCCGGACTGCACAGACCTTTCAACGCGGGTTTCCCGGCAACGTCAGCTAT
>NZ_CBFHLV010000086.1:0-10346 GCF_965656765.1 Marivita sp. | reverse complement strand
GATCAGAACCTTGAAAGAGCCGAAGCAGCGCAGGCCGAGGGGTTTGGGATCCTCGTAACCGGCTTGGTTCTGTTGCTGGTCTTTAAATTGGTGCAAGGCATTTACGCGAATTTCGCATACGAAAAACAATATTCCCGCTGGCGAATAGAGCCTGCCGCGACAGAAAGCGGCCGATCAACCACAAACCTTGTTCTGGGCATTGTCCTGACGGCAGCAATCGCACCATTGATTATCTACAAATTCACCGTCAGCAACTCTTTGGAGTTGTTGGATGAGTTTCCTGAACGGCAGGTGTCTGAGGCCGTGCTTGGCGAGGGTGGGGGAACGCTCTTTGGCGCTGTTGCATCGTGGATGGAAGCGCGGATTGATGCAGCCGCGACAGCAGGTGGTGATGTTTTTGATGGGATCGTAACGGGTGTTCGGACGGTTCTTGACGGTCTGACACTGGCATTGAATGGGTCACCGTGGCCGGTGGTCATGCTGGTGATTGCAGTCACGGCCTACCGTGCTGCTGGCCCGCGTGTGGCAATCTTTACCGTGGCTGCAATGGCTTACACGGCCCTTCTCGGTTACTGGGCTTTGGCGATGGAGACAGTGGCGTTGGTTGGAGCCGCGGTGTTGCTTTGCGTTGCCATCGGCATTCCTCTCGGCATTTGGTTTGGCAAATCGCAGAGGGCCTATCGAATGGCCGAACCTGTGCTTGACCTCATGCAGACGCTACCCGCCTTTGTCTACCTGATCCCCATCATTGCCTTCTTCGGGACCGGCAATCCACCGGGCATTCTGGCCACGATCATTTTCGGCATGCCGCCAGTGATCCGCTTGACGGCGTTGGGGATGCGTGGGGTTCCGGAAAGCATCAAAGAGGCAGCTGTCGCCTTTGGTGCATCGAAATGGCAGCTACTTAAGGATGTGGAAATTCCATTGGCCCTGCCATCGATCATGGCTGGGGTGAACCAGACGATCCTGATGTGCCTGTCGATGGTCGTGATCATTTCGCTCATCGGTGGCGGTGGTCTGGGTCAGGAAATCCTTGAAGCGCTCCAATTTGCGGCCAAAGGCCCAGGTTTGCTTGGTGGGTTCGCCATCCTGTTCCTCGCGATGGTCATGGACCGTATCGTTCAAGGAGCCTTCAAGCGGGCGGATCAGAAGTAAGTCTGCAAGGTTAAAACCGTGGCGTAGAACGTCACGCCACGGTTTTCGTTGTCTTTGCCCAAGTCCCTAGACCGAGACACCTGCCAACAACGCGTCGCGATCCAGATCGGCCTTTGGGCCACTCATCTTCACCGCACCGCGTTCAAGTACATAGAAACGGTCGCCAAGATCATAGGCGAAGCTGAAATATTGCTCGACGAGAACGATCGCCATCTCCGCCTGCTCACGCAGTAGGGCAATCACCCGACCGATCTGCTGTATTATGTTGGGCTGAATGCCCTCGGTTGGCTCATCCAAGAGGAGGAGTTTTGGCTTGGTGATCAAAGCACGAGCGATGGCCAGTTGCTGTTGTTGCCCGCCCGAAAGGTCGCCACCGCGACGGTTAAGAAACTCTTTTAGGATTGGGAAAAGCTCGAAAATGTGGTCGGGGATGTGATGCTCAGATTTGGGAAGGCAAGCAAAACCAGTCTCTAGGTTTTCGCGCACTGTGAGCAGAGGAAATACATCGCGGCCCTGTGGAACATAGGCGACGCCTTTCTGCGCCAAGGCGTGCGCTGTGGCGGATTTAATTTCTTCCCCGTTTAGCGAAAGTGTGCCGCTAGAATACGCGTGGGTGCCCGAGATCGCCTTGAGCAGCGATGTCTTTCCGACGCCGTTGGTGCCCATAACGCAGGTGATTTCGCCTTTGGCCGCGGCCATGTCGATCCCGTTTAGGATCTGGCTGCCGCCATAGTGTAGGGTCAGTCCGCTTGTGCGGAGGACTTCATCGGCCAAGATACACCTCGATCACCTGTTCGTTTTTCGTGACATGGTCCAGCGAGCCTTCAGCGAGCACCGAACCTTCGTGCAAGACCGTCACTTTGCAGTCCAACCGTCTTACAAATTCCATGTCATGCTCAACGACAACAACCGCGCGGGTCTTTGCCGCCTCGCGCAAGATGTCCGTGGTATGTTCGCGCTCTGCCGGTGTCATTCCCGCGGCGGGCTCATCGACAAGTAGCAGGCGCGGGTCTTGGGCAAGCAACATTCCGATTTCGAGCCATTGCTTTTGACCGTGACTCAACTCACCTGACTTGCGGTGTAATGCGCCAGAAAGACCAATCTGTTCAGCAAGCTCTGCAACTTTTTCAGTGTCGTCTTGTGTGGGTTTGAAGAAAAGGACCGCCAGTGGACCGCGTGTTTTCTTCAGCGCCATCATCAGATTATCGAATACGCTTTGATCTTCGAACACGGTCGGACGCTGGAATTTGCGACCGACGCCTGCTTGTGCAATCTTGCTTTCCGACATCTTGAGCAGAGAGTCGCCCCGGTCACCATACATGACGCGACCCTCGTCTGGGCGCGTTTTGCCGGTGATGATATCCATGAACGTAGTCTTGCCTGCACCGTTCGGTCCGATCACTGCGCGCAGTTCTGCGTCAGCGATTTGAAATGACAGGTTGTTGATGGCTTTGAACCCATCAAAGGACACAGAGACGCCCGAGACTTCTAGCAGAGTGCTCATTTTTCGGCCTCTTGTTCACGCAGTGCGCCTTGGTCGGGGCCTAGGTCTGCACCGTGACGGTTGGGGGATTTGCGATCGACAAGCAGATCGACCAGACCACCGATGCCTTTGGGCGCATAAAGGGTAACGCAGACAAAGCTGAGGCCCAAAAGAACGGTCCACCAGTCGACCCAGCTGATCGTGTAGAACCCGAGGTTGATGTCAGGTGCCTGTCCGCCGGTAAACCAAGTGGATACGAGCGACACAAAAGCCGCTCCGATCACGGCGCCATACAGGCGCCCACGCCCGCCGATGGCAACCCAGACTGCAAGGTAGATTGACGCGATGGGTGCCAGTTCAGCCGGATTGATAATGCCAGCTTGCGGATAATAGAGCGCGCCTGCGATGCCAGCGATTACGGCGGTGACGGTAAATATCGCAAGCTTGAATGCCTCGACCGGGTAACCAAGAAAGCGCACGCGCGCTTCGTCATCACGGATAGCGCGTATGACGGACCCGAACTTGCCGGACACGAACCAGGCGCAAAGCACGTAGCCGAGCCCAAGCGCCAATGCCGACGCCCAGAAGAACCAGAGCGAAACGGTGGATTGTGGCGTGTCGGCCATACCTGGAAGGTTTTGCAGGCCTGAAAGCCCGTTATTGCCCCGCAAGCCGCTGTCATTTTGGAACAGATGCAGGGACAGAGCGAGGGTCATCGCTTGGGTTAGAATCGAAAGGTACACGCCCGTGACCCGGCTGCGGAACGCAAGCCAGCCAAAGACGAGCGCCAGAATGCCGGGAACCAGAACGACCGCTGCCAACTGCAGAGGCAAGGAATGGGCGACCGCCCAGATGGGCGGGAATTCCGACGCGCCGACGACGCCAAAGATTTGCGTTGCGATGCCGTCAGACACTTCTTGCGGGGTGGCGGGCAGTTCGGCGGCGGCAAGGCTTTCCAGAACAATGATCTCGGTCCGGGCGTACATGAGCCACATTCCGATCGCGTAGCCGCCAAGACCGAAGAAGGCCATATGGCCAAGACTGAGGATGCCGCAATACCCCCAGACAAGATCCATCGCCAAAGCAACGAGGCACAGGCAGAGTGTTTTTCCCAATGTCTTGACGAAGCTTGTTGAGATTACACCAATGCCGAAACCTTCAGACAGGATCGTCACACCGACAGTGAAGATGGCCAAGACGGCCAAAAAGATCATCACCGAGGGAAAACGGAGCGCAAACGGTTGGCGGCGGGGCAGGGCGGCGTCGGTCATCTCTTACGCCTCTGCCGCGCGGCCTTTAAGAGCGATGATGCCCTTTGGCCGGAATTGAATGAACAGGATGATGAACAGGATCATGTAGGTCTGTGCCGCCAGTGTGTTCGAGGGATTCAGGAATTCAATCCCCTTTTGCAATGACCCGACCATCGTGGCCCCTAGCAGCGTGCCCCAGATGTTGCCGACACCCCCAACAACAACGGTCATGAAGGATTGCACGATATAGTCGCTGCCCATCTCGGACGTGACCTTGGCATAAAGCCCGATGGCGACACCTGCGATACCAGCGATGCCCGACCCGAACCCAAAGGTCAGCATGTTGATCTTGTCCGGGTTGATCCCCATCGACGCTGCCATACGCGGGTTTTGGGTGACTGCGCGGACCTCGAGTCCCAATCGTGTGCGGTTCATCACGAAAAGGAACAGCGCGAGGAACATCAGAGCCAGCACGAAGATCGCGATGCGGATATAGCTGATCGACACAATGTCATTAATGACCAGCGACCCATCAAGCCAACCGGGCGCGGTAAGTGGGCGGGCTTGCGTGCCAAAGATGTTTTTGGCGATTTGCTGGAGCGCGATGGAGATGCCGAAAGTGGCCAATAGCGTTTCCAACGGTCGATGATAAAGCCAGCGGATCACCAGACGTTCCATCGCGACACCTGCGCCAAAGGTCACGGCAAAGGCCAGAGGGATCGCGACGATGATCGACAGAGTATAGTCTGGGATGAACAGCTGCACGACGTACCCGGTATAGGCACCCATCATGATAAATTCGCCATGCGCCATATTGATAACGCCCATGACGCCAAAGGTGATGGCGAGGCCGATTGCGGCAAGAAAATAGATGGAGGCGAGAGACAGGGCATCAAGGCCAAGGTCAAATGCCTGGTTTATAGCAACCTTGTTCTCAATCGCTTTAAGCGCCAATTGCGCGGCGGCGACAACCTCGGGCGGGGCACCGATATAGCGTTCGTAGAAAACATGATTGGCGAGGCGCTCGTCAACCTCGGTCTCAGTCGCAACAGCCGTCACGGTGCCTTGTTCTGCAAGGGCAGCATAGGCCATGTCGCGGGCCGCTTGGCTGTCAAGTGTTGCGACTTGAATGCCGGCAACCTGGCCGTCTGCGATGTTCGAAATCAGCGCTTCGCGCTGTTCTTCGCGGCTGATGCGCGGTTTGGCGAGGTCTGCACGAACCAGCAGCTCATAAGCCTCCTCACTTGGGAAGGTTTCGCTGCCAGGTGTGAGAACGCGACCAATGTCGGCCGCTTCGGGAAGCGTTTCCGCCGCTTCAATGCGGACGGTCAACAAGGGGTTAAGTGCGGCGCGAACATCGACACTCAAGTCGCCGCCAAAGCTCTGGATGGCTGCGATCCGCTCTTCGTTGGTTTCGCCGAAGCGAATAGTCAGAAGACGTTCAAGCCGCTCTTTGCGAGTGCGGATCGTTTCATCCGTTTCGGAAGGTACGCTTGCGCGGAGCGCGGCAAGGTGGCTTTCTTCGGCACCGCGTTCAATGGCGTCCAGTGCGCGTCGGCGTGTGTCGGCATTGGGGTCGCTGAGCTGAAACTGCACCAGTGCAGTGGCGATCATGCCTCGGATACCGGAATTCGGCTTGAGCTGGTCAAAGCTGTCGTCCGGAACTTCGCCAATTTCGGAACCATCAGCGAAGTCAAAAATGCGCAAGGTGTCGCGACCTACTTCTTCGGCATAGACAAAAAGGCCTGTCTCTTCGTTGACCCACATTTCCTTGTTCTGCCACTTGTCCAGAACGACCTGCGCTTCCGGGAGCCCGGAGTTGGCCAAGCCATCAACCGCTGGACCAATGGTCCGACGCGAGCTTTTGAGCAGAATTTCACTATGGGTTTGGAGCAGTTGCTGGATCGGTGCGTCCGCTTGTTGGGCGGAGGCCGGAATGGCAAGGGACAATGATATTAAGAAGAGAGCGGCTAAGCGCAGCATTGGGGCATCCGTATTGAATGGGACGTGCGGCGCACGCACCCGAAGAGGGATGGGTGGGATGCGGTGCGTGATTTCCCACGCACCGCGTTGGTCAGATTAGTAGTTCGATTTGATCTGCACGCATGTGCTGGTCTCGGTGTTGTACATCCCGCAGCCCAGCTCAGCCCAATCGGACTTCAGTACTGCGGATTCCGGCAGGAAGTCGGTCCATGCATCACCCGGAACAGGATCAGTTTCGCTGATGATATCGAATTGACCGTCTTCGGTGATCTCACCAATCAGAACAGGCTTGGAAAGGTGATGGTTCGGCAGCATGACTGCTGTTCCGCCTGTCAGGTTAGGGAATTCCTGACCGTACATTGCTGTACGAACTGCATCAACGTCAGTTGTGCCGGCATCTGTGACTGCGTTCACCCACATGTTGAAGCCGATGTAATGAGCTTCCATCGGGTCATTGGTCACGCGCTCTTCGCCCATGCGTTCTTTCCACGACGCGACCCATGCTTCGTTCGCTTCGGTGTCTGCGGATTGGAAGTAATTCCAAGCTGCTAAGTGACCAACAAGGTTGGTTGTATCGAGGCCGGAAAGCTCTTCTTCGCCAACCGAGAATGCGACGACTGGGATATCGTCAGCGGAAATGCCGGCCGCTGCCAGCTCTTTGTAAAAACCGATGTTGGCGTCACCGTTGATGGTCGAGATCACACCGACCTTTTTGCCGTCAACACCAAGCGCCACAACGTCAGCGACAATCTTGGACCAGTCGGAGTGGCCAAAGGGCGTGTAGTTTACGAAGATGTCTTCTTCCGCGATCCCTTTGTCCTGAAGATAGGCCTCAAGAATATTGTTGGTTGTGCGCGGGTAGACATAGTCAGTTCCCAATAGCGCGAACTTCTCAACGCCAAGCTCTTCCAGGAAGTAGTCGGTTGCAGGGATTGCCTGCTGGTTCGGAGCAGCTCCGGTGTAGAACACATTCTTTGAGCTTTCTTCGCCTTCATACTGAACCGGATAGAACATCAGGCCGTTGAGTTCTTCGAGAACAGGAAGGGCCGATTTGCGCGACACGGACGTCCATGAACCGAAAATGATGTCGACTTCTTGGACGGTCAAAAGCTCGCGAGCCTTTTCAGCAAAGAGCGGCCAGTCCGAGGCGGGGTCAACGACAACAGCTTCGAGTTCGCAGCCAAGCAAACCGCCTTTATCGTTCTGAATATCGACCAGCATCTCCATCGTGTCTTTAAGAGTGGTCTCGGAGATGGCCATTGTGCCAGAGAGGGAGTGCAAGACACCGACTTTGATCGGGCAGCTGGCTTCCTGTGCAAATGCGGGGAGGGTTGAGGCGATCAAAGCAGCTGCTGCGGTAGAGCTGAAGAATTTCATCGACATTATGCAAACGTCCTTTGTACGTTTTGCGCTGCGATGGTTGCCAATAGCAGATCAAGGCCCAAGTATCGCAGACGCAAGTCTATTGCGGAGTGCGATGGAGCCTGGAATTGAACGGCCGGCTTCATCGCACGTGATCAGCTGATGGTGCTCACCAGCCGCCGGTATCTAGGCTGCAGTTTTTAATGGCAGGAACAAAGTCGTTACTTACAGTATTGCCATCCGCCAGAAATGCGCAATTTTTGGGCTCTTTTATCACTTTTGTATGATTATTAAGCGAATAGGCGTAGCTTATTGTTCTATTGGGACGCTTGCCAGGTTTCTTGATTCTGTGTCTGAGGATCGTTTTGCTTCGGTGAGGACGTCAGAATGGCGTCGCTCTTGGGTGGGGTCAGCAAGATATCGCGGCACAGAGCAAGTTGTCGATCAGCCCGCGTTTCGGCCCATTTTGATTGTCGGCCATCCCGTGCAAAAGCAGCTTGAGTTAGCAATGATGCATGTGCCGCCTTGGCATTAATACGAGCGGCGAGGGCAGACTTCGCATTATCGCTCGTAACCAACGCCTCAAGGATGTCCAACAAATGATCTCTTTGCCGCTCGATCTCTGTCGTTGAGGTCTCTGCAAACATCCAATGGTGTTCGATTTGCGCAGACATGCGCCCGACGCATTCCGTGACGCGATTTAGCAAAACATCGGATGCCTCAGCCAAATTGGCAGTCAAACTGCTGAAAACTATGGCATAGCCAAAGGTTTTTAAAGCGCCCATAAAATGAGCATTGAGCGTATCTTCTAGCCGATCAAGTCAATGGAGCAGTGCGGTAATGTATTTTGAAGAGTGAGTCATTCTTGCAGCAAAGTGTGACTCGGTCCGTCTCTGACCGAGTTCGGTATCAATAGTTCTCTTTTTGACCAACCCCGCGCACGATCGCGCCAACTTGCATGAGCTGATCGCCAAGTGGGTTAGTTTTGCGCCACACCATTCCGATAGTTCGCGACGGGCGGGGCGATGGAAAGCGCACCACCGAAACATCCGTTGACCGTGTTTCAAGTGGCATCGCCATCTCTGGGATTAGGGTCACCCCCATTCCGGCCCCAACCATTTGCACCAGCGTTGAGAGAGAGCTGCCTTCCATCAGTTGGCGTGGCTGAGCTTTTGTAATCTCGCAGAACGACAAGGCTTGATCCCGAAAACAGTGCCCCTCTTCCAAGAGCAAAAGGCGCATGGTCTTGAGCATGTCTGGACTTGGCACCGGTTTGTTGGCGTCATTCAGAGGTCGAACCAAAACAAAGTCTTCCTGAAAAAGCGCAAATTCACGTAGGGCTGGTTCCGAAATCGGGAGTGCGACGATGGCAGCGTCCAGGCGGGATTCCAGCAAGTCGGCCACTAGGGATTTGGTAACTGATTCCCGCAGTTCCAATTCGATCTCTGGGAAGTGTGCAGACAAAGCAGTGATCGTGTCGGGTAGTAGATATGGCGCAACAGTCGGTATGACGCCCAAGCGAAAGCGCCCGGCGAATGGCCCTTGTGATGCGCGAATAAGGTCTTCTAGCTCGTCAACCGCCACCAGAACTTCGCGGGCTTTGAGGATGAAGTCGTCACCAATGGCGGTCAAACGAACCGTTCGTGCACCACGTTCAACTAACGCCGCGCCTGCCATGTTCTCCAGCTCCTTGATCTGCAACGACAATGCGGGTTGGGAAATGGAACAGGACTCTGCCGCCCGGCCAAAGTGCTGGTGCCGCGCCAAGGCATCGAAATATCGCAACTGTTTTATGGTTAAGCCTATCATTTGGAAAACTTATCAGAACGTTTTAAATATCCAATTGGAATTTATTGTTTTGCATGGTTAGAACCATTCTAGAACGGGCCATTGGCCTGTCCGATTCACTTGCGAGGGAGAAAGATCATGGACGGCAATAATCTCGACAAAGCAGGCGCATGCCCGATCATGCACGGTGGTAACACCGGCACAGGCAACAGCGTGACCAAATGGTGGCCCAGCGCGCTCAACCTCGGTATCCTGCACCAGCACGGCGCACGCACCAACCCGATGGACCCGGACTATAACCATCGCGATGCCGTGAAGGCGCTGAATTACGACGCGGTGAAAGCCGACGTTAAGGCACTTTTGACCGAAAGCCAGGAGTGGTGGCCTGCTGACTGGGGTCACTATGGCGGACTGATGATCCGCCTCGCGTGGCACTCTGCGGGCTCGTACCGCATGGGTGATGGTCGCGGTGGCGCAGGCACAGGTAACATCCGGTTTGCTCCTCTGAACTCTTGGCCGGACAATGCGAGCCTTGACAAGGCCCGCCGCCTGCTGTGGCCCGTCAAAAAGAAATACGGTAATGCGCTGAGCTGGGCCGATCTCATCATCCTCGCCGGCAATATGGCCTATGAAGACATGGGTCTAAAGACATTCGGCTTCGGCTTTGGCCGCGAAGATGTCTGGGCGCCCGAAGAAGACGTGAACTGGGGCGTCGAAGAGGAATGGCTTGCGCCGTCCGAGAACCGTTACGGTGATCTTGATGAACCGGCGACCATGTATAACCCGCTTGCTGCGGTGCACATGGGTCTCATCTATGTGAATCCCGAAGGTGTGAACGGCCAGCCTGATCCGGCACGTACCGCGCTGCACGTGCGCGAAACCTTTGCCCGTATGGCGATGAATGACGAGGAAACCGCGGCTTTGACGTGTGGTGGTCATACTGTTGGTAAGGCGCATGGTGGCGGCGGAATGGCGGACCAGATTGGTGATGCGCCCGAAGGTTGCCCGGTGCACAATCAGGGTTTTGGCTGGGACAACCCTGGTCACGAAGGCAAAGCGGCCAACGCATTCACTTCTGGCATCGAAGGCGCGTGGACCCAGCACCCGACGCAGTGGGATATGGGCTATTTCGACTACCTCTTTGACTACGAATGGAAGCTGACCAAATCCCCTGCCGGCGCAAACCAGTGGGAACCGGTTGGCATGCCTGACGACAAGAAACCCGTGAACGCTTCTGAACCATCCAAGCGCGACATGCCGATGATGACTGATGCCGACATGGCGATGAAGGTCGATCCGATCTACAACGAGATCTGCCAGAAGTT
>NZ_CBFHLV010000085.1:0-10387 GCF_965656765.1 Marivita sp. | reverse complement strand
CGTGTTTTGTAGCGACTGTGCGATGTCCAGACGTTCTTGCGCATCACGGACCGAGATCTTGATCGGGCCGCAATCTGGGTGTGCAGATTCAGCCAGAGCGGCCTTTGCAGCATCCATGTCATAGCTGAACGGTTTTTCATCCAGCGCGCCAAGGAACGTACGCGGCAGGAAGGCCTGATGCACAGTATACTGCCCCTTGAGGAACGACCCAGACATGCCTTCGTAGTCCGCCGCCAGCTTCAGCGCTTCCAGCACTTTAGGATCAGACAGCATTTCGTTTTTCTGATTAGCCGCGAAATACATCAAACGGCCGCGCAGTTCGTCAATAATCTTGACGCCGTCGACACCTTCCAAACCGGCCACATCTTCAGGCGACAGGTTCCGCGCCACGTCGATATCGCCACGTTCAAGCTGAAGGCGCTGTGTCGCACTTTCCTGAATGTGCTGAACGATCACCCGTTCCATCGCAGGCGTTTCGCCGCCGTAGTTCGGGTTGAGGTCCATCAGAACGCTCTCGCTTGGCTTCCAATCGACGACCTTGTAGGGGCCAGAGCCGGCGGTGTTGGTGCGTAGCCATTCGTTGCCCATGTCGCCATCGACTTCGTTCGCCATTGCCGTTTCCATGTCGACGATGCCGCCAATGGTGGCGGTCAAACAGTTCAGCACGAAGGACAGCGCGTAAGGTTTGTCGAGAGTCAGAACGAGTGTCGTGTCATCCGGCGCAACGATGGTTGTTTCCACGTTTTCCGGTGTAAACCCAAACTGCGTCAGGATGAATGATGGCGTCTTGTTCAACTGAACCGCCCGACGCAGTGAGAATTCCGCGTCTTTGGCCGTGACCGGATTGCCCGAAGCAAAGACGTGACCATCCGCCATCGTGAACGTGATTGTCATACCATCTTCGGAAATGTCCCAGCTTTCGGCAAGTTGCGGCTGATACCCAGCATCAAGGTCGAGCGGGTCGAAATTGACGAGCTTTTCATAAACGTTCCGGCTGACATCAGCACCCGCGAATTCAAAGCTTTCGGCAGGATCGAATGTTTTGATGTCGTCGATGCGGTTCGCGATGACCAGCATGTTCGGTGGCGTTTGGGCAAAGCTGGGCGCGGCAATGCCAACGGCCAGAAGCGACGCCACTGCGGCGGCAACGAATGATGTTTTCATGGTGTAAGTCCCCGTTCTAAAATTCTTGTTATTGGCCCCACGTTTTCCGCAAGACCCGTAGCCAGTTTCCATGAGTGATCTTGGTCATCAGACCATCGTCCACGCCATGAGAACGCAAAGCAGTGAGCAGGTTGGGTAGGCCCGCACAGTCCTCAATGTGATCGGGAACAAGCGCGCCGTCGAAATCGGACCCAAGGCCGACACGATCTTCTCCAAGGCTACTGACGAGATGGTCAAAGTGTCGAAGCATTATGTCAAGCTCAAACTCAGATTCCATCCTACCGTCGGGCCGTAAAAAGGCGCTGGCGAAGTTTATGCCAACCATTCCATCGCTGTCTCGGATCACCGCCAGCTGGCGGTCGGTCAAGTTGCGTGAATGCGGGCAGACCGCCCACGCGTTGGAGTGAGTCGCCACCAGAGGTGCGTCGGTGATCCGAGCCACATCCTCAAAGCCTTTTCCGTTGAGGTGCGATAGATCAACCAAGATTTTCAATCGGTTGCATTCACGGATCAGCGCTTTGCCGGCGTCGGTCAAACCCGGCCCGGTGTCGGGGTCAGAGGGGTAGCGGAAAGGCACGCCATGCCCCCAGACCGTGTCACGGCTCCAGACCGGACCAAGGGACCGCAGGCCCCTGTCATACCATTGGTTCAGCTTCGCAAACTCGCGATCCACCGCTTCGGCCCCTTCGATATGGGTGACAGCAGCCATTTCATCGGCAGGCAGAGCTGCCTCCACATCAGAGGCAGTGCGGCAGATGCGGATAGCCCCTGCAGCTTCAAGGTTGTCCATTGCGTCAAAGCCGCGCTCTGTCCAATCCGTCGCTTCAGCCTCGGAAACTTGGGTCGGCAAAGCAATGTCATAGGGCGGATTGCGCATCTCGTCATGGCGCACCGCCTTGTCATCAGGACTGGGCACAAAGATCGCGAACATCCCACCGCCAAAACCACCCGCTTTCGCGCGCGGCTTGTCGATATGCCCGTCTGGCAACCCTGCCGCCACGGCATCGGCCGTCACATCGCCGCGCAGCAGGCGCAGGATCAAATCATTATGGCCGTCAAAGACGGGAAAGTCGGTCATGGTGTCTCCAGTGACAGTTTGTAGCCGAAATGCGTGGGAGCAAATCCAGCCTGTTCGTAGAACCGGTGCGCATCGGCGCGGCGTCGATCCGAGGTCAGTTGCACCAACGCACAGCCCCGTTTGCGGGCCTCGGCAATGGACCAGTCGAGCATAGCTTGCCCGATCCCCTGCCCGCGCAGGTCACTCGACACGCGCATTGCTTCGATCTGGGCGCGCCACGCACCGTGGCGCGACAGGCCGGGCAAGAAAGACAGCAACAGCGTTGCGACGATCTTTGCATCAAGTTCTCCGACAACAAGCACGTGGTTTGGGTCTGACTGGATCGTGTCAAACGCGGTTTGATACGCGTCGTCGGGTTCCATTGCTTCGCGGGTCACACCGATATCGTCATCGCCATAAAGCGCGATTAATGCGGCAAGATCATTCTGTCTGGCAGATCGGATGGACAGCTTTGGGTCAGTCATTGCGCAAGTCTTTGCCAAGTCAGCGCCGACCGCAATCAAATTCCTGATCTCAACGGTCCTTAAACCGCCTCATCCTCATGTGCTGCCGCAGCAAGCGCCTCGCTCAGAACCGCACGGTCCCCGATGTGGTTGGCCAAAAGCAGAACGAGGCGGGCGTTGAAAGCAATGCTTTGATCATCGGACAGACCATCGTGTGCACCCAGAAGCTCGGCGTAAAACCCGTCCGGGTCAGCGATGTTTGGTTCAGTATTCAAGGCCATCTGGTCATCCCTTTCCAAGGGCGCGGTCAAGTGCAGTCGATACATCGGCGATGCAATAGTCAGGCCAACGCGCTGCTACATGTTGGTCGGGACGAATAAGGTACACCGCCTGGTGCGCACTGCCGAGGTATCGATCCGCCAGTGCGCCACCCGGATCAAGTTTTATACCCCGTAGCATGATGCCGTCGATCTCGACACTGTCGGGTACATCTACGCCGAGACCCAAAAGCACAAACGCACCGCCAAGGTGATCAAGCACATATTCATTTGCGACCGGAGCATCCGGACACGGCGCACCAGGTCGCGCGCGGTCCGGGCCGTCTGGCAGGGCATCTGGCGTGTTCAAAGGCAGGTTGTCATAGACACATGGCACTGACAGACGGCCCGAATTCACCAAAGGCCGGGCAAAGCTGTGGTGCTGCGCGAGGTCGAGAACAGCATTGCGGAACACATGGCTGACCTTGGATTTCGGCGTGATGAAATCGGTCGACCGGGTCGAGTTCATAATGTTCTCATCCGCGCCATGGCGACGCTCTAGATCGTAACTGTTGAGCAATGCGTCCGGCGCGAAACCCTTCAGGACCATACCCAGTTTCCATCCCAAATTGTCCACGTCCTGCATGCCCGAATTGGCCCCCCGCGCGCCAAAGGGTGACACCTGATGTGCGGCATCTCCGGCAAAGATCACTGGGCCGTGCCGAAACTGTTTCATCCGGCGGCATTGGAAGGTGTAGATCGACGTCCATACGAGATCGTACTCCACATCCGGCCCAAGCATCGCCGTCAAACGACGCCGAACATTGTCTTCCTTAAGTTCTTCTGCGCGGTCGATATCCCAACCCAGCTGAAAGTCGATGCGCCAAACACCGTCGGGTTGCTTGTGCAGCAGAGCCGATGCACCGCTGTCTTTGAAAGATGGCTCAAACCAAAACCAACGTTCGGTCGGGAAATCGGCCTTCATCGTGATATCGGCAATCAGGAAATTGTCCTCAAAGACACGGCCTTCGAAATCCAGTCCCATCATCTTGCGCAATGGAGACGAGGCGCCATCGCAGCCAATAAGCCAATCCGCTTCGATCCGGTAAGGTCCATCCGGTGTCGATATGTCAAGAACGACACGATCATCGGCGACTTCCACGGCATCGACACGGTTCTTGCCGCGCAGTTCGATTGGTGCGCCCTCGGCCTGCGCCTGACGCACGCGGTCTACGAGGAACCGTTCGAAATAGGGTTGTTGCAGATTAATAAATGCCGGGTAGCGATGCCCATCCTCTGGCAGCAGGTTGAATTCGTAGACCTGCCGGTCCTCGTGGAACACTTTACCAAGGTTCCACACCACACCTTTGTCGAGCATCGGCTGCCCGCAGCCATACCTGTGCGCAATTTCAAGCGTGCGTTTCGCAAAACAGATCGCGCGCGACCCCTGCCCAACCCCTTCATGGTCATCAAGCAGCACCACCGGGATGCCTTGCAGCCCAAGATCTAGTGCGGTGGCCACACCAATCGGGCCTCCCCCCATGACGACAACGGGATGACGCACCGCCGTGTCGGCACTCTGATCCGCGACCCGTTCATAGGGATATAACGTAAATGCCACTTGATACCGGTCATCCAGCATGGTCATTCCTCCCTTGATCGACGGGGTCTATCCCTGTAGATCGGCCCACATCTCAAGGTCGCGCTGTGCGGTCCAGATACGTGGCGTATCGATACCCCGAGCCTCATCATACGCGCGTGCGACGTTGAACGGCAGACAGTGTTCGTAGATCGCGAAATCCTTGAACTTGGGATCGCATTCCGCGCGCACTGCATCCCATGCCTCTTTCAAGGACCCACCACGCGCTGCAACGCGCGCGGCCGGGCGATAAGTGCTTTCGACAAAATCACGAGTGCTTTCGATCGCAGCATTCACCATCTCTTTGCCCACCAGCGCATCTCCGCGACCCGGTGCAATCGCGTCCACATCAAACGCCGCGATATTGTCGAGCGTGTCACCCCAATCGGCGAAGTGCCCGTCGCCGCAATAGCAGGCCGAGTGGTATTCGACGATATCACCGGTAAACATCACATTCTCATCTGGCACGTGGATGACGATATCACCTGCGGTATGCGCGCGACCCAGATGCATCAAGTCTACCCGGCGACTGCCCAGATAGACGGTCATGCCGGTGTCAAAAGTCGTCGTCGGCCAAGTCAGCCCTGGAATACTTTCATGCCCCTGAAAAAGACGTGGAAAGCGTTGGAATTCGCTGTCCCAGTCCTCTTGCCCGCGTTCAACAACCATCGCACGCGCAGCGTCAGACATGATGACTTGCTGCGCGCCAAACGCCGAGGCCCCCAGAACGCGTACTGCGTGGTAGTGGGTCAGAACAACATGTGTGATAGGCTTGTCGGTGACCTCGCGCACCTTTTCGATCACCTTGCCCGCAAGCCGTGGTGTAGCCTGCGCTTCGATAATCATGACGCTATCATCGCCGATAATCACACCTGAATTCGGATCGCCCTCGGCAGTGAAAGCATACAGGCCGTTGCCAATTTCCGTGAAAGATATCTGCTTTTCAGCAGTATCCCCTTGCGACGCGAATGCGTTGGCCATTGTTCAAAATCTCCCGGTCATACCCCTGCGCGCGGGCCTGCGCCACGAGCAGTTAATTTGTCGTTGCACTTGCAACGAAAGTCAACATCGCGCAATTTGCCGTGCAGCATGGCCCATTAAATCAAGCCGCCAAAATTTTGCCATAATCGCAGCTGGTCCGACCGCCGATGGCACCTGATTTATCTCTCAAATCTACAAATTGTGCGGAATCTGCACCGTTTCAGCTGATATCTTTGGATACCGAAACCATAGATAATCCCCATACATATCAATTTGTTAGAATGTGATTTTGGCGTTTGCCTCATTTCTGCCCAATTGCGGAAAGGCTCGGTCTCTAAAAGACGCACCCACGTGTTCGTTAACCCGTCCATGAACTTACGGTGACGAGTCAGGAACGCACATTGACCAGTCAATCTTTTGAATTGCCCGCCAAAGCCACGATATCCGAGGCCGGGAAGATTCTGTCTCATCTCCAAACCCTGATCGAAAACCAAGACGATACTGTCGTGTCGTGCAACTGCGTCGAGCAGGCAGACCTATCGGTGATCCAGGTTTTGATCAGCGCTCGCAAGTCAGCTCAGCGAGATAAAAAGCGGTTTTCTGTCGTGTTCGGCGCAGATGGCACGTTTGATGCCCTTCTTCAGCAGTACGGCGTTCAATTTGCCGAAGCAGTCTGACCGGATTTGCGCAAAAAGGAATAAAACCTATGACCAAAACAGTTCTCGTTGTCGACGACTCTCCATCGGTTCGGAAGATGGTCCAGATGACCCTGTCTGCCGCAGGATACGATGTTGTAGAGGCGTCCGACGGACAAGACGGGTTTGAAAAAGCGACGTCGACGCCAATCGACGCCATTCTCACCGACCAGAACATGCCACGCCTCGATGGGCTAAGCTTTATCCGTAAATTCCGCGAGACCGCGCAATCGGTCGGTATCCCGGTGGTCTTTCTGTCCACCGAAAGCGACGCATCGCTCAAGGCACAGGCCAAAGAGGTCGGCGCCACAGGTTGGATGGTCAAGCCATTCGACCAAAACCAGATCCTTGCCGTTGTAAAAAAGATTGTGGGCGCATGACCGGATTTGACGACATGGGGTCTGAGATCTTCAGACAGGAAGCCTCTGATCTGCTTCAGTCCATTGAAAAGGGTTTGATGGACCTCGAAGGCAATCCAGAAGATGTCGAGCTGATCAACTCGATTTTCCGCAGCATGCATACGATCAAAGGATCGGGTGCGATGTTCGGATTTATGGAGCTGTCGCAGTTCGTCCATGAATTTGAAACCGCATTCGACGACCTTCGCAATGGGCGTGCCCAGGTGAGTAATGACTTGATCGGGCTTTCTCTGACAGCCTGCGACCAAATCGGGAAACTCATGGAAGCCCCCGAAGGCGCCGAAGCCGAAAGCCAGCGTATCCTTGCCGACCTGCGCAAGATGATGGGGCGCGGCGATGCACAAGACAGCGCCGGTGGCGCAGCCACGCCAGTGGGTGTTGCGGAGGCCGACACGGACGCCTCCGAGGCCGAACAGTCGGGCGAAACAACAACCGTTCTAAGGTTCTGGTTGGGTCAGGACGCATTGCGCCTAGGCAGCAATCCCGCCCTTCTGCTGGAAGAGTTGCGCGGCTTTGGAGAGACCAAAGTGCGCGCCCTAGAAGATCGCATTCCCGAACTGGGCGATCTTGACCCAACGGATTGTTTAACCGGTTGGGAAGTGGAAATCGCCGCCAACCTGTCGGACGATGACATCGACATGGTCTTCATGTTCGTGCGCGACGAGATGGACCTTACGGTCGAACGCCGCAACCCGAATGTAGCCCCCGTCGTTGAAGCAACACCAGTTGCCGTACCGGATGCACCGGTTGCCAAAGACGTCCCCGCACCAAAGGCCACCCCGACAAACAAAGCTGCCGCCCAGCCAACCGCTGGCGAGACCATGCGCGTGGCGACCGAACGGCTTGACGAACTGATGGACCGTGTGGGCGAGTTGGTCATCGCCGAAGCCAGACTTCAGGCGCTGACTGGGGCCACAAACGATCAGGCGATGATGGCCGTGGCCGAAGACATTCAACGCCTGGTCGCGGGTTTGCGCGATGCGACCATGTCGATGCGCATGGTTCCGATTGGCAGTATTCTGGGTCGATTCCGCCGCCTGATGCGCGATCTGTCTACGTCTTTGAACAAGCCTTTGGACTTTGTGACGGTGGGCGAGGACACTGAACTCGACAAAACGGTCATAGAGCTCTTGGCGGATCCGCTGGTGCATATTCTGCGCAATTCCGTGGATCACGGGCTTGAAACGCCAGACGATCGGCGCGCCGCAGGAAAGCCGGAAACCGGCACCATTGAACTCAGCGCGCGTTATTCCGGGGCAGAAGTCCTGATCACTGTGCGTGACGACGGTCGTGGTCTGGACCCCGACAAAATCCGCGAGCGCGCCATCAGCAAGGGTGTCATTTCGGAAAAGGACGACCTGACTGAGAACGACATTTTCCAACTGATCTTCGCACCGGGCTTTTCGACCATCGACAAGGTCACCGAACTGTCGGGACGCGGCGTAGGCATGGATGTGGTCAAACGCACCATCGGATCGCTGCGCGGCGAGATCGACCTCACGTCCGAACCAGGGCATGGAACAACTCTGACACTGCGCCTGCCGCTGACACTTGCGATCATCGACGGGATGCTGGTCGATGTCGGCGGGGAACGCTACACCATTCCGCTTGCCGCGGTTGAAGAATGCGTCGAACTGCCTGCAATTCATGCGGTTGGCAACGGGGGGTCTTCTTACCTCAACATACGTGGAGAGTTGGTGCCGTTCCTGCGGTTACGCAGCATTTTCGACATCGACGGCGAACCGCCTGAATTCCAAAAAGTGGTTATCGTTTCCTCGACCGGCGGCCGTGTTGGCCTCGTTGTCGATCGGATTATCGGCAACTACCAGACCGTTATCAAACAACTGTCGCAGTTCCACGCGCAGCTCAAAAGCTTTTCCGGCGCCACGATCCTTGGGGACGGCACTGTCGCCCTGATCCTCGACGCCACTCAACTTGTTGCTTTGGGCCGCGAAGTTGAACTGCGTGCAAGAAGGGACACAGCCGCATAATGCAACAGTCTCAAATGAACATTTTGACCTTTCGGCTTGGTGGTGAAGCACTTGCCATTCCGGCCGAATATCTGCGCGAAATTCTGGAATTGGTGCCGACCACCCGTGTGCCCCAATCTGGCAGTTTCGCAACTGGCCTGATCAACGTGCGTGGTGTCGTTGTCCCACTTGCCGACCTCCGTGTCGCCTTGCGCATCCCACACAGCCCCAACACCGAAGACACCCGAATGTTGGTGCTCGATGTGCGGATCGGAGACGAGAAAACGACCGTCGCCGTTCTGGCCGAGCAAGTTGAAGAGGTCACCACCATCGACCGAAGCTCTATCGGCGATGTTCCTCCGGTAGGGTCACCCTGGCCATCAGAATTCGTCAGCGGCGTCGGACAACACAAGGACACGTTCGTGATGTTCCCCGACCTCGACATGATTTTCAAAACTTACAGTGCCGCAGACGCGGCGAACGAGAAGGTACCCGCGTAATGACTCAGCAAACGCCTGCCCGAAAGGGCTTTTTCCGCAGCTTGGCCTCCAAGATCATCGCATTGCAGACGATGACATTCGTCGCAATGATCGTGGTCGGCGTGGCCGGTTTGTTCGGCATGGAAAGTATTCTTGACCGGATGGAAACCATCTTTGCCGACCGCGTTGTGCCGGTTCAGCAGCTTAAAGAAATCAATGACCTTTATACCAGCGAACCGCGCATCATGGTTGACGAGATCTATAACGGAAATCTCGCCTGGGACGAGGCCCAAACGGCCCTTGCTACAAAACGCGCCCGGATCGAAGAGCTTTGGGATGCGTACCTGCTGACGTATCTGACGCCGGAAGATGTTGTCCTCAAAGACGCGGTTGCAGCCAACAAAGGGGCCGCAGACGACGCGATGACCCAGCTGACAAACCTTCTGGACTCGGAAAACCGCAGTATAGTCCGTGATTTCATGCGCCAATCTTTCTATCCGCAGATCGACCCGATCTACGAAAGCCTGGGTGCGTTGACCGCCTATCAGCTTGGCGAAGCAAAGGTTCAAACCGAAGCGGGTAAGTCGATTGCACGCCAAACTGAATTTGTGATCGCTATGATCAGTGTCTTCGTGATCCTCAGCGCCTTGGCAATCGTCTTGATATTTACCAAACGCTTAAAACTAGCTGTAGGATCGGCTGTGGCCTTGGCAGATCGAGTGGCAAAAGGTGACCTGCGCGAAACCGTCGAGAACAAAAGCAACGACGAAATCGGGGAATTGCTTGAAACGTTGAACAGCATGGTCATTCGCTTGCGTGACGTGGTGGCCAATGTGTCGATAGCCGCGCGTGACGTAGCCGCCGGTGCCTCGGAAATGTCCTCGACCTCCGAAGCGCTGAGCCACGGTGCAACCGAACAGGCAACCGCAACCGAAGAGGCATCCGCCTCGATGGAGCAGATGGCCGCCAACATCAAGCAAAGCGCCAAAAACGCGACCGACACAGAAAAGATGGCTCTGAAATCCGCCTCTGATGCTCGTGAAAGCGGTGAAGCCGTGGCGCGTGCGGTTGGAGCGATGCAGACGATTGCCGAAAAGATCCTTGTTGTGCAGGAAATCGCGCGCCAGACCGATCTTCTTGCCCTGAACGCCGCTGTCGAAGCCGCACGTGCCGGGGAACATGGCCGTGTGAACCAGACCGGGTTTTCCGGAGATGTTGGAGTTCGTCACTCAGCGGCTATTTTAGCCGTGAGCTCTGCGTTG
>NZ_CBFHLV010000084.1:0-10442 GCF_965656765.1 Marivita sp. | reverse complement strand
GCAGGTTGGAACGATGACTACTTACGTAGCATTCTCAACGGCTTGGCCACTCCGTAAGTCAAACGCGATTGCCCTGGAACTTCTGGGGCTCTGCCTTTGCCAACGGCTTCTCGCTTGAGGAAATCGCGTCGCTGTTTCTGGAGCAGCCTGAAACTGCTGCGACCTATCCTGACACGCTTAGCAATCTCGAGTTCGCGACACAGGTCTATAACAACGTTCTGGGCCGTGCGCCGGATGACGACGGCCTGAATTTCTGGGTTGGTGGTCTGGACAGCGGCTTGGTCACTCGGGATCAGTTCATTCTCGAAGCCCTTAAGGGGGCCAAGGTTGATTTGGCCGAGGGAGCATCGGAAGAAGACATCGCGCTGCAATTGGGCGACAGGGCGTACCTTGCCGACAAGACCGATATCGGCACTTACTTCTCTGTGATCCGCGGCCTGTCTGATCTGGACGAGGCCGATTCTGTCATGGACCTGTTTGTGCGTGGAGATCAGTCGACAATCAACGATGCATTCGAGGCGATCAACACGATCTACACCGAAGCATTGGCTGGCGATTCAGGTGATTTGCTCATCCAGCTTGTGGGTGTGGTCGACGATCCGTTTGCGATCTGACCATCGCTTAACCAATCCTGCGACAGCGCGCCCCTCGACGGGCGCGTTGTTCGTTTTAACTACCGCTTCAGCGTAGACGGCAAAGCATTGGCAGGCGTTATGGATATTGCGATTATCGGCTCTGGGATCACGGGTCTGGCGTGCGCGCGTCGCCTGACAGACGCTGGTCTAATGCCAAAGGTATTCGACAAAGGCCGTGGCATTGGTGGCCGGTTGGCCACTCGCCGCGCCGACGGTGGCCTGCAATTTGACCACGGTGCGCAGATGATACCACAAAATTTGCCTGCATTTGGTGACGTTCTGGAGCAGGCCGAAGCAGCAGGTTTCGTGACCAAATGGGCTCATAGCGACGGCAGTCTACGCCATGTCGGGATACCGGGGATGACCGGGTTCGCCAAATTTCTTGGTCAAGACCTCGACATGCATCAGGCGACTGAAATCAAGTCGCTCACTCAAGATGTCGATGGCTGGGGCATTTACGCTGAGCAAAGCGTGGGTCGGTTCGATCGGGTTGTCTGCACGGCACCATCACCGCAAACGGCCAAGCTTGCGGGACATGCCCTGACCCAATCGCTCGACACTGTGAGCTACGATCCAAGCCTGACCTTGATGGTCGCTCTGAACTGCGACCTCGATGCACCCGCGACCCAAACCAATCCTACGGACGCATTTGCATGGGTGGCCCATGACAGTGCGAAACCGGGCCGCTCGTCGCACAATTGTTGGGTCGTTCAGGCCAGCGCCGAGTGGAGCAACGTGCATCTTGAATTGACCAAGGACCAGATCGCAACTTTGATGCTCGATCTGTTTCTCACTCATTTTGGCCTTAGCCCGACCGACGTTGTCCATGCCAGCGCCCACCGGTGGCGCTATGCGTTTGTGACTAAACCGCTGGGCCAGCCCTTTGTCACATCCCCGGACAATTCGCTTTATGCGGGTGGTGATTGGTGTCTCGGCCCACGGATCGAACATGCATGGCAAAGCGGGACCGCGATTGCCGACGATATTCTGCGCGCCCTATGACATTCGACGATCCTCGCATTGGGCGGCTGATCACGTTGATCAAGGCTGCGGGACATCCGCCACCGGGCAGGGGGCGCATTGCATTGGCGCTTGCCATGGGCGCGATGTGTCACCTGATCTTTGCAATCGCCGTACTGTCGATGATGACTGCCATGTTCTTTGGCCTCAGCGAAAGCTTCGGGACGGTACCGTGGCCTTGGGCGGCACTCGCCAACGCCGCGCTGATTGTCCAATTTCCGCTGCTGCATTCGTTCCTGCTGTCGAAACCGGGCACCCGGATCATCACCCGTCTGATCCCCGGCCCACATGGCGGAACGCTGTCGACAACCACCTACGCAATCATCGCATCATTGCAACTGGCCGCGCTGTTCCTGCTATGGACCCCAAGCGGCATCATCTGGTACCGGGCCGAGGGCTTGCCACTTGTCGTGCTCTGCATTGCCTATGCTTCGACGTGGCTTTTGCTGATCAAGGCCAGTTTCGACGCCGGGGCCGAGGTGCAATCGGGCGCACTGGGCTGGATGTCGCTATTGGGCAAGATCAAACCGGTCTTTCCCGAAATGCCCACGCGCGGGCTCTTCCGGCATATCCGTCAGCCGATCTATGTGGCCTTCGCGCTCACGCTCTGGGCCGTGCCGTTTTGGACACCGGACCAACTTGCGCTTGCGATCAGCTATACGGCTTATTGCCTGCTGGCCCCGCGCCTGAAAGAGAAACGCTTTGAACAGCGATATGGCGACGCATTTGATCGCTATCGGGACAGCGTGCCCTATGTCCTCCCCAAACTGTCCCCCTCGAAGGAGCCGAAAGATGGCGCAAACCCAGCGCAATAATCTTGAGATCTATGACGATTTTGCAGATCGCTGGTGGTCCGATGACATCCGTTGGGTTCGCACGCTCAAGAATATGGTGCCGGGACGGCTTAGCTGGTTCGACAAACAATTCAACTGGCAAGACAAAGACGTGCTCGACCTTGGCTGTGCAGGGGGGTTCATGGCCGAGGCGATTTCCGACCGGGGCGCAAGAGTCACAGGCATTGATCCTGCCAAAGAGGCCATCGCGGCAGCAAGCACCCACGCCGAGACTGAAGGCAAATCAATCCGCTACGATGTTGGCGTGGGTGAAGCATTGCCCTATGCAGACGCTAGCTTTGACGCAGTGGTCTGCGTCGACGTGTTGGAACATGTCCAAAGCCTGCCCAAAGTGATTGCCGAAGTGTTCCGCGTCCTGCGCCCGGGGGGCTGCTTTCTTTTCGACACGATCAACCGCAATCCCGTCGCGCGACTGGCCACGATCACCATGGCCGAGGACATGCTGAAACTTTTGCCCAAAGGCACCCACGATCCCGAGATGTTCATTAAGCCGTCTGAACTGCGCGCCGAACTGGGTGCGGCTGGATTCAGTGTTGGCAAAATGGTCGGCCTTGGTCCTCGCGGGATCAACGCCAAAGGCGATTTCACCTTTGGTCGCGTACCCGGCACAATGATCATCTACATGGGCACCGCCAGAAAAGGAGCCTGACATGACAACTCTCGCTCTTCTTTCAACGGCGCTCCTGTTTGGCGGGATGGTGCTCTATTCCTTCGGCTTCGCAGCGTTCTTGTTCACCGCGCTTCCCGCTGAAACAGCTGGCCCGACGATCCGCCGCGCCTTCCCGCATTTCTACCTTTTCGTGATCGCCGGGGCGGCACTTTCTGCCGTCTTCCTTGCGCCAACCGATGCGCTCTCCGCTGCCATCATGGCGGCCATCGGCCTGACCACGGTTCCGACCCGACAAATCTTGATGCCCGCAATCAACGCCGCGACCGATGCCGGGAACAAACGCCACTTTGGCCTGCTACATGGCCTGTCGGTTGTGATCACTTTGATCCACATTGTTGCCGCCGCCTACGTGCTGCACCGCTTTATCGGTTGACTTGTGGCGCGTATGGCCCCATGTGACCGACATCGCCGCGCAGCCGCGTGAGCTTGCCGCGCCTGAATGTTAGGCGCATCGGCGATACATGAATTCAGTTCCCCATCACGCAGGGTCCCTGACGCAGTACCAGACGGTACGGGGCGCTCCCGTGATGTCTTAAGGTTCTGCGACACCCTCGTTGCCGCGTTGATGCGGCAGAACCCCATCCGTGCGCGCAACTGCGTGCGGACGAAAAGGATACCTTTTGTCTGATTTTGACACTCTGGGCCTCAAGCCCGTACTTCTCGCCGCTTTGAAAGAGGCCGGCCTCACATCCCCAACCCCGATCCAGGACAAGGCGATTCCGCTGGCGATGGCGGGCAACGATGTTCTGGGCCTTGCCCAGACCGGCACTGGCAAGACAATGGCTTTCGGCATCCCTCTCGTCAGCCACCTGATGGATATGCCCGAGCGCCCCGCGGCGAAGACGGCGAAATCGCTCATCCTGGCACCGACGCGCGAACTGGTGAACCAGATCGCCGAAGCGCTGCGTACCCTGACCAAAAAGACCCACCTTAAGGTGAACGTTGTTGTCGGTGGTCAGTCCATCAACAAACAGATCCACCACCTGCTTAAAGGCACCGACATTTTGGTGGCCACACCGGGCCGCCTGATTGACCTGATGGACCGCAAGGCAGTTGATCTGCGTACCGTAAAGCACCTCGTGCTGGACGAAGCTGACCAGATGCTCGATATGGGCTTCATTCACGCTCTGCGTCGCATCGCGCCGAAACTGGGCACGCCGCGTCAGACCATGCTGTTCTCGGCCACCATGCCGAAACAGATGGAAGATCTGAGCAAAGCCTACCTCACCAACCCGCAGCGCGTTCAGGTTGCGCCTCCGGGCAAAGCTGCTGACAAGGTCACCCAATCGGTGCACCACGTGTCGAGCAAAGGTGAAAAACCGGGCAAGCTGCGCGAAATCCTGTCGCGTGACATGGACGCCCTGACGCTTGTCTTCTCACGCACCAAGCATGGTGCTGAAAAGCTGATGAAAGGTCTTGTCGCCGACGGCTACAACGCCGCCTCGATCCACGGCAACAAAAGCCAGGGCCAGCGCGACCGCGCCATCAAGGCGTTCCGCGAAGGCACGATCAAGGTCCTCGTTGCGACAGACGTCGCCGCACGAGGTATCGATATTCCCGGTGTGGCTTATGTGATCAACTACGATTTGCCAGACGTGCCGGACAATTACGTCCACCGCATTGGCCGCACCGCTCGTGCCGGACGTGAAGGCGAAGCAATTGCCTTCTGCGCCCCGGATGAGGCCGATCTGCTGCGTCAGATCGAGAAAGTGATGAAGATCGAAGTGCCCGTTGCCAGCGGCACGGCCCCCAAAGATCCGGTTGCTCGCAAACCGCAGACCCGGGGCCAAGGTCGTGGCGGCAAAGGCGGCCAAGGTCGCCCCGCCGGTGCAACAGCCAAACCAAACGGCAACCGCCGCCGCCGCAACCGGTCGCGCAAAGCAGCCTGATCTCGCGACGGCGCATATCCCTTCTTCGGTTTCAAATACCTCAGGGGGGTGCGGGGGGACAGCGTCCCCCCGCCTGGCGGAGCGGCCCAGCCGCTCCGATCCGAAACCACGCAACGACGCGCAATTTACCCTAGGTCATCCCTCCCACATGGCACGACTGACCCTATGTTCAGGTTAAAGCCAGTGACAGAGGGAGCCCGCAGCGATGCAACTCAGGATCAACGGAACCTTGCACGAGGTCGATGTCGAAGATGACATGCCGCTGCTCTGGGTGTTGCGGGATGAACTGGGATTGACTGGCACGAAATTCGGTTGCGGCATCGCCCAATGTGGCGCTTGTACCGTACATCTTGACGGTGTGGCCGTACGGTCTTGTCAGACATGGGCCATCGACGTCGAAGGGGCCGACATCCGCACTATCGAAGGTCTGGGCACACCTGACGCAATGCACGCGGTGCAAGCGGCATGGCTTACCGAACAGGTCGCACAATGTGGCTACTGCCAGTCCGGCCAGATCATGCAAGCCGCCTCGTTGCTGATGGAAAACTCAAGCCCCACGGATCAAGAGATCGACGACGCGATGTCTGGCAACCTTTGCCGCTGCGGCACATATCCCCGCATCCGCGCTGCGGTGAAGCGTGCCGCCACCATGATGCAGGAGGGCTGAATATGGGACGTCTCAGAACCATCGCCCGCCGCACCTTTCTCGTCGGCTCTGCTGCTGTTGTTGGAGGCGTTGCCTTTGGTGTCTACACTGTGCGTAAACCGCACAAGAACCCTCTGGCTGCAAAGGCCGGTGAGGCGGTTCTGACGCCTTACGTGAAGATCACCGCAGATGGCATCACCCTGATCACGCCGCGCGCGGATTCGGGGCAGGGCGTCTACCACGTACAAGCCGCGCTGATCGCTGAAGAACTGGACGTGGACCTGGATCAGATTAAGGCAGACCCTGGTCCACCGAGCCCGGCCTATTGGAACACCGCACTCGCCGCCGAAGCCGCCGATTTTATGGTTCCCGCTGCTGGTGTGCTGCACGATGTAGCCGAAGGGGCTGTTAACAGTGTCATGAAGGTCATGGGTCTTCAGATCACGGGTGGGTCAACCACCGTACCCGATCAATTTGAAAAACTGCGATTGGCAGGAGCGTCTGCACGCGAAACCATCAAGGAATTGGTGGCCGAGCGCCAAAATCTGTCAGTCGATGACCTGACCACGCAAGCGGGCAACGTGATTTTACCGGATGGTCAAAAAATCCCATACACCGATCTCGCCGCAGAGCTCGCGGGAAGAGACGTTGTTCAAGATGTCCCCCTGCGCGACCCGTCCGAATGGCGCTATATCGGCAAACCGATGCAGCGGATTGACATGCTGGCCAAGAGCACTGGCACGCAGGAGTACGGCATCGACGTAAAAGTCGACGGCATGGTCCACGCCACGGTCCTGATGAACCCAGCCCCGGGCGGCGGAATGGCGGAATATAACGCTTCGGACGCGCTGGCCATGCGAGGTGTCAAAGCTGTGGTCCCGATCACCGGCGGGCTGGGGATCATCGCCGACAACACATGGCGTGCTTTCCGTGCGGCAGAAGCAGTGCAGGTGACGTGGGAAAAACCCGCATTTCCGCTTGAACAAGCGGACCACTGGGCTGCGCTTGAGGCGTCCTTTACCCCAAACGCGCAGGACAGCCAAAAGCGCGATGATGGCGATGTCGAAACCGCGCTGGCCGACGGCGATATCTTCACCGCCGAATACCGCGCGCCCTATCTGGCTCATGCGCCGCTGGAGCCGGTCAATGCTATCGTGCGCGTCGACGACGACCGGGTCGAGGTCTGGACCGGCACGCAAATCCCGCGCTTCATTCAGGCCAATGTCAGCCGGATCACCGGCATCCCCGCCGACAGCGTCACCGTGCACGTGTTGATGATGGGCGGTAGTTTTGGCCATCGTCTTGAAGACGAGATTGTCAAACAGGCGACCGAGATCGCGATGCAGATGAAGGGCACGCCGGTCAAGCTGACGCTGTCCCGCGAAGAGGATATGTTGCACGACTTTCCTCGGCAGATTGCTATGGCGCGGTTGCGCGGCAAAGTGGCGAACGGACAGATCGAGGCGCTGGACCTCGGCATCGCCATGCCCTCGGTTGTGGCCTCGCAACTTAGCCGCCAGAACCAGTCTGCCCCTGGCCCGGACAGCCAGATTGTTGCGGGCGCTTGGGAACAGCCCTTCGCCATCCCGCACCAGCGCGTGACCGGATATCGCGCGCCAGAGCTCGCCCCGATCAGTTCTTGGCGGTCGGTCGGTGCGTCCTCGAATGGGTTTTTCTACAATGCTGCGATGGACGAGTTGATCGAAGCGGCGGGTGCAGACCCAATGGAAGAACGCCTTCGCCTTTGCAACGATCCGTTGGCCCGGATGACGCTTGAAGCGGTGGCCGAGATGTCAAATTGGTCCGGCATCGGTGGCAATGGCACGGGACGTGGCGTCGCGCTGACCAAGTCCTTTGGCGTCCACTGTGCGCAGGTGATTGAAGTCACGGACACTGATGCAGGCATTCGAATCGACAATGTCTGGGTCGCGGCCGAAGTGGGTCGCATCGTCGATCCGGTCAATTTTGAAAATCTCGTGCAGGGTGGGGTGATCTACGGTCTTGGTCACGCGATGAATTCCGAGATCACCTATGCGGACGGCGTCGCGGAGCAATCGAATTTCGATACGAACCCCGGGATGCGTTTGCACCAATGTCCTAACATCATGGTGCGCGGGCTGGAAAGCGGTGATCGCGTTCTGGGGATCGGTGAGCCTCCGGTGCCACCAGCAGCGCCAGCCTTGGCCGGGGCGATTTGGGCCGCGACGGGCACGCGATTGCGCGAGATGCCGTTTGGCAAGACTGTCACGTTTGTCTGACGATGACCCAAAATTGTACCATTTGGTAAAATTTCAAATGATCAAATTAGTGTAAGCAATCATTACGGATACAGTTAAGATATTTGCCTTTTCGTTACCTGAGCTGACCGTTATCCTTTTGCCATCAACCGGATTGACGAAAGGCGGGCTCTCAGGTGCCAGAGCAAGACCACTTGACTGTGACGGTGCAACGCGGTGGCCCTGATGCCCCGATGCGGCCTCAGACGTTCGAGGTGCCGGCTTATGAAAGCCAAACCGTGCTCGATGTGGTGTCGTGGATTCAGCAGAACTCTGATCCGACCCTGACCTACCGTTTTGCGTGTCGTGTCGGCATGTGCGGAAGTTGCGCTATGATGGTGAACGGCGTGCCGCGCTGGACCTGTCGTACCCATGTGAGCAAAGTGCTTAAGGGAAACGCGCTAGAAGTCGGGCCGCTGCGCAATCTTCCGGTGATCAAAGATCTTGCTGCCGATATGGACCCGTTCTTCGACAAATGGGTGTCAGCCGAGGGCAAGCATCACCCGACCCGAACGCGGGACGATGCTATTGAATCAATAGATCCGGTGGCGCAAGAGCGGCAGGAGGCGAATGCGGGCATTGAGTGTATCAATTGCTCGGTCTGTTATTCGGCTTGTGACACGGTCGCGGGTAATCCCGATTACCTTGGTCCTGCAGCGCTGCAGCGGGCATGGACTTTGTATAATGATGCCAAGGACGCCGACCGCGACGCAATCCTTGATGCGGTGTCGGGCAAGGGCGGCTGTCATTCGTGCCATTCGATGGGATCGTGCACGACCTATTGCCCGAACGAATTGGACCCGCTGTCGGCGATAGCCGGGCTGAAGCGCGCGACGGCGAAGCGGTTCTTTGGAGGGCGTAAGGGATGAGCGAATTCCACCTCTACATGGCGCAACGCCTCAGCGCACTGGTGATGGCACCTTTCGTAATCGTTCATATCGGTGTCATGATTTACGCGATCCAAGGCGGACTGTCGGCGGCAGAAATCCTTGGTCGTACGCAAGGCTCGGCCTTTTGGTTCGCCTTCTACGGCATGTTCGTCGTCGCCGTGTCGATCCATGCGGCCATCGGGCTGCGTACCATTCTTGGCGAATGGGCGGGCTTGCGCGGCAACGCGCGGGATGCGGTCGCGGCGGTGATCGGATTGGGCCTGTTGGCGCTGGGCGCGCAGGCGGTCTGGGCGGTGACGGCATGAGGGTCGAACGCGCGCATCCGTTGTGGCTGGCCTATATTCTTCATCGGCTGTCGGGGATCGGCCTTGCCCTTTTCTTGCCGCTGCATTTCTGGGTGCTGTCTTATGCCTTGAACGATGCGGCCAAGTTGGACGCGTTTCTGACCCTAACCGAGATGCCTCTGGTCAAGATGGCAGAATTCGGACTGGTCTTCCTTCTTGCGGTGCATCTCTTTGGTGGCTTGCGCCTTTTGGCGTTGGAATGGCTGCCGTGGTCTGCGCCGCAAAAGACATGGGCCGCGGCCGCGGTGGCCGGGTCGTTCCTTGTCTCCACAACTTTCCTCATGCAGGCGATTTGATATGTTCTCGACAAAAGACATCGACCGGCACGACACTGATATCCTGATCCTTGGCACCGGTGGCGCGGGCATGTTCGCTGCGCTGCATGCGATGCAGACGGCACCAGAAGGCACCAAGGTGACCATTGCGGTAAAAGGCCTGATCGGCAAATGCGGCTGCACGCGAATGGTGCAGGGCGGTTACAACGTGGCGCTGGGCAATGGCGATTCCGTCGAGCGGCATTTCATGGACACGATCGAAGGCGGCAAATGGTTGCCCAATCAGGACATGGCGTGGCGTCTGTGCGAACAGGCAGTGGTGCGTATCCGAGAGTTGGAGAACGAGATCGGCTGCTTCTTTGATCGCAACGGCGATGGGTCTTTACATCAGAAGGCCTTTGCAGGTCAGACGGCAGATCGGACGGTGCACAAAGGCGACCTTACCGGTATCGAGATCATAAATCGCCTGATGGAGCAGGTTCTGTCTCGCCCGGTAGAGAAGTTGCAGGAACACCGTGCCATTGGCCTGATCCCCACAAAGGACGGATCTGCGTTGGCAGGGGTTCTGATGATCGACATGCGAACGGGCAAGTTCCGCTTCGTGCGGGCCAAGACAGTGCTGATGGCGACGGGCGGTGGCCCGACCATGTACAAGTACCACACGCCCTCGGGTGACAAGACGATGGACGGCTTGGCCATGGCGATGCGCGTTGGTCTTCCCTTGCGCGATATGGAGATGGTGCAGTTCCATCCAACAGGATTGCTTGCTGGCGATCACACGCGGATGACCGGCACGGTGCTTGAGGAAGGTCTGCGCGGGGCCGGGGGACAGTTGGTGAACCACGCGGGCCAACGGTTCATGTTCGACTACGATGGCAAGGGCGAACGCGCGACCCGCGACGTCGTAAGCCGGGGCATCTATTCCGAGATGCGCAAGAACAAC
>NZ_CBFHLV010000083.1:0-10479 GCF_965656765.1 Marivita sp. | reverse complement strand
ACCCGCCTTGAACGATCAGCCCGACATCATTGTCAGCCCCCTCGAACACCTCGTTCAGCTTGTGCTCTGCGATAAAGGCGCGCGCCGCAGCCAGCCGTTCGCTCGACTTTTTGCGCTCATGACCAAAGGTGACGGGTGGGTGGGCCAAACGTTCGTATTCATGCGGGGCAGGTTCCGCGAGGGGCCGCTTGATTGACACCTTGGGGGCCACGTTGTCCTTGGCCTCGAAGGAGCCCTGCAGATGGCAGGCGCGAATGCGCAATTCCATCATGACCGGTGTGTTGGAGGCCTCCGATAGCTCAAACGATTTTTCCACCAAGTTCACGATGCTTGGCAGGTTGGGACGCGGGTCCATAAGCCAAAGCGTGGATTTCATCGCATAGGCGTGTGAGCGCTCCTGGATGACGCTTGAGCCTTCGCCATAGTCCTCGCCCAACACGATCAGCGCCCCCCCCATGACACCAGGAGAGGCAAGGTTGGACAGGGCGTCTGCCGCAACATTCGTGCCGACAATGGACTTCCACGCCACAGCCCCGCGCACCGGGTACATAACCGAGGCGCCCAGCATCGCTGCGGCCGAGGATTCGTTGGTACATGGTTCCACATGTACGCCTAATTCCGCCATCTCTGGGGCCGCTTGCACCATAACATCTATCAGATGAGAGATGGGCGCGCCCTGATAGCCACCGACATAAGACACACCAGATTGAAGAAGAGCCTTGGTGACAGCAAGGATACCTTCTCCTTCGAACGTGTCGCCTTGTCCCAACTTCAGCTTTTCGATTTCCTTTGCAAATGAGACTTCCATGGCTTTCCCCTCCCCGGATGTCCTTTGGGTCGCGTGTATTGCGAAAGCTATAGAGGGCACACTATAAATACGAGACTATAGATCGAATGAATAGAATTCATGAATCAAATAAACGTCCGCACGCTTGACCTGAACCTTCTGCGCATCCTTGTGACATTGGCCGATACAGGCTCAGTGTCGAAGGCGGCGGCGTTAATGAGCATGAGTCAGCCGGCCACCAGCAGTGCGTTGAAACGATTGCGCATCGCTTTGGGCGATCCATTATTTCTGCGCACCGGCGCTGGTATGGTTCCGACACCGTATGCAGAGGCCATACTGCCGGACGTGCGCCATCACATGAGTGGGCTTCTCGACAGCGTTGAGGCACGACGGAGCTTTGACCCGAAAAGAAGCGAAAAAACCTTTCGCCTGTCGCTCTCCGGTCTGGGTGAGGCGGTCTTTGTACCGATCTTGCTTCAACACCTCTGGCGTGAGGCCCCTTTCGTCGAATTGGTCAATGTGCCCACATCGCCGCGTGATCTTCCAACTGCATTCTCCACAGGCAAATTGGACTGCGCAATCGGCATCATCGAGGTGCAAGGCCCAGGTCTACACGCGCTAGATCTGTTCGAAGACCGCTATGTCTTTGTCTCCGGTCGCGGACTGAAGGACCCTCCACGCAAACTGGAAGACCTCCGCGCCTGTCGCCTGGTGGTCTCCCGCCCAGATGCAAGTTTTGCAACGGACATCGATCGCCTTCTGGGTCAGGCAGGACTGGATCGCTCGGTGCGCCTACGCCTTGGCCATTTCGGCGCAATCGCGCCCCTGATCGACCAACATCCCGTAGTCGCGGTGATCCCCGAACAGCTCGCCAAGCAACACGTCGCAAATCAAGGTGCCACGATACTGCCTATACAACTCGCGCAGCCCCGCCAAATCGTTCGCCTTATCTGGCCAGATCGTCACAACGATGACCAGGCCCAGAGTTGGTTGCGAGGTTTGATTACCAAGGTCTTGCGGCGGTAAAGCGCTTTCAAAGCGAAGGGTACGTCATTTGTACCTGGGTCCGCTGAAATCTTGCCGTAGGCGTTCAACCTCGGACCGGCCAAGGTGGCAGAACGTTTATCACCACTCACGGGAGCGCCATTAGTTTCGAAACGGTCCAAGGTAGCATTCGATATGCGTCGTGTGCTTTTGTCTTACAGAGCGCAGTGAATATTCGTATAGTCTCGACTGGCAAAGGTGGTGACTATGATTATTAAAGCGGCTCAATCGACAACTGGAGAGGTGTCCGCCGGGTTGGCCGAGATCTCAGCTCAGCTTGAGATCGATGATCGTGGCGTTCCCGATTTTCTTGCACTCCATTTCGGAGTTGGTCTTGAGGCAGAAACGCTTCGAGCCAACGCCGTATCAATGTTTGGAGCAGGTGCGTTGCATGGTGGCTCGTCCTGCCTGGGCGTCATGGGCGGCTCAGGTGTTGATATCGGAGGCGCGGGATTGGGCGCGTTCGCGATTTGGGATGCCGCTGGAAGCTATGGCACCACTTCCATCGATTTGGGAGATGATGCCGAAGCAGCCGCGCAAGAGGCTGCGCTACAGGCTTTGTCTCATGCGGACCGTCCTGGTGAAATCCCCGAGATGGTTTGGTTGACTGTTGCACCGGGTCGCGAGGAGCAAGTTATTGCCGGACTACGGGCCGTAGTCGGTGCCGAAACCTTGATCGTCGGAGGAAGTTCCGCGGATAATGACGTATCCGGAAAATGGGCGCAATTTGGTCCGGGTGCAGTTCATTCGGATGGTCTGGTCGTCACAGTGTTGTTTCCATCCGTGCAAATCGCATCTGTCTATCAAAGTGGCTACGCTCCGACTGGCACCAACGGCACGGTGACGCGCGTTGAGGGGCGCCGTCTTTATGAAATAGATGGACGCCCCGCATCCCAGGTTCTGAGTCAATGGAGCTCGGGCGCTGTCTCTGTCGCGGAGGGCGAGGCGCGATCTATTCTGGCTGAAGCCACGCTCTGGCCTCTGGGCCGGGTGACGCGACAGGTTGCGGGTGTGCCATTCCACCTTTTGACACATCCAGCCGTTGCAAATTCCGATGGGTCCATTGAGCTATTTGCGGCCGTTTCGCACGGCGACCAGCTTTGGCAGATGCAAGGGACAGCGGACAGTTTGGTCGCGCGCGCAGGGCGCGTTGCGGCTCAGACGAAAGAAGCGGCTGGTGATGAAATCAAGGGAGCTTTGGTCGTCTATTGCGGGGGATGTATGCTTGCCGTGCAGGATCGCATGGATGAAGTTTCGGCCGGTATCAAGGACCATTTTGGTGATACGCCTTGGCTTGGTGTCTTTACTTTTGGCGAGCAAGGCGTGCCGTCAGGTGGGGGTGCAAACCACGGAAACCTAATGATCTCGTGCACAGTTTTCGGCACTGGTGATCGTTGATGAAACAAATGTGCAATCAGCCGAGCTTTGAGGGAAAGCGCATGGCATCAAATTTGCAGACACACCTTCTTATGAAGGTTGCATCATGTCGGCTCGAGAATCGTGTTGCGCTCTGAGAAGAGTAAAACGGATCTGTTATGTGGACCTGCCACATGACCAGTGACTCTGATGAACTGATGATATCTCAAAGCCTTTACGAGCGCGAAAAACGGGCTCGCCTCGAGGCCGAAGCGATGCTCGAGGCGAAGAAGCGCGAAATATTCGAGATGAATCGCCGCCTTATGGCTGACGCCGAAGCTGTGCGCTCAGCACTTGCTGATACAGAAGCGGTTCGATTGCGCGAAGCGGTTGCGCTTAAGGAAAGGTCGATCCTGTCGGAAGCGCTCAAGGCGCTAACCGGTAAAACCGGCGCAGATGAGGCCATGCAATCCCTCCTTGATGTCCTGAAACGCGAAATTGGCGGGCGAGATTGCTTTTTCATACAAGAAAAAGGAGATCACACCGTCATTGCAGCCTGTGCAGACAAGCAACACCAAGGAAAAGCTTTGCCTTTGCCAGCTTCGATGATCCGTAGATCACGCCGGATCGCAAAGCTGACAAATCTGATTGATGACTATGCTTGGCCTGGTGGAGCGGACGAACTAGCGTCCACAATGATCGTTCCTCTTGTATTGCCCGACGAAAAAGCCGGGGCGCTTTTGTTGGGCTGCAAAATCGAAGGGCGGTATTCGTCTGGTGATTTGAGGACCTTGGAACAGGTCTCGAGGCTTGCTGCTCAAGCGCTTTTGGCTCTGCGCGAAGCGCGCCGTAATGCTCTGTTGCTTGGTCTGCTTGAAGGCAGACCACTTGAACGGTCAGAGGCCATTCTTGATGCCCCCCTCGAAGCCGTTCACAAAGCGTTTTCCCGCCTGACAGAAATGCAGGGTCAGGTCGTGGGTATTTTGGATGCACTGCTTGGCGCGTCACTTAAGCAAACCGATCAAGCGATTGACACGGCGCTGGCACAGATGGGCGAGCTGACCGCTACTGACAGAACCTATGTGTTCCGCCTGAGACCTGATGGAGCGTTTATCGACAACACGCACGAATGGTGCGCGCCAAATACCGTTTCTTGTCGCGACATGCTTCAGGACATTCCTGTAGAGATGATCGACCATTGGCGTGAGCTGTTCGATGCGGGAGCCGAGGTCTTGATCCCTGACGTGGCTGCCCTTCCAAAGGAGGCACCGGAGAAAGACCTGCTGTTGGAGCAGGGCATCAAGTCTCTTCTTGCCGTTCCTTTGGTTGAAGACGGTGCCTTCCGGGGCTTTGTCGGTTTTGATGCAGTGCGCGCAATGCGGAATTTCCTGCCCGGGGAAGTACATTTGATTCGGTCGGTCGCTAAGGTGATCGTGTCTGTTCTAGCGCGCCGTGATGCAGAGGAACGACTGGTGTCCGCCCATGCGTCAGCCTTATCTCAGCGAGCACGGCTTGAAGCTGTATTGTCCGCCATGCCGGACTTGATCGTCGAATTGGATCGCGAAGGACGTTTTGTATCCTGGCACTCTGGCACTATTGAAGTCACTGACAAAATCTTTGCAAAGTTCTTAAACCATACTCTCGAAGAGAAACTGCCTGCTGAGCTCGCGCAGACCCTGAGGACGAAGTTGCGAATGCTTGACGGTGGAACAACGGTGGTCCGCCACACATTTGAAGCGCCACCTGAGGATTTCTTTTCTGGTTGGTGGCAGCTGACGGCATCGGCAATTGGCGATCAGGGATATGTCCTCGCCCTTCGCGATATCACCGAGGCGCGTGAAAAGGCGGCCGAAATTGAACGCTTGTCGGAAATCGCACGTCGCACCACGAACCTTGTTGTCGTGACAGACGCAAAACGCCGCATCGAATGGGTCAATGCGGCCTTCGAACAGAATACCGGTTGGACTCTTGAAGACGTTAAGGGAAAGAACCCTGGCCGTTTGCTGCAAAGCCCGGACACTGATCCGGCGACGGTCGCCAAGATGCGCAGAGCGTTAGATCAAGGCGAACCTGTGCAGGTCGAAGTGCTCAATCGGTCCAGATACGGTCGAGAGTACTGGCTTTCGATTGATATCCAGCCGCTCAAAGACCCCGATGGCGAAGTGGAAGGATTTCTTGCGGTTGAGGTTGACGTAACTGAGCAACGCAAACAGGCGGAATCACTGCGGCACGCTGCGGGCGAAGCCGCCCTGGCGCGCGCTAACCTTGAAAAAGCAGTGGAAGCTTTGCAGGACGGTTTTGTCCTATACGATGCAGATGATCGCCTGGTGATCTGCAACAGCCGCTACCGCGAGATTTACGAGTTGTCGGCATCTGCAATCGTCGTAGGGGCGACCTTTGAAAGCATCATCCGCTTCGGGTTGAAGGTAGGTCAATATCCCGAAGCAATCGGAAGAGAAGAGGACTGGCTGGCAGAACAATTTGTTCAGCACTCCCAACCAGACCGCGAATTCGAACAACAGCTTTCTGACGGATCATGGCTGCGCGTGTTCGAAAAAGCGATGCCCGATGGCGGGCGTGTCGAATTGCGCGTCGACATCACGGACCTCAAAAAGGCGGAGCAACGGGCTATCGCAGACCGCGCCGCCGCCATGGAAGCCAGTCTTGATGGAATCGCCATCACTGATGTCGAAGGTCGCTTTGTCTACTCAAACCGCGTTCATCTTGAAATGTTTGGCTATACAGATGAGCAAGATCTGCTCGGCCAAAAGTGGTCCAAGCTTTATGCCTCGGACGAGGTTTCCTGGATGGAAGCCAACGCCATGCCAGCACTGGCGCAAAATGGTGGCTGGTCTGGAGAGGTTGTTGGTCTTGCCAAAGACGGTAGTCCAGTCGAGCAGGATGTCTCTTTGACGGTAAACGCCGATGGTGGATTGCTGTGCATCACACGTGATATTTCTGCGCGCAGACGCGAACGAGCAGAGCGCGAGCGACTGCTCAATGAACTTCAACTTGCGCAACGCCGCGAAATGATCGGGCAGATGGCGGCTGGGTTGGCCCATGACTTCAACAACCTTTTGGCCATTATCTCGGGTGGTGCATCGCTGATCGTTGAAGAGGCAGAAGATGGCGGGAAGACCGCAACAGGCGCGGCACGCATTCTCTCTGCCTCCGATCAAGCTGCAGGACTGGTGAAACGTTTGTTGACCTTGGGGGCGCGTCAATCGTCTCGGATCAATTTAGACTTGCGCCGTCCCGTCCAAGAGGCAGCCGACCTTGTACAATCGAGCCTTCGTGCGCCAGCCCGATTGTCGGTTACAGTGCCGGAACATCCGGTTGAGGCAGATGCCGACCCAACGGATGTGCTTCAGCTCTTGCTCAATCTTGCAATCAACGCGCGTGATGCACTTGGCAATACCGCGGGCGTAATTTCAATCCGCCTTACATCGCCTCAACATTATGCGCCAAGCGAAGCCATGACGTTTGGCCGTATCAATCCTGATCTGCGGTATGCATGTCTGGTCGTCGAAGATACCGGCCCTGGAATGCCGCCAGACGTCGCATCACGGATTTTGACTCCTTATTTCAGCACGAAGGGCAATATGGGAACCGGTCTTGGTCTTGCTGTTGTGTCTTCTGTGATTGAGGACAACGGCGGTGCCTTGAACCTCACGACGCAATTGGGGAAAGGAACGAAGTTCGAAGTATATTGGCCCGTTGATGCGTTCGAGCAGGCTGCTGCTCCGCGTCTTACTACGGTTGAAACGACAGGCCGCCTCGATGGGCGGATGATCCTTGTTGTCGATGACCAGCCCGAAGTACTTGACGTGATCACGGCCTATCTCGAAGCGGCCGGCGCCGAGGTCGCCGCGACGACTGATCCGGCGGACGTTCTTGATGCTGTGCGCAGTGATGCAGACATATGGGACCTGCTTGTTACGGATTTCAACATGCCAAGCATGACAGGCGCTGAATTGACTGAAGCCGTTAAGACGCTCGCGCCAAGCCTGCCGTCTATTCTGGTAACCGCGCTCGCTGGTGAAGTTGGGCACTCTGGCACGTTGTTTTCGAGTGTTTTATCGAAGCCGATCGACCGGCAACTGCTTGTCGAGTACGCAGAGTTTGCCCTAATCTCAGACGCCAATGCGAAAGAGTAAGCTATGCGTGCCTTAATCGCCGATGATCAGGAAATGTTGCGTGAGATGTTCAACGCAATCCTTTCGCGCGCTCAGATACAAGTCGCACTGGCGCACGATCTCGAAAGTGCACTTACCGAAGTTGCCAGTTCTGATCCATTCGATCTGATCCTTTTAGATTACCATATGCCAGGAATGGATGGTCTCAACGGGGTGCAACGTGCTCTGTCTGAGGGCAAGGGTGCGCAGGTCGCATTGATGTCTGGCAACCTGCCACATCACGTCGTTCAAGATGCCTTACAGATGGGTGCAGTCGGGTTTGTTCCCAAGAAACTGCCCGCGCGGAACTTTGAGAAAGCCATTCGCGCTATGGCAACGGGTCAAAAGATGGATTTGCAGGATAGCAAAGCGATTGCCCTATTGGATCAACCGATGCCCGATCCTGAGACGCGCCTGACGTCCCGCGAGGTTCTGCTTCTGCAACATCTGAACGGTGGCGAATCCATCGAAGAAGTGGCACTTGAACTCGGGCTTAAACAGCCAACTCTCAATTTCACCGTGATGACTTTGTGTCGCAAATTCCAAGTGCAAGATATCGCAGAAGCAGTGGCAATTGCCAAAAAAGACGGATTAATCTGACCGGTATTGGCAACTTGTTTGTGGATGTCTGGACTCGGGCTGATTAACGACGATCAGGCCGTCATTTTAAACGCGCAAGCATCCCCTAGGTTGAGAGCGTTTGATTTTGCATGCGGTAATTCAGTCCCGCATCTTACAAGATTACCGTAAGCGGTGCGCCGTTCGCACGTGATTGGCGTAGTTCCAGGGCAGCAACAGGTTAATATCGGTTTGTTTGTGCCCGGCTGCGATGGCGGTCAGGACGCCGGACAGATAGCCATGGGGTTCAATCCCGTTGAGTTTGCACGTTTCGATCAGAGACGCGATGACGGCCCAGTTTTGCGCGCCGGCATCATGGCCTGCGAAGAGCGCATTTTTGCGGTTTAGGGCGATTGGACGGATTGTGCGCTCGACGGGGTTGGAATCCAGTTCGATGCGACCGTCGTCGAGGAACCGGATCAGCCCGTCCCAGTATTTGGCGATGTATTTCAGGGCATCTCCGGTTGGCGATTTTGCCGAGACACGGGCGCGGTTCTGGGTGAGCCAGAGTTCGAAGGCGTCTATGAGGGGTTTTGAGCGATCCTGTCGAGCGTCATGGCGCTCGTCTGCGCTCAGGCCGCGCAGGTCTTTTTCGATGCGATAGAGCGCCTGGATTTGGGCCAGACCTTCCTGCGCAATCGGGGCCGTGCTTGACTGAGTGACGTCGTGCAGTTTGCGGCGAGCGTGCGCCCAGCAATATGCCAATGTCACATCCTGGGTCGGACGTTTAAGCAAGCGATTATAGCCAGCATAGCCGTCAACCTGCAGGATGCCGCTGAAGCCCTGCAAAATAGTGTCCGCATGCTGGCCAGATCGTCCCGGCGCGTAAGTAAACGCCACTCCAGGTGGATCATCGCCGTTCCATGGCCTGTCATTACGGGCCAGCGCCCAGAAGTATCCTGTTTTGGTGCTTTTGCGCCCTGGGGCCAGAACCGGCGCGGGTGTTTCGTCCATGAAGAGCTTGGTGGAGCGCTTCAGATCAGCCATCAGGGCATCATAGACAGGGGTCAATTCGAAGGCCGACTTGCCCACCCATGCGGCCAGGGTCGAACGATCCAAATCGATCCCTTGGCGGCTGTAAATCTGGGCCTGTCGATATAGAGGCAGATGATCCGCGTATTTGGAGACCAGCACATGGTCCAAAGTGGCCTCGGTTGGCATACCGCCTGCGATGATGTGGGCTGGCGCCGGGGCTTGGGCGATCCCGCCTTCGCAGGATCGGCACGCGTATTTGGGACGACACGTGACAATCACCCGGAACTGCGCGGGGATGATGTCCAGCCGTTCGCTGACATCTTCGCCGATGACATGGCGCTCGGCTCCGCAGGCGCAGGAGAGCTCGGGTTCAATGACCACTTCCACCCGCTCCAGATGCTTGGGCAGTGACCCCCGGTTGGTCTGACGCGGCTTTGGCGGTCGCACGGGCGCGGTGCGCGGATCAGCATCAATCTCGGCTTCCACCTGCGCGATGGCCGTCTCGATGTCTTCGAGTTCCAGCTCGTATTGGCCTGGATCGATCTTCTCGGATTTGCTCCCGAAGAGCGCCTTCTTGAAGGCGGCAACCAGAACTTCGAGCCGGGCATTCTGATCCTGCTGCGCACGGATGATCGCCTTCAACTCAGCAATGTCGTCGGGCAATTCATCAGGTGCGATCATGCCTGATCCCATAACAAAACAGGGGCAGAATAACCCCTGCAAAGGGTCCCGTGAGTCACTCCGCCGCAGAAGGTGCTGCGACCTCCAGGGGCTGCACGCGCCGCCAATCCAAACCCGCAAACAGCGCCTCAAACTGTGCCGGTTCCAAACGCATCACCCCGTTCTTGATCGCGGGCCATTCGAAGGTGTTATCCTCCAGTCGCTTATACGCCATCACCAGCCCACTGCCGTCCCAGTAGATCAGCTTCAGCCGATCTGCGCGCTTGGCGCGGAACACATATACAGACCCATCAAAGGGCTTCTGTCGCAAATGACCCTGCACCAGAGCGGCCAGCCCGTCATGGCCTTTGCGGAAGTCGACCGGATCAGTGGCCACGAAAATCCGGACCTTGTGGGATGGCGTGATCACGTCCCCACAGCCCGCGCGATCTCGGCGACCCGGGGTGCAGGCGTTGCCGCATCAAGACGAACAATGACGTTGCCTCTGATCACATCAATCGTGCTGGCGGAAGCGACAGGCAGAGGCTGGGCTAAAGGCGCAGGCGCTTTGATCTCAACGGGCACAAAATCCATGCCATCCAGGTTTGGCAGGACCAGCTTGCCCTGCCGTGCCATCCGACGCCAATCAGACACTGTGCTGGGGATCAACTCATATCGCTTCGCGACCGTGTTGACTGTCTCGCCCTCAATCAACGTCTCAGCCACAATCCGAGCCTTCAGCTCCCGAGGCCAATTACGCTTCCCATCTGTCCGGCGCGGAACCCTTGCCAGAAACTCGCTTGTAGCTCCCATCGAGAAACTCCCCACAAATCAAAGAAGCCTCTGAATCGCAGATCAGACGTC
>NZ_CBFHLV010000082.1:0-10901 GCF_965656765.1 Marivita sp. | reverse complement strand
TTATTGCTTCGTGCTGTCACGAAGGCTTTCGCGGTTTACAGATCTTGAAAACGGCGTTGGAGCGGCGGTGGCAGTTCTCTCGGCGCAAGTCTCTGATCTGCAGACCGCATTGGAAGGTGCGCAAAAAACTGCGACCCATTCGACAGATGGCCTGGAAACCCTGACCAGCCGTGCTGAAGATGCTGCCAAAAGGTTGGAATTGATGGTCGCCTCTATGCACGATCTTCCCCCAACCGATGCCAGGGCTGATCCACCTTATCCACCAGTCGGCCCTGTTTTTGCGCGGCATGCAGGAGGCAGCGGATGACCAAAAAATCCAAGAAAGCGGAGGCGACCGGTGGGCCATCACGAAAAGGAACTTTGGCGATTATTGGAACATTCCTTCTTCTGTCAGCTGGGGTGCGACTTGCCACAGAAGCAGGGCAGGTAATCGCCAGCGAAGACCCGAAAGCAACGCTTTCAGAACAAGTCTCAGAGCAACCGACAATGGATCTTGCCCGTCCTGAGACACTCAATGCAGCATTTGAAGCCATCAAGGAACGAGAGCAGCGGCTGATCGACCGCGAAACGGAAATGGATCAACGCGAAACGAGCGTCGCTGCCGCAGAAACCGCGATCGAAGCTGAACTGGCCAAACTGGAACAAGCTGAACAAAACCTGCGTGAAACGATCTCACTTGCGTCGGCAGCCGCCGAGGATGATTTGTCTCAACTCACAGATGTTTATGCGAACATGAAACCAAAACAAGCGGCGGCCTTGTTCGAACAAATGGAAGCCGCTTTTGCCGCCGGGTTTCTTGCACGCATGCCCACTGATAGCGCTGCACGGATTATGGCTGGAATGACACCGGAAAAGGCATACGAAATCAGTGTGCGCTTGGCAGGACGAAACGCCAATATCCCACTGCAATAGCAATCAACGCATCGCACTTTGGCCCCCATTATCTGGTGACCGAATACTATGATCGGTTGACAGGGGTCGGCATCGTAGAAAGGTCTTTTGACAACGCGTTAGCCTGAAGGGTCAGACCCCAATTAAATATGTGGTTTGGGTGATGCTCAGAGGTCGTCAATAAGCGGAAAATTGGAAGATCTATGATCACCCAGTTCTGTTGGTCAACACTGCCAAGGCTATCAAAAAAGAAAAATTTCGTAGACAACACTTAGAAGCTTAGGTTCTGCTGGCCTAGAAACTATAAGGGATGCGATCGTGCAATTGCTGTTTGAACATGAGGAATTTCACGCCCGAGTGGCCCGAATTAAAGATGCGATGAGGGCTCGCCAAATTGATGTGCTGCTGATTTCGAACCCGGCCAACCAGTTCTACGCCACGGGCTACGATGGGTGGTCATTCTACACCCCACAGATGGTGGTTGTCGCGCTGGATGCGGACGAGCCAATCTGGTTTGGTCGCAAGATGGACGCAGTCGGCGCTAAGTTCACGGCCTATCTGGCCGAAGAAAACGTCATTTCCTATCCCGATAAATATGTTGGCAGTGATGATCTGCACCCGATGGATTACCTCGTACAAATTTTGCGCGACAGGGGCTGGCACAAAGGACGCATCGCCGCCGAGCAAGACGATTATTATTACACCGCGAAATGGAACCGAATTCTCACGGCAGGTTTGGGCCAAGGCGAGTTTGAGGATGGCTTCTTATTGGTCAATCGCGTGCGAATGGTGAAATCCGCACAGGAGATCGCATATATGAGCCAGGCCGGACAGATCGCGACACTGGCCATGGATTGCGCACGCAAGATGGTCCGACCGGGTGTTCGGCAATGCGATGTCATGGCTGAAATCTACCGAGTGACAACCGCAGGTACGCCAGAATTCGGCGGCACTTTTCCATGCAAGCCGCCGAATGCAATGGTCGGTGAAATGGCATCTGCCCCGCATCTGAGCTGGACAGACAGGCCGCTTGAAGAAGGCGAAGTGTTCTACATCGAGATGGGCGGTGTTCGGCACCGCTACCATTCACCACTGTCGCGCTGTGTTTATACCGGCAAGCCGACACAGGAGGTTTTGAAAACCACGGCGATCATCAGAGAAGGGCTGGAAGCGGCCTTGGATGTGGTTCGCCCCGGTGCGGAATGTCAGGACATGGCAGTGGCATGGGAAAAAGTAATTCGAAAGCATGGTATCGAAAAGGACAGCCGCATTGGTTATCCCGTTGGTATCGGGTTTCCGCCCACATGGGGTGAGCTAACATGCTCGCTAAGGGCGGGAGACACCACGTTTATGGAAGAAAACATGACCTTCCATTGCATTCCGGCTTTGTGGATGGAGAAATATGGCTTGGTGGTGAGCGAAACATTTGCCGTGACAAAGGATGGAGCCCGGACCTTTGCAAATTGCCCACGGGAGGTGTTGACCGCAAATGGGTGAGACCCCTTAATGCCGCTGTCTTGTCAGAGGCTCGCGCTTTCACCGACCAAGAGGAATAAACGATGAGCGAAATTATCCGCGTTCGGGGCCAAGCGACAGGACGCAATTCTGGCAGTGCCGTCAATGGTTTTGCTTGGGCAGTTGCCACCTCACAAGTGGATACTGATGACCTATATGAGCAGACGGTCAGCACGCTGGCTCGGATCGACGCTATCTTAGCAGAGATGGATACAGACCGAACCCGCGCGATCACCGCCACGGTCTACATCACCGATATCTCCCAAAAGGCGGAGATGGATCGCGCTTGGTGCGAATGGGTTGGTGACGATCCAACGCATTGGCCGCAGCGCGCCTGCGTTCAGGCCGCGCTGTCCGAGAACGACCTTGTCGAAGTTGTCTTAATGGTCGCCCGATAGGCTCAATGCCTTGCACATCAAAGCCAGCAAGAGCTCATAAGCCTTTATGGGGCCTGTCGCATATTATCGGGGAGCCACATTGCAATTCCTGGGAACCAGATAAGCACAAAGCACATGAGAACCATGATCATGAACATCGGAAACGCGGCGCGAGTGATGTAGCCCATCTCATGCTCAGTCATGCCTTGCAAAACAAACAGGTTGAACCCGATTGGCGGCGTAATCTGAGCCATCTCGACCACAACAACCACAAAGATCCCGAACCAGATGAGATCAATGCCCGCCTCACGCACCATAGGTTCAACGACCGCCATCGTTAGGACTACGGATGAGATACCATCAAGGAACATACCAAGGATGATGTAGAACACCATGAGGATCATCAGCAGTTCAAACCGGGAAAGTTCCATAGTCGCAATGCCATCGGCCAACGCACGTGGTAAACCGGTAAAGCCCATCGCCAGTTTCAGGAACGCAGCACCCGCAAGGATCAACGCGATCATGGCCGATGTCCGCGTCGCCCCCATGAGGCTTTCTGAAAACGTGCCCCAGTTTAGCGACCCCTGACCGGCAGCAAGCACCAGCGATCCGATCACGCCAATCGCCGCTGCTTCGGTTGCCGTGGCATAGCCCGCATACATCGACCCGATCACCACAAAGATCAAAAGAAGCACAGGGATCAAAAACCGTGAATTCTTGACCTTGTCCGCAAAGGACATGCCCGTCTCTTGTTTGGGGTTCCAGCTTGAGGAAAGTTTTGAATAAACAGCGACATAGCCCATGAACATCAGGGCAAGGCACAGGCCCGGGAACACACCTGCGAAGAAAAGCTGCGTGATCGATTCATTTACCGTGACGCCATAAACGATCAACGCCAGGGAAGGTGGAATCATCAGGCCAAGCGTGGCCGCGCCAGCAAGTGTGCCAATGACAATTCGTTCGGGATAATCACGTGCCCGGAGTTCAGGGATCGACATTTTGCCAACCGTAGTCAGCGTTGCAGCAGATGACCCAGACACGGCAGCAAAAACGGTGCAGCCAACGATATTGGTATGCACCAGCCCGCCTGGAAGCCGTGCCAGCCATGGCGAAAGCCCCCGGAACATGTCCTCTGACAACCGGGTGCGGAACAGGATTTCCCCCATCCAAATAAACAGCGGCAGGGCGGTGAGCGTCCAGCTAGATGACGACGCCCAGATTGTCGTGATCATTGTGTCGCCAACTGGCCGTGACGTGAACAATTCCATGCCAACCCACGCCACACCCATGAGTGCGATGCCTACCCAGACCCCGGTACCAAGCAGCAGAAAAAGAACGAAAAGAAAGAGACTGATTGCGTAAATTTCTTCCATTGCCCTACTCCGCGAAGCTTTGATCAACGAGGTCGCGCTCGATGCGGTGATCGCCGCGGAACAGCACATGGATCAGATGATCGGTTAGGGAAATCGCAAGAATTCCGCCTCCGATGACCATCACCGATTGGGGTATCCACATGGGGGTCGCGTCTTGAGCCTGACTGACTTCGTTGAACTTCCACGACCAGTAGGCGAACCAATAGGCGTAATAGGTGAAATACCACATGACAGCTGTGGCAATCCCAAAGCACCAAATCTCAAGAAAACGACGAAACGTCTTGGGCACCGAATTAAGAAGAAGCGACACGCGGATATGCGCACCGCGGTTGAGCGCATTGGCAAAAGCAAAGAAACTGGCCGCAGCCATAGCATAGCCAGCGTAATTTGCGGCACCAGGAAAGATTTCACCGGTCCATCTTGCAACCATTTGAGCCACGATCAACAGCAAGATAGTGATCAGACAAACTGCCGCCATGACACCTGCGGCGAGGTAGAGAAAATCAAGAATGCGGCGCAGACCACGCAAGGCACTGGTCATATGGCTGTCTCCAGCGCTTGAAAAATTAAAAAAAGTGCATTGGGTCAGCCCGGAAAGGGCTGACCCGAAAAGATGCGATCAGTTCGCGTTGTAGGCGTCAAGGATCGCTTGGCCGGTTTCACCCGCCGCCTCGATCCATTCGGAGGCCATGGTTTCACCAACCGCCCGCAGATCATTCATCAACTGTTCACCAGCCGGCCCAACAGTCATGCCACCTTCGGCAAGGCCTGCGAGCGTGAAGCCGGTGTATTCCTTCGCACGCCAAGTGCCAGCATACTCGGCCATTCCTGCGCAGGCGTTGATGATGTTCTTGTTGGCGTCCGAAACATCGGACCAAACATCATTGTTGATCAGCATATAATTGCGCGGCAACCATGCATCGACGCTGTAGAAGTGGCTCAAGCTTTCCCAGACCTTGCGGTCATAGCCAGTCGCACCTGAAGACACCATGGACTCGGCCACACCGGTGGCAAAGGCTTGGCTAATCTCAGCGGCCTCGATCGACACAGGCAACATATCGGTGAGCTCGGCCAGACGAGCTGTCGCGTTATTATATGAACGGAATTTTATACCAGCCATGTCAGCAGCAGAATTGACTTCCTTGTTGAAGTACAAACCCTGCGGCGGCCAAGGAACGGAGTAGAGCATGGTCATGTTCTGCTCAGCCAAGAGCTCCTCAAGATGCGGCTTGGCAGCTTCGTACAGCTTTTCGTGTTCATCGAAAGACGACACAAGGAAAGGGACGGAATCCCAGCCAAATAGTGCATTTTCGTTCTGGTGACCGGAGAGCAGACGCTCACCAATAGGCACCTGGCCTGTCTGGACAGCGCGCTTGATGTCAGCACCTGCAAAAAGCGACCCCGACGGGTGCGTGGTGATCTCGATCGCTCCACCCGTGCCAGTGGTAACACACTCGGCAAATTCCGCACCGGTCACAGAATGAAAGTTGGAGCCCGCATAAGCCATCGGCAGGTCCCACTTTTCCTGTGCCATTGCGGGCGCGGCAAGCATCATGGTCGCAGCCAGTGTTGCACATACTTTTGTGATTTTTGTCATGTTAATCTTCCCTATTGATTGATCGTTTTTTTGTGTCGCGGTGTCATGCAAATCGCATTGGGTCGAAAGCGGCAATATCAGTGTTCAGCGGCTGGTTTGCGACAAGACCTGCGGTTATCCTTCCGGTTTTTGGTCCACCCGTCAATCCAATGTGGTGATGGCCAAAGGCGGTAAAGATGCCGGTTTCACGTACCTGACCAATCAGCGGAAGGCTGTCAGAGGGCGCAGGCCGGTGGCCCAGCCAGTCGATCTCACCGCTATATTTCAGGTTTGGAAAAGCGGCCTTGGCCTGTTTGCGAAGAAGGTTAAAAGGCGCTTCGCTCGCCTCTGCGTCAAGTCCGCCAAATTCCACAACCCCCGCACATCGCAGTCCAGCATCCATAGGTGTGGCAACGAATTTTCCACTGGCCACCATCATTGGATGGCTTGGACCGCCGGTCGCGTTTTCGAAAACGATATGATAGCCGCGCTCGGACTCGATGGGAATTGAAAGGCCCAGCTTTGCCATCAGCGGCTTGGACCACACACCCGTCGCGAGGATCATGCGGTCGCAGGGCTGACGGCCGTCCGATGTCAGAACAGCCGTAACCTTATCGTCGGTCAGCTCGAAATCCTCGATTTTGGATTGACGGATTTGGCCGCCCATCTTTTCGAACACCGCAGCCAACGCTTTCACATATCCACCGGGGTCACGGATATGACCATGGTCTTTCATAGTCGCCATAAACCCAATGGAAGACGACAGTTCCGGGGCAAACGTCCGCAATGCCTCACCTTCACGCAGAACCGGTTCAAAGCCGGCATCGCGGCGCAGACCCCAAGTATAGGCGTCTGCCTCAAAGGCGGCGCGATTGGCGTAGGCAAACGAATAGTCGCTTTCAACGACCCACGCCTCGGCATCGGTCTGGGACACCAAAGCTTTGTGCTGATCAATGCTGTCCGCGACAATCGTGGTCAGTCCGTTTGCAATCCGGCGCGTGTCAGCGTCATTGGCATTCGAAAGATATTTCATCAGCCAAGGCAGGAGCTTCGGCAGATATCCCCAACGCAGAAAAAGTGGGAAGTCAGGGTTCATCAACATACCCGGCGCTTTGCGGATCAGTCCCGGACCAGTGACGGGGACCATAGCGCAGGCGGCTAGAACACCACCGTTCCCATGTGACGTGCCTTCGCCCGGCGGAAGGCGATCAATGATGGTGACTTTGGCATCAGAGAAACGACGCAGCCAAATCCCAGTCGAAACCCCGACAATCCCGGCACCGGCAATGATGATGTTCTCAGGGATAGCGCCTCTCCAAAATTGATGCCGTAGGGAATCACGGCGTTGCGTTCTATTGAAGGACCGCGCTAGGCTATTGGTCAACCATTAGAATTAGCCGTCAGGATATGCGCTGTACCAGAATAGATGATCAGGTCGCCGCAAACCACGTTTCACAGGATAAACAACGAATGTTCACGCAGGGCGGCAAAACAGTGTTCGGGGCGAGCGTCGGAATTCTGATGCTGAACACACGGTTTCCTCGCATCCCCGGCGATATTGGCAACGCCACCACTTGGCCCTTTCCGGTTCAATTCAAAGTTGTTTCCGCAGCCACACCAGACAACGTAGTACGCGGCGATGCGGCCCCGCTATTGGATGCATTTATCGATGCCGGGCGCGAACTGGTCGACCTTGGCTGCGACGGAATCGCAACGAATTGCGGGTTTCTTGTGCAGTTTCAGTCCGAGATGTCCCGCGCTCTGGGTGTGCCAGTCGCGTCTTCATCACTCCTGCAAGCCGGGTTGATCCGTCAGTCGCTGCCAGTTGATCGCAAGCTTGGGATTTTGACCATCTCATCCGAAACGTTGACCGCTGGACATCTGACCTCTGCTGGGATTGCCCCGGATACCCCCATAATGGGAACAGGCGCAGATTCTCATTTTACGCAGCACGTGCTCGGCAACGCCCATGAAATCGATTTCGATCAGGCGCGTGCAGATAACATTGAAGCCGCTTTGAGGCTGGTCGAAGAAAATCCCAAAGTTGGGGCAATCCTGCTGGAATGCACAAATATGGTACCCTACGCCGCAGACATTCGCCGCGCGACAGGTCGCCCGGTCTTTTCGATCTACACCTACCTACTTTGGTTTCAGGCCGGCCTCTTGCCTCGGCGGTTTCCCCGCGACCAGTATGACACCCGGATGGAGACGCAATGACGGCTCATAAGATCGTCGAGATGCGCGTTCATTGCGTCTCCATCCCGGCGCAGGCCGTCCATGCGCACGGGTCTGGCGATGTCGGTGGGATCAATGTCGCACTTTGCGAATTGACGACGGACAGCGGCTTGACTGGTTGGGGAGAGGCATCGCCATGGCCCGTGTTCACAGGAACATTGGAAGGAAACGCAGCTGCCTTGCATGTGCATTTGCGGCCAAAGGTGATCGGACGCGACCCGTTGCAAGTCGAACCAATCATGATGGAGGCAAACCATGTTCTGGTCGGCCACCCAGAGGCCAAAGCCGCGCTTGAATGTGCCCTGTTGGACATTGCGGGGCAAATTGCAGGCCTGCCAATTGCGGAACTCCTTGGCGGCCGTCACCGAAATAGCATTCCGCTCAGCTTTTCCGTAGCCAACCCGGATTTCGACGCCGATCTTGATGACGTCGCCCGGATCTGGGACAGTGGCGTGCGGATATTCAAGCTCAAGACAGGCTTTACCGATCATGCTTTTGACCTGATGCGCCTTGAAAAACTGCGCGAACGTTACGGCGACGAAATCCGCCTGCGCATCGACTACAATCAAGGGCTACCCGCCTATGATGCGATCCGGCATATTCGCGATCTTGAGACCTTCCGCCCTGAATTCGTCGAACAACCTGTACGCATGCACGAGCGTGAAGCGCTGGCCGACATCACACGCGCAGTGGATGTCCCGATCATGGCAGATGAAAGTGTCTTCGGCGTGGGCGATGCGCTTCGCGGGGCACAGACGCGCATGGCGGATATCTTTTCTTTGAAAATAGCCAAATCCGGCGGCATCCGGCGCTGCATGGAGGTTGCCGCAATCGCGCGCGCAGCAGGGATCGAAGTCTATGGCGGCTGCATGTTCGAGACGTCCATTGCCCATATGGCCGGCACGCATCTAATGGCCGCTATTCCGAACCTAACTCTTGGGTGTGAATTCTATATGTCCACCTATTACGCCAAAGCAGATTTGGCCGATACGCCATTCCCGGTCAGCGATGGTCATGTGCATGTGCCCACCTCACCAGGTCTTGGCACGTCACCAGACCCAGACATGTTAGCCCGCTATCGTATAGGCTTGCTGACAGATGGAGATAGCTGATGCCGAAGTCACCGGAACCGCAACGCATGAACGGGGCTCAGGCACTTCTGCGAATGCTCGAATTGCATGGCGTGACCCATGTTTTTGGCCTACCCGGCGAAACGACAATCGGCTGGTACAAAGAATGGCGCGCTCATTCGGACATCAAATTCGTTCTGACACGCGATGAACGCACCGCGTCTTATGCCGCAGAAGCCTATGCCAAGATCACCGGTCGCCCCGCCGTGCTCGAGGCCCCCAGCCCCGGCGTCACACATTGCACCCCCGGCATTACCGAAGCCTACCTCAGCTCAGTCCCGGTAATCTTTTTAAGCTCCGACATTCCGATAAATCACGATAAAAAACATGGGCTTACAGGGGTCGATCAAACCGCGCTTTACGACAGCATTTGTAAGGAATCCTATGTTGTCACCAACGTGAGTGAAATTCCGTTCCTGCTACGGCGGGCGTTTCGTGTTGCGACCTCGGGCAGACCGGCCCCCGTCCATATTCGTGTGCCCATCAATATCTTCGGTGAGGAAGCAGATCTACCTGATCTGTATGCCGAAGCGGAATACAGTGCATATCCTGCACATCGCCCCGTGGCCGACCATAGCAAGATCCGAGAGGCGATCGACGTTTTGCTATCGGCCAAAAACCCTGCGATCGTCTGCGGCCAGGGAGGTCTCATTTCCAAGGCCTCCAACGTCATCGTTGAACTGGCAGAGTTGCTCCAAATTCCCGTTGGGACAACCACTCCCGGCAAAGGAACGATCCCAGAAGATCACCCGCTGGCCCTGCGCGTTATCGGTGGTAGAGGCGGAATGGAATACTCGAACCAATATGTTCACGACGCAGATGTGATCTTTTTCATTGGCACGAATACCGACAGCGCAGCGACAGATCATTGGAAGCTGTATGGCGATCCATATGCCAAAACGTTTCTACATCTCGATATTGCCGAGGCACATATTGGCAACAATTTTCCGGTCAGGGTCGGCTTGGTCGGCGATGCACGCGCCACCCTGTCCTACATGATCGAGATCTTAAAGGCCGAGCACCCAAACCGTAGTCGGCCACATCTCGATCTCACGCCGATAAAGATGACCGCGTTGGACAAGGTCTTCAATTCCAACATCCCGATGCCAGAAGGGACGGTCTCTCCAGTCAAACTGTCTCAGGCCCTCGACAGCCTGATGCCGGATGATGCCATTGTGACGTCTGAACCTGGGGTGAGTGCAATTTATCCCTCTGCACTTCTGACCTTTCGCAAGGCTGGAAGGCGCTACATCACCAATTACTCAATGGGTGCGCTGGGGTATTCCATACCCGCGGCTCTTGGGGCAGCGTATGCCGTTGACGGACCCGTAATCTGTTTCACTGGTGACGGATCGCTCGGATTTGTCTTGGGCGACATGGAAACGATCAAACGGTCCAACAGGAACGTGACAGTCATCCTCACCCGCAACGACAGCTTCGGCTGGATCCGGGGTGAAGCCATCTTGCTCGACGATGTTGACGAACCATGGTCAACCGATTTCGGCGGTGTCGACTACCTGAAGGTCGCCGAGGGCTTTGGCTTCAAAACTGCCCAAATCACCTCAGAAATCGAGATCGAGCCAACCCTCACCGACGCACTCGCACATCCCGGTGCAAATTTCATAGAAATACGGGTGCCGACACAGGATAAAATCATACCCTTTGTTCCCAGTTGGGTACGCGCCGCCAAGGAAAAAAACCTGCCCTATTATTACTGACTAAGGTGCCACTCATTTTCTTAACGCCAGGCTCACTCATTTTTCTGCCAGTGCATCGTGTTTCTACCAATGCATCGTGGTCAAAT
>NZ_CBFHLV010000081.1:0-11863 GCF_965656765.1 Marivita sp. | reverse complement strand
GAGCCGATAAACGCGAAGGTGATGGCGCGACGCCGGTAGGCATCCATCGCATCGTTGGTTTGCTGTACCGGCCAGACCGCATGGCGCGGCCAACCGAATGGGCGGTGCCGATCTACCCCGGTGATCTATGGTCTGACGATCCAGACCACGAGGACTACAACTTGATGGTTCGCGCACCGTACCCGTACAGCCACGAAACGCTCCGGCGGGCTGATCCGCTATATGATTTGGTTTTGCTTACTGATTGGAATTGGCCCTTTGCGCAGTCCGGCAAAGGGTCGGCCATCTTTCTGCATCGTTGGCGCAGGCCTGGATTTCCAACCGAAGGCTGTGTGGCGTTTCGGCCTGACCATTTGCGGCAGATCGTTGGTTTGATCCGTTATGAGACGCGGCTGATCGTGCCCGTTGCATTGACCTGAGCGCCAAGGCCTTACATTTGGTCGCATGACCGTTCAGGACCGCCTTTCCAATTGCACGCTATGTGCTGACCGCTTTACCGCGACCGCGACGCGCCACCGGCCCAAGCCGGTCGTGTGGTTCCAGCCCAATGCGCGGCTGCTGATCTGTTCGCAAGCACCCGGAATGCGCGCCCATACCAGCCGCATTCCCTTCGACGATCCATCCGGCGACCGCCTGCGTGATTGGTTGGGGCTCGACCGAGCCGGGTTCTATGACCGAAACCGCGTCGCGATTGTGCCAATGGGCTTTTGTTTTCCAGGATATGACACGGCTGGGTCTGATTTGCCGCCACCTGCGATTTGTCGTCAGACATGGCATTCCGAGGTTCTCGATCATGTCGGAGATGTGCCTCTGAAACTCGTGGTTGGTGGCTATGCGCAGAAATACCACCTTGGCACCAAGGCCGGTGTGACCGAGACCGTGCATAAATGGCGCGACCATTGGCCGGCAGTTCTGCCCTTGCCGCATCCGAGCTGGCGGAATACGGCTTGGCTCAAGAAGAACCCGTGGTTCGAGGCTGAGGTCTTGCCCGCGTTGCGCACGCGAGTGCAGGAGGTCATGGCATGAGTTTGGAAACCCCACTTGATCACGCGCACGCCGCGATGGAGGCTGCGCCAGAGGCGGATGCGCCGCGCTTGCGGTTCTATGATTGGTTGGCCGAGGCCGAGCTGTTTTTGATGCTGGCGCGCGAAGCCGAGGACGATCAGGCTGAACCCGAATTGTTCGATCTGGGCGATGCGCGATTTGTTTTAGTCTTCGATACCGAGGATCGTTTGAGCCATTTTGCCGGGCGCGCAGTGCCTTATGCCGCCCTTTCAGGCAGGTCGATTGTGGGGATGTTGGAAGGCCAAGGAATTGGAATTGCCTTGAACCCTGAAGTCGCCCCGTCGTCAATCCTGTTGCCATCCGAGGCTGTGGACTGGTTGGCAGAGACAGTGGCTCAAGGCCCATCTGAAACAGAAGCGCGTCCAGAAGAATTCCGCGCACCAAGTGCATTGCCCGAACAATTGCTCGAAGCGATTGATGCCAAACTGCGGATAGCCACAGGATTGGCAAGGCGCGGATATCTGGCCGAGGTTGTCTATGACAGCGGTGTTCGCGGTCATCTGATCGGGTTTACCGGTGCGGTGCCGGGGGCTGAAAGCGCGTTGGCGCGGTCCATTCAAGAGGCGCTGGTGTTTTCGGGCCTTGAGGCTGCAGCGCTAGATGTCGTATTCCTGCGTGACAGTGATCCTGTGACGGCACAGTTGGCGCGGGTCGGACTACGGTTTGATTTGCCTGAACCGGTCGAACCCGCCCGTGTTGAGCGGATGGCGCCGGGCAGTAATCCGGAAAAACCTCCGATCCTGCGGTAACGCACCTCCACCAACTGAGGTGGTGGAACTGATCAATCAGTTTTGCCCTAGCCTCTGACGGAAGGTTGGTAAGGCGTCATCGTCGCTTGGCGTTGCCTCCCAAACAGCACGTGCAATTGCGCGGGCCATGCAGATAGCCGCGTAATGGCCCAGCATTGGCATTATTTCTTCAGAAGGTGCGCCGCGCCGCGCGGTGCTGGACGCAAAGATCAGATCGCCGTCATATGGGGTGTGCGACGGAACCAATGCGCGCGCAAAGCCGTCGTGGGCGGCTGTGGCCAACCGTTTACACGCTGCCTTTTCGAGGGTTGCATCGGTTGCCACAACCCCGATGGTCGTGTTGCCATGCTGCGCCATCGCTGCGGTTTTGCGGCTGGCCGGTAAGGGTTGAAGGCCAAAGGTCGGGTCTGGACCAAACCCGCCGAATTCGTCGCCTATCTCAAACGGTGCCGCCCAGAAATGCTTACCGGACGGCGTTGTCGCGCTGCCCAGGGCGTTGACCACGACAAGTGCGCCAATGGTCGTCCCATCAGGAAGGATCAGCGATGCAGACCCCAACCCACCCTTGTGTTGCGCGTCCGTAGCCCCCGTTCCCGCACCAGCTGTGCCAATCGTGAACTCATGTGAAATGTTGGTCAGCGCTTTGCGCCCAAGATTTGGATATGGGTTGTCTGTCCAATCCTTGTCGCCATTGTTAAGCAGGTCGAAGATGATCGCGGCAGGCACGATGGGCACCCGCGCGGCATGGATTTGAAACCCGCGCCCCTGATCCGCCAGCGCATCCATAACGCCTTGGGCTGCGGCCAGACCAAACGCTGATCCTCCAGACAGGACTATGGCATCGACACCCGGCACTGTCTTGTCCGGTTCCAGAAGATCCGTGTCGCGCGTCCCCGGGGCACCGCCCATCACGGCGTAGCTTGTGGTCATCGGGCCATCTTCGGATAGCAGGACCGTGGTGCCTGATTTGAGGGTTGTGTCCTCGGCATTGCCGACCATGAGGCCTGCAACATCCGTGATCAAGTTGTAGCGGCCGGGCATCATTGTGACGTACCGCCTACGGTAACACCGGAGTGAGAGGTTAGGCCGTCACGCTCCTCAAGGTATTTTGTGCCCAAAGCAGCCTGGGTCATATGCAGCGGCCTCCGTCCACTTCCATACAGACGCCAGTGATCATGCTGGCCTCGTCCGAGCACAGGAAAGCAGCGGCGTTGCCCAGGTCTTCTGGTTGGGAAAAGCGGCCAAGCGGGATGGTCGAGAGGAACTTGGCCCGCACCTCGGGCGTGTCTTCACCCATAAAGCTTTTCAATAGGGGTGTTTCCCCGGCCACCGGATTAAGTGCGTTTACGCGGATGCCCTCGGGTGCGAGTTCGACTGCCATCGTGCGGGTCGCAGTGATCATCCAGCCTTTGGACGCGTTGTACCAGTTTAGGCGAGGGCGCGGTGAAACACCAGCTGTAGAGGCTATGTTGAGGATCGTGCCACTTTGGCGGTGCTTGAAATGTGGGACAAGACTGCGCGCGCTTAGATAGACAGATTTGCAATTTACCGCAAAGATTCGGTCAAAATCATCTTCCGTCACGTCTTCCATCTGAGCAGGAAGGTGAGTGATGCCTGCGTTGTTTACCATGATATCGACATGACCCATTTGTGTGATTGCCGTTTCAATCATGTTGGCAACCTGATCCCCGCTCGAGACATCGCTTGTATGGGCGATGCCTTTGATCTCGCTTGCGATGGTTTTGGCCGCGTCATGGTTCAGGTCGACCACCATGACAGTGGCCCCTTCTGCGGCGAATTTCCGCGCGATCCCAGCGCCAAAGCCCGATGCGGCCCCGGTGACGATGGCCGTTTTGCCTTCAAGCCTCATTTAGGTCCTCCCCTATCCATGTTTCGCGGCAACGGTTTTCAGGGTGGAAAAGCCATAGAGCGCTTCGAACCCTTTTTCGCGACCATGGCCGGATTTGCCAATGCCGCCGAAGGGCAGTTCCACACCGCCCCCCGCGCCGTAATTGTTGATGAAAACTTGTCCGCTTTTCAGCTTTTTGGCCAGTCGCATCTGGCGCGCACCACTGGCTGTCCAGACACCTGCAACAAGGCCGTAGATGGTGCCATTCGCGATCTGGATTGCTTCGTCTTCGGAATCGAACGGGATAAGCACTTGCACGGGGCCAAATAGTTCGTCTTGTGCCAAGGAGTGGTCTGGGGGCACCGGACCAAAAAGGCGCGGTTGCACATAGGCACCATTAACGGGCAGGTCATCAGGGATGGGTGTTTCGGCGATGCAGGGCAGGTCGCATGCGGTTTGAAGAAGGGCCTTAAAACGGGTTTTCTGCTTGGTCGAGATGAGTGGGCCGATGTCTGGATCGCTGCTGGCAGGACCGATGGTCTTGGCGCGATAGATCTCCGCCATGCGGCTTGCGACGGTTTCGTAGACGCTGCGCTGGATTAGGATGCGCGAAGCAGCAGAACAGGTTTGACCTGCGTTCTGAAGGCCCGCGTTGACGAGGAAGGGTAGCGCCTCATCGAGATCGGCATCTTCAAAAACGAGCTGTGGGGATTTTCCGCCAAGTTCCAAAGTGACCGGAACGACGTTTTCCGCAGCGAGCGTTTGGATGATTTTGCCGGTTTGCACCGATCCGGTGAAGCTCAGGTGCTGCACGCGGGGGTGGCGGGCCAATGCTGCACCAGCCTCAGTCCCTAATCCGGGTACGACGTTCAGAGCGCCATCTGGAAAGCCTGCCTCTTTCGCAAGATGTGCAAACATCAGCGCGGTCAGGCAGGCATCCTCGGCAGGCTTCAGAACGCAGGCGTTGCCCATGGCAAGAGCGCCGCCGACAGAGCGCCCGATGATCTGCATCGGATAGTTCCACGGCACGATGTGTCCGGTTACACCATGCGGTTCGCGCATGGTGTAAACGGTGTAGCCATCAAGGTACGGGATGGTTTCGCCATGCACCTTGTCCGCGGCACCCCCGTAGAATTCGCAGTATCGTGCCAGTGCAATCGCATCGGCGCGGGCTTGGGTGACTGGTTTGCCGACATCGAGCGTTTCAAGACGGGTCAGAATTTCAACATTTTCGAGCACAAGTTGCCCCAGCCGCGTCAGGCAACGTCCGCGTTCCAAGGCAGTCATCTTGCCCCACGCGCCATCCAACGCTGATTGAGCCGCCGTTACAGCAGCATCTATGTCGGCATCGTCACCACGGGCGATTTCGCAGAGCGTATCACCGTCTGAAGGGTTGATGAGCGTCAGCGTATCGCGCGTTTTGCGCCAAGCGCCGCCAATAAGAACATGACTTGGATTAAAGGGCAGGGCGGGGAGCATCATCGGCCTCCGGGAAAATGGGCAATTGCGGTGCCGCGTCGATCAGCGTTTGGGTGTAGGGGTGTTCGGGTGAGTCAAAGATTTCTGCCGTCGGGCGATCTTCGACGATTTTCCCGGCTTTCATCACCATCACGCGGTCGGTGATCGAGCGCACGACGCTTAGATCGTGGCTAATGAACAGATAAGTCAGGCTATAGTCGCGGCTTAGGTCCGCCATAAGGTCTAGGATTTGCGCGCGCACCCTCACATCAAGCGCCGAGACTGCTTCGTCGAACACGATAAGGTCGGGTTTGATGATCAGCGCCCGGGCGATGGCAATGCGCTGACGTTGACCACCAGAGAAGGCATGGATGTGCTTGCCAGCGTCCTCTGGCCTAAGGCCCACAGCTGTCAGTGCTTCGGCGATGACCTGATCGCGGGCATCCCCTTTTGGTGGATCGGAAATGAGGTGGAACGGCTCGGTAAGCAGCCGGGCCACGCGGTGACGAGGGTTGAAACTGCCATACGGGTCTTGGAACACGACCTGCATCTTGCGGCGTACGGTCAGATTTGGGCTATTGTCCCGCCAGACCGGGGCGCCATCAAGCGTGATCTGGCCGCCCTGCGTCGGTTCCAATCCAAGAATGGCGCGGGTGAGAGTGGATTTCCCGCAGCCAGATTCGCCGACTAACCCAACGCGTTCACCGCGTTTGATGTCAAAGCTGACCTCTTTTACTGCGCGGAACACGTTGCGCGGGCTGAACAGGGATTTGCGCGGCAAGGGATAGTCGCGGCTTACGTTCTGGACCGAAAGCAAACGCGCTTCGGCTTTGGCGGCCCCCAGTTTTGCCTGATGGCGCGAGGCCTCGAATAATTGGCGCGTGTAGGGATGGCGCATATTGCGCAAGACGTCGGCGGTTGGGCCTGTCTCGACGATCTCTCCATGGCGCATGACGTTAAGCGTGTCGGCCATGTTGCTGACCACTGCCAGATCATGAGTGATCATCATGAGTGCCATATTCTGTTCGCGGGCAAGGCCCTTGAGAAGGTCGAGGATCTGGGCCTGCGTCGTTACGTCAAGCGCGGTGGTCGGCTCATCCGCGATCAGCAAACGTGGGCGCAAGGCGATGGCCATCGCAATCACAACGCGTTGGCGCTGGCCACCGCTAAGTTCATGCGGATACCGTTCCAACGGAAATTGGCCCGGTGGTAGACCGACACGTTCCAGCACCTCGTAGGCGCGCTCTTTCGCCCTGTCAGGTGTCATCGCTTTGTGGACAAGGATGGTTTCCATCACCTGTGCGCCTATGGTCTGAACCGGATTAAGCGCGGTCATGGGTTCTTGAAACACGATGCCGATCTCGCGTCCACGCAGGTCACACATCTGCGGTTCTGGCAGGCCGAGCAGCTCTAAACCGTCGAATTGAATGCTGCCGGTGGTGATTGATCCCTTGGGTAGAAGGCCCGTCGTCGCGAAGGCGGTCATCGACTTGCCCGATCCGCTCTCGCCCGTGAGCGCGGCGATTTCGCCTTCACCGATCGTCAAAGAGATGCCGTGCAGGACTGCCGTGTCGTGAATCGCAAGACTCAGGTTTTCGATGCTTAAAAGATTCATGCCCGCACCACCTTGAGGCGAGGATCAAGCGCATCGCGCAATCCGTCACCCAGCAGATTAAGCCCCAAAACCATCGCCACGATGGTTAGCCCCGGGATCAGAGCCACATGCGGGGCGAGGGACACCATGGTCTGCGCATCGGCCAACATGCGCCCCCAGCTTGGGATCGGGGGCTGCGCGCCAAGGCCGACATAGCTGAGGCCTGCTTCGGCGAGGATGCCAAGGCTGAACTGAATCGTGCCCTGCACGATCAGCAGGTTCGCCACGTTGGGCAAGATATGTTCGACGCTGATACGAGCGCGCGTTTTGCCAGCGACCTGCGCCGCCATGATGAATTCGCGTTTCCATAGGCTGAGCGCGGCGCCGCGCGTGATGCGGGCGAAGACGGGAATGTTGAAGATGCCGATGGCGATGATCGCGTTGGTGGCTGACGGACCGAACACGGCAGTGATCAAAATGGCGATGACGAGCGAAGGGAACGCAAATATCAGATCGTTCATCCGCATGATGACCTCATCCAGCAGGCCACCTCGTCGCGCAGCTGCTGCAAGCCCCAAGGGAATGCCAACGCCCATACCAATCCCCACCGCCACTAGCGCCACGGCAATCGACGTGCGCGCGCCGACCATGAGCATCGACAGGATGTCGCGGCCGAAATGATCGGTGCCCAGTAGATTGTCAGCGTTGGGCGGTTTCAGGCGGTTCGCGATATTCATCGCCTCGACGCTGTCGGGTGTCCAGACAAACGATAACAGCGCTGCGATCACGAACAGCCCGGTCAGTAACCCACCAAGGATAAGGTTGCGGCTCATGTCCGTGTCCTGAGCCTGGGGTCGACAGCGGCATAGGCAAGATCGACGAGAAAGTTTACCATGATGACTGCGAACACCAGCAGCATGACGACGGATTCAACTACGATCAGATCACGCTGCGTTATCGCCTGAAAGATCAACCGCCCAAGACCGGGCAAAAAGAACACTTGTTCAATGATGATCGCTCCAGCCAGTAGAAACGCGAATTGCAGCCCGATGATCGTCAAAACTGGGATCAGGGCATTGCGCAAGCCATGCCGCCACAACGCTTGCCGCGACGACAATCCCTTGGCGCGGGCGGTGCGCATGAAATCTTCGCCCAGAATGTCCAGCAAGGATGATCGCATCACCCGGGTCAGGATCGCCGCTTGCGGCAAGGCCAATGCGATCGCGGGCAGCGTCAGGGCTTTCAGGCCGCCCCAGAACCCTTCGTCCCATCCCGGAAATCCGCCCGCACTGAACCAGCGCAGGTTGATGGCAAAAATCAGCACCAGCATCATTGCGAACCAGAAATTCGGGATTGCCACGCCCAGTTGAGTTGCCGCCGTGACTGACAAATCGCCGGGTCCGCCCCGGCGGGCAGCGGCAAAGATGCCCGCGGGAAACGCGATGAAAGTGGACAGCGTCAGCGCATAAAGCGCCAATGGCAACGACACCCACATCCGATCTGCGATCATCTGTGAAACTGGCGTCCGGTATGTGTAGGACATGCCGAAATCTCCACTCAGCATGCCGCCGACCCAGCTTAGGTATCGGTCGAATTTTGATTGATCGAGGCCCAGTTCCGTCCGCAGAGCGGCAATCGTGTCGGGTTGCGCGTTGATGCCTAGCATAAAGCTGGCCGGATCCCCGGGCGCGATTTCGACCACGGCAAAAATCACCATCGAGGCCACGATCAGGCTTATGGCAAGAGAGACCAGTCGTTTGACGATATAGCCCAGCATTGTACGCAGGTTAGGCCAAGCAACACGCCAAGGGAACGCAGAAATAGCACGCCTTGCACCCGGTCAAGGCAAACCAGTCAGAGGGTATCCAGTTTTCGTGCGAGTTTCGCATCGAGCGACGATAGACCATCGACATCGTGCGTTGTCAAAGTGACCTCGACCCGATTGTAAACATTCGACCATTCAGGATGATGATCCCACTTTTCGGCCCAAAGGGCAGCGCGGGTCATCCAGCTAAAGGCTTCGGTGAAATCCTTGAACTGAAACGTCTTGGAGATCGCATCGCGGTCTTCAAGAAGCACCCAGCCAGCGTCTAACAACGGCCCCAGAACAGTTTTGCGTGCAGTGTCAGAAAGTTTCTCGGTCATTGGTGATCCTCTGTCGTGGCTTTGCGAAACGGGCCATAGCTTGTCAGCACTTCGATATCTTCGTCCACGGCCTGCGCTTCAGCTTCAAGATACCGTGCAACGGCTTCGGAAAAACCGGGATCGCCGATCCAGTGAAGGGAATGCGTGTAAACCGGCAAATATCCGCGCGAAAGTTTGTGATCGCCCTGTGCGCCTGCTTCGACGCGGGACTGGCCGTGTGCAATGGCATAATCCATGGCCTGATAGTAGCACAGCTCAAAGTGCAGGCAGGGGTGATCCTCTGTGCAGCCCCAATATCGGCCATAAAGTGTGTCGCGCCCGATGACATTCATCGCACCGGCGACCCATTCGCCGTCCCGTTCTGCCATGACCAACACAATGTCATCGCGCAGCTGATCTTGTGCAATGTCGAAAAACTTGCGGGTAAGATAGGGCGTGCCCCATTTCCGCGCGCCGGTATCCTGGTAGAAGGTCCAGAACGCATCCCAATGGTCGGGGTGGATTTGATCACCGGTGAATTGATGGATCGTTCCGCCAAAACTCTGCGCGCGTTCTCGTTCTTTGCGGATCGTTTTGCGCTTGCGGGAGCTTAGGTCACCTAGAAACGCGTCGAAACTGTCATAGTCGCGGTTTTCCCAATGGTACTGTTGTGTTCGCCGCCGCAGCAGCCCGATCTGTTCGCCGGCAATCGCTTCGGCTTCGGTGCAAAAGGTGATGTGGAGTGATGACAGCTCGTTGTCTGCGGCAACCTGAATGGCCCCCTGAACCAGTGCGCTGATGCCTTCCGCCTCGAAACCCGGGCGGGTCAAGAAACGTCGTCCAGTGGCGGGAGTAAATGGCACTGCGATCTGAAGCTTTGGGTAATAGCGCCCGCCGGCACGTTCCCAGGCGTGGGCCCAATTGTGGTCAAAGATGTATTCGCCCTGACTGTGGCTTTTGCCGAAAAGCGGTGCACAGGCAATGATTTGGCCATCCATTTCAGCAGTCAGATAGCGGGGATCCCATCCAGTGCCGACGCCAACGGACCGGCTGTCTTCAAAGGCTTTCAGCCAGCGATGTGTCGTGAACGGATCATGTGCGCGCCCGCCATCTGCCACTTCGGGGCAGGCGCAGGCATCCCAATCCCCTGCCGCGATCTGTGCGATAGAGCTGTGCATGTTGATGGTGACTGTTGGCGCGTTAGTTGGGTCGGACATGTCCGTTCCTTGGTTACGCCTTGGTACTTGGTCTTGATCTGTCTTGGATCAAGCCACGTAACCTTCAAACGTAATGTTGTCGGCAACCTTACGTGCTTGCTCTTCCTGATCCGCACTGCGAACGGTCCAACACAGGATCGGCACACCCTGTGCCTTGAGCTGTTTGACCCGTGGCGCATCCAGATCGGTCATGTCATGGCTGAGAAAGTCTGCACCCACGCGTTCAAAATCGGGAATGGCGGCAAGCTCGGCGCGGCGTGCGGCGGGCACTTGCGGCTCATCTATCTTTCGCCAGGCCGAACTGATCAATCCGCGCGGAATGCTAGGCGCAAGCTTGGCCACTTTGCCCACCATGTGCGGATTGAACGACATCAGCGCATATGGCCCTGTGTACCCCGCGAGGGATTTCACAGCCGCGTCTTCCAACCGACCATCCGTGTCACCCATTGCGCCATGCTGGTCTTTCATCTCGATCAGCAAGGGTACTGCACCGTTCACTTGGTCCAATACAGTGCGCAGCGACTGAATCGTGTCGATTCCGCCTTTCAGGGTGATTGCCGTCAAATCCTTGGCATCGCGGTCGCGCAGCGGCCCCGTTTCGGCTGTCAGGCGTTCAAGTGTGTCGTCGTGAAACACCATCGGGACGCCATCACGAGACAGCTGCAGGTCCAGCTCAATCGCGTATCCAGCATCAATCGCGGCTGCAAAGGCGGACGGAGTGTTTTCAATGACCCCATCCGCCTTGTTGTGGTACCCGCGATGCGCAATTGGGATCGTCAGGAATTCCGATGGAAGGCGGCTCATGCGATTTCGAAAATGCCTTCGATTTCGACGGCAACACCGAAGGGCAGTGACGCTGCGGAGACTGCCGACCTGGCATGACGCCCGTTTTCACCCAGCACCTCGACCATCAGATCTGACGCACCGTTTACCACTTTTGGCTGGTCGCCAAAATCGGCGGTCGAGTTCACGAACCCCACCAGCTTTAGAACGCGAACGCGGCTGAGATCACCGTCCGCCGCCTTTCGGGCCTGAGATAGAAGCGCAAGCGCACAGTATTTCGCGGCTTCAGCGCCCACTTCAGCATCAAGGTCTGCACCGAGTTTACCTTTGACCAGACCGTCCGGGCCTGTTGGCAATTGGCCCGAAACATAGACTTGATTTCCGGTTTTCACGAAAGGCACATAGTTGGCTGCTGGGGCCGGAGCATCGGGCAAGGTCAGGCCTAGTTCGGCAAGGCGGGCTTCAATTGCGTTGGTCATTGGTGTCTCCCCTTATTCATTTGGCGCGACGCTATTGCGCGCCGCATCAAATGGAAAGAGGCAAGACCGCTAGAATTGCCCATGCCGGTTTTGGTCAATTACCACCCAGGATATCGCGCAGAAGCTGGTTCAGCGCATTCTCAAGCGCATTGCCCCCGCCTTGCTGACGATCAGGGGTTTGTTGCTGCGGCGCTTGCTGCGGCTGAGCCACCTGGCGCGGCGGCTCTGGCGTGATCATCGGCAAGGGTTTGATGGGCAAGCCTTCGTGAACGCGGATCATCGCTTCGTGCCAAATCTCGGCTGGAAGCCCGCTACCGGTGACACCCGCAAGAGGGGTGTTGTCATCATATCCCATCCAAACGCCGGCCACATAATCGGCAGTAAATCCGATGAACCATGCATCACGCGCCTCTTGGGAGGTGCCGGTTTTGCCGGCGACCTGACGGTCAGGCAGTTTGGCCCGTCCGCCCGTGCCGTCTGTCACAACCTTTTCCATCATCCAGATCAGTTGCCGGGCCGCTTCTTCCTGAATCACCCGCTCACCG
>NZ_CBFHLV010000080.1:0-12027 GCF_965656765.1 Marivita sp. | reverse complement strand
AAGTTCATCGGCTGGGGTCGAAATTACCCTTGTCGTCTTGAACTGTGCGTTGTCAATTAGTGTTGGGCCAAGATTTGTGTTCCGGGGCTGGAACATTCCTTCGCTTTCGCTCTGAAGGGTTCTGAAACGGCCTGGCGGGAAAGCCCGAGGAGTCTTTTTTGAGTCGCGTTAAGTTTTTGGGCGTCTGATAACTACGCCAGTCATGCGTTGGTAGCGTCGTGCCTTTTGCAGCTTGCATAGGTTTGATGATCAGTCGCCATTCATGCGCCTGTCTGTGATACCAATTGCCTTCGCGTTCCAGAGCCAACAATCCTCTTTCGACCAACTCTTGATAGGCGCGTTGGACCGTTGCCTTGCCTATACTCTGCGCCTCGACGGCTTCTGCATAGGAGGATATCAGCTTGCCATTGTTTGAGCCGTTGAACCGCGAGTGTGGCTTCAACAATACCCTGACGGCCGCCCCAGATAAGATGCTACGGATCAAATTTAAGCAAGGCATATGGGACGGGCGCATATTGCCCCTCGTGATGCTTCCGTTTGCTTTTGCCCATCAGCGCTTGCTTTAAAATAACTGGCTAAGAATGCGCGCTCAGTGGTCCTGAAAGTTGTGTTTGCGCATCAGGCGGCGTTCAATTGTGTTTGGGGATCGGCTAATGAACATGGGATACTGTCCAACGCGCCTATTCGGCCCATGGCACACTGTCCTCTAATTAGGCCTGCAAAAGCAGTTTAGGACCAAAAGACTAGCAGCCTAATCGGAAAATCTGATCCGCCTCAAACACGCTAAACGCTGGTCAAGAAACCAACTCTTTCGACCCAAATCCAAGTAGGTATAAAAAGACCATTGTTGCGGCACCAATAACCTTGCATCAGGTCTGGTAGAGACCGGCAGTTCTTCCGCGCAGGGCGATGAGGGCCAGCACTGTATTGATGGTCGGCGTTGGCGTTTCGGTCACGCGACCAAGTTCTTTGACGGAGCCGACAAGTGCGTCGATCTCCATTGGGCGCCCTTGGTCGAGGTCTTGCAGCATGGATGTGCGGTGCGCGCCAACGTCAGCGCCGCCCTGAATGCGGCGGTCGACGTCGATCGGGAATTTGACGCCAAGCTTTTCAGCAATTTCTTGTGCTTCGAGCATCATGTTTCGGGCAACGTCCCGTGTTCCGGGGTCGGTGCACAGGACATCCAGTGTCGAGTGGGTCAGGGCAGAAATCGGATTGAACGAAAGGTTGCCCCAAAGCTTTACCCAAATCTCGTCGCGGATCTTTGGCCTAACGGGGGCTTTGAGGCCTGCCGCTGCAAGGGCTTTGGAAAGTGCCATCGCACGGTCGGACTTTGATCCATCCGGTTCGCCCAATGAAAAGCGGTTGCCTTCGATGTGCTTCACGACGCCTGGCTCAATGACCTCTGCGGCCGGGTAGACGACGCAGCCCAGCACTCGGTCTGGGCCAAAGCCATCCCATTGGGCGTTGCCGGGATCGACGGTTTCAAGGCGCGTGCCTTCCAGCGGGCCACCGATCTTGTGGAAATACCACCACGGAACACCGTTCACGCCAGAGACGATTGTGGTGTTGTCGCCAATCAGCGGCAGCATCTTGGAAACAACCGGCGGGACAGAGTGGGCTTTGAGCGTGACGATCACATAGTCCTGTGGTCCAAGGTCTTCCGCATTGTCAGACGCGGTCACGTTAACCGTCGTCTCGCCGCTTTCCTCGATCAGGCGCAGCCCGTTTTCGCGCATGGCCTTGAGGTGTGGGCCCCGGGCCACGAGGCTGACATCCGCGCCAGCCTCAGCCAGTTTCGCGCCCATGTAGCCGCCGATTGCACCAGCGCCAAAAATACAAATCTTCATGGCTTAATCCTTAACCGAGACCCAGCTTTTCGGCGAGGCCGATGCGTTGGAGTTTGCCTGTTGCGCCTTTGGGGATCTCATCAAGAATGAGCACTTTGCGTGGGACCTTGAACGCGGCTAGACGTTCGCTGGCGAAGTCGCGGATATCGCGGTCGGTTGCGCTTTGGCCCTCTTTCAGAACCACGGCAGCCGCGACATCTTCGCCAAGTTTGGCATGGGGCACTGCGAAGGTCACGCATTGGGCGACAGCAGGATGGTCCGACAATATGCCATCGACCTCGAGCGGGCTGATCTTTTCACCGCCACGGTTGATGATCTCTTTAAGGCGGCCTGTGAGAGACAGAAAACCGTCTTCGTCAAACATGCCCTGATCGCCCGTGCGGAACCAGCGCTTGCCGTCTGCGTCGAAGAAGTTCTTTTCGTTTGCCTCTGGGTTCGCCTCGTAACCGGGCGTGACGTTGGGACCGGAGATTGAGATCTCGCCCATACCATCCACAAGTCGGTTTTCGATTTCGTGGGCGATGCGTACTTCGGGGCCAGCGGGCAGACCAACAGCACCGGGCTTTTGGCGGCCCGGCTCAATCGGATTGCAACACATCTGGTGCGCCGCTTCGGTCATGCCGTAGGCTTCGACAACCGGTGCGCCAAAGGTGTCGGCCAATTGTGTCATCACGGGACCGGGCAGGGACGATGACGACGAGCGCAACAGGCGCAAACGTGCGTTTTTGATAATGTCTGCGTTGCGTGGTGCACGTGCCAGAATGGCTTGATGCATCGTGGGCACAGCGGTGTACCAAGTTGGATCAACCTCTTCGAGCCAGCCATAGAACCTGAGCGCATCAAATCCCGGTGCGCAGCTGATGGACGCGCCTGCAGCAAGCGATGCGCTTACTGCGGCGATCAGGCCATGGATGTGGAACAGGGGCATCACGTTGAGGCAGCAATCCTCGGGTGTCAAAGCCAGCGACACACGGATGTTTTCAGCGGACGCTGCGACATTGGATTGCAAAAGCGGCACGATCTTGGGGCGTGACGTGGTGCCAGACGTGTGCAGAATGAGGGCAACATCGTCGGCGGCGGGGACCGTGTCGGCGGCATCGCCTTTCGCGTCCGTGGACAGCGTGAAGGTGCCCGCAGGCTCTGTCGCAGTCAGTTCAATCACGGTCATGCCAAAGCGGTCCGCTGCGGCGCGCGCGGGTCCGTTGTAGCCCGCCTCAACAATGATGGCGCGGGCCTTTAGGTCCTCAAGGTAGAACGCAAACTCATCTTCCTTGTAGGCCGGGTTCAGTGGCGCCGTCGTTGCAGACTGCGCGACAGTGACAAACGCAGCGGCCATTTCCGGCCCGTTCGGCAAGACGATGGCAACCCGGTCACTTGCACCGATCCCCGCGCCGCGCAAAGACTGACGTACCGCCTTGGTCAACACTTTGAGATCGGCATAAGTCATCCATTCGCGGCCGGGTGCGCCGATTGCATGTGCATCGTCGGGGTGCTGCTGGATCAGGTCTTCAAGTCTTTGCATGGCGTGATGTTCATTTCTTGTTGTGTGTCGGTTGGCAGTGTTGCCAGTCATTGGGGACGCAATGGTTAAGCTGGGGCCTTCTGCATTTTACGGCGCAGCAACTTGAATGCGGGCAGGAGGATCAACACGATCGCGATCACTGTGATAGGCCCAGCGACTGGTCTGTTGAAAAAGATCATCGGGTCGCCTGATGACAAAAGCAAAGACTGGCGCATCGTCGGTTCGGCAATCGGTCCGAGCACAATCGCAAGAACGGCTGGGGCAAGCGGATAGTCAAACTTGCGTAAGAAGAAGGCCCCAATTCCGAAAATCACGATCAACCACAGATCATGCATGCTGCGAGATGCGGCAAAGCCCCCGACGATGGAAAGCACGAAGATCAGTGGGGCAAGGATGGTAAACGGCATCCGCAGCATCCAGACGAATAGCGGGATGAACGCTAGATTGATCAGAACTGCCGCCAAGTTGGAGATGTAGAACGACCCGATCAGACCCCACACGAACTCGCTTTGGTCGATAAAAAGGCGTGGACCCGGGGTCAGCCCCCAGATCACCATGCCACCCAAAAGGATCGCGGTGGTGGGGGATCCCGGAATGCCAAGGGTCAACATAGGCAGCATGGCACCCGTGGATGCCGAGTTATTCGCGGCTTCAGGGGCCGCGACGCCATCTGGCGATCCATTGCCATATTCTTCGGGTGTTTTGGACACCATCTTGGCCACGCCATAAGACATAAGAGACCCGGGTGTGGCACCAGCTGCCGGCAAAACGCCCACGAAAAATCCAAGAAGAGAGCCGATCCAGGTTCCTTTCCAGCCACGACGCACTGCTTCCTTGGTGTCAGAGACAAGGCCCTTCGCAGTCATCTTGGGGTTGGTTGTAGTGATCTCTCCGCGCGTTTGTTCAATTGTCCAGAGCATCTCTCCGATGCCGTAGACACCGATCGCCAGGACGATGAAGCCGATCCCGCGCAGGAAACCTTGGATGTCAAAAAGCACGAGCCTTGGTTCGCCGGAAATCGTGTCAAAGCCGACTGTCGCAAGCACGAGACCAAAGCAGATCGAGAAGACCGTTTTGGGAATGTCGTCACCCCCGAGGCCGACAAAGGTTGCAAAGGCCAGTAGCATCAATGCGAAGATCTCGGGCGGGCCAAAATTAAGCGCCACGGTCGCAAGTAGCGGTGCAAACAGCGTGAAGAATACTGTCGCGACGGTGCCGCCGACAAACGAGGCCAGAGCGGCTGTCACCAGCGCCAGACTGGCGCGGCCCTGTAGGGCCAATGGCCGCCCATCAAAGGTCGTCGCGACCGCAGTCGAAGCCCCGGGAATACCCAGCGTGACCGATGAGATCGCGCCGCCGTACATGGCCCCATAGTAGATTGCCGCAAGAAAGATGATGGCCGATGCGGGGGGCACGAGAAACGTAACCGGCAACAAGATTGCCACCCCGTTCACAGACCCAAGGCCTGGCATGGCCCCGATGAACAGTCCGACCGTCACACCGATCAGAATCAATCCGATGTTAATAGGTTCAAGCGCCGTAAAGATGCCGCTGACGAGAAAAGAAAAGACTTCCATGGTGATCCTTGGTGCGCAGCTGCGTCAGTAAATGATGTCGTACATCACGTCGAAGAATGGCTGCGTAAAAGGCAGACCTTGAGGCATCGAAATCTGCATCGCACCTTCGAAGAAAAAGAACAGGCCGATTGGCAGGAACAGGGCCATCACGAGTGTCAAAGCCCACGAATGGCGTCCCAAGAAACGTAGGTAGTAGATCAAAAAAACTGCGACGGCCCCATACATCGAAACGATTGAAATCAATCCGACAAACCCGATGATGCCGCCGCCGACATTCAGAACAGTGCGCCAGCCAAAACCATCCATGAGCGGCTCGTCACTGACAGATGCCGGGCTTTTGCCGCGCCACCAATTCCAAGCGATGGCAATACAACTGAGCAACATGCCCAATGAGAGCCAGAAGGGCCAGAACCCTCCTCCCGGTCCTTGGCCGCTGATGTATCCGATGGGAAGTTCAGTGCTCTTCCACATCAGATAGAGTGAAAAGAGGGCAAGGAGCCCCGCGAGCGATATCTCACCTTGGCGCATAAATGCCCCCTTTTCTTAGTCTGGTTTAGCCGTCGATTTCGGAAAGAAGCTGGCGGTGGTTGGCCACCTGTGTCGCCCAGTAGGCGCGCGTTTCCGCTTCATCCATTGGCAAAGGCGACAGGCTTTCGGACACAAGGTAATTCTGCCACTCTTCGCCGTCATAAACTTTGCCGAAAAGGTCGCGATAGTAGGCGGCAGCCTCGTCGGACATGCCCGGCGCGCCAACGATGGCCCGCTGGTTATAGTACGAGAAATCGTGGCCCTTTTCCTTCATGGTCGGCACATCAGGGTAGGCTTCCATGCGCTCGTCCGAGAAGGCCAGTAGGGGAACGAATTCGCCGGCTTCGTAAAAACCCTTGGCTTCGGCAGGGTTGTTCACAGTCGCCATGATCTGTTGACCTGCAAGGTCTTTGGCAACCGCACCACCACCATCATAAGGAATGTACTTAATATCAAGGTCATAGGCACCGGACATGTACGCGATGACGATTGAGTCTTCCTGGCCGGAACCGGTGCCGCCCATGACGTACTCGCCATCCATTTCTTTGACTTTTTCGACGTACTGCTCGAACGTCGTGATGCCGGAGTCTTTGTGCACCCAAAGGACAAACGGATCGACACCCATCATCGTGACCGGTGTGAACGCTTCGATATCGACACCCAGACCTTCTTGGCGGATTGGCGTCGTGTAGAACGAGTTCAGCGTCACCATCAGCGTATGATCAGGGTCGCGTGCATCCTTGAGATGCAAAAGCGACTCCGCACCAGACCCGCCGCCACGGTTGGTTGGGATCAAGGGGCGGTTCGTCATATCATTGGCTTCGACAACGGATTGCACGAAGCGCGCAATCTGATCCGCGCCGCCGCCGGGCCCTGCCATGATCGTGAAATCAATCGGGCGCGTGGGTTGCCAATCCTGAGCCAGTGCCGCCATTGGCAGTGCTGCAAGAGTGCTGCCGACAGCCAGCCCTAGAAAATACCGTTTTGTCAGTTTCATTGTGGTCTCCTCCCTAAAAAAATCCGTCAATTCGGACGTATCGTGGCGCGTATTGCGCAGTCTTCAGTCTGAGTGGGGTGTGCCCCACTATTTCGAGCCGTCTTGCGGCACGTTTTGTCGGTTAATGCGCCATCAGGATGGGCATTTCCGTATTGTCGACGAGGCGCTCGGTATTGCCGCCAAACAGCATCTCGGTCTCGTGGCTATGACTGTAGGCACCGATAATCAGCAGGCTGGCGCCAATGCTCTCGCAGGTCTTAAGAAGGCCCGTTGCGGGATCGCTCTCTTCGAAGCGCACGATCTCGGCCTCGACGCCGCGCAATGCGTAGTAGGCAACCAGCTCTTCCACAGTCGGTCCGTGGCTCTGGACTTTGCCCCCGGTCAAAATGCTGACTCGCTTGGCCGACTGAACGACATCCAACGAATTTGCGACGGCACGCGAAGCGGGCAGCGATCCGTTCCATCCCACCGCCACATGCTGCGCGAAGGTCTCATTTGGCTGCAGTTGCCCCGGGCAAATCAGCACGGGACGTCCGGCTCCATAAAGTGCTGCCTTCAAAGAGCTCTGACCAAGATTGCGTTCGCGCTGAGGCTTTGGCAGGACAATAAGATCGGACAGCCGACCGGCATGCTTGACGACATCCGCCATACGGCCCTGTTCTTCCGTAAAGGTGCACAGCGCGGTGCCCTCTGCGTTGGAGTCTTCACTCAAACCAAAATCAAGCGCCAAACGGTGCAAAATGCCGCGCAGATGGTTTTCCTGCCGATTGGCAAGCTCGGTGGCCTGCTCCAACATCACCTTGCGAGCGAATTCACTCAGCGGCACGCCTTGCGGCATAAGGTCTTTGGCCTGCGCACGACAATGGACGACGTTCACGTGTGCTTGATGTTGCTTGGCCAACTCCGCGGCGTGGGCCAGCACGGTCGCAACCATGCCATCGCCACGCACAGGAACTAAGATGGATTTTATCATCTCCAGAAGCTGCCCTTATCTCGGTGCGCGGTTCGATGCGCTGTTGTCAGTAAGCGAGATCAGCGGCTGTGCTGCAGGTCTTCGCGGTTGACGCTGTATTGATCGCGCAATTTTATTTCGTCAACAAAAAATAATTTGCAACTTACTTGCGGGGGCATTTTCTTGAGCTTTTTTAAGCCTTTGTAAATCGTAAGTTTTTTAGTACTCGAAGGTATACTGCGGTTTTGTCTGGCAGACGGGTTCAAATTTGAAAGTATTTTTCATCTTTTGGCGTATGCCTGGAATTCGAATCATTCGAAGGCGGTGGTCTAGCGTTTCGTTTATGGGTCCACTTGGGGTTAGGACGCCCTTCGCCACCTGCGTCGCCACAGGCCGTCACCCCATGCAGGTGCTGATTACAAGTCAGAGAAAAATCAACGCGAGTTCAAATGTCAGACAATTGATTGTCAGACTCATTTTTTTGCGCATAGTGTTCTGAGGGACGTTGGCTTTCCGGCGTCTGTTTTCGAGTTGGAGGAGCAGGCTAAGTCTGCGACGACACGCAAAGTGGCGTTGGGCGACGGCTAGGCAACTTTGAAAACCGGGGGAGGAGACCCCGCGATCTTGGCCTTCTGGCCCAAAAAACCTACCCCGCCCAAGCGGGTCTTTTCGCACACGGGAGGACCATCATGAATTTACGACCAGATCCAACATTCCACGCATCCCCTAAGCTTGCCATGCAAGCCCCGGTGGAGAATTACGCCTTTACCGTCATGCTCAGTCCTGATGGCTCGCAATCTGACGGCATCGCAGTGGTTGATCTAAATCCGAAATCAGACACTTATGGCGAAATCGTCCACCAGGTGATTGTGCCAAACAAGGGCGATGAATTTCATCACTTTGGTTGGAATGCCTGTTCGTCGTCTTTGTCGCCACTGACCGGCCACGCCTTTTTAGAACGCCGCTACCTGATCGTGCCGGGCATCCGATCCTCACGCATCTACATCATTGACGTGAAAGATCCTTTGAAGGCCCATATTCACAAGACGATTGAGCCAGAAGAGCTGTTTGAAAAAACAGGATACTCGCGCCCCCACACGATTCACTGCGGACCCGAAGGTATCTACGTCTCAACTCTCGGGGGCGGCGGCGAGGACGGCACCGATGGTCCTCCTGGTATTTTCATCATGGATTGCGAGACGTTTGAGATTATCGGCCGCTACGAGATGGATCGCGGTAAGCAGGACAAGCACTACGATTTCTGGTGGAACCTGCCGCAGGACTACATGGTGTCCTCTGAATGGGGTTTGCCGCCGCAGTTTGAAAACGGCGTTGTGGCCGAGGATTTACTGTCCAACAAATACGGCCACTCGATCCACTTTTGGGACCTGCGTGCGCGCAAAAATGTCCAGACAATTGATCTGGGTGAGAACTACCAGATGGCGCTGGAAATCCGGCCCGCTCATGATCCCACCAAGTCCTACGGATTCTGCGGTGTGGTTGTGGACACCACCAACCTGCAAGGTGCGATCTTCACCTGGTGGCGCGATGACGACGGGGTGTGGCAGGCCAAGAAGGTCATCACCATTGACCCGCGTCCGGAAGACCCAGACAATCTGCCACCGCTTTTGCAGGGCTTCGGCGCGGTGCCACCATTGGTCACCGACATCGACCTGAGCCTTGATGACAAATATCTCTATGTCGCATGCTGGGGACTGGGTGAGATGCATCAATACGACGTGTCGGACCCATTCAACCCAAAGCTGGTGGGCAAGGTAGAGGTCGGTGGCATCGCAAAAGGCGCGGCGCACCCCAATGGCAAGCCTTTCGCTTTTGGTCCGCAGATGGTTGAGGTCAGCCGCGATGGAAAACGCGTTTACTGGACCAACTCACTTTACTCCACTTGGGACGATCAGTTCTATCCCGATGATGAAGGTGGGCAAATGGTCATGGCGGACGTAGGCGAGAACGGGGGGCTGACGTTGAACAAGGACTTCTACATCGACTTCCCCAAGGGCTTGCGATCCCACCAAATCCGCTTGGAGGGCGGTGATTGTTCGACTGACAGCTTCTGCTATCCGTCTGTCTAGGTGTTTGGCGAACTGAACACGGTGGCGGCTCTTTGGGGAGCCGTCATTTTTTCTGGCATGTACCATGGTTTGAACCCCGGTATGGGGTGGCCGCTCGCGGTGTCGGCCGCATTGATGGAGCGAAAAACAAGCGCAATGCCAAAGGCGCTGGCAATGCTGGCATTCGGGCACTTTCTTGCCATGATCGGTATTTTACTGCCGTTCTCCCTGATGGTTTTCTTGGTGGAGTGGGAGGTTCAAATCCGCTTCGGAGCAGGCGTTTTGGTCATTGCCATGGGGCTATACCTGCTGATCAACCGCCGTCATCCAAAGACGCTTGCCCGCGTTCACCCGGCCCGTCTAGTGCTTTGGTCCTTCCTCGCCGCGACAGCCCATGGCGCAGGCCTGATGCTGGTGCCGATCTATCTGGGTATTTGCGGCATTGGCGCAGAGGAGACAGGGCATTTGGCGGCGCAAACGTTGATGTCCAATAATATCTTGACTGCCTTCGCCGTCGCGCTTGTGCATACCTTTTCGATGACCTTGGCAGGTGGTGTTTTCGCTTTGATTATTTACCGCTGGTTGGGTCTTAAGTTCCTGTCGCGTACGTGGTTCAATCTCGACATCGTCTGGGCGCTAAGCCTGATCGCGGTCGGTGCATTCGGAATTGCGTCAGCGTATTGGGCCCACTGAGAAGAAGCATTTTTTCGATACATGTCACTTTGTAAGGCGAATCGAGTGGGTGCCGTATTCTGACGCTTCAAGGTCAATGGACGCCACGTGGTCTCGCACGATCCGAGAGTATTGGCGCTTTGAGATATGAAAGCGGTCATAGAACGTAGATACGTTTCAACCCCAGGAGGTCGATGTCCCGGGCGTCTTCGCTGTCTCGATCTCCTGGTCGAACAATGAAACAGAAAGCCTGCGGTGTTCAAATCCTCTTATCTGTCCCAAAGGTGCTGACATCAGACAATCGTAGACGCCATTGGCGCCAACCTTCAGTTGGTCGAACGTCAAGCCTCAAAGCTACCCAAGTACGCGAAAACCCTAAGTGTTTGGTGCGCGACTCAATTGACTCGGATCGAAAAAAAAGGATTGCTGCAGCCATCGTAAATTTTTGGGATTTTCTTGATTCATGGAAAACGAATTATCAAACGAACTTTTTTCGACGCTCGAAGCTTTGGGGCCCTTGGCTGGATTTGCTCCGACAGAGGACGGGCCGCTCGACTTCGAAGATATCCTGTCATTCACTGTTGGGGATTATCTGGACCTTCTTGATTATATCGAGCAACAGCTAGAGATTGTCCGCCCGACGCTACAGGCTTTGCTTCAGAATCCTGAGTTTCTAGCAGATGAAGGTTTGGATGCCGAAGAACTGCAGTTTCTCGAAGACTTTGCAGCCGGCAACAACACAGAGATCACCCAAGGATTTGCCGAGGCACGCGCGGCCTTGTCGGAATACTCACGTGACACGTTGATCAGCAGCATTTCCGGTTTCGACACCGAAGCCGAAGTGCAGACGACTTTTGATGCTGCAGAGGTGCGTCTCTCTGAATTGCTGTGGAATGACGTAAACGGCATATTCACTTCGCCAACTTTTACTGTCGACCCGGATACAGGGGAATGGTTCGTCGACGGCGCTGCGTTTTCGTGCAGTTCTTTGAATGAACTTTGGATGTTGATTGGCGAAGCTGTCAGCAATTCGCTCTATGCTTATTTTGGGTCACAAACGGCATTGATTTCTCAATTGGCCAGTCAAGGCATTGATGAGTTTGATCTGTCTTTCGCAGCTTCGGTTGCCGAGGCGGCATCGGCGCAGGCTTTGGCTGCTCTGCAAACCTTTGGCGATGCCGTTCAAAGAACGTCCGTGATAGATTTGCCCGTGGTTGAACAGCAGGCGCTGGATTATTACGAGGCCATTCTGCAAGAGATGGCCGGAGTTATTCCGGAATTGGCGGATCCGCTGAGCGATCTGATACTTGGCCTGCAGGGTGCCAATCCAAACGCTTTGGTGGCTTTGGGCGCTGGAGCGTCTGGCACGGACGAAAGCGATTTGTTCTACTTCAATGCACTGGCAAATATTTTTGACGCCGGTGCAGGTGCTGATTTGCTGTTTGGGTTCGCAGGCAACGACCGGTTCACGGGGGGCGCCGACGACGACACCATTCTGGGCGGTGAAGGGAATGCCGATACTGCGGTCTACAGGGGAGAGGCTGCAAGGTACATCTTGCAAATCGATCCCGAGGGAACTGTCCAAGTCACCGACCGAACAGGGCAAGACGGTACAGATACATTGACCGGCGTTGAATTGCTGGAATTCGCGGGACAGCAGGCCTTCCGTCTCGTAGATCAGGTGGGCATCGCGACATTGTCCGAGGAAGACATCAGTACATTCATCGAGCTCTATATCGCGTATTTCAACCGCGCACCTGACTCCGAAGGTCTGAACTTCTGGCAGGGGAATCGCGTTTGGAACTGAGGTCGTGATTGAGCGGGGTTGCTTCTGACGGAGCGATGGATTCTGGAGCTGGG
>NZ_CBFHLV010000079.1:0-12491 GCF_965656765.1 Marivita sp. | reverse complement strand
CAGGCCGTAAGGCGTTACCGATGATCCGCCATTGAGTATACCCGCATAAGCTCCGGTCATTTCCAGCAACGACGCTTCGGATGCCCCAAGCGCGAGTGCCGGAGTATCGGTCAGGGTGCTTTCAATGCCAAAGTCTTCGGACACTTTGCGTACCAGATCGCGACCAACGGACTCGGATACTTTGACCGCAGGGATGTTCAGGCTCTTGGCCAGCGCATCCACCAACGTCACCTGACCGTAATGCTGGTTCGAATAGTTTGCCGGACACCACCTGCCCGAGCCGGGGATGTCCATGCAGAAAGGCTCATCCACAACCGTGTCATAGGGATTGTACCCAAGCTCCAGCGCGGTTGCATAAACAAAGGGTTTGAAGGCCGATCCAGTCTGACGTTTGGCCTGGGTTGCGCGGTTGAACACGCCCGACACATTGGTCTGTCGTCCACCAACCATACCGCGCACGGCGCCATCGGCGGACATGACGACAATGGCAGCCTGCGCTTTTGACCCTTCGCGCACCTTTGTGGTGAACACCTGTTTGACGGCCTCTTCAACCGCTTTCTGGATGCGCTGATCTAGCGTGGTAGCGATGATCACATCTTCGGTTGTGTCTCGTGTAAAGAAATCAGGGCCGGACTGCATGACCCAATCGGCGAAATAGCCGCCGGTCTGGGTTTTGGCTTTCTCCGACAGCGTGGCTGGGTTGGCCTGTGCGGAACGGGTCTGTTCGTCAGTCAGATAGCCTTGTTCGTTCATCAACCGTAGCACGGTGGCGGCACGCGCCTGAGATCTTTCGAGGTTCGATGTCGGCGCAAGGCTGGACGGTGCTGTGAGCAATCCCGCGATCATTGCGCCCTCTTGGGGTGTCAGGGCCGATGCGGGTTTGGAGAAGTACCGCTCTGCCGCTGCGGCCGCGCCATATGCACCGCCCCCCATGTAAGCGCGATTCAAATAAATCGAAAGAATTTCGTCTTTGGTGTATTTCAGCTCCATCGCCAGCGCATAGACTGCCTCTTTACCCTTGCGATACAGCGACCCGCGACGACAGTCGGCCACGTATTCGGCCTCGTTCTTCCAGTCATCCGGGTCATATGCGACGCCAAGGCACAGCAACTTTGCGGTCTGCTGCGTGATGGTCGACCCCCCGTGACCCGATAGCGGCCCGCGGCCTTCGGACAGGTTGATCCGTACGGCAGACGCGATTCCGCGTGGCGACAGGCCAAGGTGACGGTAAAAACGCCGGTCCTCAGTCGCGACAACCGCGTTCTTGAGGTGCGGCGATACGGTCTCGGCTGTCACGACCCCGCCGAACTGGTCGCCGCGCCACGCAAACGCGACCCCGTCACGATCCAAAAGCTGCACTGATCCTCGCGCGCGTCCATCCAACGCTTCGTTCACATTAGGTAAGGTGGAGTATTCGTATGCGACAAAGCCGCCGATAATTAGCGCGGCAACGAGACCGGCGCGTATAAAGAGGCGCAGGAAAAACCGAAACACCCAGCCAAAGATGCCGCTAAAAAACCCGATGATACCACCACGCTTGGTTTTCGGGCGTGCGGCTTTGCGCTTGGCCGGGGCGGCCTTGCGGGACTTTGCCGTTTTGGCGGGTTTCTTAGGGTACCGCCGGTCTGCGACCAGACGACTTTTCCCGCGTCGTGAATCAGTCATCTTGACCGCCTGTTCTTCTGCTCTTTTTTATCAATTTAGTGCTTTTTTCTGTCGATGTGGACCGGTCACAAACGGGTTACTTCGTTTTTTAATTGCTCAAAAATTAGCCATAAGCAAAAAAATGTGCAAAATTTGTGCAATTTGTCGATCCTGACACGCGTCTCTCTGGCGTCGCACCTTTCCTTACATCCCTGCGTGCCTCTTTTCTGCGCATGCAAACAGATCGACCTGTAAGGGAAAGGGACCGAGGTGAAGTTCATCATAGCGACAATCAAGCCATTCAAGCTTGAAGAAGTCCGCGAGGCGCTCACAGACATTGGCGTCCGCGGCATGATGGTAACTGAGATCAAGGGATTTGGATCTCAATCCGGCCACACCGAGATTTACCGCGGCGCAGAATATGCGGTGAACTTTGTGCCAAAAATCAAACTCGAGATCGTGGTCGCCGCAGATATGGCTGACCAAGTGATCGAAACCATCACCAAGACAGCCCGTACCGGCAAAATCGGAGACGGCAAAATCTTCGTGCTCGATGCGCAGCAGGCCATTCGCGTGCGCACAGGCGAAACCAATGGGGATGCGCTCTGAACCAGCGCTGTGACAGAGATTAGGGGACACATACAGATGAAACTACTCAAGACACTCCTGCCCGCTGCCGCGCTTGCTGCGCTGCCAGTGATGGGTATGGCACAAGAGGCCGCCGCGCCGACCATGGACGAGGTCGGACCTTATATCTTCACAACACTGCTGTTCTTGATGGCAGGGTTCCTCGTGTTCTTTATGGCAGCCGGTTTTGCCATGCTCGAAGCGGGCCTCGTACGTTCCAAGAACGTTGCGATGCAGCTGACCAAGAACATCGCGCTCTTCTCGATTGCGGCCATCATGTACTGGCTGGTGGGCTTTAACACGATGTATCCGGGCGACTTCAACGGCTACTTCGCCATTGGCGGCCAGACCGTGCTTGACGCTGTCGGTGTATCGGCTGCAGATGCCGCGCTGGACTATGCGTCGGTCGGCTCTGACTTCTTCTTCCAGCTTGTGTTTGTTGCTGCAACTGCGTCCATCGTGTCGGGTGCTGTCGCGGAACGTATCAAGCTATGGCCCTTCCTTGCTTTCGTTGTCGTCCTGACAGGCCTCATGTACCCGATCTCCGGTTCCTGGCAGTGGGGTGGCGGCTGGCTGTCTGAAATGGGCTTCTCCGACTTCGCTGGTTCGACTGTTGTTCACTCTGTCGGTGGCTGGGCTGCTTTGGCAGGTGTGATCGTGCTTGGCCCGCGTATCGGTAAGTACAAAGACGGTCGTGTAAACCCGATCCCGGGCTCCAACCTGGCGCTTGCAACCCTCGGCACATTCATCCTGTGGCTCGGTTGGTTCGGCTTCAACGGTGGTTCTCAGCTTGCTATGGGCACCGTGGGTGACGTGTCTGACGTGTCGCGCATCTTTGCCAACACCAACATGGCCGCTGCTGCTGGTGCTGTGACAGCGCTGATCCTGACGCAGGTGATGTACAAGAAGGTCGACCTGACCATGGTTCTCAACGGCGCGCTGGCCGGCCTCGTGTCGATCACTGCTGAACCGCTTGCTCCGACACTGTTTGGTGCTCTGTGGATCGGTGCCGTTGGTGGTGTGATTGTGGTGTTCGCTGTGCCGTTCCTCGACAAGCTCAAGATCGACGACGTTGTCGGCGCGATCCCGGTCCACCTCTTTGCAGGTATCTGGGGCACCATCGCCGTGATCTTCTACGGTGAAGCACAGTTGATGACACAGCTGACAGGTATCGTGGCTTACGGTGTGTTCACCTTTGTCGCCTCGCTGATCCTCTGGTTCATCCTGAAAGCAACCGTGGGTATCCGCGTCAGTGAAGAAGAAGAGATCAACGGTCTCGACATGGCTGAGCTGGGCATGGAAGCATATCCTGAATTCTCCAAAGGCTGATCTCCTCCTTCCTTCAGTCTTTTGTGACCAACTGCCCGGGCGTTCGCGCCCGGGTTTTTTGTTGGCCCTTGGCGCCTAGCCGCTGCCGATCAGAACGCCGGCGGCAAACACCAGCGCCCCACCCAGTACGACCTGGAATGCAGCGCGGAAGAACGGCGTGTCCATCCATTTGTTCTGGATCCATGCAATTGCCCAAAGCTCTATGAACACGACGACAAACGCTGTGATCGTTGCGGTCCAGAAATCCGGAATGAGGTAGGGCAGGGCGTGGCCCAACCCACCGACCGTTGTCATGATGCCTGACGCAAAACCCCGTTTCCATGGCGACCCGCGCCCCGACAGTTGCCCGTCATCCGACGCTGCCTCGGTAAAGCCCATCGAAATGCCTGCGCCGACAGAGGCCGCGAGACCGACCAGAAACGTGGTCCACGTGTCCTGAGTGGCGAACGCCGTCGCAAAGATCGGTGCAAGGGTCGAAACCGACCCGTCCATCAGCCCGGCCAATCCCGGCTGGACCCATGTCAGAACAAATTGACGATGCGAGTTTTCCTCTTCGCTGCTGCGGGTGTCGTCCGTCAAATGTTCCCGCTCAAGAGCTTCAGCCGTGGTCTGGTGCCCCGCTTCGGCTGCGGCCAGATCTCCCAAAAGCTTGCGTGTCGGGGCGTCGCTCGTGCGTTTTGCCGCCGCAAGGTAGAACCGCTCGGCATCCCGTTCCATCGCTTCTGCTTCGGCGCGAATACGTTCGATCCCAAGGTTTTCAACCAACCATATCGGTTTGCGGGCATAATATCCGGCAACGTGTTCACGCCGGATAAGAGGGATCACATCACCGAACCGATCCTGATGCAGATCAACGAGCCGTTGACGGTGGCCGTCCTCTTCTTTCGCCATCCCGTCAAAAATTGCGGCGGTGCCTGGGAAGTCACCCCGCAGACGTTCCGCATAGGACCGATAGATCCGGGCGTCGTCTTCTTCGGCCGAGATCGCAAGAGCCAGAATTTCCTGCTCAGAGAGGTCGGAAAAGCGGCGCCGGTTTAAAGAAAATCGCATGATCAAAATCCTTCACTTCTTGCTGGAATGCGGTTCGGGCAAAGGTGGAAGGGTTGTTTTCCAAAGTCGCGATCACACATCCCTACTTGCTAGACTAAACCGATCTGTTTAGCTTTTGAACGTGACAAAAGGGGCGGGAATGACAACTGCGCAGGCGCAAATTCGAAAAGGCCGAAAATTCGACCAGGTGGTTGATGGCGCGCGAGAGGTGTTCCTGCGTGATGGCTTTGAAGGCGCAAGCGTTGACGATATCGCCCGCGCGGCTGGTGTGTCCAAAGCCACGCTTTACAGCTACTTTCCAGACAAGCGCCTGTTGTTCATGGAGGTGGCCACGCGCCAATGCGAAGAACAAGCGCGCACCTCGATAGAAAGCATCGACAGTTCGCGTCCCCCGCAAGAGGTTCTGTCACGGGTTGCGCACCAGTTTTTGGGGTTCATCTATTCAGATATGGGCCAGCGGATTTTTCGCATCTGCGTTGCCGAGGCCGACCGCTTTCCACAATTGGGTCAGGAATTCTATCATTCCGGCCCAATGATCATGCGGGCTGCGATGGTGGACTACTTGCATCAGGCCGTTGACCGCAATGAATTGCGGATCAACGATTTCGATCTTGCCGCCGATCAATTCGCCGAACTTTGCAAAGCCGATCTTTGGCCAAAACTGGTGTTTGGCATCATTCGATCGGTATCAGAGGACGAAAAAGCGCGGGTGATCGACGGTGCCGTCACCACATTCATGTCGCGTTACGGCGTTGCGGATGCCGCGCTCAGCACCGCCTGATACAGCGATTCCAGGGTTTCGAGGCAATGCTCCATCGACGCCGCTGCCGCATCAGCGCCGGTGCGGACAGCAATATCCTTTTCGATATGAACGATATTCCCGCTGATAAAGATCAAGGATCGCGGCGCCGCAATGCGCAGCTCAACGATTGTCCGCGCCAGTGCTCTGACCCGATCTGCGCCCGAGGCTGACAATCCAATGATCGGATACCCGCCATCATGAGCGATTTGACAGAGTTCGGTCTCGCTACGTCCGACCTGAAGGTCAATTTCCCACCCCTTTTCGCGCAGAATGTCCGCGGCCATCGTAACGCCCAATACATGCTGTTCACCGGGCACGGCCGCAAACAACGCTTCACGGTTGCCACGAACCGGAACCGGTGGCGTCATCATCCGAATGTCCCGCAGCATATGCAGCATCCGCCCGGCAGCAATCGCCATGTCGCTGAAGTGGATGATGTCTTGTTCCCACCATTCTCCTAACCTGCGCGCGGCGGCTGCGATATAGTGCACGCACAGCGTTTTATGGTCCGCACCCCGCTCTTTCGCGCGACGCATTATGCGGTTGGCTTCCTCAGCGGTGGGATCAATCATCGCAATGCACAAGGCATCGAGATCAACATCGCTCATCTCCGCATTCGCATTGCGCGAGATATGAGACAGCCGGTTTATCACCTCTTGCGCCATGACAAGAAGCGAAGCGTCGGAAAGCCGTCGTTCCTGGCCATGCGCATCATCGTCGATCGCACGCAACAAGATCGGTGTGTCTACAGTCAGCATAGTATGGTCTCCAACACGCACTGCGCAGAAACCCCTCGTCCCCGCATTGAGCATGACACGGTGTCCTCAAAGCTGCAATGACCGTTCTTCAAAGCCTTTGAGATGCCATCGCGGCAAGATCAATCGCGTCTGCGGACCATGAGTTGGTTATTCGATCCGCGTTTGACCTCAAGCACTTTCATGTCGGCCACCAGATCGCTGAGCTTGCGTTTGCCATAGGTACGGGTGTCAAAATCGGGGTTGGCTGAAACAATATGCTGTCCCAGCTGGCCCAAACGGTACCATTCATCGTCCTGATCAATCGCGTCCATTGCCTTGAGGATCAGGTTCCGTGCCTCGTTTAGATTGGTTTTCTTGGCCGGTTTGACCTCGGTATTACCGGTCTCTGGTCCACCTTCGAGGTTTTCCAAAAAGATGAACCGCTTGCAGGCACGTCGAAACGCCTCGGGCGTTTTTTGCATGCCCATGCCGTACACATCCAACCCTTGTTCCCGAAGCCGTTGTGCGAGTCGGGTGAAATCGCTGTCCGAACTGACCAGCACGAACCCGTCAAAACGCCCTGTATGCATCAAGTCCATCGCGTCGATCACCAGCGCGATGTCGCTGGCATTCTTGCCAACGGTGTTTGCCGGTTGGTGATGTGGGACTAGGCCGAATTCGGCCTGTACCTTGGACCAACCGGACATTTGCTGACTTGAAAAATCGCCATAGCAGCGCCGCACACTTGCTTCGCCCAGCGATGCGATTTCCTCGAAAATAGCCCGAGCGTATTTCGGTGAGGTGTTGTCCGCGTCGATCAAAACGGCAAGGAGCGGCGGGTTGTCAGACATAAGTAAGCACCTCGTTCAGTGTTGCCCGGCGCCAGAAACCCAGCCGCCGGTTTGGTCGCGATGGCGTGCAGACCGGAGTTCAGACCGCGCAGGCTTACTTAAAAGCCAAGATCGGTTAGCGGGGCTTCCAGATTGGGTATGGTCAAACCTGACTCAGGTCCATTCGTCGCCCCGCCAATGAAAAAAAGGGCCTGTGGCCCCTTCACGGTCGTTACGTTAATAAAGCACCACCGACCGAATGCTTTCCCCTGCATGCATCAGATCGAACCCTTTGTTGATATCGGCAAGCGGCATGGTGTGGGTGATCATTGGGTCAATCTCGATCTTGCCGTCCATGTACCAGTCGACGATCTTGGGAACATCCGTCCGCCCGCGCGCACCGCCAAAGGCCGTGCCTTTCCACGTCCGTCCCGTGACCAGCTGGAACGGGCGTGTTGCAATCTCGGCGCCGGCAGGGGCCACACCGATGATGATGCTCTCGCCCCAGCCTTTGTGCGCACATTCCAGCGCGTCGCGCATCACTTGCACGTTGCCGGTCGCGTCAAAGGTGTAATCTGCGCCGCCCTTAGTCAGGTTGACCAGATAAGGCACCAGATCCCCTTCAACCTCTTTGGGATTGACGAAATCCGTCATCCCGAACCGGGTCGCCATTTCGACCTTGTCGGGGTTCAGGTCAACACCGACGATCTGGTCCGCACCAGCCAACCGCAGCCCCTGAATGACGTTCAGACCAATCCCACCCAGACCAAACACAATCGCACGGCTGCCGATCTCGACTTTGGCGGTGTTGATCACAGCACCAATGCCGGTCGTCACACCACAGCCGATATAACAGACCTTATCAAACGGTGCGTCTTCGCGAATTTTGGCAAGCGCGATTTCGGGCAGCACCGTGTGGTTCGAAAAGGTTGAGCAGCCCATGTAGTGCAGGATCGGATCACCATCCAAGGTGCTGAACCGTGACGTACCATCAGGCATCACACCCTTACCTTGGGTTTCGCGAATTGACTGACACAGGTTGGTTTTGGGATGCAGGCAGTAGTCGCATTCCCGGCATTCGGGCGTATAAAGCGGGATCACGTGATCACCCGGCTTGAGGCTGGTGACCCCGGGTCCGACCTCGACCACGACGCCCGCGCCTTCATGGCCCAGAATCGCAGGGAACATGCCTTCGGGATCTGCGCCCGACAGGGTGAACTCGTCTGTATGGCAAATTCCGGTGGCTTTGATCTCGACCAACACCTCACCGGCGCGCGGTCCGTCAAGGTTTACATCCATGATTTCCAATGGCTTACCGGCTTGAACGGCAACTGCGGCGCGTGTGCGCATGACTTTCTCCCTTAAGTTCTTTTGCGAAACCTTGCGGGAAAGCGTTTGGTTTGCAAGCATTGGCTTGGATATTGGAAAGGTTTCTCAATGCGGATTTTTTATATTCTGAGTGTTTGTCTGGGTTTGGCTGCGTGTCAGGAAGCCACGGTCGCGGAAAAGCCGACCGAGTCGTGTGGTTCTGATCAAATGTCTCATCTGATGGGGCTACAACGGTCTCAACTTGAAAGCATCGCGTTCTCGCAACCGCATCGCATTCTTGGTCCAAACGATCCCGCAACGACGGATTTTCGCGGTGAACGGGTGAATTTTGCGCTCGACGACAGTGGTGCGGTGACGCGTATCTATTGCGGCTGATATGATCTGACAGACTCGGCTGGGCTCTCGACTCGTCGAGCAACAAGGATATATAGAACAAAATAGGAACAAATGCTGCCGCGAGTCTCATGCCAAACCGTCGTATCCTGTCCATCTGGTTTCCCCGGCTGGCCGCAGAACGCCATATTCGGCGCGACCCTAATCTGGGTGAGGTGCCGTTCGCTGTGGTGCGCGATGTTGGACAGGCACAAGTGCTGGCGTCGCTGTCGCCACTTGCACAAGCAGCGGGATTGTACGGCGGCCAGCCGCTGCGCGACGCCCATGCGATGTGTGCTGATCTGCTGACCCGTCTGTCGAACCCCCATGCCGAGGCTGCGTTTCTTGGGGTTTTGCATCGCTGGGCGGGCAAGTTTTCCCCGTGGGTCGCCCGCGAAGAGCCCGATGCGCTGGTGATCGATCTGACCGGCTGTGCGCATCTCTTTGGTGGCGAAGAACAGCTTGCGCTTCAGGTCGAACAGGATTGCACCGATCTGGGTCTGTCTGTGCAGCTTGGCATCGCGGACACATTGGGCGGCGCATGGGCATTGGCCCGGTTTGGCGGGGGGCAGGATGGTGACCATCATCGCAGCGGCGACGCGATCGACCAAGAGGCACGCGCGACCCGGTCTCGTGCGGGCAAGCGACGGCACTGGGAACGCGGCGGGGCTGCTCCGACAATGACATTGGCGCGCGTACAGGGCTGCGCCCGGATTGCAGCCCCGGGCGAGACTTACAAAGCTTTGGCTCCTATGCCGATTGCAGCCCTGAGATTGGACGATCACGCGATGGCGCAGCTATCCCGCCTTGGTCTGCGCCGGGTGCAGGACCTTGTCGAACAACCCCGTGCAAGCCTTGCCAGGCGGTTTGGGCGTGGGCTTGTGGCGCGTTTGGATCAGGCACTGGGCGCTTTGCCCGAACCGGTCAGCCCGGCCCCGCCACCCGACCGTTTTGCCACACGGATGAGCCTGCCAGACCCTATCGGCCTTGAGGAAGACGTGATGGCCGCCATAGACCGCATGCTGCCCCGCTTGTGTACCGCGCTGCGCAAAAAGGGACGTGGCGCGCGCACGCTGCGGTTCGAGGCGTATCGCGCGGATGGGACGATGCAGTGGATGAATGTCACGATGGCGAAACCTTCGGATGACCCGGACCACATCCGCCCGCTTCTGCGGCTCAAGGTCGAGGATCTGGATGCGGGTTATGGAATCGACATGCTGCGGTTAGAGGCAGTGCTTCATGAACCGCTTCACCTGCGCACTGCCGCGGGCCACCTTGAGGCGGCCGAGGACGGGCGCGCACGTATGGCCGGGTCGAAACCTGGATCGCTGGATCGGTTAATCGGGCGTCTGGGCACACGTCTTGGTGTCGAGGCAATCACCCGTGTGCAACCCGCCGACAGCCATATCCCGGAAAAAACCTGGGTCACTGTTGCCGCGGCATGGTCAGAGCCTGTGCAGGATTGGCCGCAGCCGACCAAATCCCGCCCGCTTCGGATGTGGCCCCCGGAACCTGTGATGGTGCCAGATGTCCCGCGCCTGCCTGAAGTCTTCCGATGGCGTGGTCGCGATCACCACGTCCACAGCATCCGTGGCCCTGAACGCATCGCGCCCGAATGGTGGCTGGATGATCCCGCATGGCGCAACGGGCAGCGCGATTATTGGGAAGTGATCACCGACAAGGGACACTGGCTTTGGCTTTTCTACGCACATGGAGCGGCAAAATCTTCGGGCTGGTTCTGTCAGGGCGCGTTTGCGTGACATGCACATCTGCTGTGACTGGGCGAAAATGCTTCGAAGCATTTTTCCTTTCCTTCAGAGAAAGGCGCACGCTCAACCGATAGAAGACACAAAGATTAACAAAAAGTTAAATGGCCCGAACCGGACCCAATGTTTCGCGCGCGAAACAAAAGGTCCAGATCGGACCCAGTTTACGGTTGATTTAAGGTCTATTTTACAACGCTGCTGCCTGCGCATTGTCAAAATGCTTGATTTACCGCCACGGCTGCACACATCATAAGATATGAACAGTATAACGCCGTTCCCAAACTCCCGCTCAGCACCCGAACAGGTGGCGTTTCACCGAACCGAGTTAAGTGTGATCTTGTCGCTCTATGGACAAATGGTTGCGGCTGGTGAATGGCGGGACTACGGGATTTCCACCCTGCGGGATGTTGCCGTTTTCTCGGTGTTCCGTCGCACTGCAGAGAACCCGCTCTACCGTATCGAAAAACGTCCCAAACTGCGCCAGCGCCAAGGCCAATACGCGGTAATCGGGATCGATGGCCAAGTGCTCAAGCGCGGGCATGATCTGCGAACGGTCCTGCGCGTGCTCGAACGCAAATTGATCCGGGCGGTGGAATAAGCCCTCTCCACAATCTTGCTAAGACGCGGTAATCGGCGGGCATGACAAGCTTGCCCGATATCTATGCTGCGCGTGTGGCCGAAGGGTCATTGACCCCCGATCCGGCTCAAGAGGCCGTTTTGCCCGAATTCGAACGCATCCGTGCGGCATTGGCGCAACCGGTCAAGAAGGGACTGTTTCGCAAAGCCCCGGAACCGCCCAAAGGTCTTTACCTTTGGGGTGGCGTTGGGCGTGGCAAGTCGATGTTGATGGATCTGTTTGTTGAAAGCCTCGATGCTCCCGCGCGCCGTGTGCATTTTCATGCCTTCATGCAGGAAATCCATGCAGCCATTCATCGGGCGCGGCAAGACGGTGTCGAAGACGCGATCAAGCCGGTCGCGAAATCGGTGTCGGACTCGGTGCGTCTTTTGGCATTTGACGAGATGCAGATCACGGACATCACGGATGCGATGATCGTCGGACGGCTGTTTGAAAAACTGTTCGCTGCGGGCGTTGTGGTGGTTACCACGTCAAATCGCGTGCCGGATGATTTGTACAAGGACGGGCTGAACCGGCAGATCTTTTTACCCTTCATCGAAATGCTGAAGGATCGGATGGTGGTGCACGAGCTGGCGTCACCCACTGACTACCGACAGGACCGCCTTGAAGGGGCGCAGGTCTATTTTTCGCCGAATGACGGGGCGGCCAAAGATGAGATCAATCGCATCTGGCAGGAACTGACAGGCGGTGAGCAGCATAGCCTGACCTTGCATGTGCAGGGCCGCGAGATTGAGTTGCCAAGGTTTCATAATGGGGTGGCCCGCGCCAAATTCTATGATCTGTGCGGACGTATGCTTGGGCCCGCGGATTACCTTGGGCTGGCGGATGCAGTTCGGGTGTTGATCATCGAAGATGTGCCGCGTCTGAGCCGCCAGAACTTTAACGAGGCAAAACGGTTTGTCACGCTAATTGACGCGCTTTACGAAGCCAATGTGCGCCTGATCGTGTCGGCGGCGGCAGTGCCAGAGATGCTTTATGTCGAAGGGGCGGGCACCTTTGAATTCGAGCGCACGGCCAGTCGTTTGCGTGAAATGCAGGCTGAAGGCTGGGGCGAACAATAGACAAAAAAAGAGGTCCCGAAGGACCTCTAAGCTGCTCGATATTTCTCGCCTGTGTTCAGGTCCTTGCTATACCTTACGTCGATGGAGGCGCGAGGGAGCGCCGGAGGGTTCGTCTTGGTCTTGGTGGTCGTCGATCACGGTGTTCCCAATCGTTACTTGGCTTAGGTTAGCCAGATCGAAACAAAATTGGTTACCTTTGAACACCGTATAATCCCCCGTTCCGTGTTCACCTAAGGAACGTCTGAAAAACCTCGCGTGCTGAGCGGTTTGAGATACACTGTGGGGGACGATAATGGAGCCTCGCCGA
>NZ_CBFHLV010000078.1:0-12795 GCF_965656765.1 Marivita sp. | reverse complement strand
GGCTGTCTGGAATGCGCGCTTCCAGAATGTCGCTTTCGATAGATTGCAACACGCCCGCAGCCTTGGCGCGTTCGAGGCGGGATGTGTCAACAGTTAGAAGAATATCCGCAGGGGAGTTCGCGCCCTCCGCCTGCATCCGCGCGATCAGCTCGTCTGCGTTGCCCTCGATCCGATTGATCGTGATCCCGGTAGCTTCTGTAAAGTCAGAGTAAAGTCGTTCGTCTGTGTCGTAGTGGCGCGAAGAATATAGGTTCACCTCACCCTCTGCTGCGGCGACGGTGCTAAGTGCGGTGCTGGCGATCATGGCCAGCGTCGAGGTTGTCCATAGGACACGCATGGGATTCTCCGTTGTATATATTCCTTACAAAAATAGTCAGTTACATATTTTGAGCATCTGATCAATAGTTCCCGACTATTTTTATCGGAAAATTTGCAGATCTATCAATCCTCAAAAAACTCTAGTTCTAGAGCCGCTTTCATAATTTGCTGCGCGTCTTGGCTGTTTTGCTTGCTTCATCCGAGGAACAGGTCGTCCAAAACACCAACCAGAGGCATTAAGAAATCGCCCTGTAAAGGGTCCGACGCTTCGGCAAAAAATGTGTCAATCATGGTGTTTGCAACGTCAAACGTTGCCTCGCTGCCATCGAATGTGTTCATGACATCGGCGGCGTCTTCTAAATCAGACATGCCGTGGCGAATTGCGAACAGCGTCCCTAAATCCGTTTTTGCGGCGAGGTAGTTTTGATCCGACTGCTGTTGTTCAATCAAAGCAGCGTCGCTGGTCGCCGGCAGCTCGAATTTTGTACCCTGCAAAATTTCGAGGATGAAATCACTTCGGCTAACTGCGCCAGATTCCAATGAGGCCTCCCAGAAGTCCAGGCCATCTGTGTCTGGTGTGCGACCCAAGACGTTTTGATACACATCCGAGATGAAGCGCAAACTACCGAGGTCGCTTGGGTACAAAATTTGGGTTTCCTCCTGATCTGCGAACAGTGCGGCGATGTCCGCAAGGGACGTACCATTGGCGTAGGCAGTTCCCCAAAACCCAAGTCCAATGGCGTCAGGCGCGCGATTGAAATAGGCGATGTACATCTCAACCAACGCGTCCATTGCGTCTTGATCGAGGTCTCGATGTCCGCTGAAAGATCGTAAATCCAACGGACCATCAAACCGGGTATCATTTATGCCAAATTCGATCAGTTCGATATTATTGAGTCGGACAGCGCCAAGGCTATCATCGCTTCGATCCGTGACGTTTGCGCTATCAGGATTAAGAGTGACCGTATATTGCGAGGGTGATCCGGCAAAAACGACCGTGTCCACGCCGTCACGTCCATCGATCCAAGTATGACGTTCGGTGGCGACCAGATTGGCATCATCCAAATCTGTGCCTTCTAGCAAAGTCATGGGTGCAGTGATTAGTGGATCCGCGTCTTCAGCCGGCAACGCGTTGAGAGACGCGTCAGAGAAAGAGGTTAACCTTGGTTCGTTCTCTACCAACACATCCGAACCTACGAATTCGAAGTGTGCAGCGGTTAACGAGGTTCCGCTTTGCATCTCGTGGAACACATCAACTGTTGTTCCGTCCTTTAAGGTGATCCGTGAGATGTTGCTGAACGGTTTGGTGATGGCATTCAAAACATCGGCTGCCGAGGTGAACCCACTGTCGATCAGGCGGATGACTTCGGTGGACAGGTCGAAATCTGGAAGAGTGTTGGTACCGTCGCCCGGGCCAACCACAAAGGTGTCGCGCCCAGCCCCGCCGAAAAAGACATCGTCACCAGCGCCTCCTCTCAAATCGTCGTCACCTGCGCCGCCATCCAACTGATCGTTGCCAGAGCCGCCGTAAAGCGTGTCATTGCCGAGTTGGCCAAACAAGTTGTCATGGCCTTGGTTGCCGTCAAGACGATCATCGCCTAACCCACCTTGCAAAGAGTCGTCGCCACCCAGGCCATTAATCGTGTCTGCTACATCACGACCAAAGATGCGCTCTGATTGATCGCTTGCGATTGACGGTGTTTCACCTGTTTTGGAAAACCCTGCGATGTCATATCCAATATCGGCGAGGATTGCTTTGTCGATATTGCTTAGCAAAACGCGTGAGCCGTTGGTCAGCACCGGGTCCAATGCAACGGCGTCATCGTTGAAACCCTCTTCGACATGGGCATGATCGTCTTCCATCGGGACCGACGCGCCATTATTGACATGTGTTGCGTTGGGCCCGGTGAATGAATGATCAACGATCAAGCGATCAAACGCGCCAGAGGTCCCAATCCCTAAAACATGGCCAATTTCGTGGATTGCAACGGATAGAAAGTCGCTCTGTCCACGTACAGGTCCGTCTAGGTCGAATGACCAATTTGCCTCGGGATTAAAGGTGATAGACCCAGCCCAAGGTTCAAAATCTGTAACAGGGCCGGTTCCCCGAAAATCAGACGTGATGCGCGCGGCGTACACATCACCCGCCGCATCTCCTCCTCCTGGGCCGGCAATTGCCAGCGTTGATGAGGCGAACGCCCGTGCGCCAACAAAAACAATAATGTCGTCCACTGGGTTTTCGATGGTGACTGTTTCGGTCGCAAAGGTAGATGGGTTTCTGATCGAAAAGACAGTTCCAACGGGCAGATCGTCAAAATCGTCACGAATGATCTTTTCCCATTCGTGCCCTGCGGCTTCGAGTGCCGTGCGTCGGTCTGGATTGTCGAAAAATCCGGTGCTGTCGAACCGGTAGTCGAATTGAAGCGTAAACGACACGAACCAAACCCCTTATCTCTTGTTGTATGAACCAAAGGCGATGCCTCGTGTTCGTCGCGCAGGACGGTCAACTTGGATAAAAGGATGCCGATAAACTTGGGCAGTTTCGTGATCGCTTTGGGGCGATAACTGATTAAAAAGGTTATAATTTTACGTAAATTCTATGGCTTAATGAATCAGGTCGTGGACTTGTGCCATTCCTTACAGTGATCGGGAGATGCGCTTTTTGTCTCACATGAATAGCTACAGTCCTGCGACCAAGCGCCTTGGTATACCACTGTAAACTGGGCTTGACGGACCGAGTGTCTCGGGTGCAGATGAAGTTGTTTACGGTCTGGATGTGTAACAGCATCTGGTGAAAAGGGAACGCGGTGCTTCGTATGAAAAATCCGTGACTGCCCCCGCAACTGTGAGCGGCGAGCGACGCTGAAATTGCCACTGGCCCTTCGACCGAAGGCTGGGAAGGCCAGCAGAGCAATGACCCGCAAGTCAGGAGACCTGCCGTAGGCCAACACCCAGTCCAATCGCGGGGTGCGGTAGGGCGGCGGCATGGTCCGTAGTGGTGTCTATCACCGTCTGCGGATGCGTACGCGTTCCAGATTATCGTTACCAATCCGGCGCAGCGCGCCGGGCAAAGCTGGGATCATTGCAATGGCACATCTCACGACCAAACTTCTCTTGTGTTCCACCCTTGTTGCGCCGTCGATTGCGGCCGCTCAAGACCTTGGTGGGGCTATTATAGAACTTGAAGAAATTGTTGTTTTCGGTGGCTTGTTACCCACCAACCTCAACACCACAGGTGCCACTATTGACGTGGCCGAAACCGACGACATCCGACGTGGCGGCGTTGGCGCGACCGCTGCATTGGACGCCTTGCCGGGTGTCGCTGTCAGCGCAAACGGCGGATTGGGCGGCTCGGCAACCGTTCGGGTCCGCGGCCTAAGCGGACCTTATGTGGGGGTGCGCGTTGATGGGATCGATGTTGCGGACCCGTCAGGCCCGCAAACGGCCTTCAACTTTGGGACTTTGACAAGCGGGTCGCTTGATCGCGTCGCCGTTGTGAAAGGGACACAGTCGGCCGTTTACGGCTCTGAGGCAATTGCTGGCGTTGTTGAAGTGGAAAGCTGGCGGCCTGCCGTTGATGGCGTGTCCGGTCAAGTGCGTGTCGAAGCGGGCAGCTTTGAAACACGTTCTGCCAATCTTAGTGTCGGCTACCTCGATGACCGGACCGAACTGGCACTAAGCATCGGCCGCGTCACGTTAGGCGGGTATTCAGCCCGTGCCATTGATGATGAGAATGATGGGTTTGAACAAAGTACAGTCAACCTTTTTGCGGCTTATCAGGTCAGCGATGCAATTCGTCTGGGTCTGACTGGGATTTGGTCCGATGGGTCTGCGGAATTCGACCGGTCTGATTTTGACAATTCCGGTGAGATCGATGAAACGCGGCGTGGTGTGCGTGTGTTCGGTGAAGTCCAGGCCGGGGCATGGACACACGAGCTGTCGTTTAGCCGCTATGAAATCGACCGTTTCGATGCGGGCGGGTTCACACAAGATTTCCTCGGAGAACGTGACACCGCTGCTTATCTGGCTCAGGGCGAGATCTCACAGAGCATTTCTTTGGCCTTGGGTGCAGATTGGACCGAAGAGCGGTCCGAGTTGGACGGCGAAACCTACGATGCCTCCAATTCAGCGGCTTTTGCGGAACTCAAGGCGACCCCGACTGACGCGATCGAGCTATCTTTGACGCTGCGCTATGATGACTACTCGGACTTCGACGGGCAATTCTCGGGGCGCGCTGCTCTGTCCTACCAATTGAATGAGGCCACCATTGTACGGGCTTCGCTCGGAACTGGGTATCGTGCGCCGTCGCTTTACGAACGGTTTGGCCCGTATGCCGGATCAATACCTTTGGACCCAGAAGAAAGCCTGAGTTTCGACCTTGGGATTGAGCACTCCTATGGTGATCGTGGTTCGGTCAAAGCCACGTTGTTCTGGGCCGAGATCGAAAACCTGATTGGGTTTGGGTCGTCGTCAAATTGCCTGCCCTCGCAGGCGTTCGGTTGCTACATACAGACGGATGGCACCACCGAAACGCGCGGTCTTGAGCTCAGCGGGTCATATGCCATCACCGACCGGGTCCGGTTGTCTGGGGCCTATACATTGACCAACGCTGAAAACAACGGTGACCGCGTGGTTCTTGTGCCGCGCCATGATCTTTCGCTCGCGCTTGAAGCGGATGTCACGGATCGTCTGCAAGTGGGTGTGAACGTGACTCGCGTGGCGGATACGCTTGATGGATTTGGGACGCCAACACCGTTGGATGACTATACCGTGTGGGATCTGTCAGCCCGCTATGACGTCACCGACAAAGCTTCCATATACGGGGCGATCGACAATGTTGGGGACGTGTCCTACCAGACCGTTCGCGGTTTCAACGCGCCCGAGCGGACCATCCGCTTTGGCATTGAAACATCCTTCTAAAGGATGCGGCGTCTTGTGGCGTTGATGAGTTTTGTGCTGGCCCCGGTTTGGGCCAGCGCATCAGATCTGCCGGGTGTTGTGTCAGTCAATGTCTGCACGGATCAACTTGTAATGCTCTTGGCTGCACCAGAGCAGGTCGTTTCGTTGAGCAAATTATCGACAGACCCGCGAACGTCGGCAATGGCGGATCAGGCTGGGCACTTCGCCCTTAACAACGGCACGGCTGAGATGATCGCGGTTCAGGCCCCTGATGTTGTCGTTGCTGGACAATACAATGATCCTGCGATGCTGGCTTTGCTCCGCTCGATCGGTATCAAGGTTGTCCAGTTCCCGATCACAACATCGCTTGAAGCGATACCGCAAGAGATCCGTCTAATGGGCAAGGTGTTGGGTCAGGAAGTCAAAGCTGACCAGATTGCGGTGAAATTGGAACGTGATCTGACCAATCTGACCTGGGCCACATCCGACGCGCCCCTGGCAGCATTTTTTCTGCCTAATGGGTATGCGCTGGGGGCAGGAACGCTTAGCCACGATATTCTGATCGCAGGGGGCGCACGGAATCTCTCGGTCGAACTTGGCTTTCAGGGGAATGGTACGTTGTCACTTGAGCAGGTCATCCTGTACCAACCTGATCTGTTGATCGGGTCTCAAGAGTATTCGGGTTTTTCATTGTCGGAAGAGATGGTCGGCCATCCATCATTGGCCGATTTTCCAGTTATGCAGACCAATGTGGATTGGGTTTGTGGAACGCCTTTGGTCATGAATGCGATTGCAGATGTGGTAGATCAGATCGGCCAATTGCAGGCGGTCGAGCCACAGTGACATCTGTTAGGTCGTGACCTGTTCCTCTAACATTTGACGTGAGAGGAAAAGCGCGCCGTCCAAAGCCGTACCATTGGGCTTGGTCACCCGTGCTTGAAAGGTGTCATCCAGCCAGTGCTCGTAGTATGGTCCAAGCCCGCCGGTGAGGCAGACCACCTCATCTTTGTTCAGGCTGGCAATACCCAAGCACTGGTTTAGATAATCCGCGCCTGCCTCGACTAACGTAAGGGCGTTTGGGTCAAGTGCCTTCGCGGCAGCCATAATGTCTGGCGCAATATTGGCATAGACCTCTGGTGTTGCATTCCGCGCGAAGGTGATCATGTCCCCCGGCTTACGGCCAATCTGTTGGACCAACGTTTCTACAAAGTCAGATGTGTCGACCAATCCGTCCAAGACCAGTGCACAGCGTTGAAGTGCTTGCTGTCCCAACCATGCGCCAGACGCCTGATCGCCAAGGTGCAGGCCCCATCCGCCAATGAATCGGATTTTGGTATCTCGTTTGATGGCTACAAAAGAACCAGTGCCCACGGATACCACTGCGCCCTTCTGATGGCCAAGTGCGCCCGCGACCGTTGTGGTTTGATCTTCGCTAACCATGCAGTGGGCGAAGGGTAGGGCTTTGGCGACCTGATCTGCGTCGGTCTTGGAGACAACTCCAGCCAAGCCGATATGTGTCGGTGCCGCCTTGAGGTCTTCCAACGAAAGGCCAGCGCCCGTCGCCGCCTCGGTCAGGGCGGCAATGATGTGCTTAACTGTTCTTGCGGGATCGCTTGTGTAGTTTGCAGCACCACCTGAGCTTGATCCGATCACGTTACCCAAACCATCACTGATCGCCACACGGCACCCTGTGCCGCCGCCGTCCACCCCAATCACAAAGGTCGATGCTTGGTTCATAAATTAGGCTTTAGCACAGCCAAATCCGTCATGTGCAGAGGTTAAGTTAGAAAGGCGAAAGTCATGCAACAAAAAGGCCGCCGGGATAATCGCCCGGCGGCTCTGGTCATTCAAACGAAAGTTCTCGTTACCCAAGTACGGCTTTGACGGCATTAACCGTCCCTGCCACCACTTGATCTGCCTCTTCGCGGCTCAGGCAAAAGGGTGGGGCAAACCCAAGAATGTCACCTTGCGGCATCGCGCGGGCGATGATCTTGTCTTGTTCCAAAAGCTTGGCCGAGATCTGCGGCCCGATTTTGTCTGCTGGGTCAAAGAACGCTCGATTGGATTTGTCTTTCACGAACTCAACTGCGCAGATCATTCCGTCACCGCGCACCTCACCGACATTGGGGTGGTCGCCCAACGCTTCGATCATGGTTTTGTTCAAATAGCCGCCGACCTCACCTGCGTTCGCGATTAGCTTCAGGTCATCCAACAGCTTGAGATTTGCGACACCAGCCGCAGCGCCGATGGGGTGTGCAGAGTATGTCCAGCCATGACCAATCGGTCCGTTTTCGTCTGTGCCCTGCTCAAGCACCGCCCACACCTTATCCGACACAATAGAGCCAGACAGCGGAGCATAGGCCGAAGTCAGGCCTTTGGCGATGGTGATGATGTCGGGCTCGATCCCATAGTGTTCGGACCCGAACATGGTGCCAAGACGGCCAAAGCCGGTCACGACCTCGTCGGCGATCAACAGAATATCGTGCTTATTCAAAACAGCCTGTATGGCCGCCCAATAGCCTGCGGGTGGGGGGACGATCCCACCTGTGCCCAACATCGGCTCACCGATGAATGCGCCGATGGTGTCGGCACCCTCTCGCGCGATCATGGCTTCCAGATCAGCCACGCATTGTTCCACGAACTGTGCTTCGGTCTGATCCAAGTTTTCGCGACGATAGTAGTAGGGTGCAGTTGTGTGGACGACCTGTTCGATGGGCAGATCGAATTTTTTGTGGAAAAGCTCAAGTCCGGTCAGCGATCCGGTGACAAGACCCGACCCGTGATATCCGCGCCAGCGCGAGATGATCTTCTTCTTCTGCGGGCGGCCCAGAATGTTGTTGTAGTACCAGACCAGTTTGACATTGGTTTCGTTCGCGTCAGAACCGCCAAGGCCGAAATACACCTTGGACATATGCGACGGCGCACGGTCGAGGATCATCTTGGACAGGGTTATCGACGCTTCTGTGCCGTGACCAACATATGAATGGTAGTACGCCAGTTCCTTGGCCTGTTCGGCAATCGCTTCTGCAATTTCCTGCCGGCCGTAACCGACGTTGACGCAATATAGTCCTGCAAACGCGTCAAGCAGCCGTGTACCGTTGCGGTCTTCGATGTGGACACCCGACGCGGTTTTGATCACCCGACTCGGGCTTTCACCCCGAGCGTGTTGCGCGAGGTGGGTAGACGGGTGGAAAAAGTTGTCTCGATCCCACTGATCAAGTTGGTCATTCCGCAGCATGTCGTTTTCCAGTCATTAAAGGTGGCAAATCGTTGTGCACATCAGTCGATATTTCCCAATCATGTCAAGGAAACACAGCCCGATTCTGTGCGCTGTTCAGCAGTATTCCCGCTGAGTTGTGTACATCTTACAAAATAACTTGCTGAGGACCAAGCATGCCCGACGGAAAAGCACCGTTTAGCCAAGTAGAATATGACCGACGTATCGCTTTGACCCGCTACGCAATGGATGTTGCCGGGCTTGATGCCCTTTTTATCACTGATCCGTCGAATCAGGCGTGGTTGACCGGGTATGACGGGTGGTCTTTCTACGTCCATCAAGGCGTCCTGCTGCGCATGGAGGGAGAGCCGATCTGGTGGGGCCGTTTCATGGATTCGATGGGAGCGCTGCGTACCTGTTGGATGTCTGAGGACAACATCTTCGGATATGCGGACAGCTATGTGCAATCCACCGTGCGCCATCCGATGCAGGATCTTGCGGAACGCATGCGTGGTTTTGGCCTCGAAAATGCGCGGATCGGCGTCGAGATGGAAAACTATTACTACTCTGCTAAGGCGCATGAGGTCTTGTGTGCCGAACTGCCAAATGCGCAGGTTTCGGATGCCACGGCGCTGGTGAACTGGCAGCGCTTGGTGAAATCACAAGAGGAAATAGCGTTTATCCGCAATGCCGCGCGTATTTCTGAACGCGTCATCAAAACGGCAATGGATCGCGCCGCACCAGGGGTTCGCAAAAATGACGTTGTGGCTGATATCATGCATGCTGGAATCACAGGCGTTGATGATATCTGGGGGGATTACCCCGCGATCGTTCCGTTGACGCCATCAGGGCTTGATGCCACCGCCGCACACCTGACGTGGAACGGAGATGTCATGCGCGAAGGGGAAGCGACCTTTTTCGAACTCTCGGGCTGCTATCGCCGCTACCATGCGCCACTTTGCCGGACTGTTTTCCTTGGAAAGCCGCCGAAAGAGATGCTGGATGCCGAACAGGCGCAACTTGAAGGCATCGAAGCAGCCCTTGATGCGGCGCGGGCCGGAAATCGCACCAGCGATATTGCACAAGCCCTTGTAGATGTCTTGCAGCGACACGGCATTTTCCGTGAAGGTCGTTGTGGGTACCCGATTGGCCTTAGCTATCCTCCGGATTGGGGTGAACGGACGGCATCGTTGCGGGTTGAGGATGAAACCATCCTGCAACCCGGGATGACGTTCCATTTTATGCCAGCCCTTTGGATGGATACATGGGGGCTTGAGACCACTGAAACCATCCTGATCACCGAGGACGGCCCTGCCGAGCCTTTGTGCAACGTCGAGCGAAAGCTGTTCGTGAAGGATTAACGCCGTGGAATACTTGCAGCGCACAACCGAAATTCTGGGCGATTTGATCGCCTATCCGACCATTTCGGCTGACAGCAACTTCGACATGATCCTCCACATGGCGGGTCTGCTGGAAGAAGCCGGCGCGCGCTGTGATGTGATGTCATCGCCTTGCGGCACCAAGGCCAATCTGTTTGCAACTCTGGGGCCGGATCGCAACGGCGGGATACTACTCTCGGGACATAGCGACGTCGTTCCGGTCGCCGATCAGGCATGGACGCGCGATCCCTTTGAGATGGGCCACACCGATGGTCGTCTTTATGGTCGCGGCGCCTGTGACATGAAGGGGTTCATCGCCGCGACACTTGCAATGGCGCCTCATTTTGCCGAACGAGTTGGTGACAGGCCGGTGCACTTTGCATTCACCTATGACGAAGAGGTCGGGTGTATGGGTGCGCGCCATTTGGCCGAGACTTTGGCAGAGCGTGACCTGACACCTGGCGTTGCGATCATTGGTGAACCGACCGAGATGCGCATCATTGATGGACACAAAGGATGCAACGAGTACACGACTCATTTCAACGGATTGGCAGGACACGGTTCACTGCCGGATCATGGCGTGAACGCGGTCGAATACGCGGTTCGATACGTGAACCATTTGCTCGGTCTGAAAGAAAAGTTGCAGGCACGAGCACCACAGAATTCTCCGTTTGATCCACCCTGGACCACAGTCAACGTGGGGTCTTTGGTGGGCGGAGTGGCACATAACGTGATTGCACCGTCAGCGCAGGTCGAATGGGAAATGCGCCCGGTCCAGCCTGGGGATGTCGAATTTGTGCGACAAAGCCTAAACGACTATTGCGAGGCTGAACTGCTGCCAAAAATGCGCGCAGTACATCCCGGCGCTTATATCACCACCGATGTCATCGGCGAAGTTGTTGGCCTTCTGCCCACCGATGAAAACGAAGCCCGCAGGATTGTCTCGGAACTGACGGGTGCCAACAGCTCGGACGTGGTGGCGTTTGGGACCGAAGCGGGTTTGTTCCAAGCACTTGGAACAGATGTGGTGGTCTGTGGTCCGGGATCGATTGAACAGGCGCACAAAGCTGACGAGTACATCGCCATTGACCAATTAGCGCAGTGCCTGGGTATGCTCGAAAGGCTGGGGGATCGGCTTGCTGCTTGACGGCACAGAAGAAATCAGCGCGGATGCTGCGGCGAGTGTCAAAGACCGGCATGCAGCCATGCACGGCGAAATCCGGCAGCGAATCTGTTTGCTTGAGTATCCGCCCGGGGCGCAGCTTTCGGAAACCGCATTGTCCGAAGAATTCGGCACCAGCCGTACGCCTATGCGCCGCGTTCTAGCGCGATTGGAAGAAGAGGGACTTGTTCACTCGGTGCATGGTGTTGGAACCTTTGTCACCGACGCGGATATTAAAGAGCTGGAACAGGCCTATCGGCTGCGGGTGGAATTGACCGCTTTGACCGGGCGGCTTGATCCTGTCATGCCCAGTGCGACGTTTATGGTGCGCCTGCAAACCCTCATAGAACGTGCGGCCAAAATGATTGCGGACGGGACGCCCAAGGCGTTTACAGCGCTTGATATGGAGGTTTTTCAATCACTTTTGGAGCTGACTGCGAACGAACCATTGCGGCAGGTCTTGGAGCGTTTGTACTACCAGACCAAACGTCTTTGGCTTGTCCGTGCGATCAAGTCTGAATTGGACTTGTGCGAAGAGTACAGAATTTTCCTGCACGAACTTGAGGCTGTTCAGATCGGTTTGCAATCGGGGGATCTGAACGCCGTTGCTCAGATGCAGCGCGCGCATATCTCAATGAGCTTTAACCGGCTTCTCCAACAGAAAGACTGATCCAAGCGTCCGCTCAACCGAACCTCGCGAGAAGTAGAGACACCTTAAAGCAACATCCCAGCATGTATTTTTCACGCTAAGGTGGTGCGCGGCGCTGTCTCCGGTATCTTTGCGGCGGATAGGATTGCGTCAAACACACTTTTAGCCGGACCAAAGCCTCGTTTGGCCTCATGTTCAGGGCGTTTTCCTTTCAAAAACTTTTAACGTTGCCCCATTCACGCCGAATTTGGATTGCATGTTGTATTGGTATTGGCACTGAAACGTAGTGTTTGCGAAATCGATACTGGGTGCTTGGGGTGCGTTATGAACAAGACACTGGCAGATTATAAGAACACAAGATCACGAGATTTTTGGTTCGTGATCGCCATCGGCTCAAGCATCTTGGCGGTGAGTTTGCTGCTCATTTCCAGGGTGTTCGAAGAAAGTGATTCCTTTATGCTCATCGCGGCGTTCATCTTGCTCGCTGCGGCTACCATCAGTGGAATCATGAATCTTTTCCGTGGAAGGTCCATTGCTGTACAGATTGCTGCAAACAATCTCGCAATGAATTTGCAAGAACAAGCGCTTGAGAAGCACACGATTGTCAGCGTTACCGGCCACGATGGTCGGATCGTCGCTGTAAACAATAACTTCACCGACGTTTTTGGGTACTCAGGCGAAGAAGTCATCGGTCAAAAACCATGCCTTTTGTACCCGGACGATACCGAAAAGCTTGTTCACGAAGCAATGCTAAAGACCATCTATGCTGGTCAAGTATGGTCAGGTTTTCAGCGGCTCAAGGCGAAATCGGGTCAGACGATCAACGTCAAGACGTCAATCTTTCCCAAAGTAGACGAATTCGGCGAAATCTCAGAGTTTGTGACCGTCCGCACTGATGTGTCCGATGCTTTTACCGAGAGTGCCAAAACAGGTCGGAATTCCGTGGTCGAAGCATTGCCCGATGGCGTGTTCATCTACGATCCGGAGTCTTTTGCAATCAGCTACGGCAACGAAAACTTCCGGAGGCGCGTCGGCTGGAAGTCTGATCTCGCACAACCAAAATCTGTTACAAGCCTTTTTTCAGAAGAAGAGCTCAAGCTGTTCCGTCGTTACCTTGTTCCGTTGATCCACGGTGAATCAGCTCGAGCAGTTTTTGAATTCGAACATGAAA
>NZ_CBFHLV010000077.1:0-12923 GCF_965656765.1 Marivita sp. | reverse complement strand
ACCCCGATGAAGAACAGGAACGATGCGAAGGACAGGAACGCGCCCCAGCTCGAGATGTAGTTCCAATATGCGAACGCTTCGGGGTAGTCGATGTAGCGACGTGGCATGCCCTGACGACCCAAGAAGTGCTGCGGGAAGAATGTCAGGTTTGCACCGATGAAGAACGTCCAGAAGTGCAGCTTGCCGGCCCATTCCGGGTACATCTTGCCGGTCATCTTGGGGAAGTAGAAGTAGATCCCCGCGAAGATGCCGAACACCGCACCAAGGCTCATCACATAGTGAAAGTGCGCAACGACGTAGTAGGTGTCATGATACGCGCGGTCCACGGCGGCCTGCGACAGAACGATGCCTGTCACACCACCGACGGTGAAGAGGAACAGGAACCCGAATGCCCAAAGCATTGGTGTTTTGAACTCGATCGAGCCGCCCCACATCGTGGCGATCCACGAGAAAATCTTCACCCCAGTCGGAACCGCGATGACCATTGTTGCCAGCATGAAGTAGGACTGCTGGGTCAGCGACATGCCCACGGTGTACATGTGGTGCGCCCACACGACAAAGCCCAAGGCACCAATCGCGATGATCGCCCAGACCATCGGCAGGTAGCCGAAGATCGGCTTGCGGCTGAACGTGGCGATCACGTGGCTGATAATACCGAACGCAGGCAGGATCACGATGTACACTTCTGGGTGACCAAAGAACCACAGGATGTGCTGGTAGAGAACCGGGTCACCACCACCTGCGGGATCAAAGAAGGTAGTTCCGAAGTTACGGTCGGTGAGCAACATGGTGATTGCACCTGCCAGAACCGGCAGCGCCAGAAGGATCAACCAGGCAGTGACGAAGATCGACCACGCGAACAGCGGAACCTTGAACAGCGTCATGCCCGGCGCGCGCATGTTCAGGAAAGTAGTGATGACGTTGATCGCACCCAGGATCGACGATGCACCCGAGACGTGGACCGCAAAGATCGCGAGGTCCATCGACATGCCGCCTTCATTGGTGGAAAGCGGTGGATACAGAACCCAGCCTACACCCGACCCCAACTGACCATTGCCGCCCGGTGCAAAGACCGAACAAATCGCCAGCGTCGTACCGGCAACGAACAGCCAGAAAGACAGGTTGTTCAGACGCGGGAACGCCATGTCTGGCGCGCCGATCTGCAAGGGCATGAAATAGTTGCCAAAACCGCCAAACAGCGCTGGAATCACCACGAAGAACATCATCAGGATGCCGTGACCGGTGATCAGCACGTTCCAAAGGTGTCCGTTCGGGGTACAATCGCCAACCGCGGCTGCGGTCAGGCGTGCGCCTTCCATACACATGTACTGAACACCGGGGTTCATAAGCTCCATGCGCATGTAGACGGTGAATGCCACGGAAATGAAGCCCGCGAGACCGGCGGCAATCAGGTAGAGAATCCCGATGTCCTTGTGGTTCGTGGACATGAACCAGCGGGTAAAAAAGCTCCGCTGGTCGTCATGTTCGTGGCCGTGAATGGCGGCGTCTGCCATATCTGCCTCCTGCTGGTTCCCAATAAAAAGGCGCAGGGATTCTCCACGCGCCATTTGTTCCATCGTCGTTTTAGAATGTGAGGCAGGTGGCGGCAACGGATGTATTTGACGCAGATCAAACTTTATTGTCGCACTTTGGTCTAACGCCGCGACCGATCATATGGCGGCATAGTTGAAAAGAAATATATTTAAAACAGTTGCTTGAAGCGTATTCATGGGGCAATCCGGGCGCAAATCTGCGCCCGGAGTAGAAAACGGTCACATGTCGGGATTAGCCAACAAGATCGCCGTCATCGCGCGTGACTGTGATCACGGCAGACCTTGGCAGGTTTCCTTCGCCGTCGGGCCAGTTGCTCCCCGGGTGCTGGATGCCGACGAACATCGTGCGACGGTCTGACGACCAAGTCAGGCCAGTCACCTCGCATCCGTTCGGACCAGTCAGAAAACGTTCGATCCGACCTGTGACAGGGTCACCGGCCAGCATCTGGTTGTTGCCCATCCCGGCAAAGTCGCCCTCGTTGTCATCATCCCCATCGGTCTGGATCCAAATCATTCCAGTCGAGTCGATCTGCATCCCATCAGGTGAATTGAACAGGTTTCCGGCGTTGATGTTGGCGGATCCTGCGTTTGGCCCTTCTGTGTGAACCGTCGGGTTCCCGGCCATCACATACAAATCCCACGAAAACGCGTCGGCACCATGATCCCCAGCTTCAGGGCGCCAGCGCACGATCTGACCATAGCGATTTGTTTCGCGCGGATTGACCGCGTTTGTCGTCAAAGGATCGCCACCCGCATTGGTCCGCACGGTGCCATCGTCGTTCAGCACGCCACGACGCGAATTGTTGGTCAGACAGCAATAGGCCTCGGAGGCGTTCGGATGCACGGCGATCCACTCGGGGCGGTCCATGGTGGTGGCTCCGACCTTGGACGCAGCCAGTCGAGTGAAGACAGAAATATGTGCTTCGTCCATGCCAGTGGTTGCCGGTGTCAGTGGCATCCAACGCCCGCTCATGTCATCTTCGAAGACCGCAACCGACAGTGTGCCTTCGGACAGCAGAGCCGACGTGTCCTCGCCCGGGACATACACATCGTTGCTGACCCAGCGATACATGAATTCGCCGCGTTCATCGTCACCCATGTAGACTACCACACGACCATCTGCGGCGATGCCATAAGCGGCGTTCTCGTGTTTGAAACGCCCCAGAGCGGTGTGCTTGACCGGGGTCATGTCCGGGTTCGCAGGATCGATTTCCACGATATAACCTGCGCGATGCGGCTCGTGCGGGTTGGTCGCGATGTCAAAGCGCGGATCGAAACCATGATAATTGTACCGGCCCGCATCGACCTGAGTACGCACCCCGTAACGAGCAAAGCCATCCATCACCAATGTATCGGCGGATACCTCTGACGCGGCACCGAAATAGCCGTTGAAGTTCTCTTCGCAGGTCAGATATGTGCCCCAAGGTGTGCGGCCTGAACCACAGTTGTTCATCGTACCAAGTGACGCCATGCCGGTCGGATCCGCCTCTGTCTTGAGCAGGTCATGACCAGCTGCCGGACCCGAGAAGGTCATCGGCGTGTTGTGGTGGATGCGGCGATTATAAGGGCTGTCGACCACAACCGACTAGCCGTCATCGCTTTGCGCCAGCTCCATCACGGTTACACCCTGCAGATGCTGAAGGATGCGCACGTCATCAAGGCTGCCTGGCAGACCATCTTCGCGGTGCGGCAGGTTGGTCTTGTTGTTGGTGTATTCGCTGTTCACAACAAGGATTTCGCGCCCGTCGACGTTGAATAGCTCCATGCCGTCTGTGTTTTCGCCCATCACGCGGTCAGCGAAATCAACCGAAACACCTGCTTTGGGATCATATGCGCCCTCGGCATCCGAAAACAGCGGATCGCCCCAGCGCACCAACATGTCCCAGCTATAGCCTTCGGGCACATGGATTGTGCCGTCAGTCTGTGCCGCGATCGGCGAGAACGGAAAGCGCGACGCCGGTTGCGCCATCGCTGTGCTGCCCTTGAGCATGCCTGCGCCCATGACGGCAGCGCCGGAACCAAATGCCAGCACACCGCCAAGGAAACCCCGGCGTGAAATTGTGCGGTCTACCACCTTGTCGAAATCATTGCCCTCGGGGCGCGGGTCGTTCAGTTCGTCCCAGTCGTCTGCAGAAAGGTCGTGAATGTCTTTAGGTGTCATGATCCATGTCCGATGATGATTGCTTGGATCCGGTCGACAGCGCCCTGCGCCGTACCGGGTGGCCAGAGCTTCACCGGATTCGCGTATCAGTCCCGTGACAGGTTTGTGTCAGTTTTGCTGCACCACCAAAAATGTCGTCAAAACGCTGTCGCAGCGCGACGTCCAGATCATCCATCGTCACCGGCAACCCAAGATCAACCAACGAGGTCACACCGTATTGCGTGATCCCACACGGTACGATGCCATCGAAATGGCTCAGGTCGGGTTCGACATTGATCGAAATGCCGTGAAAGCTCACCCATTTGCGCAGCCGAATGCCAATCGCTGCGATCTTGTCTTCGGCGATTTTACCATCCGGTAAAAGTTTCTTGTCTGGCCTTTCAATCCATACCCCGACACGGCCATCACGGATATGCCCGGTCAGTCCAAACTCGCCCAAGGTCGCGATCACCCAGCGTTCGAGGTCTTGTACGAAACACCTTACATCGCGCCCGCGCTTGCCCACGTCGAGCATGACATACACCACCCGTTGGCCCGGTCCATGATAGGTGTATTGCCCACCCCGTTTGCTGGGGTAGACGGGGAACCGGTCTGGGTCTTTCAGGTCTTCGCGCTTGGCACTGGTGCCTGCGGTGTAAAGCGGTGGATGCTCAAGCAACCACACCAACTCTTCAGCAGACCCGGCTGCAATCGCTGCCGCCCGCGTCTCCATCTCGGTCACGGCCTCGTCGTAATCGGTCAACCCGTCAGTAATGCGCCATTCAACCATATATGTCAGGGCAAAAGCCCGGCCTCTTTCAGCTTAGGAACGTTGGCACGACTGACGGGAACGTCGATCCCTGTTTTCATATGCAGCACGGCCCGATCGCTTTGGCGGCTGACCTTTGCCACCTGATCAAAGGCCGCCCAGTGCGACCGGTGGACCTGAGCGCCCGTTGTCTCTCCGACTTCGCGTATGGCGTCTGCAAGGCGCATCAAAAGCATCTCGTCCCCAACCGTGGTCTGTACCCTCACATAATGGTCCTCGACCGACAGCGCCACCAGAGGCCCGCGTTTGTCGAAAGGCAGACGGTCAAGAAGGGGGGGCGTCTGGACTGTCGTCTCAACCGGACCGGAATGTGGGCGCAGGTTACGGTTAAACATGTCGATCACCGCCATGACGATGATCGAGATCGCGACGGTTGTGGCAACGAAGGCCGGATAGTTCGAGAAGCTCGGTAAGACACCAAAGACCGGGATATTCAATGCGGTGACCATCGCAGTCATCACGATGCCTGTCAGACCTCCGGCAAGCAATACACGCGGGATCCGCTGCTTTGGCACATCGTTGTGTGGAAGAATCGCATAACTGATCAGGTAGCCGCCCACATACCCCACAATTACCAACACACCCCAATAGGCGGCACGTTCCGGCAGGGAAAGGGATTGAATCGTCCCGAACGGTCCAACCAAGGCAAGCACCGCCGTGACCCCAGCAAGGACTGTGATGGTCAACGGGTTCAACAAATGCCGTCGCCATTCACGAAGCGCGAGTTGCAGGGCCTTGTTTTTCACGAACGCATCTCTGTCACTGGCGTATCTCCTCTGGCTCGGTGGGCCTGCTTGCGGTGTTAGGTGCCGCATCACATCCAAAACGACAAGAGGACGACATGACGCTAGACCCATTCCTGACCGCTTCGCCACATCTCCAAGTGCATATGGTTTCCGCCATTATTGGCCTCACACTTGGCCCCGTCGTTCTTTACAGGCACCGACGAGACAGTCTGCACAAAATCCTAGGCTATGTCTGGGTCGTGGCGATGGCGTCACTGGCGCTGTCTGCGTTCTGGATCCAAGCATTCTGGAGCCCGTTTTACTTTGGCCCGCTGCATGGGTTTGCGGTGTTGACGCTGGTATCGCTTTGGATGGGGGTGCGCCACGCGATGAACCGCAATTTCAACGCGCATCAGGCAGTTTTTCGGAGCCTCTATTCCAACGGATTGATCGTCGCTGGCGCGTTCACATTTTTGCCCGGACGGTCAATCAACCGGATGATCTTTGGCGATATGCCCGAGATGGGTTGGGGCGTGATCGCAATTGTCCTGACCATCGTTGTGGTGCGTGTTGTGGGGCCGCGGGTCGGGGTCTGGCAACGATCCTCGCAATAGTGCGAAATTTGCGCTTGCCCCCGATTGCGACCTTCGCTAATGAGCCGCCTACCAAGTCAAGACAGTGCGGTCGTGGCGGAATGGTAGACGCGCAGCGTTGAGGTCGCTGTGGGGTAACACCCGTGAGAGTTCGAGTCTCTCCGACCGCACCAATTTTCACAATTCACTGTGGGGGTGTTTGCAAGTTTGCAAACCTAAGTTTGCTACTTTGCAAGTCGTGACTTGAACACGCGCGCCGCCAGAGGCGCGCCCATGATGACGACGAAAATTCGCAGAACATGATGCGCGACAACAAACGCAATGTCGCCACCGATGATCAAGGCAAGCACTGTCAGTTCAGCTTGGCCGCCCGGGGCAAAAGCCAATAACGTTTCCATTCCGGGTGCCAGGCCCAGACCATAAATCGCCTCGACAAACATCAGGGATAGTATGATCAGGATCAGGCAGAATCCAAGACCTGCAGTCAGATCCTTACGCACTTCGGTCAAAGTGATTCCAGCGTATTTCGTGCCGATTGTCATTCCGATGAAGAACTGTGCTGCCCAGATGGCCTCGGCTGGGGGGCGGTTATGCAGACCATCGGCGAGGGTCAACGCCGCGGTTGCAATCAGCGGTCCAAGGATCGATGCGCCGAACAGGCCAACCCGTTCCGCCACGCGCCAGCCGACAATCGCGCAAACGACCATCAGTGCCAGTTCGTGCAGAGGTATACTGCTTGCCGGTGCGCCGGGCGGGTTTGAAAGATCAGCGTCCCATATCCAGATCAACAAGAACGGCAGCGCGACAACGATGATCATCACCCGCGTCACATGAATAAGGCTAAGTGCGCGTACGTTTGCGCCCGCCTCTTCGCCAAACACGATCATGTCCTGCAATCCGCCGGGCATAGAGGCGTAGTAGGCGGTCGCGAAATCATAGCCGCACAGGCGCTGGAAATACGGCACACCAATCAGACCGATGCACAGCACCATGACCGGCACCAGCGCCAAGGTCGGCCACATAGCAGGAAAGGTCGCGAGGACCGCAGGAGTCAGGGTGGCCCCGACCGCAACACCCAGAATGGTGCGCATCGTGTCGTTCAGTGGTTTGATGCCGCCCATAGCAACACCCGCCAGTGCCGCAGCAAGGCAAGCAAAGATCGGGCCTAGAAGCCACGGCAGTGGCATGTGGAACCAGTGAAAGGCCGCCACCCCAAGCCCTGCCACGATAAAGGCCTGTGCCACAGGCCTCATGGGGTCAGTGCCTTGAGCCGGTAACGCAGTGAGGTTTGCACGTGCGCTTCGGCGGCGTGGGCTGCCATGTCGCCATCGCGCTGGCGCAGACCGGTGATCATGTCGGCATGTTGGGACACGACAACGCCAATGCGGTCTGGATCCAAGTAAGTCGTTTGCCCAAGCAGGATCAGCCCGTTGTTGACAGGTTCGGCTGAGGCGACAAGGAACTGATTGCGCGCCGCGCGGTAAAGCGCCTCGTGAAAATCCTGATTTATGGCCGCCCCTTGGGTAGGTGCGTCTTGGGCAGCTTTGATCCGCGCGTTCATATGCTCGAGCGCGTCAAACTCTGCCTCTGAGCCGTGCTGGGCTGCCATTCGGGCTGCGGTGCATTCCAACACAATCCGCATCTCGTAAAGCTCTACAATCTCAGTCTGTGACAGTTTGCGGATCACCGCACCAATGCGGGGGCGATGTTCGACGATGCCGTTTATTTCCAATCGGCGCAGCGCCTCTCGGATAGGTGTCCGCGATAGATTCAGGCGTTGTGCAACGTCTTCTTCGCGGAGCCGGTCACCGGGCGAAAACTCTCCGCTACGCAGGGTTTGGATCAGGCTGGCATAGGCGGTTTCGCCGCTGGAGAGGATAGGGATTTCTGACATCTATTCTTGTATCCATTCGGATACAATGTGATTAGCTCATACAAAATGGGCCGTCAAACGGTAGGCCTGTTCGATACACAAAAATCGCGGCCGCCAGGCGCAAATTCTGGACCGGTTTTCGCAAGACTAGTCGGCAGCCGACATTTGGACCGGTTCAGGCTTTGTTGAGTGGATGTTTTCATGTTCCAGAGCTTCTGCCTTCAGAAGAACATCATGTACCAGCAGCACCTTCATACCGTGGGCAAGATTAGCCCGGTTGTGGATACCGACGATACGCGCCTGCTCGTCTGCGTTCAGGGTCGAGGCATCGAACGTTGTGACGTAGTCGGCGATCACATCTGACAACGATGCCGCGCTTACGCTGACTGGAAGTGTGAGTGCGATCAAGGTGGCGATAACGTGTTGCATATCCTCGGTTTCCGTTGGCGTCGGTTCGAGGGGGTAACGCAAAGACGGCGTCACATGTTCCGTGTGACAAGGCTGATGGGACACATGGTATGGTGTTGGATGGGGTGTTTCGCCCAATTTATGGGGCAGGTTGTGGATGGCGCTTATGGCAACGTGCCCAGCCAAAGCCACGCGGTGATCACTGAAAGGGCGCTTGCCATCAGGACCGATGATGCGGCCACACGGCGGGCGTGGCCATAGATATTGGCAAACACATAGCAATTCACACCGGGCGCCATTGCTGCCGTGATCACAGCGCTGCGCAATGCGCTGTCTTCAAGCGCAAAGGTGGTGCCAAGGGTCCATGTGATCGACGGGTGCAGCAGCAGGCTGATCGCGCAGACAAACAGAATGATCCGCATGTCGCCTTCGGGGCGATAGCGATAGAGCACACCGCCCATCGCAAACAAAGCGGCGGGCAGGGCCGTGCGCACCATCATATCCAGCGCGTCGGTAAAGGGCGCAGGCAGGCTGATATTGAGCAGGTTGAAAACCGCACCCAGCGCGATGCCGATGACCAACGCATTGCGGAACATTGCCTTGACCACGATCAGCGGCACATCGCGGTTCGGCTGGTCCGCCGCGCGAGCACGGACGAATTCCATGACGGTGATGCCCAGCCCGTAGCAAAACGGCGAATGCAGCGCGATGATGGCATAGTTGGCGGAGAGTGCATCAGGTCCGAACGCGCGTTCGGTGATGGCGAGGCCCAACAGAACGGAGTTTGCAAAGAGGCAGCAAAAACCGATGGCAACCGCGTCTTCCCAATCTCGTTTGAACAGATATCGCGCGCCAAACAGGCCAACCAGAAAGCAGGTCAGCGACCCGGTGTAGAAACTGATCAGCAACGAGATTGAGAAGCTGTCGCCGATATCCAGCGTCCAAATCGCGCGGAACAAGAGGCACGGTATGGCGACGTTCTGGGTGAAAGACATCAGCCCGTCGACGGATGACGCAGAAAGCAACCCGCGCCAAGCCACTGCATAGCCAAAGCCGACAACCAGAAAGACTGGGAGGATGACGTCGATCAATGCCTGCATGTCAAAGGTACACCGACCCGATGCGCCCGCTGTATCGTCCGGGCACGCTCACCCCAGCGGCTGCGTGATCACCATGCCGTCATAGGCCGGTGTGATGTGATCGGGGGTTTCGGCCTCAACTGTCGCATAATCGAGATCGACATGCATGTTGGTCAGCACACCTTGACGCGGCCTCGCTCGGTCCATCCACTGCAGCGATTTGGCCAGATGGGCATGGGTGGGATGCGGATCGCGACGCAGGGCGTCGAGTATCCAAACATCAAGTTCTTGCAGATGGTCGGCCCAGACATCTTCAGGGATACTGGCCACATCCGGCAGGTAGGCCAGATCACCGATGCGGAACCCCAGCGCATCAATGCTGCCGTGGTTCACTTGGAACGGCGTCAAGGTGACGGTGCCACCTGCGCCTGAGATCTCGATCGGGCCATTGATCGTGTTCATATCAAGGATCGGCGGGTATGGGCTGTCCGACGGTTGCACAAAGGCATAGCCAAAGCGCGAGAACAGATCGTTCTGCGTATCGCCATCGGCCCAGACGGCGAGGCGTTTCTTCATGTTGAAGACGATCATCCGCAGATCATCCAGCCCGTGAACGTGGTCGGCATGGCTGTGGGTGTAAACAACCGCGTCCAATTCTCCGACACCGGCGCTAAGCAATTGTGCGCGCATGTCTGGGCTGGTGTCGATCAGAATGCGGGTGATGCCTGCGTCGGTTTCGCGTTCGATCAGCATCGAACAGCGGCGCCGCACGTTTCGCGGATTGTCGGGGTCGCACGCCCCCCAAATGCCACCAAGGCGCGGCACACCGCCCGACGATCCGCAACCAAGAATGGTAAAGCGTGTTTCGTTCATCAGGTGGCCGCCTTGTATTGTGCGACCTTCCAAAACAGGCGTTCAAAATTCGCCTCGGTTTGGGCTGCGAAATCGGCATAGTCCATGCCGAACACATCCGCCCCGACGCGGGCGGTGTGGGCGGTATAGGCGGGCTCGTTCCGTTTGCCCCGATGCGGGGGCGGGGCGAGGTAGGGGCTGTCGGTTTCGACCAGCACGCGGTCGACAGGTGCTGCGGCGAAGATGTCGCGCAAATCTTGGCTTTTGGGGAACGCGGCGATGCCGGACATAGACAAATAAAAGCCAAGGTCGAGTGCCGCTCGGGCCAGTTCAGCCGACGAAGAAAAGCAATGCATGACACAGGTATAGGGCTTGGTGTTGAACCCGTCTGTGAGGATTTGTGCCATGTCGTCATCCGCCGCACGGGCGTGGATGATCAGGGGCAACCCGGTTTCCTGTGCCGCCTCGATATGGATACGGAGCGAAGTCTTCTGAACCTCGGCGCTTTCAGCGGTGTAGTGGTAATCCAGTCCGGTCTCGCCAATGCCCACAAATTTCGGATGCTGCGCCAGGGCGACCAGTTCATCCACCGTCGTCAACGGCTCGTCTGCGGCGCTCATCGGATGGGTGCCCGCAGCGTAGAACACCGGTTCAAACTCTTCTGCAATCGCGCGCACCTGCGCTTCAAGACGCAGCCGGGTACAGATCGTCACCATGCGGCGCACCCCTGCGTCAAGTGCGCGGGAAATGACCTCGGAGCGTTCGTCGTCGAAATCCGGGAAGTCCAGATGGCAATGGCTGTCGGTGATTGGTGGTGTCAACATGAGGCTGGTATCAGGGATGCGGGCGGGGCCGTCAAGATGTGGCTTACGACCTGGGGCAGCCATCCTGAAGGGCAAGGAAACTGGACAACAAGAGCGATCCGGCCTCCACATTTACTGCCCGACCGTGGCGCAAACGCTCGCCCTGGTCCTGCGCCAGTTGCGCCCATTTTCGCGCGGTCGCCGGCGACGGGCAGAGGCGTTGGAATGTCTGTGCCTCTTGTGCTGCGGCTTCTGGGTCTGGTGGATGGCCAATGGCACCGCTTCGGGCAAGCCGGGTCAATGCCCGATCAAAGAGGCCCAAGAGCAGGTCAAGCCGGTCTTCCTTGCCACGGCCTGCCGCACTTTCGGCCAAGGCAATGGCATGCGGTCGGCTGAGATCAGGCAGGGTGGACAGCAGTTTGACGATGTCCGCGTAAAGCTTGAGCCCGTCTTGCTGCATCAGGCGCACGGCTTCGCCGACCGACCCGCCAGACAAGGCGGCAAGGGCGGCAGGGTCTGCGACCGTCTGGTCAATTTCCGTCGCAGCCAAGGCCTGCGCCATGTCAGCGGTGTTCAGCGGAGCGAGCCGCAATTCGCGGCATCGTGACCGGATGGTCGGCAAAAGCCGCGACGGCTGGTGGCTAACCAACAGCAGCGTGGTGCGGTCAGGCGGCTCTTCCAGCAGTTTGAGGATCGCGTTGGCAGCGCTGACGTTCATGTCGTCGGCGGCATCAACGATAACAACACGGCGTCCGCCATCGGCAGAGCTAAGCGAAAAGAAACCCTTGAGGCGGCGCACTTCGTCCACGGTGATTTGCGCCTTAAGACGTTTGGCTTTTTCGTCATAGGGACGGCGCAATGCAAAAAGACCCGGTTCTGACCCTGCCATAATGCGGCGGGATACGGGGTGTTCCGGGTCGATATGCAGATCGGTTGGGGGCGGAGGCGCACCGAACAGGCTGTCGTCTTGTACCAGGGGTGTCGCAAGCAGGAAGCGCGCGATTTGCCAGGCCAATGTCGCCTTGCCGACGCCGCGCGGCCCAGTGATCAGCCAGCCGTGATGCAACCTGTCAGAGCTGAACGCTTGCAGGAAATCCGCTTGTGCCGCGTCTTGCCCAAACAGTTTGACAGTCTCGCGCGGATGCGGTGCGCCGTCGATGCGATCTGGTTCTGGCTGTGTTGTGTCGCTCATGTCAGATGCGGGCTTACCGCAGCCCAGACATCCTCTGCAACGGTATCCGCATCCCGCGCGCCATCGATCACGCGAAAACGGCCGGCGTATTCTTTGGCCAAAGCCAAGAAACCAGCGCGCATCGCCTCTTGCAACGAAGCGCCGAAATCCTCGAAGCGTTCTTCAACCGTGTTGCGCGCTTTGGCACGGCTGAGGCCTGTTTCCGGGTCCATGTCGATGAGTAGCGTCAGGTCAGGTTCCATCCCGATCATCAGGTCGTGCAGCGCATCCACCTTGGCGCGCAGATTGCCCCGCGACAGTCCTTGATACATGCGCGTGCTGTCAGCAAAGCGGTCACAAATCACCACCTTGCCAGCTTCAAGCGCGGGTTTGATCGTGCGTTCCAGATGATCGCGGCGCGCAGCGGTGAAGAGCAGGATCTCGGTCTCTGCAGACCAACGGTCCGGGTCGCCTTGCAACACCAAAGCGCGGATTTCTTCGGCTCCCGGGCTGCCACCCGGTTCGCGCGTGTGGACAACGTCATGTCCTGCTGCCTTCACGCGGTCAGCGAGCATCCGCGATTGTGTGGATTTGCCCGACCCGTCAATGCCTTCAAAGCTGACAAACAGCCCAGATTGGATCACATCGTTTCCTCAGCAGGAGCCTGCATGCGACCCAGCAATACCTGTGACACGCTCATCATGCGCGATACGAACCCGCTGGCCGGCACGGCGCTTGCGGCAAAAAGAGGAATGCGGTGTTCGGGCAGACCTTCTGGACTGATGATCAGCTCGGCCAGTTGCCGTCCTTCGGCAATCGGCGCCTCGATCGGGCCGGTATAGACCACTTCGGCGGTGACTGCGTTCCCTGGGGTGTTCGGCAAGAGCAATGTCACAT
>NZ_CBFHLV010000076.1:0-13487 GCF_965656765.1 Marivita sp. | reverse complement strand
CAGGTTGGAACGATGACTACTTACGTAGCATTCTCAACGGCTTGGCCACTCCGTAAGTCAAACGCGATTGCCCTGACATGTTGATGACGACGAAGACATTCGCGTTATCGCTAAAATGGCTTTGGAATTGGTGGACACGTTTGAAATACACCAGTTCAGCTCTGGTCCTGCCGCTTTGGCAAGCCTGCAGACCATAACACCACAGCTCTTGTTGCTGGACGTGATGATGCCGGGGATGACCGGGCCTGAATTGTCTCGGCAGATCAAAACAATCGACCAACACCGTGATATTCCAGTCATCTTTATGACCGCCAAAGCCGAAGACACCATGACGAAAGAGTTGATTGATGCCGGTGCTTTGGACGTCATTACCAAACCATTTGATCCAATGACATTAGGTGCTCAGATTCGGGGAATCTGGTCTGAACACGCTGGTGAAACGAAGATTTAGTAAACTTTAGATTGTATGGTATCTTTTGGATGTCCGTCCAATTTGTGCCACATTCGTCAAACATCCTAGCGATAACTCCCGTAAAGTGGGCTGCCAAATCAAAGGGGTGAATCATGAGAATTCTTGCGGTTGACGACGATCCGGATTTCATCGCGATCTTTTTGGATACGTTGAATCATCTGGGATATTCTGACGTGACTCCGGCAATGTCAGGGCGCGAAGCGCTTGATCTGATCAAGAACGCACCGCAGAGCTTTGATTGCTGCATTTTGGACATTCAGATGCCCGGAATGAGCGGCATTGAGCTCTGTCGTCACATTCGCGCTTTGCCATCCTATGCGGATGTGCCGATCATGATGAACACTGCCATGTCCGACAAGCGCTACATTGATGATGCGTTTGCGGCTGGTGCGACGGATTATCTGACAAAACCGATCGACGAAACTGAGATCAAAAGCCGTCTTGGCGTTGTGCAACTTCTTGTTTCTGAACGTCGTCGCTCAAGCTTGACCGCCGTGAACAAGAACGGTCACACTCCGGTTTTGCCATCATACGGTTTTCATGACAGCATTCCGATGACGCGCATTGATGGCGGCATCGAAGTTCTTGCAATGGAGAATTATCTCAACGCTCTTGGCCTTTTTCGTGCTCTTTCGGTTGTCGCGGTTGGCGTCCAAGTCACCAATGCCCGCGAGATTTTCGACATGGAGGGCGGTGCTGTATTCGGTGACGTCATGTTGGACGTTGCGACCTGTATTGCAGACTGCCTGCCATTCTCGGCTAAAATGATATCTTACAAGGGTGCCGGCGAATTTATCTGCCTGATTCCCAAACGGCGCGAACGGGGAAATGCAGCATTCGGTGATCAGCTCATGGGCTTTATTGGTGAATTCCAAAGGGTCTACGATGAACTGCACATGCGCCTGCCTTCCGTCTCAGTTGGACCAGCGATGACCTGTCGAACCTCGAACTTGACAACACCGTCACGCTTGATTGATGAAGCCATCAAAGCGGCCAAAGACTATCACAAGCAGGATGCGCATTTTGCCTGAGCCACGATCGCAACAGTCAACGGTACCAGATGTTCGGCCACAACTCGCCCGCATCCGTATCGGCTTTCTGGTGCGACTTGAGGAACGCTGTCTTGATATGGACCGGTTGGCCAACGCGATCGACGCAAACGGCGTCCAACCGCATTTAATCGACGCCTTGTCAGAGCACGTACATAAGATCTCTGGCGTGGCAGCAACGCTTGGCTTCGCGCGTTTGGGCGCTCTTGCCGCCAAAACCGATGGGCTTATGACCGAACTGAAATTGCAAAAGGATTGGATTGCGATGCGTGACCTTGTCGAAGCGTTGCTGAACGAGGTCGAGACGGTTCTGGAAACCCAGACCCCAGATGGATCGTCGTTTGAACAAACCACATGACACGGACCGGTTGTCTCATGTGTTTTTGAAACGTATTGCGAATACCGGCAGCAATACACCCAGTACCAAAAGCCGAAAGACATGATGCGCGGCAACCAGCGCCGGCTCTAATCCTGTTTCGATCGCAAGTGCGGCCATCACCTCAACGCCACCGGGTGCAAAGGCCAAGAACAAGGCAGCTGGTGGAAGGCCGACCAGTCTGGCCGCTACATACGCACCGATTGCTGCGATGATGCAGCCTGACAACGTACTGAATAGCCCAGCAAGGAACGCTTTGCGCAAAAGCGATTTGTCGATTCCGCCAAACCGTGTGCCAATCAAAGCCCCCATGCAGATGAACGCGCCCATTGTCATCCAAACAGGTGCCACACCTGTGACCAACCCGCTGCCATGACCAACGGCCGATGCAGACATTGCGCCGATCAACAACGGTGCTGGAACGGACAATCGTTTGAACATCAAACCGACGGCAAGCGCGGTACCGAGGGTTAATGCCAACTCAATAGCCGAACTAATGCCCTGATCAATGAATGTCCCGGCCCCTGTGACCCCCCAGAACGAAATCAAGACCGGGACGAGCAGTGTCAGCAAAAAGACCCGTACAGTTTGCACCAGAACGACTTGTGGTACGTCAGCCTTCAGTTCTGTCGAAAGCCCCAACACAAAGGTCAAATGTCCAGGGGCCGAGGCCAGAAATGCGGTCGCAGGTGTGTGGCCAAAGAACGCGCGCAAGCTCAATGGAACGAGCAGCAATATGACAACCAAGGTTAGCGTCAAAATCAGAAACGAAATTGGCCATGTCAAAGCCGCTTCAATCACGTCGGGCGTCACAGTGCTGCCGATCTGCACGCCGATCAAAAGAAACACCACGTCACACAGACGAGGCGGCATCGCGGTTTTCATACCCAAGAGCGCCGCAATCGCTACCGCTGTGGCTGCGCCTGTGACGAAAGCGGCTGGAAATCCGATGGCATGGAAGAGAAACGCACCGGCCATGCCGATGATCAATGTTGGAATAACAGGCGAAACCACCCGGTTAATTGGCGTCATAGGTCCATCTATAGCCTGGCGGTGTTGGCCCCTTGTTGCGTCCGCCTTGCTCCGTCTGTTCCCACGCATGCGCCAAAATGCCAACAGAGCGTGAGAGACCAAAAAATCCGCGCGCTAAGGGCGGAGGGCAGCCAAGCTCGGCGTAGATCACTGCGGTCGCGCCGTCGATATTCATCGGAATGGGTTTTCCCCGTTCCTCGGCAAGATGGCGTTCGATGGCACGCCCAATCTCTGCATAGGCACCGGGAACGGCACCGCTCTTTGCAGCGCTATCCACCAATTCCAGCAGGCGTGGCGTGCGTGGATCGACTGGTTTGTGGAAACGATGCCCGAAGCCTGGAACAAATCGGCCGTGTTCAGCGCGCCATGCGTCCAACGATGTCTCCAAACCGTCTGGTCCTGCTTGTTCAACAGTACGGTAAAGGGCAACGGCCTGTTCGCCAGCACCACCATGTACATCGCCCAACATATTGAGTCCCGTCGCCATCGCGGATTGCAATCCAATGCCACAAGTCGCAGCCATACGTGCGGCGGCAATCGAGGGGGCTTGTGGGCCATGGTCGACAGCCGACACAAGTGCGGCTTCAAAAAGGTCTGCGCGTGCGCCCGTGATCTCTTCTCCGACGACCATCAGCCAGATCATCTGAGCGAACCCGGTGTTCCCGATCAGCTCCTGAACAGGACGTCCGCGCAAATGAATGCGTCCGGGCTCCATGTCTATGATTTTTGTACGCCACCAATCCGCGACATCGTTGGGTTCGGTCAAATCACGCCCTCCCGGCGCATGGTGTCAATCTCGGCCTGAGTATAGCCCAAGCCATTTAGAATACGCTTAGAATCTTGCCCCAACGCAGGTGGTGGGGAGTCGGCTGTTGGGCGTTTCCCATCCAGCATCGTGCCGATTGAAACAAGGTCAACCGCGTGGTCAACGCCCTGCACGTGTTCGAACCGTTTAATGAAGTTGCGGTCGCTGATCTGCGGATGCGCAAGGATTTCTGGCACGCTCATGACGGCTCCGGCAGGAACGCCCAGACCATTAAGCTCTTCCGCCCAGTCCTTTGCTGACCGTGTCGTCAGAACGGTCTCCAACTCTGCCTTCAGACGCAGACGGTTCGCTTTGCGATCCTCGCGTGTGGCAAAGGCCGGCGCATCTAGCAGGTCACTACGACAAAGATGGCGTGCCAAGCTGACCCACTGATCGTCCTTGTTTGCAGCAATATTGATCAGTCCATCTGCGCATTGGAATGCACCAGAGGGGGCCGACGTTGGGTTTTCGTTACCGTTAGGCTGCGGGGTGACGCCACCGACAAGATGGTTCGACACAACCCAACCCATGGTCGCCAATACTGCTTCAAGCATCGAAACGTCGATGAACGTCCCCCGCACAGGCGCATTAAGCGCTGCGCAAATCGCCATTGCCGCTGTCAGTCCACCGACGGTATCGGCCAGCGGATATCCAACCCGTAGGGGTGCATTCGTTGTGTCGCCTGTAATCGACATAACCCCGGAGAGGCCTTGAACAATCTGATCGTAGGCGGGGCGTTTAGCCCAAGGACCGGTTTGACCAAAGCCGGAAATGGCGCAGTAAATGAGATTGGGATTGCTTCGTTGTAATTGATCGTACCCGACGCCCAATCGATCCATGACGCCTGGCCGGAAGTTTTCGACCAACACATCAGCGTTCGCGACTAGTTGCTTGAGAACGTCTTTGCCGCGCGCATCTTTTAGGTTCAGTGTTATGGAGGATTTACCGGCGTTCTGTGCCAGAAAACTAATCCCCATACCTTTTGAAGACAAGGCAGGATCAGCCCCTAAATTGCGGGCCAGATCACCTTGACCAACTGTCTCGACCTTGATGACTTCTGCCCCGAGATGCACGAGTTGGTGACAGGCGAATGGACCGGCAAGAACGTTCGTCAGGTCAAGAACCCGGACCCCATTAAGGGGCCCGGAGGATTCGTCAGTCGCCATCTGCTACGCCTTCGGCCCGCTTGCGCGCGCGGTATCCGCGATAGCTGGGTAGGATCACAAGGATCAGGGCCAGAACCAACAAACCAAGTGTCATTGGCCGTTCAAGGACAAAGTCGAAACCGCGATATAACTGCATAGCCCGGGCAAAGTTGTTCTCAAGCATCGTACCAAGGATGAAGCCGATCAAAAGTGGAGCCAGGGGATAATCCGCAAAACGCAGTATCGTGGCGACCACACCGAACCCGACAAGGATCAGAAGTTCGGTTGAATTGTTCTGTCCTAGATAGCTGCCCATCAATGTGAAGAACAAGATGAACGGGATCAGGAAGGTACGTGGAATCGTCAGGATTTTAGCGATATAAGGAATGAGCGGCAGGTTCAGGATCAGCAGAACCAGATTGCCCAGGTACATAGAAATGATGACAGCCCAGAAGACCTCTGGTGTGTCTGTCATCAATCGCGGTCCTGGCGTGACGTTGAGCGCCAAGAGCGCACCCAGCAAAATAGCTGTGGTGCCAGATCCTGGAATGCCGAGCGTGAGCAAAGGTACAAAAGATCCGGTGCAGGCTGCATTGTTGGCAGTCTCAGGTGCGGCCAATCCTTTGACCGACCCTTTGCCGAACTCTTCCTGCTCAGCTCCTTTAGCGATGTTACGCTCGACAGCGTAGCCCAGAAACGATGCGATGGTCGCACCGGCCCCCGGAAGAACACCAATGAAAAAGCCTTGCAAGGATTGACGCCCGATCACAGGGGCAATGCTGCGCGCCTCATCGCGAGTGATCCGCATGCCAGTGATTTTGCCGCTGTCCCCTCCCGAACCATTGGCAGCGCGTGCGGGGTTCATCACCAAAAACAAAGCCTCGGGCAGAGCGAACATCGCCATCGCTAGCGTAATGAACGAAAACCCGGATTGCAGATCCATCATGCCGAAGGTGAAGCGTGGCATGTTCGACAAGGCGCCCTCGCCAACTGTGCCAAGCATGAGACCCAAGAGCGTCATCATGAGCGCCTTGGCGACCTGACCGGTCCCGGCAAAGGCTGCAATCGCCGATAGGCCAACGACCATTAGGGCAAAGTACTCTGCAGAATGAAAGAGCAGCGCGACGGATGACAGGGCGGGTGCAAAAATCATCAATAGGATCGCGCCAATGGTGCCGCCTGCAAAACTTGCAACTGCCGCAATGGTGAGGGCCTTGCCGGCCTGGCCCTTGCGGGCCATCGGGTAGCCATCAAAGCTGGTGGCAACCGTGCCGGCGACTCCCGGCGCATTAAGCAGGATCGACGAAGTGGAGCCCCCAAAGATCGCACCGTAATAGACGCCGGACAAAAGGATCAGCGCCGCTGTAGGGTCACCGATCCCAATAGCCACCGGGATCATAATCGCGATGATTGACATGGGCCCAAGGCCGGGCAACATCCCGATCAACGTGCCGATGACACAACCCATCACAACCATGATCAGGTTAAACGGTGTGACGGCGGCGGTCAGACCTATCAGAATTCCTTCAAGCATCTATTGGCCCCTTTACATGAAAATGCCGGGCCAAGGGCGCAGGAATATCCCCAACACCTCTTGGACCAGATACCAAATCGACCCGGCCGCGATGACCGTCACGGGGATCAGGATATGAAAGCGACGTTCGCCAAGGATGACTGCACCGATGACCAAAAACCCAACCGTAGATCCTAGGAAGCCCAGAGGTCGGAGGGTAAGCGCGTAGATGACCATCAGCGCCAAAAGGCCTAAGGCTTGACCAATGTGGTAATCGCCAAGGCGCTTCAGGTCGATCGTGCCGTCTTTGACAGGTGCGGCATTGGCATCCGGTTTCGATGTGAACAGAACGATCAACCCCACAAAAAGGCCAAAAACCGTGAGGATTTTCGGGAAAGTCGATGGCCAGACCGGGTTGCGTTGCAGGATCGGTGGCAACTGGTCATCCATGGTGAAAAAAGCTGCATAACCGTAAACGCAACACAGTGCGATAAAGGCCAGAGCGATCCAGCGATCAAGCGCCATCTCTCGTTCCTCCCAGTTGTTTTGAAAAAGTCTGAATTTGCGGATGCCCAGTGCTGGTCAAACCAGCCGGGCATCCGCCTTAAAGGTTTTCAAGGCCCAATCGGACCGCGAAAAGGATCAGAGGAAGCCGAGTTCGCGCATCAGATCACCGATCTGCTTTTCTTGACCTTCTAGGAAGGTCTTGAACTCGTCACCTGGACGGAAGATGTTGACCAGACCCATACGGGCACGAACTTCTTCCCACTCGGGGGTTTCCATCATTTCGGCGAGCATGTCCTGATAGGCTGTCAGCTGCTCTTCCGGTAGGCCGGGGGCCGCAAAGAAACCACGCCAGTTGACGAACTGCGCATCAATACCCTGCTCAGTGAAGCTGGGGGCCGCATCAAATGCTGGAACGCGGTCCGGGGAGGTCACGCCGAGAATGCGGACTTCGCCCTGTTCTGCCAAAGCAACCGCTTCGGAAAACCCGGTCGACAGTGCATCGATTTCGCCAGACAGCAAACCTGCCATTGCTTCGCCGCCCGCGTCATAGCCGATGTAGTTGAATGCCGTCGGATCTTCGCCTGCCGCTTGCATGACGATTGCCGCAACCAAGTGGTCCATGCCACCCGGAACAGAACCACCGCCGATTGCGAAAGCGTTCGGATCTTCGCGATAGGATGCGAGCGCATCTTCCATCGAATTGATGGGGCTATCGGCGTTTACAACAAGTGCCGCGTAGTCGCCGACTGTGCCTGCAACAAGCGTCAGGTCACGAAAGCTTTGGGCAATTTCACCGGTCAGAGCGCGGATCACGATTGGGGTTGAATTGACCATGAGTGTGCCATGGCTGCTCTCGGCGTTTTCGATCAGGTTGCCAATCGCAACACCGCCGCCGCCGCCTGACATGTTTTCGAATGTTGCCGTTCCGACCAGACCTGAATTCATCAGGGCTTCTCCGGTTCCGCGAGCTGTTCCGTCCCAACCGCCGCCGGCACCGCCGGGGATCAGAAAATGTACCGCTTCCATCTTTTGATGTCCGGAAGCGAATGCCACGCCCGAAAGCGCAACGGTTGCGGTGGCCGCAGCAATAAGCGACCGGCGTGACCACTCAAGAGTGTTCATTGGTTATCCTCCCATTTGACAGGCGGTCCTCTCCCGCCCATGGTCGTACATCACCATAGAAAGCTGACAGAAGCCTGACACGGGCCACGAAGGAGGAAACGGGGTGCGCTATCTTCTGGTGGAAGACAACCAGGAACTGGCTGAGGCGATCGTGAACCGGTTGGCTCTTGATGGGCATGCCGTCGATCACGCAGGCAGCTTATCAGACGCCGAAGACTGTCTTGCCGTTGCGAGCTATGATTTGATCCTGCTGGACGTGATGCTGCCGGATGGTGATGGACGTGATTTTCTTGCGCGCAGTCGCGCGCATCTTGAAACGCCGGTGATTGTCTTGACGGCACGGTCGCAGGTCTCGGATCGTGTTGGTGCATTGGATCAAGGGGCAGACGACTACATCACCAAACCATTCGATTTCTCCGAACTTGAGGCGCGGTGTCGTGCTGTGTTGCGGCGGCGCGGTGGGGAAGCCCGAAATGAAATTGCGCTAGGTGAAGCAGTGTTCGACCCGCTTGCGGGTACGCTGCGTCATGGGGCAGAGGCGATTGACTTGCGCAACCGTGAAATCCGCCTGCTCGAAGTTTTTGCCCGCCATCGCGGTCAGATCTTGTCCAAAGGCCAATTGATGGACCGCCTGTTTTCCTACGATGCCGAAGTGACTGAGAACGCCATCGAAGTATATGTCGGACGTCTGCGCCGCCGGATTGATGGAATGGGGCTAAGGATCGAAACCGTTCGTGGTCTTGGCTACCGCATGGAGACCGGAGATCAGTGACCGGCACGGGCTCTATCGGGCGTCGATTGACGTTACTACTGGCGGGTGTTGCAGCCTTGTTGTCGGTCCTTAGCTGGTGGATGGTGACCGAACTGGCCCGCCAAGCGGCTGAACGAACTCAAGACAATGTTCTTGCTGCATCGGTGACGACGATTGCGGAAACTCTGCGAAGTGAACAGGGTGAGGTTCGTCTAGAACTCCCGTATTCGGCATTCTCAATGCTTGGCGCGATTAGTGAAGACCGGGTGTTCTACCGCGTGGCGACAGAGGACTCTTTGTTGACCGGGTACGGCGACCTGCCGGTCCCGACAGCCGAAGGGTTGTCAGGAGGAAGAGTTGCCTTTGACACGGGCGAATACAGTGGTGAAGAGGTGCGCATGGCGACCGTTTCGCGTTTGGTCCTGGCTGGTACGCAACCTGTGTCGGTGAATGTGACCGTCGCCCAGACGCGCAGTGGTGTTGCCTCTATTTCTGCGGAACTGTCTCAGCTTGCAGCGATCCTGTCAGTTGCATTCTTTTTGGTCGCTGTCAGCCTGTCCGCCTTTGCCGCACGCACATCTCTTAAACCGCTGAATGAAATCGCAGCCGCCGTATCTCGGCGCGGACCGTCCGACTTGCGGCCACTGCGACGTGCCGCACCAACCGAGCTTGCGCCTTTGTTGACGTCACTCAACCGACTTATGGATCGTCTTGGTCAGTCCATCCGAAGCGCTGAGGATTTTATTGCCGAGGCAGCGCATCGCATTCGAACCCCATTGGCTACGGTGCGCGCGCAGTCCGAAATCGCCCTGCGGTCAACCCAAGATGAAGGACAAAAAAAGCGGCTTCGTCAGATGATCCGGGCTGTTGACGAAAGCTCTCGGTCTGCTGGGCAGTTGCTTGATCATGCGACGGTTATTTACAGATCTGATGATCTGGCTCGTCTCCCAATCAACCTGTCCGATCTGGTCCGACAAACGGCATCCGGGTTGGAACCGACCGCCACGATGAAAGACATTCGCCTGACAATAGATGCACCGCCTACGCATGTAAAAGGTGATCCCGTGCTGCTGGAAAACGCTCTGAGAAACGTATTGGACAATGCGATCAAGTATTCTTCGTCGGAAACGGATGTCGCGATTGCCGTGACCCAGAAGGACCACGAAATCCACATTTCTGTAATGGACGAAGGTCCGGGTTTAGGGGATGGTCCGGTCGATGCGTTGACCCAACGCTTTCAGCGCGGCAGCAATACGCAAGGGATTGTCGGCTCAGGACTTGGTCTGACTATCGCGAAAGACGTGCTTTTGGCTCATGGCGGACGGCTCGTACTTCAAAACCGAGAAGGGGTTGCAGGCACATGCGCGACACTTGTCTTGCCCTCATACTGATTTGCCTCGGAACACTCGCCTCGGCATTGGAAATCGAGGACCATCGTTTGTTCCCTGGCTCCGGTGACCGCGTTCTGAAGGTCATCTCGACAGCTGATCTCGAAGTGTTCGAGCCGTATCTCAACGCATTCCAATCTGAACAACCGAGCTTGTCGATTGATTACACAGTTGTGTCGTCTGCAGAACTGCACAGAGCAATCCGTAGTGGTGCTGTGTTTGACCTAGCCTTGTCATCAGCCATGGATCTGCAATTCCAATTGGCCAATGATGGGTTTGCACAAAGTCACCAATCTGAACGCACCGCGAGCCTTCCAGAATGGGCGCGATGGCGCGACCTGATCTTTGCGTTTACGGCAGAACCTGCCGTGGTGGTTTTGTCGACACAGAGGTTCAGTGGGCTTGATCTGCCAACGACACGCCAAGAACTGATCACCGTGCTCCGTGAATACCCCGAGCGTTTCGATGGTGCTGTTGGAACTTATGACGTGCGTGACAGTGGCCTTGGGTATTTGTTCGCCACACAGGAAGCACGATCAACCGACGCCTATTGGCGGTTATCCGAGGTTATGGGTCGATTAAATCCGCAGCTTTACTGTTGTTCCGGCCAGATGATCGACGACGTGGCAGCTGGGCGTCTTGCTTTGGCCTATAACGTCCTTGGCAGCTATGCGGCAGAGAGGCTCGCACGGGATTCCGGTGGGCGCGTCCAGATTCTTGGCATGGAGGACTTCGCCAACGCCATCTTGCGGACAGCAATCATACCCTCTACGGCACAGGAAATCACAGCAGCAGGCGCACTTATCGACATGCTTGCGGGTCTTGGTCAACGCGAAGCGCCGGGCGATTGGCCGTTGCCGCCGCTAGGCCATTCGGGCGCGGACAGTCTGGTTGGGTTTGGTCCGATCCGATTAGGCCCAGCTTTGATGGTCTATCTCGACCCGCTCAATCGCCGGACGTTTTTGACCGAATGGGAAAACGCACTTGAACAACGCTAAGCGGTCACGCCGGTTTCGCAATAGCCGGATGATCAGCGCAAAAGTCGTAGATGGCCCCGGCCTGCGTGAACCAGATGTCATCCCGGTGGGCGCAGATGTGCTGCAAGGCACGACGCAAATGGCGCAGACGGTAAGGGTGTCCGACCAGATAAGGGTGAAGTGCGATCCCCATGACCAGCGGCTGCTGCACGGATTGTTCAAGCATTTCATCAAATGTGTCGATGATGATATCAGCAAATGCACAAGCACCATCTTTGCGAGCAACGATAGACGGAATGTCGTTGGCTTCCTGAGGGTAGGGGATCGACAAAATTGGCCCGTGCTTGGTTCGCATCCAAACGGGTTGGTCATCCATGCACCAGTTAAGAGTGTAGGTGTAGCCAGCCTTTTTGAGCAGATCAGGCGTGACGCGACTTTCTGCGATCCACGGGGATAGCCAGCCTTTTGGCGCTTTGCCCTCGGCCTCGGTTAGAATGCCTGTCGCCTCTTTGATCAGAGTTTCCTCATCTTCGAGAGACAACACACTTTGCCGTTCCGAATTGGTGCGCCCATGACCAACGATCTCGTCGCCACGGGCGCTAAAGGCCGCCATCAGATCTGGCGCGTAGTCATACATCACCGAATTGGCGAGAACGCTTGCGGGCATGTTCAAGGCGCTAAACAGGTCTAACATTCGCCATGCGCCAACACGGTTGCCATAGTCACGCCATGCGTAGTTCAGAACGTCGGGCTGTGGCCCACCCGGAGCCAGTTCAGCACCCAGACCCTCGCCAAAAGCAAAATGTTCAAGGTTGAGGCCGATATAGACAGCAAGGCGTTTTCCGCCCGGCCAGTCATAGTCAGGCCTGTCCGTGATGGCGCTGTAATCGTAACGGTCGTGGGTCGGCAATTGGGTCATAAAGGGGCCTCTGCCAGTCCTGCCTTGTCCAGCAGGATTTCTGCGCTGTCGTTCCAGACATGGGTGCTGACGATCTGCCCGTTCCGAACAACAAAGCTGTCCATATAGCGGTTGGTCTCGAACGTCGTACCGTCATGCCATTCACCGTACAGGTAGCCCGTATTATAAACATGCACATCCCCCGATGCAGGATCGAAAGCGGCGTCGGTGCGCAGAAACTTTTTCTTTACCCACTTATACCGTTTGGCGTTGAAGGCTGAGGTCTCATGCGGGCCAGTGAATTTACGCCCACCGGTAAAGGTGATTTTGAAGTTATCGGACACATATGCGCGCGCGCCTTCGGGGTCGGGCACCATTGACCGTTCGAGATAAGCTTCGACGATGGATTTTGCCGCTGTGGCAGGGTCAGTTTTTTGATCCATGATGTCCTCGTTTATTGGGGAAGATGGGCTGTACAATGGCGATGGCAGAAACCTTTTACCACTTTGGCTGCGGCGGCATTCATCGTGCGAGCGTCCTTATTGGCATGAGTGATACGGTCTGCAGCCGACAGCGCGCGGTGACGGAGAGCGGTTTCATCCAGCGTCAGGATGCGGTCTTGGGCGAGTACCATCTGCCCGGCAATCATCACCTCACGCACGGCGGCGCCTGTTTCAGCAAAGACGATCTGATCAAGTGTCGTCCGCTGCGGCGTGTAGTGGCAATAGCCTTGGTCAAGGAACACAAGGTCTGCGGCCCAGCCTTCGGCGATCCGGCCGACTTTGTCGAACCTGAGCAGCTGTGCGCTGCCACGTGTGGCCATATCGAACGCTTCGGCCGTGCGGACCCATTGGTCGCTGTCGATCGTGTGCGCCCGGCTAATCATTGCAGCCAGGCGCATCGCCTCGAACATGTTCTGCCCATCGGATGTATTGCTGGCGTCGGTGCCGATGCCGATCGTGATGCCTGCATCGGCAAGGCGGCGCGTCTGTGCGATCCCGGAGCCAATGCGAAGGTTGCTCATCGGGTTATGTGAAATTCCAGCCTTAGCCTCGGCCAACAGCGTCATTTCCGTCTCTGACAGCCAAACGCCGTGTGCGCCGCTAAACCGATGAGACAGGACGCCAAGCTGGTCGAGATGTTCGGTCAATGAGGTGCCGAACTTGTCTTGTGCCATGATTTGTTGAAGCCGGGTCTCGGCCAAATGAGTTTGAAGCGGAATGTCGATTTCTTCTGAAAGATGTGCGCAGGCCTGAAGAAAAGGATCTGAACAATGCAAGGGAATGGTGGGGCCAATTCCGGGACGTACGAGGTCTGTGGACACAGGCCAATTTCGCAAAGCCTCTTCGCAGACGGCCAAAGTACTGTCCCACTTGGGTCAGGGCAATCGCGTTTGACTTACGGAGTGGCCAAGCCGTTGAGAATGCTACGTAAGTAGTCATCGTTCCAACC
>NZ_CBFHLV010000075.1:0-13585 GCF_965656765.1 Marivita sp. | reverse complement strand
GACGTCGATCAGGCCGCTTATGAGGCGATGGTTGACGAGGCTCAGGCGGTGTACAATCAGACCAAGGAAACGTTCAAGAACGAACCTGGTCCTGTCGACGACGCAGCCAAGCTGCTGTCAGACATGGTTGCGGTTGGCGGTCATATCGGGCTTTCTCCGAAACAGCCTTCGCTCTAGAGCCACCCGTTTCCAGAACACAAGCCTCGCAGCAATGCGGGGCTTTTTTCGTTTTTTCTCTGCTCGCCTTGCGGTAGTAGGTGCAGACTTCATGAGGCGATGGGATGCAAATCATCAACAGTTCACGCGTTGGGATCGCCCAAGGATCAGTCGATCTTTTCTCGGATTTCGAGGAAGGCGGCGATATGTGGACGGGCGCAGGATCGCGTACGCGCCAACAGTTTGTAGCTTTTGACCACGCTTTTGCTGCGCCGCCGATGGTGCATGTCTCTCTGACACTTTGGGATATGGACAGCGCTTACAATGTGCGTGCGGACCTCTCGGCCGAGAACGTAACTGCAACTGGGTTCGAAGCGGTGTTCCGTACTTGGCTGGACACTCGCGTGGCCCGCGTCAGAATTTCGTGGATCGCTATGGGCGCCGTTGAATATGAAGACGATTGGGACGTGCCGTAAAAGCTGTTTTCCCCAAAGCCACTTCGCTGGTTAAGGCAGCACCAACTGCCGAACTTGCGCCATAATACTGCGGTGGCATTCCAATGCAGTCGCCCCGTCAAAAATCGCTGCCCGCGTGCCCCAAGTGTAAATGGCCCAGATCGATTTGGCAGTCATCTCTGGATCGAGTGACAACCTGAATTCCTTGGTGTCACAGCCTAGCCGAATAATTGCAGCCATCGCCTCTTTGAAATTGGCTCGTACGGTTTGGTTGTCGTGTTCAGTCTCGATGGGCCAAACCCACGAATATGACTGCATCACCGCCAACAGACGGGTGTCTTCAGTATCACCATCAAGCCAAGAGAACAGAATGTTCTCGAGTTGCTTTAACGCCGGATCGCCGGACGACGAGGTGTCAACGGTGTCCACATATTGAAGCGCGTTGTTGTTGCGAATGATCTCGTACAACAGGCCAGGTTTGCCGCCGAAATATACGTTGATCATGCCGTGAGTGACCCCGGCCTCGTGCGCAATTTCGGTTACGGACACAGAATCGTAGTCCCGCTCCGCAAAAAGCCGACGCGCAGCATTTAACAGTCGTGCGCGGGTTTCCTCGCGCCTAATGTCCTTGGCGGTGCGCCGTTGATGCTGTTGTTCGGGGTTCTTGGTCACGCACTCTGGATAGCAAGTGGTGGGTGCCAGTCAATTATAATGTTGGGAATAAAATCATTAACAATGTCATTGACTAATTTCATGACAATGTAAGTAACAATGTCAGCGAGTGGGAATGCAACACTGGTCTATCTTGCTAAAACTGCTTCTGGTCTGGGTCAGCCCCCACTCTCTCCAGTCCAGAAGCAGACTTTTCCCGTTAGAAAAGAAAAAAGGCCGAACATCGCTGTTCGACCCTTACATCCACTTTCCAGTGGTTCCGCTAAACGATCAGACCTCAGAGAATGCCTTCATAAATTGGCCCAAGCGTATCAGTCTCAAAAAGCGAAGACACCGACGTTCCGTTCCAGATGTTCAGGATCGCTTGGGCAAACATAGGTGCCGTTGGTACGATGCGAATGTTCTTCGCGCCAGCGACGGCTTCGGTTGCCTGAATGGAATCGGTGATCACCAGAGACTTCATCACCGAATTGGTGATCCGTTCGACTGCAGGGCCTGACAGAACGCCGTGGGTGATGTAGGAGTGTACCTCTGTCGCCCCTTGTTCCATCAGAACCTCGGCGGCTTTGCACAGCGTTCCAGCCGTGTCGCAAATATCGTCAACGATGATGCACTTCTTGCTGGTCACATCGCCGATCACTGTCATCTCTGCAATCTCACCTGGTTTTTCGCGCCGTTTGTCAACGATTGACAGCGGTGCGTTGATCCGCTTCGCCAATTCACGTGCGCGTGCCACACCGCCCACATCAGGGGAAACGACCATCACATCTGACGTATCACCTTTGAACTGTTCCAGAATATCCAGTGCAAAGATCGGTGACGCATAAAGGTTGTCTACAGGAATGTCGAAAAAGCCCTGAATCTGTGCCGCGTGCAGATCCATTGTAAGAACCCGTTCGATCCCTGCCTCAGTGATCATGTTCGACACCAGTTTGGCGGTTATGGGCGTGCGCGCTTTAGAACGGCGATCCTGACGGGCATACCCGAAATAAGGGATGACAGCTGTGATGCGTGCTGCTGATGACCGGCGCAACGCGTCGGACATAATGAGCAATTCCATCAGGTTGTCGTTTGCAGGATTCGATGTGGGCTGGATGATGAACATATCCTCGCCGCGGACGTTCTCGTAGACCTCGACAAAGATCTCCTGATCGTTGAACCGTTCGACGCGTGCGTCGACAAGGCCCACATTCATACCGCGATACATGGTCATGCGCCGGGCGATGCCTTTGGCCAATGGCATGTTCGCATTGCCTGAGATGAGTTTCGGTTCAACAATGCTAGGCATGAGGGCAGGCTCCGTAGGGCAGTCGGTTATGACAGATTCGTGACGTTGCGCTCGCCTTAGCATGGGCCTACCGTCGCGCAAAGCAACACACGCCCGGAGGGACCAAATGGCCCACATTGATTACTTTTTCTCAACACTGTCGCCGTATGCCTACCTCGCGGGCATCCGCATGGAAGAGGTTGCGGCGAAACATCGGGCTACGATCACCTACAAGCCGCTTGATGTGGTGACGTTGTTCGGCCGCACCGGGGGCACGCCGCCCAAAGACCGGCATCCAAGCCGTCAGGAATTGCGCGCTCAGGAATTGACACGTCAGGCTAAAAAGCTGGGTATGCCGCTGAACCTACAGCCTGCATTTTGGCCCACAAATGGCGCGCCGTCGTCATATGCGATCATTGCTGCACAGAATGCTGGAGGTGGGGACTTGGGCAAGCTGGTGCATGGTTTCCTAAGCGCCGTCTGGGCCGAGGAAAAAGACATCTCGCAAGACGATGTGGTGCGGGCGATGCTGACCGATGCCGGGTTTGACGCTGCCTTAGCAGACAGCGGTCTGCTCACCGGCGCAGAAACCTATGCGGCCAACCTCGAAGAGGCCGTGTCGCGCGGGGTATTTGGCGCGCCGTTCTACATCACCGACAGTGGTCAGCGGTTCTGGGGACAGGACCGGATCGGCGATCTAGACCTTCATCTTTCTGGCGACCTTTGATGCGCGATGATCAACGCGGGGGTGCCTCGGTTTATGTCCGAGGCTTCGGATCGGGGCCAAACCGGGCGCTTCTTTTGCATTGCGCCCTGGCCCATTCAAAAGTCTGGGCACCACTGGCCGCTGAGCTGTCTGATCAACTGACGATGGTTGCTCCTGACATGCCGGGTCACGGGCGCAGTGCGGCGTTCGATGGGACGCACGATCTGCATGATGAGGCCACCGGGAATGCCGCAGCGAACCTCGATACGGGCGCACACGTCATCGGCCATAGCTTCGGGGCTACTGTGGCACTGCGGCTGGCGATGGAGTGCCCCGCGAAAGTTCAAAGCCTGACATTGATCGAACCCGTGCTTTTCGCGGCGGCCGCGGAAAGCGATTCCGAAGCATTTGCGACGTATGTTGCTGCGTCCCAAGGGTTTGGGAATGCTTTGCGAGAAGGTGACTGGGCCGTTGCTGCCGCCAAATTCATTTCGATATGGGGCGATGGACGCCCTTGGGAGGCGCTGTCTGAGAAAGAGCGCAATTTGTTTGCGCAGCAAATGCCGTTCATTCTTGAAACAGAACCGTGCCTTCTTGAGGATGCAAACCGTCTGCTTGCTGCGGGTCGGCTGGAAGGCATCACGTGTCCCACGCAGCTTATTCGCGGGGCTAACAGCGAACCGGTGATTGCCGCGATCCACGCGACACTGGCAAGCCGTATACCTAACGCAAAGGACATCGTGATTTCTGGCGCGGGTCACATGGTGCCGATCACGCATCCAGAGCCTGTGGCTGAACAGATCCGCAGTTTGCTGCAGCTCGCCGCGGCCTGACCCCTTGCAAGACTGAGTGCGGTGGGCCATCTACGCCCTGATACGACCGCAGCGGTGACAGGAGACACAGATGATTGAACTTGGACAAGGCCCGGCACAGGCAGACCTGATTAAGGACGTGTCGCAAGAGTCTTTCATGGCCGACGTGGTCGAAGGCAGCATGGAAACGCCGGTTATCGTCGATTTCTGGGCACCGTGGTGTGGGCCCTGCAAAACGCTGGGTCCCATGCTCGAAGCCGAAGTCACCGCTGCACGTGGTGCCGTGAAAATGGCGAAAGTGAACGTGGATGAGGCGGAAGCGCTGGTGCAGGCGCTTGCCCAACAAGGTCTGCCGATTCAGTCGATCCCAACCGTTGTCGCCTTTGTCCAAGGGCGTCCTGTCGACATGTTCCAAGGCGCACAGCCCGCATCCGAGGTCAAAGCCTTCGTTGAACGCACCGTCAAGGCGGGTGGCGGAGATGCAAGTGGCGGTCTGGACGAAGCTGTCGAAGCGGCGGAAGAAATGCTTGAGGCGGGTGCTGCCGTTGACGCGATGCAAACGTTTTCAGCCGTGCTCGAAGAAGACCCGAACAATGCGCGTTCTTATGCCGGTCTGGTGCGCTGTGCGCTCGCCGTAGACGATCTTGAACAGGCCGAGGCCATTCTTAATGGTGCACCCGCCGAGATTGCAGTGACCGCCGAATTGGAAGCCGTGCGCGCTCAGATCGAGCTTGCGAAACAGGCCAGCAATTCCGGCCCTGTGGCTGAGCTTGAGGCGGCTGTAGCCGCAAACCCCGATGACCATCAGGCGCGCTTTGATCTTGCCCAAGCACTCTATGCCAGTGGCGACGGACAGGCAGCGGTCGACCATTTGCTGGAGCTTTTCCGCCGTGATCGCGAATGGAATGATCAGGCGGCAAAAACTCAATTGATGACGATCTTTGAAGCGCTGAAACCAAATGATCCGGTGGCTCTTAATGGGCGTCGTCGTTTGAGTTCAATGATATTTGCCTGATCGTCTGGTCAGGCTACGTCCCTCGTCATGACAAGAGTCACTGAACTTCCGGGGTCGATCCCCATGTTTCCGTTGCCCGGGGCGCTTTTGCTGCCACGGGCACGGTTGCCGTTGCATCTTTTCGAGCCACGTTATTTGCAAATGCTTGAAGATGCTATGAAAACCCCTCAGCGTTTGATCGGAATGGCGCAGCCGAACGCCCGCCCGAATGGCGACAAAGACGCACTGCATCGGATTGGATGCGCAGGCCGGCTGACCCAGTTTTCCGAGACCGAAGACGGGCGGTACATGATCACCCTAACGGGCATCTCGCGGTTTCGCATTGGCGACGAGATTGAGGGCTTTACCCCCTATCGGAAGTTCGAAGTGAACTGGGATGGTTTCGACCGGGATCAGGGTGGGCCGGAACATGACCGGGGATTTGATCGCGACAGTTTCATGAACCTGCTTGATCGGTATTTTGCCGCGCAGGATTTGTCGGCGGATTGGGCCACGCTCAAAGATGCGGACGATGAGCTGTTGATCAATTCTCTGTCGATGCTTCTGGATTTTGAACCCGAGGAAAAACAGGCCTTGCTCGAGGCCCCATCGCTGTCCACACGCCGCGAAACGCTTGTGACATTGATTGAATACGCCCTGCGTGGCGGTCAGGCCGAGGATATTCTACAATGACCGAAACGCCGGGATTTGATCGAAAGATGCTTGAGGCCTTAGTCTGTCCACAGACCCAAGGTCGGTTAGAATATGATGCTGCAAAGCAAGAATTGCTGAGCCGGTCCGCCCATCTGGCCTACCCGATCCGCGATGGCATCCCGATCATGCTGATCAGCGAAGCCCGCGATATCGACTGACAGCTGCTTTCCCTGAATTGACAGGCCTTCTACCCTGCGCTACCTCGCCGTTCTTTCAGACACTCAAGAGGCAGTATGGGACGCAAACGCAAAGGGCGCGACATTTCCGGTTGGTTGGTCGTAGACAAGCCTGCGGGCCTGACCTCGACTGCGGTGGTCAATAAGGTTCGCTGGGCGTTAGACGCCAAAAAGGCGGGTCATGCCGGAACACTTGATCCCGATGCGACTGGCGTGTTGGCGGTGGCCCTGGGCGAGGCGACCAAAACCGTGCCCTACATCACGGACGCCTTGAAAGCATACGAATTCACCGTACGGTTCGGACAGGCGACCCGTACGGATGATGCTGAAGGTGAGGTCTTCGCAAGCTCTGAACTGCGGCCCACGGATGATCAGGTCAAAGAGGCTTTGCACCAGTTTGTTGGTGACATCATGCAGGTGCCCCCACAGTTTTCGGCCGTAAAGATTGATGGCGAACGTGCATATAAACGCGCCCGCGACGGCGAAGACATGGATATCGCCGCGCGCCCGTTGTTTGTTGATGAATTGACACTTCTGGATAGGCCAGACCCTGATCATGCCGTGTTGATGCTGGTCTGCGGCAAAGGCGGCTACGTCCGCTCTATTGCGCGCGACCTTGGTGAGGCGCTTGGTTGTTTGGGGCATGTCTTGCGCCTACGACGTGTGTGGTCCGGTCCGTTTGACGCAGAAGACGGTCTGAGTCTTGAACAGGTCGACGCGATGGCGCGGACACCGGAATTGGACAGTCATCTTAAGCCGTTGGAGCAAGGGCTGGCAGAGTTACCTGAACTGACCTGTACGCCAGAAGCGGCGGTCAAGCTGCGCAACGGCAATCCGGCGATGGCGATCGCATCTGGTGTCGAATATGGCGACGAATGCTGGGTGTCCTGCGATGGCGCGCCAATTGCTGTCGGGCGCTACAAATCTGGCGAAGTGCATCCGACGCGGGTGTTTGTCACGGTATGACGGACCTGCCTTTGAAGCTTCAAAAGGCTTTGGTCTATCGGGCACACGAAGCAGGCGGCTGTCTGTCCCGGGTATGGTATTCGCGCTGTGACCAGTATCGATATGGTCTTTCCCGCGTCTGGACGCCGGACGCACCGGCACTGTTGTTCATCATGCTGAATCCATCGACTGCGGATGAACATCGCAATGATCCAACCGTCGCTCGTTGCGAAACGCGTGCGCGATCGATGGGATACGGTGGCGTGATGATTGCGAACATCTTTGCCTTCCGAGCCACCCGGCCGCAGGATTTGAAACTGGCGGATGCCCCGATAGGCGATGCAAATGAAGCGGTTCTGGCCATTTGGACACAGCGCGCAGGCATGACAATCGCGGCTTGGGGGGTGCATGGCGGGCATCGAAACCAGGCAGCAAATGTCGCCCAATCGCTCAAAGGGCCGCTTTTTCATCTGGGCCTGACCAAAGACGGACATCCGCGTCACCCGCTTTATGTGTCCTTCGCGACAGCCCCTGTAGAATGGCAGATCGAAGACCGGTATCCGCCGGTGTGATCTTTCCAATTTGAACTGATTTCTACGGTCGAGGCGTACAGTAAACAACGTTTGGTTTACCATTGGGGGCTAGCGTGAGCAGACATTGCCTATTCCGCAGGTCGTTATATTGCTTTTCACATTCTGCTTTATTGGTCTGATTGGGATATCGCTCTTGACGTTTGTGCGGCCAAGACAATCAGGGCAGGCAAGATATGTCCAACCACCTGTCGATTGGCCGGATATCCCGATCGACAATTTGAGTGTGTTCCGGCGAAACGGTTTGATCAATCAAACCTTTGACAATGCGTCGCCGGCGGTGCGTGTCGCGTCATTTCAGGCGGCACAGGACATCTTGCTGTCCAAGGTTGAACCGTCGACAAGTGACCCGCCGAAAATCGGATTGCATTTGTCTGATGATGACCCTGATTGGACAGATGTGATGCTGAATGGTGTGCTGGTGGTCCAAGTGCCCACTACCGAATTGCTTGCCCGTAGCAGATAAGACGTCACATCGCTGTATGGCCATAGCGCCAAAGGGCTTTTCAAAACTCACGGTATCGCCTATACGCCCGCATCCGCACGTGGTGCGGAGATTCTCCATGGGCCCTGCTGGACGACATCCCGGCTTGTGCCATCCACACTAACCTTCGAAAGGAGACCCCGATGTCGATCACTGTTGAAGAAAAGAACCGCCTGATCAAGGAATTCGCGACGAAAGAAGGCGACACTGGTTCGCCCGAAGTTCAGGTTGCTATTCTGACCAGCCGCATCTCGACCCTGACTGAGCACTTCAAGACTCACAAGAAAGACAACCACTCCCGTCGTGGTTTGCTCAAACTTGTGGCTCAGCGTCGTAAGCTCTTGGATTATACCAAAGCCAAAGACGAAGCGCGCTATCAGGACCTGATCAAGCGTCTGGGCATTCGCCGCTAAGGCTTGCCGACACACGGTTTCGAAGGGGCTCGCTTTGCGGGCCCTTTTTTGTTTTGAGAAGCGGCGATTCGAGGCACTGAGCCGCACAAACGAATGGTTTCCTTTGATCAGGATTTCATGTAAGGCGCATGCATCTGAGACGTGACGCTTTGACCCCGGCGCATGACATGGATGAAGGGGTCGGCGGCAATGGGGCCGCCATGCAAACGGGAGACCCGGAGGGCCGGGAGTGCTCCCATACAGGAAACGATGATGTTCAACATTTCGACGAAAAGCATGCAGTGGGGCGAAGAAACGCTCACACTGGAAACGGGCAAGGTTGCCCGTCAGGCCGATGGCAGCGTGATTGCGACCCTCGGTGAGACCTCGGTCATGGCCAACGTGACGTTCGCCAAGCAGCCGAAACCCGGTCAGGATTTCTTTCCGCTGACCGTCCACTATCAGGAAAAATACTATGCCGCCGGTAAAGTGCCGGGTGGCTTCTTCAAGCGCGAGGCGCGTCCGACCGAGAAAGAGACGCTGACCGCGCGTCTGATCGACCGTCCGATCCGTCCGCTGTTCGTGCCGGGCTTTAAGAACGAAGTTCTGGTGATGTGCACCGTGTTGTCTCACGATCTGGTCAATGACCCCGACATCGTGGCGATGATCGCGGCCTCTGCCGCGCTGACCATCTCTGGCGCGCCGTTCATGGGCCCGATCGCTGGCTGCCGTGTGGGCTATGTCGATGGCGAATATATCCTCAATCCCGAAGTTGAAGATATGGACCAGCTTCGCAACAACCCCGAGCAGCGGCTCGATCTGGTTGTGGCAGGCACCAAAGACGCCGTTATGATGGTAGAGTCCGAAGCCTATGAGCTGACCGAGGACGAAATGCTGGGCGCTGTGACCTTTGCGCATGAGCAAATCCAGCCTGTGGTCGACCTGATCATTGATCTCGCGGAATCCGCAGCGAAAGAGCCGTTCGATTTCCAGCCGCCAGAATACTCTGATCTCTATGCCGCTGTGAAAGCCGCTGGTGAAGACAAGATCCGCGCGGCTTACGCGATCAGCGACAAGCAAGAGCGGACAACCGCTTTGTCCGATGCAAAATCGGCGATCAAAGTCGCGCTGACCGAAGAGCAGCTTGAAGACGCGAATCTTGGATCCGCGATGAAAAAGCTCGAAGCGTCGATCCTGCGCGGTGACGTTGTCAAAACCGGTAAGCGGATCGACGGTCGTGCGCTGGATACAGTACGCCCGATCGTTTGCGAAACCGGTCTTCTGCCCCGTACGCACGGCTCGGCGCTTTTCACCCGTGGTGAAACGCAGGGCTTGGTTGTGACCACGCTGGGCACTGGCGACGACGAGCAGATCATCGATGCGTTGCACGGCAACTACCGCTCCAACTTCCTGCTGCACTACAACTTCCCACCGTACTCGGTTGGTGAAGCTGGGCGCGTGGGCCCTCCCGGACGTCGTGAGATTGGTCACGGGAAACTGGCGTGGCGTGCGCTTCAGGCGGTTCTGCCAGCGGCCACCGACTTTCCGTACACCGTGCGTGTCGTGTCCGAGATCACGGAATCCAACGGCTCGTCTTCCATGGCGTCAGTCTGTGGTGGTTCGCTGTCCATGATGGACGCAGGCGTTCCGCTTAAGTCCGCTGTGGCCGGTGTCGCGATGGGCCTGATCCTTGAAGAGGATGGCTCCTACGCGGTTCTGACCGACATTCTGGGTGACGAAGATCATCTTGGTGATATGGACTTCAAAGTGGCGGGTACCGAGAACGGGATCACGTCGTTGCAGATGGACATCAAGGTCGCAGGCATCACGCCCGAGATCATGAAGAAGGCCCTCGCGCAGGCGAAAGATGGCCGGATGCATATCCTTGGCGAGATGAACAAAGCCCTGACCGGGGCTGCGGAATTCAGCGTTCACGCACCGCGCATCGAAACCATGCAAATCCCGACCGACAAGATCCGTGAAGTGATCGGCTCTGGCGGCAAGGTCATTCGCGAGATCGTCGAAGTGTCTGGCGCAAAGGTTGATATCAACGACGAAGGCATCATCAAGATCGCCAGCCCGAACGGTGAAGCCATCCAAAAGGCTTACGACATGATCCATTCGATCGTGGCAGAGCCGGAAGAGGGCCAGGTCTACAAAGGCAAGGTCGTGAAGATCGTCGATTTCGGCGCCTTTGTGAACTTCTTCGGCAAGCGTGACGGCCTTGTGCATGTCAGCCAGATCGAAAATCGGCGCCTGAACCATCCTTCGGATGTGCTCAAGGAAGGTCAGGAAGTGTTCGTGAAGCTTCTGGGCTTTGACGACCGTGGCAAGGTTCGTCTTGCGATGAAGATGGTCGATCAGGAGACCGGCGAAGAAGTTGCGCCTGAAGCCAAGAAAGAAGATGCCGACTGATCAGTCGCTTCTCTCAAGTGTCAGAGGCGCCCCATGTGGGGCGCCTTTTTTCGTTAGTACACCGCGCTAGCTTACACGCATGCGTATAATAACACTGTTTTTCACACTGACACTGGCGGGGCATGCGATGGCGGAAACGGTTTTTGAAGACTTTTCCAACGAAGCTGGTTCACGGTGGGACTATGTGGCCGATCGTGTGATGGGCGGAGTGTCGGAAGGCCGGGCTGAAATCATTGGAAAAGGGCCGGATGCCCTATTGCGCCTGACAGGTACCGTCAGCACAGAAAACAACGGCGGTTTCCTTCAGGTTCGGCAAAGGTTTTCTGACCCGTGGCCAGCAAACGCAACGGGCCTCAAAGTTCGTGTTAGGGGAAACGGACAGTCCTACTATGTCTTTCTGAAAACCCCGGACCTGTCACGCGTCTGGTATTCCTATCGCGCGCCTTTTGTTGCATCGGACGTTTGGAGCGAGGTGACGTTGCCATTCGATGACTTCCGGCCATCGCATGACGGGATGCCGGAATCCTTTACTGTTGCGGACGTTAACAGCATCGCAATCGTTGCCTATGGTGCCGACTACTCAGCGGATGTGACGTTGGATTGGATCAAGCTCTACTGAAAAAAAAGACCCCGGATGAAATCCGGGGCCAAGTCCAACAGGGAGGTGCATATGATGACCCGCATATGCGACGGGAACTGTCATGACTTAGATAAAAGATGCTTAGCGTATGCTTCTTTGATCTGAATCAAAATAGACTAAGGTCTTAAGATACCAATCCAGAACTTAAGATGCCAATCGGTAGCCTCCTGACTCTGTAACCAGTAAACGCGCGTTCGACGGATCTGGTTCGATTTTTTGTCTCAGACGGTAGATGTGCGTCTCAAGGGTGTGGGTCGTCACGCCTGCGTTGTAACCCCAAACTTCGTGCAGCAGCGTATCACGAGCGACCACGCCGTCGGTTGAACGGTAGAGGAACTTGAGGATATTCGTCTCTTTCTCGGTCAGACGAATTTTCTTTTCATCTTCGGTGACCAATAGCTTCATCGACGGTTTGAACGTGTACGGCCCAAGCGTAAATACAGCGTCTTCGGATTGTTCGTGCTGGCGAAGCTGCGCGCGGATACGAGCAAGCAATACCGGGAATTTGAAGGGTTTCGTGACGTAGTCATTCGCGCCCGCATCAAGGCCAAGTATGGTGTCCGCGTCCGAGTCGTGGCCAGTGAGCATAAGAACCGGTGCTTTGACACCTTGCTTGCGCATCAAGCGACACAGTTCGCGGCCATCTGTGTCGGGCAGGCCAACATCAAGGATGATCAGATCGTAAAGCTGTTCCTTCACGCGCCCCATTGCGGCGGTTCCGCAGTCGGCCTCGAACACTTCAAAGTCTTCTGTCATCACAAGTTGCTCGGCCAAAGCCTCGCGCAGATCGTCATCGTCGTCGACCAGAAGTATATTCTTAAGCTGTGCCATCGTGTTGTCTCTCCGTCGGTTTCAAGACAGATGGGCAAGACGTTGCGTGCGGGCAAGAATTGCTGCAAGTGTTTCACGGCCTCGTGTATGCAGGGGCCAAATGTTTCATAAATCGGGGTCTTTTGTTGCAGTCGACCCCATTAGGATAGCTTCGGTTTCATGACACTTGCCCCTGACATCACCGATCTTCTGGCGCGAGCGCGGGCCGATTTGCGCATGGGCGTGCCGATTGTCTTGGGGACAGACCATGGACTGTTGGTGTTGGCGGTCGAAGCTGTAAGTGCCGAACGTCTGACCGATGTGCTTGCGTTGGGTGATGATGTCGACCTCGTTCTAACTGGTCGCCGAGCTGCAACGCTCAAGGCGCGAGCCTATGATGGCGATGTCGCACGCGTTGCGCTTCCCAAAGATGCAACGCTTCGCTGGGTGCAAGCGTTGGCCGATCCGGCAGATGATCTGTCTCATCCGATGAAAGGCCCGCTGGTCACCCGTCGCGAGGGCGATCCGACGCTCCATCGCAGGGCCGTGACCCTTGCCAAGTCTGCAAGGTTGTTGCCAGCCGTTGTCACGGTTCCATTGGATGACCCAGAAAGATTTGCCATAACCCATTCGTTGACCCGGCTTGATCCCGCCGCCGTTGCGCCGCGTCTGGGGGCATCGGTGATCTTTGATAGCGTCGTATCCGCCAGAGTCCCGCTGCGTTCGGCGCAAAATGCAAGGCTGCATGTGTTTCGACCAGAGGACGGATCGGAAGAGCATTACGCCATCGAAATTGGTCGCCCTGATCGCGATGCGCCCGTCTTGGCCCGGCTGCATTCAGCCTGTTTCACTGGCGATCTTCTTGGCAGCCTGAAATGTGATTGTGGTCCGCAGTTGAACAGCGCGTTGGCAGCGATGGGGGCCGCTGGAGAGGGCGTGTTGCTTTATCTGAACCAAGAGGGCCGAGGCATCGGCCTAGCCAACAAGATGCGCGCCTATGCGCTACAGGACCAGGGTTTCGACACGGTCGAGGCCAATCACCGGCTTGGGTTTGAAGATGACGAGCGTGATTTCCGAATCGGTGCCGAGTTGCTCCGCAAGCTGGGGTTTGGTGCAGTTCGATTGATGACGAACAATCCCGCCAAGATCGACATGATGGAAAAACACGATATCGCGGTGGCGGAACGGGTTCCGCTGATTGTCGGTGAAAACCCGCACAACACCGCATATCTGGCAACCAAGGCCCGCAAATCGGGGCATATGCTATGAGCGCGCTGGACATGGTGCTTACCCGACGGGGAGTACGCTTTATGGGGCGTACCTGGCCGTGCACGATTGGCCGTGGCGGTGTGCGAGC
>NZ_CBFHLV010000074.1:0-14016 GCF_965656765.1 Marivita sp. | reverse complement strand
TAAAGTGACTTTGTCGAAATTTAGGTCAACCGATTTGCCGTAGGACATGGCCGGCAAGGTAGAGAGAGCCGCAAATCAGAATGCGCGCGTGTGGGTCCGTCTGCGCGATTTGACGTAAGGCAGTTTCCACGTTTTCGGCCTCATGTGTCGCCAAGCCAACGTCACGCGCGGCTTTGGCGGTATCAGCCGAACTTAGAGTGTTTGCTTCTCCGGGGATGGAAACAGCTGTCAGATGGTCTGCAATTGCAGCAAGCGGGCGTAGATAGCCTCGCACATCTTTGGTGTTGAGCATGCCGCAGACAAGGTAGGTTGGCCGTTTTGACAAGCTGTGCAGATGTTGGCTAAGCGCCTCGCCTGCGGCTGGGTTGTGGCCGCCGTCAAGCCAAAGGTCCGCCTGTGGCGCCAAATCGTTTAGCAACGTGCCATGCAAGTGCTGCATGCGTGCGGGCCAAACGGCGCGCTGCACCGCGCTGTCAAACGCGGCTTCTGGCATAATCAGGTGTCGTAGCGCGGCCAGGGCTGCGCCTGCGTTCTGGATTTGATGCTGACCCGGCAGGTTGGGCAAGTTGAGGTCAAGCAGCCCGGTTTCGTCCTGATAGACCAATCGCCCCCGTTCTTCGCCGACATGCCAGTGTTGGCCGTAGGCCAGAAGCGGTGCGCCAAGGCGGGCAGCTTGTGCTTCGATCACGTCCATTGCATCTTCGTGCTGTGGGCCCACGACGCACGGCACGCCGCGTTTGATGATCCCAGCCTTTTCGCCTGCGATCTTGGCGATTGTGTCGCCCAGAAAACCTTCGTGGTCCATCGAGACTGGCGTGATGATTGTCAGCGCTGGCTTTTCGATCACGTTGGTCGCGTCGAGCCGTCCGCCCAGACCAACCTCAAGCAAGGTGTAGTCGGCGGGGGTGCGCGCAAAGGCCAAAAGGGCGGCGCAGGTGGTAATTTCGAAATAGGTGATGTTCGCACCATCATTGGCGCGGTAGCATTCATCCAGTATCTCGGTCAGGTGCGGTTCGGTGATCAGGTCACCGGCCAGGCGGATGCGTTCGTGAAAGCGGGCCAGATGCGGCGAGGTGTAGGCGTGAACCTTTTTGCCGGCCCCTTCCAGCCCGGCGCGGATCATGGCTTGGGTCGACCCCTTGCCATTGGTGCCCGCAATATGGATCACGGGCGGCAGTGCACGCTCGGGGTGATCAAGCGCAGTCAGCAGCGCCCAAACACGGTCCAGCGTCAGGTCGATTATCTTGGGGTGAAGCGCCATCATCCGGTCAAGGATGACGTCCGAACCGATGGGCCTTGTCACGGGGTTTCTTCGGATGTGGCAGTGGTTGTTGGTGCCATGTCGGTTGGTCCAGGCGGCGGCAGATCACCGGCCACAGGCGGAGGCATATGCATCAGCATGCGAATGATCTGCACCAGTTCTTCGCGCATTTTGCGGCGGTCGGTCACGCGGTCAAGCATACCGTGCTCAAGCAAGTACTCTGCGCGTTGGAAGCCTTCTGGCAGTTTTTCGCGGATTGTTTGTTCGATAACGCGGGGGCCAGCGAAACAGATCAAAGCGCCGGGTTCGGCGATTTGCACGTCACCCAACATCGCATAGGACGCTGTGACGCCCCCGGTGGTCGGGTGGGTCAGGACGACAATGTAGGGCAGGTTCGCCTCTTTCAGCATCTGCACTGCAACGGTCGTGCGCGGCATTTGCATCAGGCTTAGAATGCCTTCTTGCATGCGCGCACCGCCGGCGGCCGAAAAAAGAACCAGCGGGCGGCGCAGCTCAACGGCTTTTTCGGCGGCGGCGATGATCGCGTTGCCGACATACATGCCCATTGACCCGGCCATGAAGCTGAAGTCTTGCGCCGCAGCAACAATAGGCGTGCGACCAACTTCACCGGTGGCGACGAGCATCGCTTCTTTTTCGCCGGTGATTTTTTGCGCGGTGCGCATCCGGTCAGGGTATTTCTTTTGGTCGCGGAATTGCAGCGGATCGGTGAGGGGTTCGGGAACGGACACCTCGGTGAATACACCGCCGTCGAACAGCCCGATAAAGCGGTCGCGTGGCGTGATGTTCATGTGGTGGCCGCAATTCGAACAGACACTCAGATTGTCCGACATCTCGCGATGGAACAGCATGGTGCCGCATTCGTCGCATTTGACCCAGAGGTTTTCGGGGATTTCGCGGCGCGAAAAGATCGAGTTGATCCGGGGTCGGACGTAGTTGGTGATCCAGTTCATGCAGTGCGGCTCCCGTCACCCTGTCTTAGCTGCGGTTGGTCTAAGACCCATTCGGCGGAAATGCAATCAGCCCTGCGGTGTGAGGTTGGACCGCGCTGGTCCGCGTTTGACGCCCAGTTGGCGTTCACGCCGATGATAAGCACGCCCGCGCCTATGATGACGATGGACCCCACGATGGTGTGGGTCGTGGGGATTTCGTCAAAGATCGTGTAGCCGATGACCAATGCAAATAGGATTGAGGCATAGTCAAAAGGGGCCAAAAACGCCGCTTCGGCGTGGCGGTAGGATGAGGTTAACAGGATCTGGGCCACGCCACCGATGATGCCCGCGCCGATCAGCTGGCTTGCAGTCAGCATGTCTGGCACGACCCAACCGAACGGAGATGTCAGCAGAGACAGGCAAGACGCGGTCACCGCAAAGTAGAACACGACCGAAGACGTGGTTTCGTTCTGCACCAGCTTGCGGATGTGCACATGCGCCAGCGCGCGGAGGGTGGCTGAGGCGAGGACCAGTGCCACACCCCAGCGGGCGGCAGTGCCCATTGCTTCGTTGCCAAGCTGCGGCAGCATGACGATCACAACACCGATCAGACCGATCACAACTGCCGACATGCGCACAAGCCGGATTTTTTCGCCCAGCAAAAGGGCAGCGAAAATCACTGTCATGATGGGCGCTGCGTAGCCCAGCACAGTGACTTCTGGCAGCGGCAACAGTCCAAGGGCGGCGAACCCGCACGCCATTGCACTGACGCCAATCAGGCCACGCCAGAAGTGTCCCGAGGGGTTTTGTGTGCGCAAGCCGGTGCTGAGTTCGCGGCGCAGCGCGAGCCATGCAAGGATGACGGGGATCGCAAAGAAGGACCGAAAGAACACCGCTTCACCCGGCGGCACAACGTCAGAGCTGGCTTTAATAAGCGACGCCATGATGACGAAAAGCAAGACAGCGCTGAGTTTCAGCGCCATGCCGCGAAGCGGGGACATACATTCTCCGGGTCAGGGTTGTGGCTTTAGACTGCCCTCGTGGTGCCGGAAGGTCAATCCGGCACCGTTTGATGCGCTCAGGCCAGTAGGACCTCGTAGAGCAGTTTGAACGACACCACGGCCAAGGCGATTTCGATGAGTATGAAAAATACTCGATCAGGCAGAGCCCGCGACACGGCAGCGCCGCTCCAGGCACCGGCCAAAGCGAATGGGGCAAGCCAGATCGCTTGGGCGGCACTGTCCCAAGTGATTTGTCCTGCTAGGATAAAGGGCGGAACTTTGATCAGGTTCACGACCGTGAAAAAGATTGTCGACGTGCCAAGATAGACCATCTTATCAAGTCGTTGCGGCAGCACATACGCCTGAAACGGCGGGCCACCCGCGTGAGAGATATAGCTTGTGAGACCCGCTATGGTTCCCCAAAAAATCCCGCGCGGCACGTCGGCAGCTCGCGCTGGGACCGCCACCTTGGACAGGCGACGACGGAGGGCGGTGGCAAGATAAAAAATCCCGATGGTTGCGACCAACAGCTTGCCCGCGTTGCCGGGCACATATGACACGGCTGCAAACCCTATGAGGATGCCGACAATTGCCCCCGGCAGCAGGATCTTGAGGTTGCGCACGGAAAACGCTTTTCGAAAAAGGTAGACCGCATACATGTCAGCCACGATGTAAATCGGCAGTAGAAGGCCAGCGGCCAATGCCGGATCCATGAAGAGCGACATCAGTGGCACCGATAAGAGCGCGATCATGGGCACTCCGCCTTTCGAAAGGCCCATAAGGAAGGCCGCAAGTGCAGCTACGATCCAGTATTCCAAAAGATGCCCCGTCCGGTTCGGGATGAGTGGTCTCATGTCGAAAGGGGAATGCCAAGATGGTGCGTTGGCGCTGGATCAGGAACATGCAAAGTTTGCGCACAGATAGCGACGGTTTAAACTATGATGGAGGGTCCTTGCACGGCGCCGTCAAGTCAGGCTAGGCAAGCGTCGAGCCCGGTCTGAAAGTAGACGCATACATGTTGAATGCCGCGATCTTGTTGGTGGTTATTGCGACCGGGGCGCTTTTGTTATCGCCACGTTTGTCGAATGCGCTATTATGGCGTGCGACCATTACACCATTGGCATCCATTATCGGCAGCGGGTTTCTTGTGATTGGCCCGATCCTGGAGGTGAATTTCGGGTTCTTCGCGCCAATGGTCATGTTGCTGCTGGTTACCATCGCCTATGCGTTTGGGGGCGCGATCCGTTATAACATCCAACAGATCGGCGAAGGCTTTGAACGGCCCAAAATGTTGGAGCATATCGAAACTGTTGCGTCGCTGGTGCTTGCATTCGCCTATATCATTTCCGTTGCGTATTACCTGAACCTGTTCGGTGCGTTTGGTGTCAGCCTGACCACATTGGACGATCCGTATCATGCGCGATTGGTTGCCACAGCGGTCTTTCTTCTGATCCTGTTTGTCGGCTGGACGAAAGGGTTCGCGGCGCTTGAAAGGTTGGAGCAAATCTCGGTCGGGCTGAAGCTGACGATCATTGCGGGGCTGTTATTTGGTCTGGCGGTGCATTTTGGCGAAAGGGCGCAAAGTGGCGGGCTTTTGTTGAACCCTGCGCAGATTTCGGGCTGGTCTGCGATGACCTTGATCTTTGGTCTGATCGTGACCGTGCAGGGGTTTGAGACATCGCGCTATCTAGGCGATGCCTATAATGCGCGGACACGGATCAGATCCATGCAACTGGCGCAGGGGCTCTCTGCGTTGATCTATCTGATTTATATCGTGCTCTTGGCCTACGCCTTTGCGCCGGGCACGATGTCATTGGATGAGACCTCGATCATCGACATGATGCAGATCGTGGCCCCTATTTTGCCGGTATTGCTCGTGGCCGCCGCTCTGAGCGCGCAGTTCAGCGCAGCGGTTGCCGATACCAGTGGATCGGGTGGGCTGATCGCGGAAATCAGTAATAACCGGGTGCCACCAAGGCTGGCCTATACCTTGCTCGTTGGGGCGGGTTTGTTCCTGACATGGAGCTTGAATATCTTTGAAATCATAAGCTACGCATCGCGCGCCTTTGCTGCGTATTATGCGCTTCAGGCTGTCATCGCAGCGCTTTCTGCTTTTGGGCAGAAAGACCAGATGAAGGGTGGTGTATTTTCAGCGTTGGCTGTGCTTGGCCTTGGGATTGCGCTGTTTGGGCAGCCGGTGGAATGACCGTGTTACGCGGCTCGAAGTGCCCCCGGTTAGGCGGTTTCCCGGCAATGTCTTCGAAATGACCGTTTGAGCATGTCCAATTCTGCGCGCAGCAAAGACAATTCGGCGCGGATGTCTTCTCCGGCGGCATCGCCTGCTATGATCGAAAAATCACCCAGCGCCTGGCCAAGAGACGTTTCGGAAATCATAAATGTGTGCACGCCGTCCGCTAGGAAATTGGCCGGCACCGGCACCTTGAGCAACCAGGATGCGGGGTCTGGCAGGGGTTCAAGTGCGACGTCGGGGATGGTTTTGTCATGCACGCGGACGTCGACCTTTGGTGCCGGGCTGTCATCTGCATCCCCTGCGATCACACCTTCCCAGACGCCTTCGAAAAAGCGGGATTTGGACAAAGAATAGGCGGTCATTGTCGGCTCCTCACATTTCGGCCCGGGGGCGACGGCTAAAGAACAAGTCTCGCAAGATCACCTGACTCATTTCCGGGTTTTCGAAGATCAGGTCGACCCAGACTTTCTCGACCCGTTTTTCGTTCAGTTTGGTGTAGGCCAGATCAAACTCGACAGCCAATTCGCGGTCGCTCACTGGCAATTCGCGGACGATTTGTTCGGTGTTCGGGCCGTGTTGGATGTTCAGGCGCGCAAAAATTTCCAGCGGGCGTTCCAACTCAACAATCAGATCGCAGCGGACAAGATGCTTGCGTTTGAGATCAGCGGTGGCTTCGGCAGGCAGATCAACCACCAGAGATAGGTAAGACCCGTCAAAGCGGAATACATCAAGCCGCAGGCCATATGCAGCAAGGTCTTCAACGCTGTTGTTGCGTAACTGGCGCAAGGTGAGTTCGGATTGGGCGCAGTCATGAAATAGCGTCACTTCGCGCCCGAGCATTGATTTGTTTTCAACAGCCGAGATGCCCCGTACCGGCAATGGGCCGCACCAGATCTCGGGGCGCCATGACCAATCCGCATCGTAAGGGATTGGTACAGCCTGGTTGCCAAGGACGGGGAGCGCGAGGCGGTCGTCCGCGATGTGCAACAGCTCATCAAGATAATATTTCAAACGCCGTGCCGCTGACCTATTTCGGCGTAGATCGCGCAGGTCCATGTCACGCGCGGTCTCTGCCCAGCGGCGGAACCGTCTAAGCGCAGACTGCTGTAGAACGCGGTCAAACAGACCGGGTTTCATTTCCGACATGAGCTGCTCGCTCCTGATGATGTTCTTTTGTCCGTCACTTTCCGTACCGGTTGTTTATCTTATTACAGATCACGTCTTGCAAATAAACGGCCAAGTCGCTGTGACAGAGGATCGATCGGCGATTGCGACTGATCTGCACTGCCGGGCGCCTCAGATTTTGAATTAGCGCGAATACTTGAAGAAACCGTGTTCAGGAATGCCGCTCCTTGAGCGCCGAGCAACGGGCTGCCCTGCGGCGCATAGAGCGTGACACCCACCAAATGGGAGCCTAACACAAAGGCCCCGCGCCAGTGTTTGGGGTCGCTGCCGGAAAAAGCAACCTCACCACCAGAGGCCATCTGACCCACAAGGATTGCGCTTAGCTCGCGGTTTTGCAGCAGTGTCGTGCCCAGCGCATCAGCCAGTTCTGCCGGACTTGGTTCGCCATTATTGGCTGGGCTGACCGTGACGGTCACAAGGACAGGTTCGACAATCGCACTCTCGGTGCCGCCGGAAAGAATGTGACAGCTTGCAATGGCCGCGAACCCACCTCTGGTACTGCTACGCAATGTCGCCGGATCGATGCAATAGCCATCGGGGCCGGAGACGGTGACATTGCCACGAGCCAGCGTTGCAGTTGTAAGCAGCGGCACATCATCGGGACCGCCGCTTGGTAGTAAAGACATACTGCCAATCGTGCCGGAGGTGGTGCATCCGGTGAAAAATGCCGCGCCAAGAAGCGCGGCATATATGGTTTTGCGAGGCCCGATCAAAGATCAGAATACACGTGTTTTTCGCCATCAGCACCCGGATGCGTAACGGCACCCTTATAGGTGGGACCGACAAGCTTGGCGAATTTCCAGATCGCACCAGACGTGTAGATCGTCTCACGCGGACCCGCCCAGTTTGCCTTGCGCTGGGCCAGTTCGTCGTCGGACAAATCAACGCTCAGCGACCCCGAGACCGCGTCGATCGTGATCATGTCCCCGTCTTGTAGAAGCGCGATTGGACCACCTTGGGCTGCTTCCGGGCCGACGTGACCAACGCAGAAACCGCGTGTCGCGCCAGAGAAGCGGCCATCTGTGATCAGCGCGACTTTCTTGCCCATGCCCTGACCAGACAGTGCCGCCGTTGTGGACAGCATTTCGCGCATGCCGGGGCCACCGGCGGGGCCTTCGTTGCGGATAACGATGACTTCGCCTTCTTCGTATCCGCGCGCTTTCACGGCGGCGAATGCGTCTTCTTCGCATTCGAACACTCGCGCAGGACCTGTGAATACCTGATCTTCGGCAGATATGCCGGCGACTTTCACGATGGCACCTTCAGGTGCAAGGTTGCCCTTGAGGCCCACAACGCCGCCGGTTTTGGTGATCGGTGTGTCGATAGAATAGATCACCTTGCCGTCGGCTTCGCGGTCGATGCGGTCAAGCTCTTCGCCGATTGTACGGGTCGAGGCAGTGATGCAGTCTTCGTGAATGAGGCCTGCCTTGCGCAGTTCCTTCATCACGACGGGAATCCCGCCCGCGTCATACAAGTCTTTCGCCACATAAGCGCCGCCCGGTTTCAGATCGACGAAGTAAGGCGTGTCGCGGAAGATCTCGCAGACATCTTCGAGAAAAAAGTCGATTCCTGCTTCGTGTGCGATGGCGGGCAGGTGCAGACCGGCATTGGTCGAGCCACCAGTGCAAGCCACCACGCGCGCGGCGTTTTCCAAGGCTTTGCGGGTCACAACGTCACGCGCGCGGATGTGCTGCTCGACCAAGTCCATAACTGCACGGCCAGAAGCTTCGCCATAAGCGTCGCGCGATTCATAAGGTGCAGGCATGCCGGACGAATTGAACAGGGCAAGACCGATGGCTTCAGACACACAGGCCATGGTGTTAGCCGTGAACTGTCCACCGCACGCACCGGCCGACGGACAGGCTACGCGTTCCAGCATATCGAGCGCTGCATCGGACATCTGGTCGTTCTGATGACGGCCAACCGCTTCGAACATGTCCTGAACGGTCAGGTCACGGCTGCGGAAATCTTCGGGGATTTCGTCAACCTGCGGCGCGCGACCTGGAAGGATCGATCCGCCGTAGATAAAGACCGATGGCACGTTCAGCCGCACCATCGCCATCATCATGCCGGGCAAGGATTTGTCGCAACCGGCAAGACCCACAACCGCATCATAAGAATGGCCGCGCATTGTCAATTCAACCGTGTCAGCAATCGCTTCGCGCGAGGCCAACGAGGAACGCATGCCTTCGTGTCCCATCGCAATGCCGTCGGTCACGGTGATGGTGGTGAATTCGCGCGGTGTGCCCATCGCTTGCTTCACGCCCATTTTGACCGCCTGTGCCTGACGGTTCAGCGCGATATTACAGGGGGCTGCTTCGTTCCAACAGGTTGCGACGCCGACCAGTGGCTGATGGATTTCTTCCTCGGTCATGCCCATCGCGTAATAGTACGACCGATGCGGCGCGCGCTCTGGCCCTTCTGTAACGTGACGGCTGGGCAGTTTCGACTTGTCGAATGGACGCTTGAGCATGACGCTCCTCCCTGAATTCGTGTTTCCATTGGGAATAGCGAACAGGGCACGGCGGCACAAGAGATTGGGGTGGTTTCAAGCCATTTCGAAACGGCTTGGGTCAAGCGCGTTCAAACCACCTTTCGAAAGGCGGCCTTAACGGTCCAAAAACGCGGCCGTTGCATAGGCTGGGGACAGCAACAGACGCCGCATCGGACCAAGCGGGAAGCGGTCAGGCGGCGTGGCGAGGAATGCGGGGAATGGCCCCTTTTGTGGGCGTCCTAAAACCGTATCGGCCAATCTTGCGCCAAGATAACTTCCCATAGCCACGCCGTTGCCGTGGTATCCCATGGCCGCAAAGAGGCCTGGACTGTCAGGTACAGCCCCAGCAAACGGGGTTAACCTGCGCATCAGGCACAAAAGCCCAGACCATTCATGTGTGATTTCTATCTCTCGCCATGCCGGGAACAGCGCATGAAAATCCGCGCGGATTTTCCGTGAAAGCGCAGCCTCTGCATTCGGTGTCGCGCGAAGTCCACCGCGCATTCCAAATAGGAACCGTCCGTCGGGCATGAGCCTGAAATAGTGCAACAGTAAACGGGTGTCGTAGCACATCTGATTGCTTGTCCAGCCTTGCAGGTCTTGCTCGGATTTGGTGATGGGCCGCGTGACGATGATGGATGATTGCACCGGCAGATAGCGGGCACAGAGCCAGTCTGGTACGTCCTCAGAGGAATAGCCATTGGTGGTAAGGATCACCTTGTCCGTAGTGATCGTGCCTTTGGGCGTGGTCACCTGCCATTTTGCGTCGGTCTGTCTTATAGCAACAGCTGGCGTTTGACCGAATACTTGCACTTTGCTTTTTCGTGCAGTCTGGATCAGCCCCGAATGATATTTGGCAGGATTGATGGCAAAGCCGATGGGCACTGTCATGCCGCCATGGAACTCGCCGCCAAGGCCAAGCTGGCGCAGATCTTCGGGCTGGTGGAGCTGCGGAGCCATTCCGTAGGCAGCCTTGGTATCGGCGATACTGGCAGTGAGGCCACGCATCGCTTTTGGGGTGTGTGCCAGCAATGTTTCGCCATCTGAATGGCGGTCAGCGTCGATCTGGTTGTCCGACAGAAGGTTGCTTACATGATCCACTGCCGCATGTTCAGCAGCATGCCAAGCGCTGCGCTCTTGGTGGCCAAAGCGTTTGCTTATCATCAGACCGCTGAGTTTCGAGCCGCCAAGGCAGCAGAAACCGCCATTGCGCCCCGATGCGCCCCAGCCGGGCTGTTCGGCGTCAATCACCGTGACGGCCACATCTGACTGTGCAAGTTCGAGGGCTGCGTTCAGCCCAGTGAACCCGCCGCCGATGACAACAACCTCGGTGCTGTGGTCATGCTCTAGGTGCGGTTGTGCCGCCGGTGGAGCGGTGTCGCGCCACCAGCACGTTTCAGGCGTCGCGTACGCCTGTGCCTCGTAGATGCGCCTCATGCCGGGCGTTCGGCCATTCGCTCGTCACGGGCTTGTCTTACAGCGGCTTGTTTTGTGACCAGCGAGGCGGTGATCACTCCGATGGTGACGATTGCGATCATGATGGTCGATAGCGCGTTGATTTCTGGACTGACGCCAAGACGCACCGCTGAGAAGATCTTGATGGGCAAAGTTGTCGCTGATGGCCCGGTGGTGAAGCTGGCGATCACAAGATCGTCCAGCGACAGGGTAAAGGCCAAAAGCCAGCCAGAGATCACTGCAGGTGCGATGATCGGCAGTGTCACAAGGCGGAAGGCTTCGAACGGGGAACAGCCTAGATCAAGCGCGGCTTCTTCGAGCGATTGGTCAAAACTGATAAGGCGTGACGAGACGACGACCGACACATAGCACATCGAAAATGTGGTATGTGCCAAAACGATGGTTAGTACGCCGCGGTCCAGTCCGATGCCGATGAACAGCAAGAGCAGAGAAAGACCGGTGATCACTTCTGGCATTACCAGTGGCGCGTAGATCATCCCGGAAAACAGCGTGCGTCCACTAAAACGCCCGGCGCGAACCAAAACATAGGCCGCCATGGTGCCCAGCACTGTTGCGATGGTCGAACTCATCACAGCGACCTTGATGGTCACCCATGCCGCATCGAGGAATTCTTCGTTGCGGAGTAATTCGCCATACCATTGGGTCGAGAACCCGGCCCAGACCGTGACGAGCTTGGATGCGTTAAAGCTGTAGACCACCAGAATGATCATCGGAATATACAGAAACGCAAACCCCAAGGTCAGGGCGGTTGCGTTGAACCAAGAAAACCGCTTCATCCCTCGGCCTCCCGCTGTTTCTGCTCGTTGCGTTGGAACAGAATGATAGGGATCACAAGGATCAGCAGCAGGATCACCGCCACGGCAGACGCCACGGGCCAATCGCGGTTGGAGAAAAATTCCTCCCACAAGACCTTGCCGATCATCAGTGTGCCGGAACCGCCAAGCAGAGATGGGATTACGAACTCCCCGATGACCGGGATGAATACCAGAAAGCAGCCAGCGATGATGCCGTTCTTGGACAACGGAATGGTCACCAGCCAAAACGCACTGGTGCGGGAGCAACCAAGGTCTTCGGCCGCTTCCAGCAGGCTATCATCCATCCGTTCCAATGCTGAATAGATTGGCAGGATCATGAAGGGCAAATATGTGTAGACGATGCCAATATAGACGGCAGTGTTGGTGTTCAGGATGGTCAGCGGTTCACTGATAATTCCTGTCCAAAGTAGAAATTGGTTCAGCAGACCTTCGTTCGACAGGATGCCCATCCATGCATAGACGCGGATCAGAAAGCTGGTCCAGAAGGGCAGGATGACCAGCATCAAAAGGGTGGGGCGCCATTCCGGGGCCGACCGCGCCATTGCGTAGGCGATCGGATAGCCGACAAGCAGCGTCATGACTGTCGAGATCAGCGCAATCTGAAGCGAGCTGAGATAGGCTTTCCAATACAGATCGTCGGAGGTCAGGAACCAGAAGTTTTCGAGATCGAGGGCCGCAAAGAACGCCTTGAGACCTTCCAAACCTGCCGCAAGATCAAGCTGCGGCATGTACGGCGGGCGTGCCAGTGCGATATCGGATAACGCGATTTTGAGCACGATCACAAACGGGATCAGAAACAGCGCGACGAGCCACAAGTAGGGCACCGCGATGAGAAGGAAGCGGCGCATCTTCAGCGCTCCAAAAGGACACCGGCGGTGTCTGTCCAGCCGATCCAGACGGGATCTTCCCATGTGATCTGACGGCGGGACAGGCGACGGGTGTTGGCTGTCTGCGCTTTGATTACGTGACCGGTTGGCAGTTCCACGTGGTATGTCGAAATGTTGCCGAGATAGGCGATATCGAGAACCTTACCCGCGATTTTGTTCGGTGCATCCTGCGGTTCCTCGGTGCTGATCGCGACTTTTTCCGGCCGGATCGCAAAATGCGTTTCTTGACCTTCTACAAAGTTCTTTGTGGTCGTGCCGATGATGTCGGGCTGGTTTTCGGCCCACTGGACCGCAACTTTTTCGCCATTCGGTTTTGCACGGCCCGAGATGATGTTCACATCACCAATAAAGTCGGCCACGTAGACCGAGTTAGGGGCCTCATAGATTTGGGCGGGTGTCGCCACCTGAATAATGCGGCCTTCGTCCATTACGGCGACGCGGCTGGCCACGGTCATTGCTTCTTCCTGATCGTGGGTCACGATCACAAAAGTGGTGCCGGTCTTTTCCTGAATGTCCATCAGTTCGAACTGAGTGTCCTGACGCAATTTTTTGTCGAGCGCGCCAAGCGGTTCATCCAGCAAAAGAAGTTTTGGGGCCTTGGCCAACGAGCGGGCAAGTGCCACCCGCTGCCTTTGGCCGCCGGAAATTTGGTGGGGTTTGCGTTTGGCGAATTTGCTGAGACGGGTCAGGCGGAGCATCTCGTCAACACGCGCGGCGATCAGATCTTTGTCTTTGCCTTCGCGTTTTAGGCCAAAGGCGATGTTTTCCCAAACCGACAGATGCGGAAAAAGCGCATAGGATTGAAACATCATATTCACCGCGCGCTTGTTCGGTGGGATCTTGGCCATGTCCTGACCGGCGATGAGAATATGCCCTTCGGTCGGAGCCTCAAAACCCGCAAGCATGCGCATCATCGTGGTTTTGCCACAGCCTGACGGCCCGAGCAGTGCAAAGAATTCCTGTGCAAAGATATCCTGCGTCAGATCATCAATCGCGGTGAAATCACCGAACCGCTTGGTCACATTGCGAAATTGGATCAGCGGCTTTTCGTTGGGGTCTTCCCACGGCGCAAAAACGGTTTGAGACACTTCAGGCACCTCCGAGCCAGGACAAGACCCGGCGGGAGAGCCCCGCCGGATCACTAAGCGCTTCGGTTCAGGTGCCCGATTTGACCTTGGTCCACATCCGGGTCAGTGACCGTTGTTCACGCGGCGGGAAAGGTGTCACGGTGTAGAGCTTTTCAAGCGTTGCTTCGTCAGGATAGATCGCCGTGTCGCCGATCACATCTTCGACCAAGAACTCTTTTGAGGCCGCGTTGCCGTTGGCGTAGTACACATAGTTCGACGCCGCTGCCATGTTCTGTGCATCCATGATGAAATTCAGAAAGGCATGCGCGGCTTCGGGGTTGGGCGCGTCTACCGGAATTGCCATCTGGTCGAACCACATCAGCGCACCTTCGGCGGGTGCGTTATACGCCACTTCGACGCCATTGTCGGCCTCGGCTGCGCGATCCCGAGCCTGCAGGATGTCGCCGGACCAGCCGAACGCCACACAGATGTCGCCATTGGCCAGCGCGTTGATGTATTCCGAGCTGTGGAATTTCTGGACGTGAGGACGCACGGCCATAAGAACTTCTTCCGCCGCGGCCAATGCTTCGTCATCCTTGCGATCCGGATCGAGGCCCGCATAGGTCAGG
>NZ_CBFHLV010000073.1:0-14173 GCF_965656765.1 Marivita sp. | reverse complement strand
GGCCACCTTCTACAGCACAGCGATTGTATTGGCACTGGCCGGGAATGACGTGTTCATCAACCTTGAACTTCAAACAATCGGCATTCTGGACTTCTATGTTGAGGTGGCTGAATCCTGTTCCGGGATCGAGGGTTTGGCTCTGACCACAGCGTTCATGGCGATTTATGCGCTAATGATGAAAGACGAACTGCGCATGGGTCGGTTCTGGCTTGCCGTGTGGCCCGCTGCGCTGTTCCTGAGCTTTGTTTTGAACGTTCTTCGCATCGCCGGTCTGATCTTGATCGGGGCGCATGTGTCACCTGACCTGGCCGTGAACGGTTTCCACAGCTTTGCAGGCTGGCTATCTTTCACGTTGTTGGCGCTGTTGATCCTGACAATCGTCAACATTCTTCCCGGCTTGAACAAAACCGGCCGGCAAGCGGCACGGGCGGACGTAACGCCGCTGACGCAAGACACCGCCGCAGCTTTTATCGTTCCGTTTCTGGCATTCATGCTGTCGGGTCTGTTCGTTCATACATTTTCGCAAACCCCCGAAGTTTGGTACGGCGTTCAGGTCGCGGCAATGCTTATTGCGCTTTGGGTGTTCCGCAAACCGATCTTGGCTTTGACCCGGGACATAGATCTGATTGCCTGCGGGTCTGGTATCATCGTGGGCATCGGATGGGTCGCTACCGCCGAACCGGCGGCGCCGTATGCGTCACTGGCAGAATTCGGGGCAGGCGCGCTGGCCATCTGGGTGATCCTTCGGGTGCTTGGTACGGCGCTTCTTGTTCCGCTGGTCGAGGAATTGTTCTTTCGCGGCTACCTTTTCAGCCTGATCGACGATGGGAGCACGATGCGCAGGGTTTTGGCTATCGTGGTGACGACGGCAGGCTTTGCGGCTTTGCATTCACGTCCCCTGGCGGCGGCGTTGGCAGGCATTGTCTTTGCTCTGGTCATGTTGCGCCGGGGCAGGGTGTTCGATGCGATCCTGTCTCATGCCATAGCAAACGCTCTGATTGCGGCGGCTGCGTTGGCGACAGGTCAGTGGTCCCTGATTTGATCAAGCGGTTTGGATATTGCTGCACATAAAAAAACATCCGACGCGAACGTCGGATGTTTCAATTGGTCTGCCGGAAGACTTACGCGCGATTGCGACGACGGACTTCCCAAGCCAACAGCATGGCTGCGGCAACAACAGCAAGTGCAAGCGCACCGCTGCTGGCATCGATTTCCGGTACGGAGGACGATGTTGTGCTGCCCCCGCCAAAAAAGATCCGATAATTAGACCACCACATGTTTGTTACTCCTACATAGCAGCATCTTTGAGCTACACGAAAAAAACACATTCGCCAAGCTTGGGGCCCTCAGCGTTCACAACTGCGCAACAATCAATCACTTCGCCTAGCATAGAAAAACCTGTGGCGACGATCATGCCACATTATTCCGCAGCACGGACCGGTTCGCTGCCATCATTGGCGTGTGACCGCTGCAAAACCCTCTTGAGATCTTCGAGTTTTGGGGCTCCGGTTTGGGCATCTTCGTAGTCAAAGCCCAGCTGCGAATCGTCTTCTTCCCAAAGAATCGTCGGCGATTTGAGCTGACGCGCCGCACGTTGGAGGGCCCAGTCTCGACCCGCACGGCTTGCGCGTCCGCCACCGAGACGGGCGAGCAGGCGAAAGACCCAGAGCGCATATGTCGTGAACCACACCCGAAGCGCCAGCATGGACGGCGTGAACACCAGCGTCAAAACCGTGGCGATGCCAAGACCGAACACAACGGCAGTGGCCAATTGTTTCCACCACAGCGCGGTTGGGCTGTCGATGGAATACCCACCGCCAAAGAAATCAAGGCTAAGGCCAAACATCATCGGCGCAAGGCCTGCCATTGTCGTGATCGTCGTCAACAGAACGGGGCGAATGCGATCCTCAGCGGTGCGTACAATCGCTTCGGTCCGTGGCATGTAGCGCGAATATTCCTGATAGGTGTCGATCAGAACAATGTTGTTGTTCACCACAATTCCCGCCAAAGCGACGATCCCTGTGCCGGTCATGATGATCGAGAAGGTTTGGTCCATCACCAGCATGCCAATCAACACACCTGCTGTTGAAAGAACCACTGCCAACAAGACGAGAACCGCGTTGTAGAAGCTGTTGAACTGCGCCAGCAGGATAATGAACATCAGCCCAAGTGCGGCCCCAAAGGCTTTGCCAAGGAACGCTTGGCTTTCTGCCTGTTCCTCCTGGTCGCCGGTCCATTCCCAATCGACTCCGGGCAGCGGGTTGGCTTCGAGCCACGTTGTCAGTTCGGCAATCCGTTCATTCGCATTCACCGGCACGATGCGGGCGCCTTCATCAAGTGCCGATGTAACCGTCGCAATGGTCGCGTCATTCGATCCGAACAAGACATAGCGCGTACCATTTGTTCCCGTGATGTCACCGTTTTCCTGTTCCTGGAGCGCGGCAACAGTTGTCGTGCCATCTGGCCCGTCACGCACAACCTTGGACAGTCCGGGCAGCACATCCGCCTTCACGTCAAAATGCCGTTTTTGGTCAACACGGTTGATTTCAGAGAGCTTGGCAACGGGTTTGCGGGTAATGAAATTGGAAAGTGGCACTAGGCCGTCGGCGGTCCGTACGCGCAATGTGTCGAGCGTGGACAGGAAACGGTCCTGTTCCGGGAGGCGAACACGGATTTCGATCTCTTCGTCCGAGCTGTCGACGCGCATCGTATCCAGCAGGATCCCGCGTGTAACCAACTGGACCATTGCGCCGACGACGGCCACGTTCGCCCCATAGCGCCCGGCCTTTTCAACATCGACGTCGATCTGCCAGTCGATGCCGGGCAGGGGCAGAGTGTCTTCAATCAGGGTCAGTCCCGGAGTGTTGTTAAACTTCTCGCGCGCTGTGGCGGTCGAAGCCAGCAGCGCATCCCAGTTATCCGCCTTGAGGCGTAGGTGGACCGGTTTGCCGCTTGCCGGGCCTCGGTTTTGGGACAGGATTTCGATTTCGACGCCGGGGATCGTCTTTAGCTGTGCGGTTAGTTCTTTGATGACAAGGTCACCGTCCAGGTCGGGGCGGTCTGCGCGATCTTCCCAAGGGATGGTTTCAAGTTGGACCTGACCAACGGTGTCTTTCGGCACTGCCGCACCACTGGCATCGGTGTTCAATCCGCCTTCGCCGGCAAACGAGAATGCGTTTTTGACGCCCGGATGGGCCAGAACAATATTTTCGGCACGCATGACCAGTGCGTCTTTTTCCTCAAGGCTGAGGTTACCGCGCGCGCGGACATAGACGATGGCTTGTTCCGGTTCGGATTCGACAAAGAATTCGACGCCATTGTTGTTCTCACCGAAATAGGTGAACACGCTGAACACGAACGCCAGAACCGTCGCGCCTGCAACAATCGGCATGATCGGATTGCCTGCGATAAATTTGATGAACATGCCAAACAGCGTCCGCCGCCGCCGCCCGTCTACGCGATTGCGTTTCCACGTGATCGACGCGGCATCAAGTACGATAGAGGCCAAAACCGAACCGATTAAAAACAAGACAATTCCCGGCACATGCCCCGCGATGCCGTCAGAAATAGGTGGGAACAGGAAACCGGGGTCGAGCAACAAAAGCGCTCCGATGAACAGCAGGCCAAGAACGACAGGCACCATTGCAGCGCGAAGGTACCACGGTGTGCGTGCGCGCAAGCCCTGCGAGGCATGGTCGAGCATGCGGGAGAACCGGCCTGTGACCCCCCCCATGACCGGCAGATAAATCAACGCCACAACCAACGAGGCCGAGAGAACGAAGATCAATGTGACCGGCAGCATGCCCATGAATTCACCCGGTACACCGGGCCAGAACAGCATCGGCAAGAATGCACACAGCGTGGTGGCGGTCGAACTGACCACTGGCCAGAACATGCGTTTCGCAGCCTCAACATAGGCGTGCATTGGTCCGATGCCGTCTTTGATACGTTTATCAGCGTATTCGACCACCACGATTGCGCCATCGACCAACATGCCTACGGCAAGGATCAGACCGAACATGACGATGTTCGAAATGCTCACTTCCATGATTGTCAGGAACACGAAACACAGCAGGAACGAGGTCGGGATCGCAAAGCCAACCAACAACGCGGCGCGTAGGCCAAGGGCGGCAAGGACCACGATCATAACCAGTGCAATCGCGGTCAGAACCGATCCTTCCAACTGTTTGACCATGCTGTCCACGATGCGGGATTGGTCATTCGATGTACCCACGGTGACTGCCGCTTGCAGTTCGCGTGGCCAAAGTTCCTCGGCGGCGGCAACTTCGGCTTTGACGGCATCGGCAGTGTCAATCAGGTTAAAGCCCTTGCGCTTGACCACCTGCAGCGCGAGCGTTTTTTCCCCGTTAAAGCGCGCGGTACCCTGCCGGTCTTCAAAGGTCAGGTTGATGGTCGCCAAATCGCCAAGTGTCACCACCCGGTCGCCGTTTACCTTGACCGGGAGGTCGTAGACATCGCGCTGATCGTCAAAGCTTGACGGAATCTTCACGGCAAAACTGCCCTGATCGCTGCGCAGCTCACCGGCTGCGATCAACTGGTTGTTGTTCTGGACAACGCTGATCAGCTCGCTTGCCGTGACGTTGTAGCTTTCAAGCTTAAGAGGGTCGATGACCACCTCAAGCATTTCGTCCCGGTTGCCGGCGATCCCAGCTTCAAGCACGGAATCCAAGGATTCCAGCCTGTCTTGCAGATCTTTGGCCACCTGCGCCATCGTACGTTCCGGCACTGGGCCAGTCAGATTGACGATGACGATGGGGAACTCGGAAAAGTTGATCTCTGTGATGGAATACTGTTCGGCACCTGTGGGAAACTTGGACTGCGCCTTGTTCATCGCATCGCGCACATCGGCCATGACTTGGGTTTTGTCCCAGCCAAATTCGAATTCCAGCGCGACACCAGCATAGCCTTCGGCGGCTGTGCCGGACAGGGATTTCAACCCGTCCAGATCGGCCAGTTCCGTTTCCATCGGTTTGACCAACAGCGTTTCGCTGTCCGCCGCAGAGATGCCCGGGAACACGGTCGAGACAAAGAGGGCAGGGATTTCGATATCCGGCTCGCCTTCCTTGGGAAGACCGACATAGGCATAGGTGCCAATCGCCAAGGACAGAGCGATAAAGGCCAGTACCATGCGGGCGCGTTCAGCCGCCCAATCGACGATCCCGGTCATTGGATGACCTCTTCAAAGCTGGGCGCAACGGTCACGCCATCGGTCACAAATTCCTGTCCGACGGTAATCACGTCCACCTTATCAGGAAGTCCTGTCACATATATGCCCTCGGGGGCATCACGCAGTACGTTCACAGCCATGAACTGCGCCATGCTGTCTTGGTCGATGGTCCGCACCCCCAAAGTGCCCTCGTCGTTCAGGGTCAGCGATGAGGCCGCCAGAACATGTGCCATCACAACTTGCGATTGGATTAGGATTTCGGCGGTCTGGCCGTCACGAATGGCAAGCTCAGGGTTTGGAACAGTCAGCTCGACACGGAAAGTCCGTGTCGTTGCATCAGCCGAGCGCGACAGGAAGGTAACGCGCGCTTGTACATCCGGCCCTTCGTTGAGCCGCGCGCCAGCCATTGCGCCGACTTCGACGCGATTGACCTCGTTTTCAGGAACAAAGCCAACCACCTTGATCGGATCAAGCTGGATCACGGTGGCACAGAGCCCGCCCGGTTGCAGGAGACTGCCAAGTTCGGCTGTGTCGGTTTCCAGAACGCCAGCAAATGGGGCGCTGATGTCAAGGCGGTCGATTTCGGTTTGCGCACGGGTGACCGAGGCTTCCGCACTTTCGATGCTGGCTTGCAGGCTTTCCAATCCGGCCTCGGCAGCTTTGACACCCGCCTCGGCAGTGCTGATTGCGGTTTGTGCGCTTTGAACGGTGGCTTCGGTGTTGGCAACGCGGGTTTGGCTCGCAAAGCCGTCCTGGCTCAGCCGTTCTGCAGCGGTTGCGTTGATGCGAGCCTCTTCCAGCCGGGCCTTGGCTTCGGCCAGACGTGCCTTGGCTTCGGGAATGCGGGCTTCGACTTCGGGGCGACGCGCCTTGGCTTCGGCCAAGCGGGCTGTAGCCTCGGCCAGACTGGACTGACGGGTGCCAGGATCAACGGAACACAGCAATTGACCCTGTTGTACAAACGCTCCCTTGCGCAGCGGTGTCGACACGATCTTGCCGCTCACCTCGGACACGACGGACACTTCGCGTGCCGCCTCGGTTTCACCGCGCAACCGTACTTGAGTACCGATCTCTTGCGCCACAGACCGTTTGGCCATCACGCGGATGACACCGTCTTCGATAGAATCCGCCGGTTCGGTGGCTTCACGCTCGGGCGTGACGTTTGTGAACTCAACTGTGTCTGCGGCGTCTTCGCGGGGGCTCAGGTCGGATACAGCGGAAAAGAACCTATCTCGTTCAATAACCAAGCCGAACAGAATTACCGCAACCAAACATGCGGTGATGAAGGGAACTATGCGCATCAGACGTACCTTGTGCCTGTACTTCCAGAGGTGATCGGTGCTGCTTGTCCCGACCGCGGGGTCCGCAATCGAGGCATCTCAAGATACACCAAATACGGTAAACTAATCAGTTTAGATTAAAGATGCCCTGGTGTTTTTTCAAGATGAACTGAACGGTTCAATTTGATGTTTCGGGCATTTGGGCCGCAGTTTGTGCAGGAAATTTGCATCATGCGCGCAATTTGGCCGGTATCTGTTGAAAAGCACCTGCCAAAAGCCGCGCTTGGCACCTGACCCGCGTCGCGTTATGAGGGGCGAAATCCACGCGCGTTTGTAAAGAAACGCACGTAACAGGGGGCTTTTGCGTGAGCGAAACAGACAGCTTTATCGAAGAAGTGACCGAAGAGGTCCGGCGCGACCGCCTATTCGGGTTGATGCGCCGCTATGGCTGGATCGCGGTTCTGGCCGTTCTCTTATTGGTTGGAGGAACGGCGTATCGCGAATACACCCGTGCCGCCGAGGCCGCAAAGGCCGAAGCGTTTGGGGATACGATCTTGGTAGCCCTTGAAAACGACGAGGCATCCGACCGCGTTTCTGCCCTTGATCAGATCGAGGCACCAACCGCTGAAGGTGCGGCAGTCCTGGATATGCTGATCGCCGCCGAAGAGGCGCTTGCTGGTGACGGCACTGCGGCGTCCGAGCGTCTCAATAGCGCCGCCACCAATGGCGAGCTGCCAGAGATCTACCGCCAGATCGCAAGCTTTAAGGCGCTGACCCGTCCGGAAACCCCGCTCAATGCCGACGAACGCCGTGTCGCCTTTGAGGCGATGGCAACACCGGGCGCGCCGTTGCGGCTTTTGGCCGAGGAACAATTGGCCTTGCTCGACATCGAAGCGGGCGACACCGACGCTGCCATAAGCCGCCTCAAAGCTATTCTGAGCGATTCTGAACTGACAGCAGGCTTGCGCCGACGCGCTTCTCAGTTGATTGTGGCGCTGGGGGGCGAGATCGAGGCGTCCTGATCGGTATGGTCAACAGGCTCCGATACGACAAAAAGACGAGGGCAGGGCAGTGCAAGCGAAATTCATAGTGGCCAGTTTGATTGCAACGGGTGTCCTTGCGGGATGTACCGAGCGCGAAATCATCCTGCCGGGCGAACGCTTAGGCGTTCGTGAAGTGTTGCAAAACAATGACGCCGCGGATGCAGCCTCGTTGGACAACATCACGGTTGCCGCCAATGTTCCTGCTGCGTCGAACAATGCAGCGTGGCCGCAAAGCCATGTCAGCCCGTCCGCCCGTATCACCAATGCCGCATTGTCGGCGAACCTGACGCCAATCTGGTCCACGTCGATTGGACAGGGCGACAAGCGCCGCGCGCGGATCATCACCGATCCTGTGGTCGCGGATGGTCGTATTTTCACGATCGACAGCGCCGGTCGTGTGTCAGCCACATCAACTGGCGGTGAAGCGCTTTGGTCCTACAGCCTTGTGCCGCTGCGGGATGACGCTTCGCAGGCACTGGCTGGTGGGCTGGCTTATGACAATGGACGGCTTTACGTGACCTCGGGCTTTGGCACCCTGTCTGCTGTCGACGCCGCAACCGGCAATGAAATCTGGACACAGCGTTTGCAGGATACGGCCACAGGTGCGCCGACTGTCTTTGGTGGTCTGGTTTATGTGGTGGCTGGCGACAGCACCGCGTGGGCGGTTGAAGCCGAGGATGGCCGGGTACGCTGGCAGTCTGACGGGCTGGGCGATGTGAGCAATGTCGCTGGTGCCGCGCCGCCCTCGGTCAATGACACCCATGTCGTATTCTCGTTTGGCAGCGGTGCCGTTCAGGGCGCATTTCGTCAGGGTGGTCTGCGACTCTGGAGCGCTGACATCGTCGGAGCGCGCAAAGGTTTTGCCATTGCACTGGTCGATGACATTACAGGCTATCCGGTAATCGCCGGCAACACAGTCTATGCTGGAAACCACTCGGGCCGCGTTGTTGCTTTGAATGTCAATTCTGGCGAACGTCTTTGGACGGCGCAGCATGGCGCCATGGATCCAATCTGGCCTGCGGGCAATTCGGTGTATTTCGTGTCGGACCTAAACGAATTGATCCGTCTGGATGCAACCGAAGGCAATCAAATCTGGGCGGTCGATCTGCCGGGCTACGAACCAGTACGCCGTCCACAACGTCGTCGCGATTCTGCCTTTACCAATCACGGGCCGATCATGGCTGGTGGCAATCTGATCGTCGCATCGTCGGACGGGCTGATCCGATCCTTCGATCCAACGTCTGGTGATCTTGTCAGTCAGACCGAGATTCGCGGCGGTGCCACAACCCGTCCGGTTGTGGCGAACGGTACGCTTTATGTCGTGTCGACAAACGGTGTTTTGCACGCCTATCGCTGACCCCTTTCGCAGGCGCATGAAATAGGCTAGGCGGGCGGCTTGATATCACATCGAGCCCAATTCGGAGCCTTGCGCGCCCATGTCTTTCACCCTTGCCATCGTCGGCCGCCCAAATGTCGGCAAATCGACCCTGTTCAATCGTCTGGTTGGCAAACGGCTTGCGCTTGTCGATGACCAGCCTGGCGTCACCCGCGATCTGCGCGAAGGCGCGGCGCGGTTGGGTGATCTGCGATTCACTGTGATCGACACTGCCGGTCTGGAAGAGGCAACCGACGAAAGCCTGCCGGGGCGGATGCGCAAACTGACCGAGCGCGCGGTGGACATGGCGGACATCTGCCTGTTCCTGATCGATGCCCGCGTCGGTGTGACCCCAGCCGATGAAGTGCTGGCCGAGATTCTGCGCAAACGTGCGACACATGTGATCCTTGGCGCAAACAAAGCCGAAGGCAATGCCGCTGAAGCGGGTGTGCTCGAAGCCTATGCCCTTGGTCTTGGCGAACCGCTGCGAATTTCTGCCGAACACGGCGAAGGCATGCCGGATCTCTATGCGATGCTGCAACCGCTGGCGGATGAATTTGAAAAGCGCTCTGAAGCTGATGCACCCGAAACCGAAGTCGATGTTGGCGAAGATGATCCCGATGCCCCTCGCGCCATCACCAAGACAAAGCCATTGCAAATCGCCGTCGTGGGCCGCCCCAATGCGGGCAAATCCACGCTGATTAACAAGATCATTGGCGAAGACCGTCTTTTGACTGGTCCCGAGGCTGGCATCACCCGTGACGCGATTTCAGTCCAGACCGAATGGGACGGTACCCACATGCGGATCTTTGATACCGCTGGGATGCGCAAAAAGGCCAAGGTGCAGGAAAAGCTGGAAAAGCTATCGGTGTCTGATGGCCTGCGCGCCGTAAAGTTCGCCGAAGTGGTGGTCGTCCTGCTGGATGCCGCGATTCCCTTTGAATCTCAGGATCTGCGCATCGCCGATCTGGCCGAACGCGAAGGCCGCGCGGTGGTCATCGCCGTAAACAAGTGGGATACGGAAGACGACAAACAGGACAAGCTCAAGATGCTGAAAGAGGAGTTCGAACGCCTCCTCCCGCAGCTCCGTGGCGCGCCGCTGGTTACTGTCTCTGCCAAGACGGGACGTGGTCTCGACCGTCTCCAAGCCGCCATCGTCAAAGCACACACCGTTTGGAACCGCCGCGTGACCACTGCCCAGCTCAACCGCTGGCTGGCTGCGATGCTTGAACAGCACCCGCCCCCTGCACCGCAAGGCAAACGCATCAAGCTGCGCTACATGACCCAAGCCAAAACCCGTCCGCCGGGGTTCATCGTGATGTGCTCGCACCCCGACAAGATGCCCGAAAGCTACAAACGCTATCTTGTGAACGGTCTGCGCGAGGATTTCGACATGCCGGGAACCCCGATCCGTCTGACGCTACGCGGGCAGGGCGACAAGAACCCCTATAAAGGCCGCCGCGAAAAGAACGCAGGTGCGCTGAAAAAGCACTTGAGTAAAGGGCGCGAGTAAGGAGCGGAAGGTCAGCGTTGCGGACCTTGCTGCTGTTCGCTGCGGATGCGCGAGTGTCAGGTAGCTGCTTTAAATACACGCTATATGGAATACTGTTGGCACCGCGTCGAAAACTCGGCCTTGTTCGGTCGTCACTACAAAATCCATTTGGAATACAACGCCAGTAGCGATCAGAGCGCTTCCATCTGGCTCACGTCCGTTTCAACCAACCGCGGATCGTTTCCATGACAAAGCTAGACGGGGCATTTGTTGGATTTTTCTCGATGACCCTACCCTCGCGACTGGCTAGCGTCCTGCGATTGCGTCTTTCTAGCGCCTTACGATTGCGCTCCTCAGCGTTTGCTCGCTCCTGTTGCGAGAACAATGTCGACTTATAGTCTTCCGGCACCCGCCGAATGGCGTCCTCCAGGAACGGTTTTTCGGCGTCCTGATAATAGATTTGCGGCGCACCGGTCGTTTTGATCAGCCAAATCCAATCGGCATCTTTGAACCGGACTTGGTGTTCGTAGGGTGGGGACTCTGCACCATAGATGATCTTCCCGTCGACACGCCTCATCTTCAGATTGCTGGAACCGCACCGGCGCAATCCTTTTTCAAGCAGCAAATCGAACAAATCGCTATCGAATTGCAAAGAGGTCCTCGGCATGAATTCGGGATCACGCTCCATCATAAGTGCACGCAATTCGGCGGTATCGTCACGGCGTGTCTCGTAATTGGGCAAAGCGGAAACCGTATCGCGTAGCCAAGTCTCCTTGTGCTCAATCCAAGCACGATGCAGCGCTTGATCCACAACCGTTTTTTCAGGATCGGGCATATTTTCAAACAGCTTAATGAGCTCAAGCTGTTCGGCCACATTCTCAAACAGAGCGATCGCCCACTCTTCTCGATATTCGTTCTCATTATCGGACAGCCAGCTGAACCGCCCGTAGACTGCATGATCCAACTCCGCCAATCGCTGCTCCGAGAAGTAATCCCTGTCATTGATCTGATAATGAAACGCTTCTACAGGTTTGACACGGCTCATTTCTTCGGCAGAGCGCAAAAGATCCGTGCCAAACCGTTCCAGTTCGGGATCGCATTCGAGACGCGTAAAAAGCCTCGCGCTGGCTGCATAAGGTTTTGCCAAATTAACGGTTGCAAAGACTTTTCCTTGAAGCCCGGCCACAGTAAGTGTCGTGTCATAAAGCGCAGCTGCTTCCGCCAACAACGGTGGGAAATCGCTACTTCTGAAATGCAGCTTTTCAAGCCTTTCCACGACCTCTTTGCATTGACCAATCAACACTCCACGCCGCGTCAGGTCGATCAATACCGGTATTTTCGAAAAGCCCATACAGCAATTCCAATTTTCATCAGTTACCGGGTCCAATCTTTATCGCCGCATTGGCGAAAGTGTGGCGAAATCACAGGCAAAACAAGGAATGTTTATCCACAAGTCTGGCGACAACAGTTTGATCGGGTGTTCGCAAAGGAGGTCATCGGTTCTTCGCGCAGCATCATGCATTTTGGGCTCTATCCGATCGTCCATTCGCCCTTCGCCAACAAAAAACGGCGCACCCGAAGGTGCGCCGCACTTTTTTACCGCTTGGTAAAAATCAGTTGGCCGAAGCCAGCTCTTTCGGCAGGCGGAACGTCCAAAGCGTGCCACCTTGGTTCAGGTAGTTGACCTTCTTGGCCACTTCACCACCCCAGAGCGGAACCGCGCCGCCCCAGCCAGAGATGACCGAGACATACTGCTCGCCATTCTGTTCCCAGGTGATCGGCTGACCCACGATGCCCGAGCCGGTCTGGAACGACCACAGCTCTTCACCGGTTTCGTCATCCAGCGCCATGAACTTGCCTTCGGGTGTGCCAAAGAACACCAGACCGCCAGCCGTGGTCATTACGCCACCCCAAAGCGGAGCCTCGTTCTTGTATTCCCACTTCCATTCGCCGGTCTCCGGATCGATGGCTTTCAAAGACCCGATATGGTCTTCGTAGTTCGGCTTGATGGTAAAGCCGGACCCAAGATAGGCAGCACCTTTCTTGTAAGTGATCGGCTCGTTCCAGATGTCCATGCCCCATTCGTTGGACGGCACATAGAAGTTGCCAGTGCGCTGCGAGAACGCCATCGGCATCCAGTTCTTGCCACCAAGGAAGCCGGGGGACGAGAACACAACGTCGCCCTTCTTGCCATCGGCTGAGGCAGTCGGATCACCCGGACGGTTGTCTTCAATGAACACCGGGCGGCCATCGTCACCGATGTCAGACGCCCACGAGATATCCTTGACGAAAGGATATGCGTCAACAAATGCACCATCTTCGCGGTTCAGAACATAAAAGAACCCGTTCCGGTCGGCCGTGGCATAGCGCATGTTGCCCGCACGGTCGGTATAGGCCACGACTTCGTTCACACCGTCGTAGTCCCAGCCTTCGCGCGGCGTGGTCTGGTAGTGCCACTTGATGTCGCCGGTTGCCGGGTCGATGCCCAGACGGCTGGCGGCATAGAGGTTGTCGCCAGTGTTGCCTTCGGTCGGCGCGCCCGCGTTGCGCAGGTGGCTGTTCCAAGGGGCAGGGTTGCCGGTACCAAAGACCAGCGTGTCGGTGTCAGCATCATACGACCCGCCAAGCCAGGTTGCACCGCCACCGGTCTTCCACATATCGCCCGGCCATGTCGCGTTGAGCGTGCCGGTCATCGTGCTCTCTTCGCCATTGAGCGTGCCCATATGGCCTTCAATCACCGGACGTTCCCAAACCAGATCGCCGTTCTCGACGCTGCGGGCCTGAACGGATCCGACGATTCCGAACTCACCACCCGAGTTGCCGGTGATGACCAGATCGCCCACGACCAAAGGTGCGGCTGTATAGGAATAACCGGCTTTGTAATCGTCGATCTTGTCGCGCCAAACGACGTCGCCGGTTTTGGCGTCAAGCGCCACGATCCGGGCGTCCAACGTGCCAAAGATCACCTTGTCACCGGCCAATGCAGCACCACGGTTGATCACGTCACAGCAGGGCAGGATGCCTTCGGGAAGACGCGCGTCATACTGCCAAAGCTCTTCTCCGGTGTTCACATCCACCGCGTAAAGGCGCGAATACGAGCCGGTGATGTACATGATGCCATCATAAACCAACGGCTGCGTTTCCTGACCGCGCTGCTTTTCACCACCAAGGCTGAACGCCCAAGCCGGAACGAGGTTCTTGATGTTTTCCTTGTTCAGTGTCTCCAGCGGTGAATAGCGCTGCAAATGCCGCCCCATCCCGTTGGTGACCACCTGATTGGTCATCGTCTGGTCATTGGCCAGCATGTCTTCTGTCACACCTTGGGCAAACGCACCGGTGGCGGCGAGTATGCTGGCTGTGACGGCGGCAACAAATCTGTTCATTCGTATTCCTCCCATGAACCTCAGTTGCGGATATCCAGATGCACAGGGGGCGCACTTGGATGGCTGAGGGCAGTATAGGTATGACGAAAATTTGTTGTACGAGACTTGGGTCGTAAGACCTTTGCGATGTTGACAGGACTTTGGTCGTACTCTTCTCAAAGGCGAATCGAAGGACGACGGCCGAGCTCTTGCCACAGGCTTTATCGTTCTGCGTAAGTTGGGGTGTTTTTTGACCAAATATCTGTCAAAAACATGTAAGTTCTGAATGGGGTTTTTGTCATAGGTAAATCACTGTTTCTACTAGGTGTCCTAGAGTTGGTCAAAAATGACCCTATTAAGGAACGTCTGAAAAACCTCGCGTGCTGAGCGGTTTGAGATACACTGTGGGGGACGATAATGGAGCCTCGCCGAT
>NZ_CBFHLV010000072.1:0-14446 GCF_965656765.1 Marivita sp. | reverse complement strand
ATCTGGAAACACACAAGCTGCCACGTCACCCGCTGGTGGCAAAAGGCTATCCCTCGATCGGATGCGCACCTTGCACATCCACCGTGAATAAGGGCGAAAGCAGCCGCGCAGGCCGTTGGCGCGGAACAACAAAAACCGAATGCGGCCTTCACGCCGCACCACTGAAATCTGGAGACGTCACATGAGTATTATTGTTACCGATCAGGGATTCGAGAGCTTTGAAGACCCCGCACAGTGGATCCCAAGTGACCATACGATCAACTTACCATCCGACACCGATCCGGCTAGACTATCCGATCTATTGCATGGCATGGAACTTGTTCGCGTTGATTTCCCAAGCTTTGCCGATGGACGCGGGTTCACTCTCGCCCGGCTGATCCGTCAGAACGGGTTTCAGGGGCACCTGCGCGCGAAGGGCCATGTCATCGCGGATCAATATGCGATGGCGCGGCGGTCGGGTTTTGACGATGTGGAAATCGACGACGATCTCGCGGCCCGTCAGCCCGAAGATCAATGGCTCGCACGTGCGAATTGGCAAGCACATGACTACCAGTCCCGGCTACGCGGGATCGCCGCCTGACGCACTGCGGCTCGCGACCAACCCATCCGCCCGGTCCCTGCGACCATGGGCGGGTTTCGTCTGATGTAAATCAAAGATAGATGTAAGGGACCGGTTTACACCAACCGGTATAGAAAACATGACAGAGTTGAGCCCAGTGACCGAAGCCACAGCCACCAAAGCGCCCGCCGCCAAGACACTCGCCGTTCCCGACGCGCAAACCGTGACATCGGTCCAACACTGGACCGACCGCCTGTTTTCGTTCCGCGTGACCCGCCCAGCTTCCCTGCGGTTCCGCTCCGGAGAGTTCGTGATGATCGGCCTGATGCAGACGGACGAAAAGACCGGCAAGGAAAAGCCGCTCCTGCGCGCCTACTCCATCGCATCACCGTCCTGGGATGAAGAACTGGAATTCTACTCGATCAAGGTCCAGGACGGCCCGTTGACCAGTCGCCTTCAGCATATCGAACCGGGCGATCAGATCATTCTGCGTCCAAAACCCGTCGGAACACTGGTGCATGACGCGCTTCTGCCCGGCAAACGGCTTTGGCTATTTGCCACAGGCACGGGCATTGCGCCCTTCGCATCGCTGCTGCGCGATCCGCAGACCTACGAGGATTACGACGAAGTCATTCTCACCCACACCTGCCGCGAGGTTGGAGAGCTTCAGTATGGCAAGGAACTGATCGCTGATATTCGCAAGGATGAATTGCTGGCCGAACTGATCGGGGAAGGATTTGCCGACAAACTGCGCTATTATCCAACCACCACTCGTGAGGACAGTCCCAAAATGGGCCGCATAACCGATCTGATGCGGTCGGGTGATTGCTTTGCCGATCTCAACGTTCCGGTCATTTCGCCCGAAACCGACCGTGCGATGGTCTGTGGCAACCTTGCTTTCAACCTTGAAATCAAAGAGATGCTGGAAGGCTACGGTCTGGAGGAAGGCGCAAATTCCGATCCCAAGACCTATGTGGTGGAAAAAGCGTTTCTTGACTGAAGTGATACCTTAGCTTCACACCTCAAATATTTGAATTTTAGTACTTTTCAAAGATAACGCGGTCAACAAAACCGGCGACATTCATGATGAACTGATCGCCGGCTGGTTTCGTGTAGCGTAGCTTTTTTGCGCCTGTAGCAATTGGTTCCTGAACAAGCCGCACAGGCCCCTTGGCCGCATAGCTGTTGCCGATTTCTTCTAACGCGTCGAGGTCCGGTAAGCCGCTTTCCTTAATTTGCTCAGCCAAGGCATGCCACTGGTATCCTTCTTTGCGGGTCTTGTCGCGCATGCTCATATTCCATGATCCGATCAGGACTTTTCCTGCGATCTGCATTGGAGAACGAACAGGGAAATGCGCCAATTTAACAACAGGATGCGGCTCTGCTTTAATCTTCTTTATCCCGTGTGATCCAGATGTCACCTCAATGGGCCGTGACACACATGCAGGAATGAGCACCTTGGAATAGGCCGGCTTCTCACGCCTGCGTCGATGTGTGATCCGGGTCAGCGGGTTCAGATCATCCTGCGGGTCGGAAGGCCGTGGAACATACGTCACCCACGGAATGGTCACCGGACCAGTCGCTTGTTCGAACAGATCGGAAAGGTCCATAGCCGTGCAAATCAGGAATTCGTCGCTGTCCAATAAGACAATGTGATCCTCTGCATAGGGCCCATTCACATGGTCACTCAAAATGCTGGCCTGAATGTGCTGTAGGGCGTCGTTGACCTCGTGGGATACAGCCAAACCTTCGTCTTGCAGCGCTTGAAGAATGGATCTCGTTCGGTCTGTGCTGCCGTTGTCGATCACATGCAGATGGTCCAAAAACGCCAGATTGTGCCGCACCATCGCTTCGATCACGTCGTCTTCGTTTTTGACGACAGACAGCCCCACAATCCGCATTTAGACAAACCTTTACGCAACAACGTTGACACCCGACCGTACCGAAGCAACGGCGGTTGTCATCCTGATACGCGCAAAACAGACCGCGCGCCATTCTGGTCGCGCGGCCTATGCAACAGTTCTTCTTTCGGTTCAAAGGCCAAGCTGGTCGCGCAACGTTGCCAATAGCGCCTTTAGCTGTTCAGGATTATTTTGCGCGTCCTCAAGTGCAGCTTTGGTCGAGGTTTTGATCAGCAGCGACAGCTTGGACTCATCAATATAGGCGACCACCTTTTCAAGGTCGAAACCATCAGCAGTCAGAAGCTCTGCAATATCTGGGTCACTTGTTGTCGCATCGGCGTCATCAGCAGTAGATTCTGTGGCAGGTTCGTCGCTCTCAACCGCAGGTGCCGCTGCCTCTGCCGCGTCGTTAAGTGTGTTGGCAACACCTTCGATCACGTCCTCGGCTTTCTCGGCTGTTGTTTCAGCCGTTGCATTGGCCGGGTCGGCAAGGTCGTTTGCTTCTGTTTCTCCGTCTTGAACCACCCCTTCCAGCGCATCGTCGGCGGCTTCGTTCGCATCACTCGATGCGCCGGTCGCGTTGTCAATTGCCTCTTCGGCTGTGCTCGTCGCAGTGTCCAATGCGGTTTCGACGGCGTCGGCCACTTGTGACACGGCTGCATCCACTGCTGTGACGGCCTCGTCCGCAGTCTCTTCTAAGGTCTCGATCACGCCTGATGTAGTATCCTCAGCAACAGGCGTGTTTTCGACATCTGCAGCCTCAGCAGGCACAATGCTGTCCCCAGATGGCGTTTCGACACTTGCCGTCTCGGGCGCCTCTCCTGGCTCGACGAACAGCCAGACGGCAATGCCAACCGCCGCTACAACCGCTAGAATGATCAGATTTTTCATTGGTTCGAGACCCCTTGAATTGGCGCTTTGTCCCGCCGCACCGATTTGGTTTGGTCGGACAAGCGTACATGTGCGTGCCGTTAAGTGTGACTTCTAGGGGGAAACCCTGAACGATCGGCTCAGTTCCAAGGAAAAGCCGCTTGAAAGGCGACGGTATGCCGTCTACTTTACATCCCTGATTTGAACTGCACCAAAGGAGCGACACCATAGCCCGCAGACCTCACAACGCGCCCCCTACGCGCGACACCGGCCCCCGCGTAAATGAACGCATTCGGTGCCCGGAAATCCGCCTGATTGGCGCCGACGGTGAAAACGTAGGTGTTGTCACGCCCGAGCGTGGCATGCAGCTGGCTGAAGAAGCCGGGCTGGACCTTGTTGAAATTTCGCCAAACGCATCGCCTCCGGTCGTCAAGATCATGGATTTCGGCAAGTTCAAGTATGAACAGCAAAAGCGCGAATCCGAAGCGCGCAAGAAACAAAAAATCATCGAGATCAAAGAGGTCAAATTTCGACCCAACACTGATACGAATGATTACGAAGTCAAAATGCGGAACGTCTTCAAGTTTCTTGAGAACGGCGACAAGGTAAAGGTTACCCTGCGGTTCCGCGGTCGTGAAATGGCGCACCAGAACCTTGGTCGCGAGCTGTTGGAACGGGTGGCAGAAGACACCAAGGAACATGGCAAGGTCGAAAATATGCCCAAGATGGAAGGCCGTCAGATGGTCATGATGATCGGCCCGCTTCCGAAATAATCGCGGCGCATTGTTCTGAATTTTTTGAAAGCGACCTTCGGGTCGCTTTTTTCATGCCTTCTCGCGCGGCGTTGGCCGGGATGGGGGTTCCTTGAGCAAGCCGCCCACGCCCATACCCATGATGTCTGACGCACGGACCGGAACATCGCATAACAGCCGCTCCAACACCCAATCGGCCCCGTTCAACGCAGGCGAACGTGCACATCCCGGCAATCCGATCACCGGCACCGTTCCAAGATGCCCCCAGAACAACAGGTTTCCCGGATCGACGGGCATGCCGTAATGCACCACCTCGCCCCCTGCCGCGCGCAGCGCTTCCGGCGCGACATCGTAGAGATCTGATGTCGCAGATCCTGTCAGCACACAGAGGATGTCATAGTCTGACACTGCGCCTGCCAAAATATCGCGCAACGCATCAATCTGATGTGGAACAACGGTTTTAGGCCCCAAGGACACCCCAAGCCGGTCAAACCGGGTTGCCATGGCCCGCTGACCTTTGGAGCCGTCATCCTTAGCCCCGACGCTGGTCTGGATCAGCAACGCCCGTTTGCGGGAGACCGGCCGCAGGGCAAGTGCATTTTGTCCCACCGAACACGCCGCCTCGACAGCTGTTTCGGGCGCGGCGTATGAAATAATCTTGACCGTGGCCACCATCCCCCGCGCCGCCATAAGGTGCCATTGAGGGACAGTTGCCACCGTGACCATCGGATGCACCGCGTTCACTGCATTGATCCGGTCCGCATCAATTGCGGCCACGCCAGTTTTGGTTGCGTAAATGTTTACCCGTCCGGTGCTGGCCGGCGCGACACGCAGGTTGGTCGCAGCAGGATCAGGCACCAAGGCCTGCGCCAAAAGCTCGGCAGCCCTGTCTTCGTGCACATCGTCACCATCAAGCCGGGCCACCGTCACTTCGGTGACATCTGCCGCTTGCAAAGTGTCCAACGCCGCGCGGTCCAGCGTCACGCCCTTACGCAGCCGACCTTTTGGCAAAGCCACGGAATGCGCAAGGATCGCGCCCTCCGCCTCGGCCAAAGGAACGGGGCCGAACTTCATGCGCCTTTCCGCAGGACGCGGGTCATTTCAGCAAGGATGGACACTGCGATTTCCGCCGGGCCAGACGCGCCAATATCAAGCCCAACAGGACCGTGGATCTGCGCGATCTCTGCTTCGGTAAAACCCGCAGCGGTCAACCGCTCCACGCGTTTGGCATGCGTGCGGGTCGATCCCAGCGCGCCGATATAAAAGCAATCCGCCCGCAGTGCTTGTTCCAGGGCTGGGTCATCAAGTTTCGGATCGTGGGTCAATAAAACCAGCGCGGTGCGCGTATCCAGCCCTAGTTGAGTGATCGCCTCGTCCGGCCAGTCGTGCAGAATGGTTTCGCCGGGAAAGCGGGTGTCCGACCCAAACGCCTCGCGCGGGTCAATCAGTGTCGGATCATAACCCGCGATGCGCGCCATTGGCACCAGAGCCTGGGCGATATGCACGGCGCCAACCACAATCAAACGTAGCGGCGGGTTGTGGATACCGACAAAGGTACGGCTGCCTTCGACAAATCCGGACCGGTCCATCCGGAACGCATGGTCATAACCCTCTTTGGTCAGAGCGCAGGTTTCACCATCCAGATCAACCACATAGGCGACAGGCTGTCGGTCTGAGCGAAATTTTACCAATTGGTCAAGAATGTCTTCGGGCAGAACGGCGCCTACTGGTTCAACCAACACGCGTATGGTGCCACCACAGGCAAGGCCAACTTCAAAAGCATCCTGGTCGCTGACACCAAACTCAAGCTCTCGAGGTTTACCGTCTTCCAACGCTTCCATGGCCTCGACCACAACCGCGCCTTCGACGCAACCGCCAGACACTGACCCTTCAATCTCGCCTTCGCCGGAGATGGCAAGTTGCGACCCGACGCGGCGCGGCGCGCTGCCCCAAGTCTCGATCACTGTGGCCAAAACGGCCCCTTTTCCCGCCCGATGCCAGTCAAGCGCCGTTTCGGGGCATCTGTCAAACCGGTCCATAGTCCTGCTCTCCTCGCGTGGTCGCGGCGACTGTATCATGCGGCGCAGCGCTGTCTCCCCCTGCGTTGGTGTTAGATCGCAAACGCGTGAAGCACAGCGGCGTGACGCGACTGACACAAACCTAAGCGTCGAAAGTGGACGAACGCAAAGTGCAAAAGCTACCGGAAATGCGTGAATCCGATCGCATGCCCTTCCGCAAGCAGTTTGAAACAATCCTCTGAGGCACAATTCGACCAGCGCCAATCGTCACGCACCCGTCACTCCGAAGTGACAAAGCCTGAATTGTGTTCAACGAACTCTCATTCCTAACGCTGTGACAGGCAGAGCGCTGTGCCCTGACCACATACGTCAATGAGAAAGGCTTCACTTCATGTCCATGCTTCGGATCACTGTTAACAATACTTCGCCGGATGGCGGCACGTTTCTGACCCCGTTCTGGTTCGGTTTGCACAATGGCGCGTTTGACCTTGGGGATGTGGGTGCGTCGGCTTCGGCCGGTCTTGAAGCCTTGGCCGAAGACGGCAATTTCGACCCGATCGCTGCAGAATTGATCGGTGCCGATGCCGGCGCCTTGGGCGGGGCAGTGTTTGGCGATGCCGGACCAATTGCCACCGGCGAAATTGCGACGACCCTTTTGAATGTAGATGGCGCTTCCCTGCCCTACATCAGTCTTGCCGCCATGATCCTGCCATCGAACGACGCGTTCATTGGCACCCTGGATGCGGTCGAGTTGTTCGGCGACGATGGTGACTTCATCGGTCCGGTGACGCTGAACTTTGATGGCAGCCGTGTGTATGACGCAGGCACCGAGGTGAACACAGAGCTGGACGCCGCGTTCATCAACCAGACAGGACCGAACACTGGTGAAACCGAAGATGGCGTCATCACGTTGCATCCCGGGTTTAATGGGTCCGAAGGCAATCCCGAGGGTGAAGGCGACCAGATCATTCTGGGTGGCGCAAATGCGTTTGGTGTGCCGATTGATGCAACAGCAGCCGACTTTACCCGCGACGGTGCAGAGATTGCCACGGTCACAATCGAAGAGGTGGTCGAACTGCGCGTCACTGTGACCAACACCTCGTCCGACGGCGGCACATTCCTGACGCCGTTCTGGTTTGGCCTGCATGACGAAGGCTTCGATCTTGGAACACGCGGAGAGGCGGCATCGGCAGGTTTGGAAGCTCTGGCCGAAGATGGCAGTTTTGATGCCATTGCTGCAGAACTGGTTGCGGCTGATCCAGACGGTGTCGGCGGTGCCATCCTTGGTGCGCGCGGTCCAATCGCCACGGGCGAAACCGCCAGCACCACGCTTCTTGCCAACACCGCAACACCTTATATCAGCCTTGCCGCGATGATACTGCCGTCAAACGACGCCTTTATCGGCACATTGAACGCCATCGAACTGTTTGATGAAAATGGTGATTTTCTAGGCAACAAGGTTCTGACCTTTGATGGCAGCAATGTGTATGATGCAGGCACTGAGGTGAACACCGAACTGGACGCCGCGTTCATCAATCAGACCGGGCCAAACACTGGCGAAACCGAAGGTGGTGTCATTACCTTGCATCCGGGCTTCAACGGGTCCGAAGGCAATCCCGAGGGCGAAGGCGACCAGATCATTCTGGGCGGCACCAATGCATTCGGTGTGCCGATTGATGCCACTGCAGCCGACTTTACCCGAGATGGCGCAGAGATCGCCACGGTCGCCATCGAAGAAGTGACAGTTCGTTTGGGATCGGGCGCAGATGAAACCTTTGAGGTCAGCGATTTCGCATCCGCCGCGCGGGTGGCTGGGTCCGCTGGAACCGATGTGATCGACGCAAGTGGCACCGAATTTGCCGATGTCGTGATCAACCGCATCGACGATGGATTCGCCATTACGCCAAACGATGGTGCAGCACTGCATTTCTCTGGCATCGAAGAAATCCGCTTTGACGACGAAACATTGGTCGTGGAATCAGGCGGCGCGGTTCAGACGGTTGGGTTGTTTTATGAAACCTTGCTGGGTCGCGACAGCGATGTTGCCGGCCTGAGCTTTTGGTCCGAGTTGGGTGACGGCGATTTCGGTCTTGGCAACGTGGCCGATTTCATTCTGGCGTCAGATGAATTCGTGTCCAATGTGGGGACTTTGGAAAGCACCGATGCGTTCCTCGACTTCCTCTACCAATCGGCACTCGGCCGCGAGGCTGATGTCGAAGGCCGCATATTCTGGCAGAACGCGCTCGACTCTGGGGCCGTGGATCGGGGGGACGTCGCACTGGGCTTTGCCACGGCAGCCGAAACGCTTGATCGCTTCTCGGATACGGTGGACGACGGGTTTATCCTGTTTGGATAAGCAGGCCCAATAATTGTCATGCGTTGTGCTGGACCTTAGAAGTTCTGCGCAACGCAACCTCCGCCTATGCCGCTTTGGTCACGTCATACCCATATAGCCAATCGAACCGGCCCAGCATCTGCCTCGGAGAAACGCGGCTGAGCAAACCAAGCGCGGTATGCGCGGCAAAACGAAACGGTCCCGGCGACAGGTGATAATTGCGGGCGTTCTTACCAGCAGCATCAATCACCTTGGTGACCCGCACTTTGCGGCGCTGCTGATAGGCCGCCAAACCGGCGTTGATATCGTCTGCCCGAACAAGTGCATCGGCCAAGACCCAAGCATCCTCCATCGCCATATTCGCCCCTTGCGCCAAAAAGGGCAGCGTTGGATGTGCCGCATCGCCCAACACGGCAATGCCCTGCCCGTACCAATGTGCTGCGACGGGATGTCGGAACAGGCCCCACACGCCGGGCGCCTCGGCCTGTGACAGGATTTGGTGCACTTCGGCATCGAAACCGGCAAAGGCTTTGCGCAGGTTATTGGCGTCGTCTTTCTGCGACCAGCTTTCGGCCGCCCATTGCGCACGTTCCTCAACAGCAACCACGTTAAGCATATCGCCGCCGCGCAGCGGATAGGTCACCATGTGCCGTCCCGGCCCCATGTGCACGCGCGCATGGGCGGGGTGACCGGTCGTGTTCGGAACAATGCAGCGCCACGCGACCTGACCGGTAAAGAATGGCTTTTGCGTTGCATTCAAAACTGGGCGCACCGCCGAATGGATGCCGTCAGCCCCGATCACGAGATCAGTTTCGCGGGTGTCCCCGGTGGCCAGCACAACGCGGGGTCGTTTGCCCTGGGTTACGGTATCGACGCGTTGCAGCAAACGCACCGCAACACCGTGTTCGCGGGCCGCAGAAGATAAAAGATCGACCAAATCGGCACGGTGAACAAACAGATAGCGTTGGTCCGACGGCAAGCGTTTGAGGTCAAGTCGCGCAACCTCAGCTCCGGTGCTGCCATTGCGCAGCGACACCGCCCGTCCCTGCACGGACCGCGAGGCCAGTTCATCCGCCAAACCCAGCGCTTCGATCACGCGCAACCCATTGGGCGACACCTGAATGCCAGCCCCGACCTCGGTGATGGCTTCGGCTTGTTCGAGCACGGTGACGGTTGCGCCCTGTTGGCGCAGCGCAAGTGCAACGGTCAGGCCACCGATGCCACCACCAATCACCGTGATGTCCAGAGCGTTCAGATCCACAGGCAATTCCTAAAAAGCAAACGCGCCAGAGCATGAGCCCCGGCGCGCCAATTCTGATCAAACACGTCGCGAGTCAGTCGTCGCGATGCACTTTCTCGCGCCGTTCGTGACGTTCCTGTGCCTCAAGGCTGAGTGTGGTGGTCGGACGCGCCACCAGACGCTTGAGAGAGATTGGTTCGCCCGTTGCGGCGCAATATCCGAACTCACCTTCATCAATCCGGCGCAAGGCCGCGTCGATCTTGGACACCAGCTTGCGCTGACGGTCACGGATCCGCAATTCAAGCGCGCGGTCGGTTTCCTCGGATGCACGATCCGCCACATCCGGGATGTTGCGTGTTCCGTCCTGCAGGCCTGCAATCGTGGATTTGCTGTCGCTCAGAAGCTCGCTCCGCTGTTCCAGCAATTCCCGACGGAACCACTCCAGCTGACGCTCGTTCATGAAGGGCTCATCCTCGGCGGGCCGATAATCGTCGGGCAGGAAAGTTTCAGCTTTCATCTTCGTCCCCTTGTCTACGCCAGTATCTGTCATAGAAATTCCCTTAGATATCTGGCACCCCTACGCGCAGCACTTAACCGAAGGCCCAGAGGTTGTCACTACCGAATAGCAGCACAAAACGGTGATTTCCTTGAGTTGGGACAAAGACACAAAAAGGCAGGACTGACATGAGATTTGAAGGCACGGACACCTATGTCGCAACCGACGATCTGACCATTGCGGTGAACGCCGCGGTAACCCTTGAACGGCCACTTTTGGTCAAGGGTGAACCCGGCACCGGCAAAACCGAATTGGCCCGTCAGGTCGCGGCTGGGCTGGGCCTGCGGATGATCGAGTGGAACATCAAGTCCACCACCAAGGCGCAGCAAGGGTTGTACGAATACGATGCCGTCAGCCGCTTGCGGGATAGTCAGCTTGGCGACGAGCGGGTCAATGATGTGTCAAACTACATCCGCAAAGGCAAGCTGTGGCAAGCATTCGAGGCGGACGAAAAGGTCGTGTTGCTGATCGACGAAATCGACAAAGCGGATATCGAGTTTCCAAACGACCTTTTGCAAGAGCTCGACAAGATGGAGTTTCATGTCTACGAGACCGGTGAGACCATCCGCGCCCGCCAGCGGCCCATCGTGATCATCACATCGAACAATGAAAAAGAATTGCCCGACGCGTTCCTGCGTCGGTGTTTCTTCCACTACATTCGCTTCCCAGACTCCGACACATTGCGCCAGATCGTCGAAGTACATCACCCTGGCCTGAAAGAAGCGCTGCTGACCACCGCATTGACGCAGTTTTACGAGTTGCGCGAACAGCCCGGGCTAAAGAAGAAACCATCGACATCAGAGGTGCTGGATTGGCTGAAGCTGTTGTTGGCCGAGGACATGACAGCAGATGATCTGAAGCACGATGGCGCGAATGCGTTGCCGAAATTACACGGGGCGCTGCTCAAGAACGAGCAGGATGTGCATTTGTTTGAACGTCTGGCGTTCATGGCCCGTCGCGAGCGGCGATAGGCGCGCCGACACGTCTGGCCGTTTCCGTTGACGGAAACGATTGGGGGGCCAGCCCCCCAAGCCCCCCGAGGTATTTTTGAACCAGAGAAGCCTGTACCGTCCCTATTTCAAAGTGCCACTCTGAAACAATTGTATTTTGAGCCCACCGTGCGGGATCGGCGCGCTGACATTGCGGAACTGCAATCCCGTCGCCCGCGCCAGCCCTTTGTCGGACGTGACGATACCGACACGCCAGCCTTTAAACCGCTCTTTCATGAGTGCGCCGAACGTGCCGTACAGCGCAAAGAGAAGATTTCTATTGCCGATCCGAGCGCCATAAGGCGGGTTCACGATCACCAGGCCTGGCGGTCCGTCGGGTGGAGTGAGGTCGGCCACGGCTTGATGAGTGAAGGTTGTGATCCCGGACACCCCGGCACGGTCTGCATTTGCACTGGCATTGGCGACGGCGCCAGCATCGCGGTCAAAGCCATAAAACTGGACCTTAGTGGGATTTGGCTGGGATTGTGCCGCTTTGACCTCGGCCCAGCGGGCGGCATCAAACGACGCAAGGCTTTCGAAGCCGAACGCCCGGGCCCGTCCGGGGGCAAGGCCCAATGCGATTTCGGCGGCTTCGATCACGAACGTTCCTGAGCCGCACATCGGATCAAGAACCGGTTCGGTTCCATCATAACCACACGCCCGCAGGAACAGGGCCGCGAGGGTTTCGCGCATTGGCGCTTTGCCGATGGCCTGTTTATGGCCGCGTTTGTGAAGACCTTCGCCGGAAGTATCGAGGCTAATCTCGCAAAGGTCATCTTCGATCCGGATGCGAATGGTCAGACCTGCCTTAACAGTGGGCTTGGCCCCAAGCGCATCGGATATGGCGTTTTCGACGCGTTCGGTGGCGGCCCCCGCGTGATAGATGCGCGATTTACGACAGGTGGCTTCGACCCGGTATGGCACATCAGCGCGCAGCAGCCCTGACCAGTCGATCTTGCGGGCACGCTTATCGAGCTGCGCCAGATGCATCGCGCGGAACCGCGCCACCCGCGCGAGCACACGCCCTGCCCCGCGCAAGACCAAATTGGCGCGCCACACCTCGGGCCAATCGCCGTCACAGGTGACACCTCCCGGCACAGTCTGAGGATTGGCAAATCCCAGTGCTACAGCTTCATCCCGTAGCAAGTGTTCCAACCCCGGCGTGCCGGACAAAAAAATCTCAAGAGGCGCGTCTTTGTTCATCCTCGTGGCATAGCCTGAATTTCTGGCAACCGATAGCCACAGGCCGTGCGAAGGTAAGGGCGAAGGGGACAATCTTGGTTCTGTTGCTTCTTTGCACAGGCTAAGATGCTGATTTAATGAGATTTACTTCTCCAGAATCGGTTATTGAAGAAAAGTGATTCGCACCGATTCGTTCTGCCTAGGCAAAAACCATCTTTTCGCCGTAAGCTGTCCCCACAGAGGACAAAAAAACCGCGGAACATAAAGTATCCGCAACGAGCAGGCAGGCTTCATACGTGTCCCAAACCGACTTGAACGTGCGCTTTGTGCGCGCGGATGACTACGACTCGTGGTGCGCTTTGTGGCGCGCGTATCTGACGTTTTACGAAACCTCGGTTGACGAGGCCGTATACGACAGCACATTCGCGCGCCTGTTGGGCGACGATCCGCAGGACTTCAACGGCCTTGTGGCCGAGAAAGACGGCCGTTTGGTCGGGCTGACGCATTACGTGTTTCATCGCCACTGCTGGAAGATCGAGAATGTCTGCTATTTGCAGGACCTCTATGCGGACCCGTCCGTACGCGGCTCAGGTGTCGGACGTGCGCTGATCGAGGCGGTTTATGCCAAGGCCGACGCGGAAAACGCACCGACGGTCTATTGGATGACACAGGACTTCAACCACACCGCGCGACAGCTTTATGACCGGATTGGTCAGTTGACCCCGTTCATCAAGTATCAGCGGGGCTGACGGATGCGCCGATTCCTACTGCCGCTTTACCTATTCCTGGGTGCCTGTATGCCAGTGTCGCATTCAGAACCCGCCACTCGCGCAGCCTTTGTCGACACCACCTTGCCTGCGATCAAAGTGTTTTCCGTGCCGCGCCCGCAACCCGTGCGCGCCTCGAACACTGATTTAACCCGCGACTTCATGGATCTGGCCATGGCGCTCGAATCGGGACGTGATCTTGATGTCTTCACTCGGTTCGAAGGCCCCATCTCTGTGCGCCTGATCGGCAATGTACAGCCCACAGTGCCAAGCGATCTGGACCGCCTTCTACACCGCCTGCGCAATGAGGCCGGGATCGACATCCGCGCGACCAACGGCCCAGACGCCAATATCACGATCAATGCCGTCACCCGCGCCGAAATTCAGCGGTTTCTGCCGCAAGCGGCCTGTTTTGTTGTACCCAACGTGTCGACCCTGTCGGAATACCGGCAAGCCAGACGATCAAACCGGGTCAACTGGGGCAAGATCACAAGCCGCACGCGTCTCGCGATTTTCCTGCCCAATGATTCCAGCCCTCAGGAGGCGCGCGATTGTCTGCATGAAGAGCTGGCGCAGGCGTTGGGGCCATTGAACGATCTTTACCGCCTACCCAATTCGGTCTTCAATGACGACAACGTGCACACGGTTCTGACTGGTTATGACATGCTGATCCTGCGCGCCTATTACGACCCGGCGCTGCGCAACGGCATGTCGCGCAATGAGGTGATGAATCGCATCCCCGAGATCTTTGCCCGCCTGAACCCAGAGGGCCAATTCCTGCCCGCCGTAAGATCTGTGCGCACGCCACGCCCGTGGATCGAAGCCATTCAGACCGCCCTTGGCCCTGGTGCATCCCCCGTGGCGCGCCGCGCCGCGGCAACTGAAGCACTGAGCATTGCGTCAGCCATGGGATGGCAAGACCATCGTCGCGGCTTCACCCATTATGCGATGGGCCGCATCCTGCAAAGCACCGACCCCGATGCCGCCCGGGCACAATTCTTGCAAGCTGATGGGTATTTCGCACGCAGCCCCCAGACAGAGCTGCATCGCGCCTATGTGGCGTCACAGCTGGCCGCTTTTGCACTTACCGAAAACAATCCAGATGCAGCCGTTTACCTGACGGGTCTATCCATTGATCTGGCAGCGCGACATGAGAATGCGGCGCTGTTGTCGACGCTGTTGATGCTTCGCGCTGAGGCGTTGGATTTGGCCGGCCGTGTGTCGGCTGGGTCGAATGTACGTCTGGACAGTCTGGGATGGGCACGATACGGCTTCGG
>NZ_CBFHLV010000071.1:0-14771 GCF_965656765.1 Marivita sp. | reverse complement strand
GTCGATGAACGACGCATTCTCAACCACTTTGTCCTCTTCGACACCAAGGTGCTCGACAACAATTTTCTTAACGCGATCTGCGACGTCGCTCATGTTTTCTTCCTCACAGTTTCGTCGGCGCGGTGGCCGGGTTAGCCCGCGCCCGGGCGGAATGGATCGTGCCCTTGCGGGCAATGGTTTGCGTCCCGGTCGAACGCCAATGACCGGAAGGGCCAACAGACTTGCGAGCCGGTTCAAAACCTGCGCCGCTATAGCACATGGAACCGGGATGGCAAACGCTTTCAACGCAAACGCGTGATGCCAAAAACTTTTGCATTTTCAGTGGTTTCTGCACCTGCAAAATACATGTTTCCCCTGCGAAATCAGAGCATTGCCATGCCACCATTCACGTGCAGTGTGGTTCCGGTTACATATGCCGCCTCGGGGCTCGCAAGATAAAGAACCGCAGCGGCGATCTCTTGCGGGGTGCCCATGCGGCCTGAGGGAATCTGTGTAAAGATTGCCGATTTCTGATCATCGGTCAGCTTGTCGGTCATGGCTGTCTCGATGAAACCGGGGGCCACCGCATTGACGGTGATGCCGCGGGTGGCCACCTCGTAGGCAAGGGATTTGGACATGCCGACCATCCCGGCCTTGGCGGCAGCATAGTTGCCCTGTCCCGGATTGCCGGTCGCGCCGACCACAGAAGAGATGTTGACGATGCGACCCCAACGCGCCTTCATCATGCCGCGCAGCACACCCTTGCACAGTTTGAACGTGGCCGTCAGGTTCACGTCGATCACCGACTGCCATTCGTCGTCTGACATGCGCATGAACAGATTGTCACGGGTGATACCGGCATTGTTCACGAGGATATCAACGCTGCCCATGGCGTCCGTCGCCTGTTTCGGCAAGGCCGATACGGCCTCCGGATCGCTGAGGTTGCAGGGTAGGACATGGGCGCGGTCACCCAGATCAGCTGCCAGTGCCTCAAGCGGTTCGGTGCGGGTGCCGGACAGACCAACAGTGGCCCCAGCCGTGTGCAGGACGCGGGCGATCTCGCCGCCGATGCCACCCGAAGCGCCGGTCACCAGCGCGGTCTTGCCTGTCAGATCGAACATATCGTGATCCTTTTCATCTCATTTTAACCTTGGAGCGAAAGAATCTTCGTACGAAGATTCTTGGCGCTGGCCATAAAATTCTGGGCGTGTCAGCTGTTTTGTGTCGCCGCCTGTACATCCGCAGCTGTTCCGACTGCACGCGTTGTGGCAGAGCGATCAATTCGGCGCACCATACCGATTAACGCCTTGCCTGCCCCGATCTCCCAGAACTCGGTCACACCCTGACCGACCATCCAACTCACCGACTCACGCCAGCGGACCGCGCCGGTGATTTGATCTACCAGCAGCGAACGGATGCTTTCCGGTGCGCTGACCGCTTCGGCCATCACATTCGCTACCACGGGAACGGCCGGTGCGTTGATCGTAACGCTGCCAAGCGCAGCGGCCATCGCTTCGGCTGCCGGGGCCATGAGCGCGCAATGAAACGGGGCGCTAACAGGCAAGAGCACAGCGCGTTTCGCACCAGCCTCTTTGGCCAGATCGACAGCACGTTCCACGGCTGCCTTGTGACCAGAGACCACGACCTGCCCAGGATCATTATCGTTTGCAGCGGCACACACCTCGCCTTGGCTTGCCGCCTCAGCAACTTTGCGCACATCTTCGAGCCCCAAGCCGAGGATCGCAGCCATTGCGCCGACACCCACTGGCACGGCCTCTTGCATCGCGGCACCACGCGCCCGCAGCAGCCGTGCAGCGTCAGTCACGGACAACGCCCCGGCGGCAGTCAGTGCCGAGTACTCGCCCAGCGAATGGCCTGCGACATAGGCCGCCGACTCAACAGCAACCCCTTCAGCCTCCAGAGCGCGCATCGCTGCGATTGAGGTGGCCATAAGTGCTGGCTGCGCGTTGGCGGTCAGGGTCAGCGTTTCGATGTCCCCGTCCCAGATCAACGCACTGAGCTTTTCCCCCAACGCGTCGTCCACTTCTTCGAACACAGCGCGGGCACCTGGATACGCATCGGCCAGATCGCGGCCCATTCCGATGGTTTGCGCCCCCTGCCCGGGAAAAAGAAATGCTCGGCCCATGGACCCCTCCGGTTTTGATTGGCACAAGCCATTACAGCCCGTGCCCGGGCGACGCAACGTTCCTGCACGATTTCTGTGCGCTGACGAAGATTGCGGACCTGTCTTGATGCGATAGCTCAGATTTCATCAGTACCACAATCGGAGACGCCCCCATGTCCGCCGCCAATACGACAACTCAATATGGTTTTGTCGCCAAAACCCTTCACTGGTTGACGGCGCTTGGCATTCTTGCCGTGATCCCTTTGGGAATCGTCGCCAATGACATGCCCTACGACACGGCAGACCAACTGGCGGACAAGGCGTGGCTGTTCTCGTTGCACAAAACGATTGGCGTCACGTTGTTCTTCGTGGCGTTGGCCCGCATTCTTTGGGCGATCGTGCAGCCAAAGCCTGCCGCCCTACACCCCGACCGCAAAACCGAGACGTTGCTGGCCGAAATTGTGCACTGGCTTCTCTATGGATCGCTTGTGCTCGTCCCGCTTTCCGGCTGGGTGCATCACGCGGCGACTGAAGGCTTTGCACCGATCTGGTGGTCGTTTGGACAAAACCTGCCGTTTGTGCCTGAAAACCTTACGGTCTCCGAAACGGCAGCTGGGCTGCACATCGTCTTTGAACGGGTGCTCATAATCTCAATGATCCTGCACATCGCCGGGGCCATCAAACATGCAGTGATCGACAAGGATCAGACTTTGGCGCGCATGCTGCCGGGCCGTCAGGTCACTGTTGCCGCATCCGAGCGGCCGTCCCGTGGTTTTGTGCCGCCAGCGCTGGCGGTTTTGGTCTGGGCTGCTGCACTTGGCGTCGGTGGCATATTTGGCGTCTATAGCAAAGGCAGCGCAATTGCCGCCGAAGCCCCGGCTTTGCAGCGGGTCGAAAGTGAATGGGCTGTAACAGACGGCACGCTTGGCATTACGGTCCGTCAGATGGGCGCGGATGTGTCAGGGTCGTTCGAAGAATGGACCGCCGATATCAGCTTTGACGAAACGGTCATGGCCGGTAAAGCCGGGTCCGTCGATGTCGAAATCGCAATCACATCGCTAACGCTGGGGTCTGTTACGCAACAGGCGATGGGGCCGGACTACTTTGCCAGTTCAGACTTTCCGACCGCGACCTTCAGCGCCGATATCTTGAACACTCCTGACGGATATGTCGCGGAAGGAACATTGCGTTTGCGCGGGATAGAGCAGCCAGTGTTGCTGCCATTTGATCTTACGATCGCGACCGACACAGCACAAATGGAAGGCAGCACGGTTCTAGACCGGCGGAGCTTTGATATTGGCGCCGGTATGACGGACGAAAGCCAATTGGGCTTTGAGGTGAGTGTGACCGTTGATCTGACCGCAACGCGCGGCGGTGAATGAAGAAACTTCGCGACCTCAAAACACAAAAAACCCCGGGCACACCAACCGGGGTTTTTCTTTATTGATGGGAAAGACTCAGGATTCGCTATCGTTAACCTTCATCGCTTCGACCGAGATCTGCACTTCGACCTCATCGCTGACGAACGGTGCGAAAGCGCCAACCTCGAAATCGCTGCGCATCAAGGTGGTTGTCGCGTCAAACCCGGCCCACGGCTTGTTTTCCATCGGATGATCACCTGACTGGTTCAGCGTGGCAGTCAATGTGACCGGCTTGGTGATACCGTTGAGGGTCAGATCGCCCATGATATTGGCGGTGCTGTCGCCCGTCACTTCGATATTCGTGGAGGTGAAGGTGACCATTTCGTCTTCTTCCGCACCAAAGAAATCAGCGGACATGAAATGCTCAAACCGGCCTTCCCAGCCAGTGAACATGGAGCGAACTGGGAACGACACTGTCACCGACGAATTGGCCGGGTCGGCCTGATCGAACTGGATGTCGCCCTCAAATCCCGAAAACATGCCCCACGTGGTCGAATATCCCAAGTGATTGTAGGAAAACAGGATTTGGCTGTGGCTCGAGTCCAGCGTATAGGCTTCGGGTTCGGCCTGCGCGGCGAACGGGGCTGCGACCAGTGCTGCGGCAAGAAGTGTGCGTTTCATGAGTATGTCCTCTTTCAGAGTTGCGATGCATCACTAAATTGCGGTGACAGCGCGCAGTCTCAATTGGAGGAAACTCAACAGAGTCTGTGTCGGAATGAACAGTCAGCGGCCGAAAAAGCACAAACCGGCAAATCCCATCACGATGACCGACAGGCCCAATCCCATAACACGTGCCTCGGGCAAGGCACCCTGTGTGGCGATCCAGATACCTGGTACTGCAATCAGACAGGCGATTCCGATGATGCGCCGCATCACACGACCGACCGTATTTCTTCCGCGCATATAGTTTTCATCGTAATGTACCATTTGCTCTCTCCTCGGCCGATGACGCGACGACCGCTTACCGTTTACGTTCTGGAAACAGTCTGTTCAGGAAATCTGCCGAATTCGGGGCGTGTTCGGCACCGCAGCAAGGCATGTTCTGGGCAGGATTGTGACGACCCACACGGGTCATCGCAGCAACGCTTGAACCCCCGATCAATCCGTGTATACGGAGCGCTCCTTTCGCGAAACGATTTTTACCGCGCAGTCTCTCGTGGGCAGGTGCGAAAGGGTCAAAGCCTGTCCTTTGAAATGCGCCAGAACAGAAACGGAGTGCACATGCCGCTATACGAGCATGTTTTTATCTCGCGTCAGGATTTGTCCAACGCGCAGGCTGAAGGCCTTATCGAACATTTTGGCACAGTTCTTTCCGACAACGGCGGCAAGCTTGTTGATCAGGAATACTGGGGCGTCAAAACGATGGCCTATAAGATCAACAAAAACCGCAAGGGTCACTACGCCTATCTGCGCACCGATGCACCAGCATCCGCCGTGCAGGAGATGGAGCGTTTGATGCGTTTGCATGACGACGTGATGCGTATTCTCACCATCAAGGTGGACGCGCATGAAGAAGGTCCGTCTGTCCAGATGCAGAAACGTGACGAACGTGGTGATCGTGGCGACCGCCGCGAGCGTCGCAATTGATCGCCTGAAGAAAGGACGCTAATCCATGGCTACGAAACCATTTTTCCGCCGTCGTAAGGTGTGCCCCTTCTCGGGCGATAACGCACCCAAGATCGACTACAAAGACACCAAGCTGCTGCAGCGCTATATCTCTGAGCGTGGCAAGATCGTGCCGTCGCGCATCACAGCCGTGTCCGCAAAGAAACAGCGTGAGCTGGCCCGTGCAATCAAGCGCGCCCGCTTCCTCGCCCTGCTGCCCTACGCAGTGAAGTAAGGAGAGACTGACATGCAAGTTATCCTTCTGGAACGCGTGGCCAAGCTTGGCCAGATGGGCGACGTCGTTGACGTAAAGCCCGGTTTTGCGCGCAACTACCTGCTTCTGCAGGGCAAGGCGCTGACCGCCTCGAAAGAGAACATCGCGACGTTCGAAAACCAGAAAGCACAGCTCGAAGCACAGAACCTCGAAACCAAGAAAGAGGCCAAAGCGATGGCCGACAAACTTGGTGGACAGCAGTTCATCGTGATTCGTCAGGCATCGGACGGTGGCAACCTCTACGGTTCTGTCACCACACGTGATGCGGCTGATGTAGCGACGGAAGAGGGCTTCACCCTTGACCGTAAGCAGATCATCATCCGGACGCCGATCAAGGTTCTGGGCCTCCACGAAGTAGAGGTGCACCTGCACCCCGAAGTCATGGTCACCATCGAACTGAACGTTGCACGTTCGCCCGAAGAAGCTGAACTTCAGGCGTCCGGCAAGTCCATTCAGGAACTGGCCGCCGAGGAAGAAGCACAAGCTGAATTCGAGATTTCGGAACTCTTCGACGATATTGGTGCAGCTGCATCTGATGACGACGAGTTGGCAGCCGAAACTCCCGAGACATCTGATGACGAGGCAGACAAGTCGGAAGACTGATCGCCTTTATCAATCGTAAATTCAAAAGCCCCGCCAATTTGGTGGGGCTTTTTTGTTACACCACATTGGCTGTCCACGAAAACCTGGCAGACATGCAAATGCGTATCCGGCGTTGTACTGAAATGGAAAACCGTATCTGATTGTCCAGTAATGCAGGTTTGCAGAATGCACCCTGCTAAACCATGCATACACTGCACAAAGGAGCGTGCCATGAAGATCCACCGCGCCGGGGACCGGCCTTCGCAATCGCCAAACAGCGACTATTTCACCGGCAAGGTTCGGTTTGATCCGATTGTGTCGGGTGATGATCCATCAGCCGTCAAGATCCTTTCGGTTACCTTTGATCCCGGCGCACGAACGGCATGGCACACCCATCCGGTGGGTCAGACGCTTCATGTTCTGTCAGGCTTCGGGTTAGCTGGATCCGAAGGGCAGCCGGTCAAGGTTTTGCGCCCCGGCGATACCGTATGGTTCGAACCCGGAGAGAAGCATTGGCATGGTGCATCGCCAGACTGCGCAATGACCCATTTGGCGGTACAGACGGCCGTTGATGGCAAGACGGCCAACTGGATGGAGCACGTCTCGGACGAGGATTACAACGGCCCACGCGCCGATTGATCCACGGTTCAAGTCACAATCATCCACATCGGCGCGCTTGCCTTTGTGGACGTATCCTGCTGTCTTGTTTCAATGACGATCACCCTGTCCCGCATCGCCGTTTCTGCCTACCGCGTGCCGATCTCGTCACCGGTGGCCACATCCTTTGGCGTCATGCACAACCGTCCTGCGGTGTTCGTGCGGATCGAAGACACCGATGGCGCATTTGGTTGGGGCGAAATTTTTGCCAATTGGCCCGCTGCCGGGGCCGAACACCGTGCCCGATTGGTCATTGAAGATTTCGCCGATCTGCTGCTTGGCCAATCCTTTGACTCTGCCTTGGATCTGTTCAGGAAACTGACGAACAAAACGCACATCCGCGCCTTGCAATGCGGTGAGTGGGGTTCGTTCCGGCAGGTGATCGCAGGTCTTAATACCGCGATGACCGATCTTAAAGCCCGCCGTGCAGATTTGCCTGTGGCTCAATTTCTGGCACAAGGTGCTCAAACTGCCGTGCCCTGCTATGCCAGCGGCATCGCCATCACACAGGCTGCAGCCCAAATCGCACACAGCCGCGATGCAGGGTTTTCCGCATTCAAGGTCAAGGTCGGCTTTGACATGACCCGGGACATTGCCTTGTTATCCGATCTTTTTGAAACACTGGCTGAAGGCGAGGCTATGTTCGCAGACGCAAATCAAGCCTGGGGTTTGTCCGAGGCTGAAACCTTTGTCGCCGCCTGCCGCGACTTGCCACTTGGCTGGCTCGAAGAACCGCTGCCCGCGGACGCATCCCTGAACCATTGGCGCGCGTTGGCCGAGCAATCGTCGATCCCATTGGCTGGGGGCGAGAATATCAACGACAAAGGTGGATTTGCTGACGCCATTGCGAGTGGAGTGTTCAGCGTCCTGCAGCCCGATATTGCGAAATGGGGAGGGTTCAGCGGCTGCTGGCCAGTCGCGCAAGCGATCCACGAAGCAGGCCTTAGGTATTGTCCGCATTTCCTTGGGGGTGGAATTGGCCTTGTCGCATCCGCTCACCTGCTGGCAGCCGCCGGAGGTGATGGCCTGCTCGAAGTGGACGTAAACCCCAACCCATTGCGCGATGCGTTTGATCTTTGGAGGGGCCAAAGCGACCGGAGCACCTTAATCCTATCGGGCGCAGCCGGTCTTGGCATTACCACCCTGCCGGACGAGATTGCGCAATACGTCACATATTCAAGCGAGCTGCATCTCTAAGCGTCGGAGATCGACAGTGCCTACCCATTTATCAGACAAAAAACCGCAGCGCGAAAACACGCTGCGGCTTTGAAATCAAAGCATTAAGGGGCAATGATTACTCTTCGTCGAGTGCTTCAACCGCCTTCTGAAGATCGTCTTTGGACACTTCTTTCTCGGTCACAGCAGCCTGTTCGGCCACGTGATCGACAACCTTGTCTTCAAAGATTGGCGCGCGCAGCTGCTGTTGCATCTGTTGGTTCTGACGCACGAAATCAAAGAATGCACGTTCCTGCCCAGGGTACTGACGGGCCTGATTCATGATTGCCTGTGTCATCTCGGCGTCCGAAACCTCGACTTCGGCTTTCTGACCCAGTTCGGCCAACAACAGACCCAGTTTCACGCGGCGTTCCGCGAGCTTGTTGTGCTCATCGGTCGGCTCCACCTCGGGGTGATCGTGGCCTTCAACCTCGGGGTTTTCTTCATGCCACAGCTGGTGTGCGATTTGCTTGGCTTCAGCTTCGACAAGCGATGGCGGCAGATCGACTGAGACCTTCTCGTCCAATTGATCCAGCAGATCACGCTTCATCACCTGACGCGCGGCACCGGAATATTCGGCTTCCAAACGCTCAGCGATCTGCGCCTTGAGTGCTGCGAGGTCTTCGGCACCGAACTTGGTCGCCAGTTCATCGTTGATCTCGGCCGCGACCGGCTCTTTTACAGCTTTCACGGTGCAGTCAAACACCGCGTCTTTACCAGCAAGGTTTTCCGCACCGTATTCCTCGGGGAATTTAACTTCGACGCTCTTTTCATCGTCAGCTTTCACACCAACAAGCTGCTCTTCAAAACCGGGAATGAATGATCCCGAACCCAGCACCAGCGGATAATCTTCGGCAGCACCACCTTCGAACGGCTCACCGTCAACCTTGCCGAGGAAGTCGATCACAACCTGATCGCCGTCTTTCGCCTTGGAACCCTTCTTGCGGTCCTTGAAGTCCTGAGCGGTTTCAGCAAGGTTTGCCAGCGCTTCGTCAACTTCGGCATCGCCTGCTTTGACGACCATCTTTTCGAGTTTCAGCGAGGACATATCGACCTCGGGCATCTCGGGCAGCTTTTCGTAAGACATGTCGACCTGAACATCGTCGCCCGGCTTCCAATCGTCATTTGTCATTTTGACTTCGGGCTGAAGCGCAGGGCGGTCGCCGCTGTCTTCAAAATGCTTGGACATCGCGCCGTCGATGGTTTCCTGCATGGCTTCGCCCATCAGACGTTCGCCAAACTGCTTTTTGAGAAGCGGCATCGGCACTTTGCCCTTGCGGAAGCCCTTCATCTCGATTTCAGGCTGTGCTTCTTTAAGCTTTTCGTTGACCTTTGCGTCCAACTCATCCGCCGAGACGGTGATCGAGTAGCTGCGCTTGAGGCCTTCATTGAGGGTTTCGGTGACCTGCATGTCGTCCTTATCCATTGCATAGGGGCCACGGAGGCGTCCGCGGCGGTCAAAATCCATCGCCTCTTAGAGGCGTGCATGGAGCGGTGCAAGCAGGAAATAGATCGATTTGCACCGCCGTCGGCATTGCTACGAAATCAGATAAGCGAACACCCTGATAGAAAAGAATAGACGGGAACAGGTTCGCCCCCTATGCGAAACGCATGCCCAACGCGACGTCTTCACCTCCTTCCACCGATCATATTCTTGCTGGTGTCGCCCTGATGCTGGGCTTTTGTGTGACGGCACCTTTGCTAGATGTGGCCGCGAAACTGGCGTCGGACACCGTGCCGGTAGGACAGATCACAGCGGCACGGTTTATGGTACAGTGCGTGCTGATGGCCCCCGTTGTTTGGGTCATGGGGCTATCGCTTCGGATACCGCGCGCGCTATGGCTGGCACTGGCATTCCGCGCGGTGCTGTTGTTCATCTCGACCTTTTGCTTCATCGCCGCAATCCGCGTCATGCCGTTGGCTGATGCGCTGGCAATTGTCTTTGTGGCGCCCTTCATCGTGCTGCTGGTTGGCAAATTCTACTTTGATGAAGACGTTGGACCTCGCCGTGTTGGCGCTGCTTTGGTGGGCTTTGTGGGGGTCTTGTTTGTCATCCAACCAAGTTTTGCCGCCTTCGGTGCCGTTGCACTGTTTCCGCTTGGGACGGCAGTTGGCTTTGCATTCTACATTCTTGTGACGCGGGGGCTGTCCCGACGTGTACATCCGGTAACTTTGCAGTTTCACACCGGTTTGATTGCCAGCGTGCTGTGCGTACCGGTGATGGTTCTCGCCCGAGGCACAGGGTCCGAATTGCTTGATCCGGTTTGGCCCGAGGGGATCGTCTGGAGCTGGCTGTTTGCAGTCGGGTTCTTTGCAACTGTAAGCCATATGATGATGACCTATGCACTGTCACTTGCGCCATCAGCGACGCTGGCGCCATTGCAGTATCTAGAGCTGCCGGTGGCAACCCTGCTGGGCTATTTGGTGTTTGGAGATTTCCCCAATGCGCTGACCTTAACCGGTATCGCCATAATCATCGGTGCGGGGCTTTATATGATCCACCGCGAACGTATCACCGCCCGCCAATTGATGACCGAACGCGCCGCGCCGCCAATCTAGTTTAAGAGAACTTTATTCTTCCAGCCCAACTTTGTCGCGCTCCTCCGCAAACAGAGCGGTGGCCCGATGACCATTACTGTTGGACAGACAGGCAAATTATGCAGCCGCCGAAAGGCAGTGGCTTTCGACTATTTAGGTACAGGTGAGACGATCAATCTTGAACCAAACCTGCCTGAAGCCAAAGATGGCAGACCGAACAATTATGGTGCGGGTGAAGGGACTCGAACCCCCACGCCATAGGCGCCAGAACCTAAATCTGGTGCGTCTACCAATTCCGCCACACCCGCACTGCGGTGCTCAGTAACAAAGCTCTTGAGCCGATGCGAGCAGAATTTTTGCTAAATTGAGCCCCCTAAGACACTTCGCGCGCAGTTTCTTAACCGTCGAGCGTTAAAAAGACCTGAGGCAGCATCTCGGGCAGGTCTTCGGCGATCAAACCAGGACCGAATGCGCGGGCGGCTTCGCAATGCAGCCAGACAGCCGCTTCGGTCACGCAAAACAGATCGGGTGCGGTTTCAGGAGCCGACAGGCCGGCGATCAACCCGGCCAGCACATCACCCGCCCCCGCGGTTGCAAGCCATGGCACAGCTCTTTCGCCGGTGGCCGTGTGGACGGATGCGCCGCCGTCCGGTTGGGCAATCACCGTGTCTTCGCCTTTGAGCAAAACGATACAGCCTGCCCGATCCGCTGCAATGCGCGCCACGTCGATCTTGGAGCGATTGGCCCGTTCCGATTGTGCGAGGTCCGGGAACAGCCTCGCGAATTCCCCCTCGTGGGGGGTGATCACCGTGCGCGGATGCGTCTGTGCGAACAGGGCGTCCGGATCATCCTGAAAAGAGGTCAGCGCATCCGCGTCAAGCACAACAACCGGATCGCGCCATCCGCGCTCTTTGCGTCGATGCGTCAAAGCGGCGAATACCAAGTCGCGCGTTCCGGTTCCGACGCCAAGACCCGGCCCGAGGCACAGAGCGGTCACACGGTCATCGACGATCTGGCGAAACGCGGAGGCGTCCGCGCAGTCGCGCAACATCACTGCATCAAGATGGCAGGCGTTTTCCTGTACGGCCTCTGGTGGGCATAGGACAGTGACCAACCCGGCCCCGCTGCGCAACGCCGCGCGGGCTGCCATCCGCGCGGCACCGCCGCGTCCCGGTCCGCCCGCGAGAATCATAGCGTGGCCGTAGTCGTATTTGTGCCCCTGCCCGCGCAGCTTGGCGATCATCGCACCGGGCCAGATGCGTGGCGGAAGCGGGTGATCGCCAAAGCTGGGGTCGATCAATCGCGCCCGTTCTGGATCAGGTGCGGTTCCGATCATGGCGCGCTCAGCAGCATCCAGTCCGTTTAATCCGATATCAACCACCTGGACATCGCCGCAAAGGGTTGGCCCCAGACCCAGTCTGTGGCCAACCTTCAGGCTGTGAAACGACACGGTTAGGTGCGCCGAATTGACCCTCGGCATTGTGCCGTCGTCGGAATGCGGGACGTTCCCCGTGTCAAGGTTCAGGCCGGACGGACAGTCAATTGCCAAGCGGCGTATCACATGGCCACGATTCCAATTACCCATAATCCCAACCTCAAGCCCCATGGCCAGGTCCTTGGGCAGTGGGCGTGTGAGCCCCGTGCCAAATACGGCATCAACGAATAGGTCGGGGCGCTTACAACCACAGACAGCCGTCGCATCGAACGGCGAGACTGCCCCCATACTCAGCCAAAGGTCATGATTGGCTTTTGCATCCGGCGGCAGTTTGGCCACATCACCATAAAGGAAGACATCGACCGACCAGCCAAGATCCGTCAGGCGGCGCGCGATGACAAACCCGTCCCCACCATTGTTGCCCGGCCCGCATAGGATCAATGCACGGTGCCCCCCGCGCGACAGCTCTGGCCATTTGGCAATAACCGCATCCACAGCGCCCCGCCCCGCACGCTCCATCAACTGCAAACCAGTGACGGCCCCCGACTCGATTTCTGTCTGTTCGATGGCCCGCATCTGGGTGGAGGTGAGCAATTCGGTCACGTGTGTTCTTCTCCGCGATTCATTTATGCGCGATTTTTGTGCATGTTGCACATTTTATAAGCGACGCTTTTCAATCCCAGCGCCCTCTCGCTCTACATTTACCCCAACCGATTGTGGCGCTCAAACAGAAGTGGTCTGACGTCCCCAATGCAGGAGTGAGGGACCCGCGATGAAAAAAATTGAAGCTATCATTAAGCCCTTCAAACTCGACGAGGTGAAGGAAGCTCTTCAGGACGCCGGCATTCAGGGCCTGAGCGTTGTCGAAGTCAAAGGATTTGGGCGCCAGAAAGGCCATACAGAACTGTATCGCGGCGCTGAATACGTCGTTGATTTCCTGCCTAAAGTAAAAATCGAGGTCGTCCTTGACGACGATCAGGTCGATGGCGCAATCGCCGCCATCGTCGAAGCCGCCAAAACCGACAAGATTGGTGACGGCAAGATTTTCGTGTCGCCGGTCGAACAGGCCATCCGCATTCGCACTGGTGAATCCGGCTCCGACGCGATCTGATACTAACGTTTAGACGAAAATACCCAACATCAGTGAAAGGGAAGAGAGAATGAGCACTGAAGCGCTTCTCAAGATGATCAAGGACGAAGATGTCGCCTATGTAGACATCCGCTTTACCGACCCGCGCGGTAAGCTCCAGCACGTCACAGTGATAGCCGATGAAGTTGATGAGGACTTTCTTGAAGAAGGTTTCATGTTCGACGGGTCGTCCATCGCAGGCTGGAAGTCCATCGAAGCCTCCGACATGAAACTGATGCCCGACACGGACAGCGCTTATGTCGATCCGTTCTATGCGGAAAAAACCGTCTGCGTGCACTGCTCGATTGTTGAGCCGGACACGGGCGAAGCCTATGATCGTGACCCGCGTTCGACTGCCGAAAAGGCCGAAGCATATCTCAAGTCCTCGGGTATCGGTGATATTTCGTACTGGGGTCCGGAAGCTGAATTCTTCCTGTTCGACGATGTTCGTTTCTCGAACTCGATCAACAAAGTGTCCTACGAAGTCGATGCGCTTGACGCATCGTGGAACACCGACACCGAATACGAAATGGGCAACACCGGTCACCGTCCCGGCATCAAGGGCGGCTATTTCCCGGTAAACCCGATCGACGATGGTCAGGACATCCGTTCGGAAATGCTGTCCACGATGAAGCGTCTGGGCATGAAGGTCGACAAGCACCATCACGAAGTCGCGTCCTGTCAGCACGAACTCGGTCTCATTTTTGGTTCGCTGACAAAGCAGGCCGACGAGCTTCAGAAGTATAAATATGTGATCCACAACGTGGCACAGGCTTACGGCAAGTCGGCAACGTTCATGCCCAAGCCGATCTACGGCGACAACGGCACCGGCATGCACTGCAATATGTCGATCTGGAAAGACGGCAAGCCGCTTTTCGCAGGCGACAAATATGCCGACCTGAGCCAGGAAGCGCTGTATTTCATTGGTGGTATCCTGAAGCACGCAAAAGCGTTGAACGCCTTCACCAATCCGTCGACCAACTCGTACAAGCGTCTGATCCCGGGTTTTGAAGCTCCTGTTCTGCGCGCCTATTCTGCACGTAACCGGTCCGGTTGTGTCCGTATTCCGTGGACTGAAAACCCGAAAGCAAAGCGCGTCGAGGCCCGCTTCCCCGATCCGTCGGCGAACCCGTACCTCTGCTTTGCCGCTCTGCTCATGGCCGGCATCGACGGTATCGTGAACAAGATCGATCCGGGCGAGGCGATGGACAAGAACCTTTACGATCTGCCCGCAGAAGAGCTGGAAGGCATCCCGACAGTTTGCGGCAGCTTGCGTGAAGCAATCGAAGAGCTGCAGGCCGACATGGACTTCCTGCTGGCCGGTGACGTGTTCACCAAAGACCAGATCGCAGGTTACATCGACCTGAAGATGGAAGAAATCGAACTGTACGAGCACACACCGCACCCGGTTGAGTTCGGAATGTACTATAGCTGCTGATCCGTTCGGTCAGAGGCACGTATGGGAAAGGCGTCCTTCGGGGCGCCTTTTTCATTTTGATGCCCGTTTCCGGTTTGCCCTGATGCCACTTCGGTTCGGGCACTGCCCAATTCAGGTCACGCTCTTGGATTTTTCTCCAGAAAAAACCGGAAATCCGTCAAATTTCCAGTTTGAGCCCAATTCAGTGCGCATTTCGGACACATTCTGAGTCTTTAACATGATCAAAACAACAGCTTCACGCACCGAGCTTTACGCACCTGGGGAGGTACAAAATGACAACTTCGGATGCCACAGTGTGAACCAGACCGGGTTTTCCGGAGATGTTGGAGTTCGTCACTCAGCGGCTATTTTAGCCGTGAGCTCTGCGTTGTAA
>NZ_CBFHLV010000070.1:0-15073 GCF_965656765.1 Marivita sp. | reverse complement strand
GCGCATACATCTCCTCATAACGCGCTGCATCAACATGCGCATTGGCAACCATCTCGGCGGATGGGGGGTAGGTCGTGTCAGTCATGGGGGTGTCCTCCTCTTTCGTAAAAGAAAACCGCCCCGCCGGGAAAATGGCAAGGGCGGCTTAGGTCGCAAAACGTAAAAAACCAGCCTCAGATCGCGAGGTATTCGGCGCGCAATGAGTCGTTTCCAAGAACCTCTTCCGCAGTGCCGTCAAACACGATGGAACCCGTGTCGAGGATGATGGCCCGGTCAGCCAGTTGCAGCGCACGGATCGCGTTCTGTTCAACAAGGATCGTGGTCATCCCCTGTTCCTTGATCACGCGCAGTGTCTTTTCGATCTCATCCACGATCACTGGCGCCAATCCTTCATAGGGTTCATCAAGCAACAACACCTTGATGTCGCGCGCCAATGCACGGGCGATGGAGAGCATTTGTTGTTCGCCACCCGACAGTGTGACGCCCTCTTGTTTGCGGCGTTCGCCCAAGCGCGGGAAGAGATCATACAGACGTTCGATCGACCAGCCAATGGGTGGCGCGATTTGCGCAAGTTGAAGGTTTTCCTCAACCGTCAGGCCGGGGATAATACAACGATCTTCGGGAACAAGACCAAGCCCAACAGTGGCGGCCTCGTAGGATTTCATTTTGTGCAGCGGCTGGTGGTCCAGCCATATTTCGCCATGATTGACCTGTGGGCTGTCCATACGGGCGATAGAGCGCAGAGTTGTGGTTTTCCCAGCGCCGTTGCGGCCCAGAAGAGCAAGAATCTCACCCTCGTGGACGTTAAACGAGATGCCCTGCACAATATAGCTTTCGCCGTAGTAGCTGTGCATGTCCCAAACAGAGAGAAAGGCCGGGGCGGTTTGGGCCGCGTTGGCATTTTTCGAAAAATCGGGTCTGACGTTCATTGTCTTGTCCTTTCGACCACGCGGGCTTTACGCCGCTTCGCCAAGATAGGCTTCTTTGACCTTGGGGTGGCCCTTGATATTCTCGGGGGTGTCTTCGACCAGCGGCGTACCCTGCGCGAGAACGGTGATGCGTTCGGCCAAAGAAAAGACCACATGCATGTCATGTTCGATAATCGCGATGGTGATGTTGCGCTTTTCCTTGATCTCTTTGAGCAGGTCGATGGTGTTGTTTGTATCCGCCCGCGCCATACCCGCTGTTGGTTCGTCCAGCAGCAAGAGCTTGGGGTTTTGCACAAGGCACATTGCCATTTCCAAACGCCGTTTGTCACCACGCGACATTGAAGCCGAATGCATGTTGCGCTTGTCGATCATGTTGACCTCTTCAAGCATCTGTTCTGCCTGTTCGCGCAGTTCCGCTTCGCTAAAGACCGACCGGATGCCATGCAGGGCGAACGATCCGTCCCGTTTGGCAAAGCAGGGGATCAACATGTTTTCCATCACCGTCAGGTCTGCGAAAATCTCGGGTGTTTGGAACACCCGGGAAATTCCCATCTGGTTGATTTCGAAGGGAGTGCGGCCCAGCACGCTTTGGCCGTCGAACATGACCGATCCGGTATCTGGGATCAGCTTGCCCACGAGGCAGTTAAGCAGAGTGGATTTGCCCGCCCCGTTCGGCCCGATGATCGCGTGACAGGTGTTTTCGGTCACGCTCAGGTTCACATTGCCCAAGGCTTGCAGGCCACCGAACCGTTTGTTGACGTCTTTGACTTCAAGAATTCCCATCTGTCCGTCTCCTTATTCCGCAGGTTCGGTGGTTGCGTTTTTCGGCTCGTCCGCTTTCTTGCGGCGGAAGAGTTTGGCCAGCTTCTGACCGCCTTCGACAAGACCACCGGGCAGGAAGATCACGACCAGCATGAACACAATGCCCAGCGTCAGGTGCCAACCTTTGCCGATGAACGGGTAGATCAGCGTCACAACCAGGTCTTCAAGCCCGTCGGGAAGGAAGGCAAACCAGCTGTGCAGGATGTCCGAGTTGATCTTGGAAATGATGTTTTCCATGTACTTGATCATGCCCGCACCCAGAACCGGGCCAATAAGCGTTCCGACACCGCCGAGGATCGTCATCAGAACGACTTCACCCGAAGCTGTCCAGAACATCCGTTCCGCACCTGCAAGCGGGTCCATCGAGGCCATCAGGCCACCGGCAAGACCGGCATACATGCCCGAGATCACAAAGGCGGCCAGCGTATAGGGACGCGGGTTAAGACCGGTGTAGTTCAAGCGCTGCTGGTTCGATTTGATCGCACGCAACATCATACCAAAGGGCGACCGGAAGATCCGGATCGACAGATAGAACGAGGCCAGCATGATAATCGCGGCAAAGTAATAACCGACATTGAAGGTAAAGACCCAGCCGCCCAGTACCAATTCGGCACTGTCGCGCATTTCCAGGCCAAAGAAGCCGGGAACGGGGATGTTGCCTTCGCTTGCTGCACCGCCAAGGATGCGCGGATCGTCAAGTGCCAGTTGTAGACCCGTTTCACCACCCGTGATCGGTGTGAGAACCGAATAAGCGAGGGCGAAGGACATCTGTGCAAATGCCAGCGTCAGAATTGAGAAGTAAATCCCAGACCGCCGCAAACTGACATAGCCAATGATAAGCGCGAATACGCCTGCGGTGACGATTGCCAGCCCGATGGCCGGGATCACGTTCATGCTGAGCAGCTTGAACATCCAGACTGCCGCGTAAGATCCCACACCCAGAAAGGCTGCGTGACCAAAGCTGAGATAGCCGGTCAAGCCGAACAGGATGTTGAAGCCGATGGCGAAGATCCCAAAAATTACAAACCGCTGCATCAGGTCAGGATACCCGGCGTTGAACTGTGCCATCGCCGACCCTTCCGGAAACGGGTTCAGCAGGAAGGGTGCGAAAGCCACCAGTGCTGCAACGATCAGCAGGAGGGATGCGTCTTTTTTATCCAGTCCAAACATGGATCAGTCCTCCATCACGCCCTTGCGACCCATCAGGCCACGCGGACGCGTCAGTAGAATTACGATGGCAACAAGGTAGATGATCACCTGGTTGATGCCGGGGATAATGGCGATGACTTCGCGCATTGAGGCAAAGCTCTCGAGGATGCCAAGCAGAAAGCCCGCAAGCACCGCACCGGGCAAAGACCCCATGCCACCGACAACCACCACGACAAAGCTTAGGACCAGAAAGTCCATACCCATGTGGTAGTTTGGAGAGTTGATCGGCGTGTACATCACACCGGCCAGACCCGCGACCGCAGCGGCCAGTCCGAACATGATTGTAAACCGCTTGTCGATGTTGATGCCAAGGAGGCCTACGGTTTCGCGGTCTGCCATGCCGGCGCGGACAACCATGCCGAAAGTGGTGAATTGCAGGAAGGCAAAAACTGCTCCGATAATCAAAGCGGCGAAGGCAAAGTAGACCAGTCGCCAGTACGGGTAGATGATTGTGTTGGGATCAAATCCAATCAGCGCGCCAAAATCGAACGACCCGGTAAAGGCTGACGGTGCAGGTGTCGGGATCGGGTTGGCACCGTAGTAGTACTTGATGATTTCCTGCAGCACGATGGCAAGGCCAAAGGTTACAAGGATCTGGTCGGCGTGAGGGCGCTTGTAGAAGTGCTTGATCAGCCCGCGCTCCATGATCACACCAATCGCGATCATTACTGGAATGGCAAAGAGGATCGACAGCGGGACGGCCCAGTCAATGATACTGGACCCCATTGCCTCTCCGAAAATGTCATAGACATACGGTTGTTCGCGTGTCGCTTGATTGCCAAGGAAATCGACCTCGCCGGGGATTTCGACCTCGTGACTGAGGCTTAGCAGTCGTGACAGGGTCACAGCGCAAAAGGCACCGATCATGAACAGCGCGCCGTGCGCAAAGTTCACGACACCCAGTGTGCCGAAAATGAGTGTTAAGCCGAGCGCGATCAGCGCATAGGCAGAGCCCTTGTCGAGCCCGTTGAGAATTTGCAGGATTATGGCGTCCATTGCCCCACCCTTTGCGGTCAGAAGTGTGGAAGTGCAGGCAGCCCGTAACAGCAACAGGCTGAACAAAAGATGAGGTGGACCATGTGGCCCACCTCAGAGAACATCGGCTTATGCGCCGTTGTTGCAGGAACCCAGTGCGCCACCGGAGAACTGCGGGTGATCGGGTGCATATGTGACCTGATCCACCGGAGTAACTTCGACGATTTCGAGAAGGTCGAATTCCGAGGATGGGTTCTCTTTACCCTTCACAACCAGAACGTCTTTGAAGCACTGGTGGTCTTCGGCGCGGTACAGCGTCTTGCCGTTGCCCATGCCGTCGAATTCGAAGCCCTCAAGCGCTTCGACAACTGCACATGGTGCGAACGAGCCAGCACGTTCCACGGCGTCTGCATACAGCAGGGCCTGAACGTAGCAGGTGTGCGCAGCCTGCGACGGCGGGAAGCCGTACTTGGTGCCGAAGGACTGAACGAACTGCTTGGAGCCTTCGTCCTGCAGCGACCAGTGCCAGTTCGTCGAACCAAAGATGCCCTTAACGTTGGCACCCGCACCCTTCGCCATGAGGCGCGAGTAGAGCGGAACGATGATCTGGAAGTCTTTGCCGTTGACCTGCTTGTCGCGCAGACCGAACTGAACAGCGTTGGTGAGCGAGTTCACCATGTTTCCGCCGTAGTGGTTCAGAACCAGCGTATCGGCGCCGGACTGCAGAACCGGAGCGATGTAAGACGAGAAGTCTGTCTGCGTCAGCGGTGTTTTCACAGCTGCGACGGTTTCCCAGCCCATGGCTTCGGTCGAGGATTTCACGGCTTCTTCTGTGGTGTAACCCCAGTTGTAGTCCGCTGTCAGGTGATAGGCCTTACGGTCGGTGCCGTAGTTGGCGGCCAGAACCGGCGCAAGCGCCGCACCGGACATATACGAGTTAAAGAAGTGCCGGAAACCGTTGGCCCGCTTGTCTTTACCCGTTGTGTCGTTGGAGTGTGTGAGGCCCGCCATAAAGATGACGCCCGCTTCTTGGCAAAGTGCCTGAACGGCAACAGCCACGCCCGAGGACGAACCGCCTGTGATCATCACCGCGCCGTCTTTTTCGATCATCGACTTTGCCGATGCGCGCGCCGCGTCAGACTTGGTCTGCGTGTCGCCTGTGACGTACTCGACTTTCTTGCCGAGGATACCGTTGCCCTGAAGTGCCTTCGACGAGAAGGTGTTCAGCATGCCGCCGTCGCCTTCACCGTTCAGGTGTTCAACAGCAAGCTCGTAGGCGCGCAGTTCGTCCGCACCTTCGTCCGCGTAGGGGCCGGACTGGGGTACGTTGAAACCCAGAGTGACGGTCGAGCCTGTCGGTGCGTTTGTAAAGCCTTCGTGACCGGCTGCGGACAGGTAGGTGGGCAGCGCGAGGCCCGCACCTGCTCCAGCACCTGTCTTGAGCACGCCGCGACGTGTCAGGTTGCCTTTGGACATATAATCCTCCCAATGTCTTTAAGGGTCTGGCGGGGATCCTCCGACCGCCAACACCGCACATATGTGCAAATTAATTATCGGCTATGCATGGAAAACATAGCAATAAGCGCTTTGCTCTAAACACTTTTTCTGTCAAAAAATGAACAGTGCATCGCAGAAATCTGTAAATTTATTTTTTCCGCAGTGCAGAAACCGATTGATTCACCACGGGAATTTGACATGCCCCGCGACACTCTGACAGGAAGTCGAATTCGCGAACGCCGCGTGATGGCTGGACTAAAACAGTCGGAGCTGGCCAAACGAGCCAGCATTTCGCCGTCCTACCTAAACTTGATCGAACACAACCGGCGCAGAATCGGCGGCAAATTGTTGGTCGATATAGCCTTCGCGTTGGGGGTCGAGCCGGGATCGCTCACAGAAGGGGCGGAAACCACGTTGTTGGCCACCCTGCGCGAGGCGGCCAGCGACACAGACATCTCGGAAGCCGAATTTGCGCGGGTCGAGGAATTCGCCGGCCGCTTTCCCGGCTGGGCTGCGTTGTTGGCGGACAGTCAGCGCAAAGTCGAAACCCTGCAGCGCAGTGTAGAGGCTTTGACTGACCGTCTGACCCATGACCCGCATCTGGCCGCGTCCCTGCACGAGATGCTGTCAACTGTGACTGCGATCCGGTCCGCGGCGTCGATCCTGGCGGAACCGGGCGATATCGAACCGGAATGGCAAAGGCGCTTTAATCGCAACATCTATGAAGACAGTGCGCGTTTGGCCGACACCAGCCGCAGTTTGGCGCAATATCTTGAAGAATCGGATTCCGAAGCGTCTGAAACCAATGCGCCGCAGGACGAATTGGATGCGGTATTCCAAAAAACAGGATTTCATTTGCCTGCGCTCGAACATTCAGAAGCGAATGTCGATGTGGTTGTCGACCAGCTGGGGCAGGGCGTGTCGCAATCGGCAAGATGGCTCTTGCACCACGTGCTGACTCGGTATCGAAGCGACGCGAAACATATGCCGCTGGGGGATTGCGCCGATACGGTGGCGGTTTCGGGCAACGATCCTTTCGCTTTGGCCGCACGGTTTGGTTGTGACCTTGCCAGCGCCATGCGTCGCCTTGCGCATTTGCCCGAAGACATTCTTCCCGATCCGGTGGGGCTTGCGATCTGTGACGGTTCTGGAGTGACAACCTTTCGCAAACCGCTGCCCGAATTTCCGTTGCCCCGATTGGGCGCGGGATGTGCACTCTGGCCTCTTTATCGGGCGTTGGCGCGGCCAATGATGGTCCACACCGAAGTGATGGAGCAATCGGCCCGCGCTGCAGCGCGCCATCGCGGCTTTGCCATTTCGCAACCTATTGGTCCGGTGCGGCCGGGAGAAGATGTGCTGTTCGAGAGCCATATGTTGATCGTGCCGGAACCCAAGCGCGACACGTCCGAGGCAATACGTCAGGTTGGTTTGACATGCCGGATTTGCCCGCATCCGACCTGTGAGGCACGCCGCGAGCCTTCGATCATGGTGGCATCTGCACCGAGGAAGCTTTGACACATTGCCTGCACTTCGTAATAGTTTACCCAAGCTGGCCAAAAATAACGGCAAAAGCCGACCAGCTAATTGCGGCATCGGGGGAGGGCGCGCGTGTCAAAACAGGTTCTGTTAATTGAAGACGAACCCAATATCATTGAAGCGATCAGCTTCATCCTATCGCGTGATGGGTGGACGGTAAAAACGCATTCTAATGGCGCGGATGCCGTTGAGATGGTGAAGGAACGAAAACCAGATGTGGTCATTCTGGACGTGATGCTTCCGGGCAAAAGCGGGTACGACATTCTGCGCGAATTGCGCGAGGACCCGACCAGCAGTGCTTTGCCTGTCTTGATGTTGACGGCACGTGGTCAGACCAAAGACCGCGAGATTGCAGAGCGGGCGGGCTGTGATGCCTTTATGACCAAGCCGTTTTCAAATGCTGACATGCTTGAAACCGTGAGAACCCTCGCTGCCAAATGAGAGAACCAACGGATAGGCCCGGATTGCCAACCGTGTTTCATGAACGCCGCACCTATCGCAGGCGGCGGGTCATGGATGCTGCGCGACTGGCACCGGTGCTGGCGTTGGTGCTATGGAGCTTGCCGCTGCTCTGGCCTCAAACCGGTGAGGATACCGTTAGCAGCGCCACGGCCCTGATTTATATCTTCGTCGTTTGGGCCGGAATCATTGTTCTGACTTGGGGGCTGTCGCGCCTTTTGGCCGAAGAGGTGGATGATCCTCCGGACACGGACACATGAGCACGCTCAATCTTCTGGTCGCGGTGTGTACCGCGTACGTGTTCTTTTTGTTCTTCGTCGCCTTTGCCGCCGACCGAATGGCGATGCAGGGCAAAAAGGCGTGGCTCCGTTCGCCTTTGATTTATACCTTGTCCCTGTCGATCTACTGCACCGCTTGGACATTTTATGGCGCGGTCGGGTCTGCGGCGCGCAACGGGTTTGAATACCTGACGATTTATCTGGGCCCAACCCTGATCATGGTCAGTTGGTGGTGGCTCTTGCGCAAACTGGTGCGGATCGGGCGCACGCAGAAAATTACATCGATTGCTGACCTGATTTCATCGCGCTATGGCAAATCAAGCCTTTTGGCCGCCGGTGTTACGATCCTCGCTGTGATCGGAACAACGCCTTACATTGCACTGCAACTTCAGTCGGTGACGCTGTCGTTCTCGGTGTTTGCCGCTCAGGCCGATGGCACCACACCGCAGAACCAAGCTGATCTGGCGCTGTGGTTGTCCCTTGGATTGGCTTTGTTCACCGTTCTATTCGGCACCCGAAACCTTGATGCCAAAGAAAGGCATGACGGAGTCGTCATGGCCATCGCCGTCGAAGCGGTTGTCAAGCTAGTCGCATTGCTGTCGGTCGGCATCTTTGTCGTCTGGGGCGTGTCGGGCGGCTTGACTGAAGCGCTCAACCGGATTGATGCGTCTGAATTCGGCCAATGGCACACCGACCGAAGCCGCTGGGCGGGACTCATCTTTCTGTCGGCGGCGGCGTTCCTGTGCTTGCCGCGTACATTTCAGGTTCTGGTTGTCGAGAATGATGACGAAAGCCACCTGCGCACAGCGGCTTGGGCGTTTCCACTTTATTTATGCCTGATCAGCCTGTTCGTCGTGCCCATTGCCGTGGTCGGCCTTGAGATAATGCCTGACGGGTCGAACCCGGACCTGTTCGTTTTGACAGTGCCTTTGGCGCTGGGCGAAAATGGGCTGGCGATGCTGTCCTTCCTTGGCGGGTTCAGTTCGGCCACATCGATGGTGATTGTTGCCGCGATTGCGTTGTCGACAATGGTGTCAAACCACATCGTCATGCCGATCTGGCTTCGTCTGCGGCCCAGCGGGGCCAGTGTGTCAGGCGATGTGCGCGCAGCGGTTCTTATGGCGCGGCGCATTTCCATCGTTGGCGTTGTGATGCTGGGCTATCTCTATTTCCGCCTATCCAGCGGGGGCGAGGCGCTGGCATCTATCGGATTGGTGGCGTTTTGCGGGTTGGCGCAGGTTTTGCCCGCCATGGTGGGCGGCATGTTCTGGCGCGGCGCCACCCGGTTGGGCGCGTTTGCGGGACTGACAGCTGGCTTTGTCACCTGGCTCTATACGCTTTACCTGCCCAGCTTTGGTGTTGGTACGATCCTGCCGATGTCGGTAATCGAAAACGGGTTGTTCGGTCAGACATGGCTGCGTCCAGATGCGCTGTTCGGAATCGCGGGTCTGGACCAGCTGATGCATGCGCTTTTGTGGAGCATGCTGTTTAACATCGTGGCCTTTTTGACCGTGTCGCTTGTCACATTCCCGTCGCCTTTGGAGCGCCTACAGGCCGCGCAATTCGTTAACATTTTCGAGCATTCCGCGAACACAAGAAGCTGGTCTGGCGGCAGCGCACAGACCGAAGACCTGATGGTCATGGCGCAGCGCATTCTTGGCGCGCGCGAAGCACAGGCATTGTTCCTGCGGCACGCCCGGCGGCAAGGCGCACGCGGTGACCTCCCGGCAACAACCCCCGATTTTCTTGAAGCGCTAGAACGCGAATTGGGCAGCTCGGTTGGGGCTGCGACCGCTCATGCGATGGTGGGACAGATCACTGGTGGTATGGCGATATCCGTCGAAGACCTGATGGCTGTGGCGGATGAAACAGCGCAGATGCTTGAATATTCGGCGCGGCTCAAGGAGCAATCCGAAGAACTTAGTCGCACTGCGCTGGAGCTGCGCAACGCCAACCAAAAGCTGACCCGTCTTTCGATCCAGAAAGATGCGTTTCTCAGCCAGATCAGTCACGAACTGCGCACGCCTATGACATCCATCCGGGCGTTCTCGGAAATTTTGCGCGACACCGACGAGATGCAGCCCGAAGACCAATCTCGCTATGCGTCGATTATTCATGACGAGGCGCAGCGCCTGACGCGGCTTTTGGACGATCTGCTTGATCTGAGCGTGGTTGAGAACGGGCAGGTCAACCTGAACCTGCGCGACGGAACGCTACGTGATGCGCTTGACCGTGCGGTGTCGTCTTCGGCGATTGGGGAAGATGGCGTCAAGCTTGATATTCAACGCGACACGTCCAAGGAAGAAATTGTCCTGCATACAGATCTTGACCGGCTGAGCCAGGTGTTCATCAACCTGATTGCCAACGCACGGAAGTATTGTGATGCCAAAAGCCCGCGCCTGATCATTCGTGTCATGCAAGAGGCGGATCGCATTGTCGTTGATTTTCAGGACAACGGGTCAGGAATCGCGCCTGATGCGGTAGATATGATCTTTGAAAAATTTGCCCGTGTCAGCGACCAAAAAGCGGGCGGCGCTGGGCTTGGCCTCGCTATTTGCCGTCAGGTCATGACCCGTCTCGGTGGATCGGTGGATTATGTTCCGGCGACACGGGGTGCTACGTTCCGTGTAATCTTGCCGTACCGCACAGCGATAGCTGCGCAATAATCTGATCTGGGTGAATTTGCTAAACCCTTGGTAACCAATTCCGGCCATAACTTTGGGAATGGCTAAGGGGGTATTTGCGCAGATATGACCGAAGACGGGGTAGATACGGTTCTGCAGCGCAAGGCGCAGGCGCAGCGCAAGGCGTTGGGCGGCGGCTCTTTGTCGATGCCTCGAGCATTGGCGCGCGGGCTGTCAATTGCGGCGGATGCTCTGTGGGGATTGAGCCTTGCCGCGACGCATGTTTTTGACGAAACGCTGACACCTGATCGTGCGATCCGGCGTCTGGACGAAGATCAGTTGTTGATCATCCTCGACACCGAAACCGCGCCCGCGGGACTGGTGGCGCTGGATCGTGACCTCGTCACTGGTCTGATCGAGGTGCAGACTTTGGGGCGGGTCACCCGGTTTCCGAACGATCAGCGGGCCTATACCCCAACCGATGCCGCGATGATGGCCCCCTTGCTTGATGCGGCTTTACCCCGGTTCGCATCGATGCTGGCGGCACAGCCAGAAATGGCTCATCTTCAGAACTATTCATTTGGCGCGTTGGTCGAAGACGCGCAAACAGCAGATTTGGCGCTTGATGCGGAAAGCTATCACCTGACGGCCTTTGACGTCAGCCTTGCCCATGACACTCGCGCAGGGCGTGCCATTTTTCTGTTTCCCGAACCACCAAAAATGGTCGAGCAGGGGCGACCGTCCGATATTGGGAAACACGAAGCTGTTCTCAAGCTGGCTCCGGCACGCATGCAGGCGGTGCTGACGCGGATCCATATCCCGCTCGACAAGGCGCAGGCGCTCAGGCCCGGGGATGTGCTGACCGTTTCATCGCAAGCAACCTCGTCCGCCACTTTGGTGATGTCCGGCGGACATGTGGTGGCGCGTGGAAAGCTGGGTCAGATGAATGGCTTCCGGGCAATCCGCATCGGATCCGACGAAACACTGCTCCACAAACCAGAGGTCCGAAGACCACCAGCCGAAGAGCAGAGCACAGCCGGCCAAATTGCGCCACAGACTGACCCATCCACATCTCTCGTGCCACAGGTAACGCCGGGCTACACGTTCGATGGCTCATTCGACGTGGATTTAGACGATCTCGCGGCAGGCCTGTCATGACCGCAAGGCGCGGTGAGCGCGTTAGCCCTGCGCCGCGGCTGCTGCGTCCAGGGTCGGGCGCATTGCGGACAGGTCGTATCCGGCCCGCGCGACCGCCTCGATGATGGCATCCGACGGAAGTTGCCCAGCCTTACTTAACGCCCAGAGGATCGAACAGCGTGTACCGGATGCGCAATAGGCCAGAACCGGCCCGTCAGACGCTTCCACGATAGCGGCTTGTTGGGCAACTCTATCGTGGGTCATGGTCTGATGGGTGATCGGCAACACCTCGAACCGCAGCCCTTCGGCTTCGAGTGCGGCGCGTATGGTGTCAGCCTGATGGGACGGTGGCACTTCGGCATCGGGGCGGTTGCAAATCACGGTGGTGATGCCCGCTTCCTTGATGGCGGCGGCATCTTGGGGGTCGATCTGCGGGGACACGCTATAGCGGTCAGTGATTGGTCGAATATCCATACCAAAGACCTACTGCGCCGTCGCGGGCCTGTCCAGCCATGCCCTTAGGCTTGGCATCGCGCTCATCCCGGCGACCATCGCTCCAAGGAACACAAGCCCTTCGATCCCACCATAACTGAGCGAGGCAATCGCAGGCCCGGGGCAGAGCCCAACAAGACCCCATCCCATCCCGAATAGCACCGACCCAACAACAAGGTTACGCCCCAGCTTGGGCTCCGGTGGAGGCGGCATGGCATCCCCGGTCAGCGCAAAGCGCCGTTTCGCGGCAATCCGCCAAGCAATCGCCATCGGCATGATCGCCCCGCCCATGACAAAGGCCAGCGTCGGGTCCCAGTTGCCAAAGATATCAAGCCATCCCTGCACTTTGCGGGTGTCAGTCATGCCCGAAATGAACAGACCTGCACCAAACAGGCCACCGGCGACAAAAGCGAATATATTGCGCATCAGATGATCCCCAGCAGATGGCGGAACAAAACGACGGTCAGACCGCCGGCGAGAATGTAAAACACTGTGGCGACCATACCGCGCAACGACAGCCGCGAAATCCCGCAGACGCCGTGCCCGGATGTGCAGCCGTTGGCCAATCGTGTGCCAACGCCTACCAGTAGACCAGCGGCGATGAGCAGTGCGAAATTGCCTGTGGCGTGGGTTTCCTTGGGGCCAAGGAAGAACAGCAAAACCACCGGGATCACTGCCAATCCGGCCAAAAAGCTCACACGTTCCCACATTGTGTTGCGCCCGCTGCCATCGACAAGCCCGCCGATGATGCCACTCGCACCCATGATGCGCCCATTGGCCAGCAGATAGACCGCGCCGCCAGTGCCGATCAGCGCGCCACCAACCAGCCCGTAAATCCAATCAGGGTTCATGATTTACAATCCGTTTACTGGAACTTTGAGAAAGACCTTACCGTCATCATCCGCAGGTGGCATCTGCCCTGCGCGCATGTTGACCTGTAGCGAAGGGATGATCAGTTTTGGCATGGCCAATGTTGCATCACGGGCGTCACGCATTTCAATAAAGTCGGTTTTGGAAGCGGCGCCACCAACATGCACGTTCTTCGCCTTTTGTTCGCCGACCGTGGTTTCCCAAGCGTAATCATCGCGCCCTGGTGCCTTGTAGTCATGGCCGACAAAGATGCGGGTTTCGTCTGGCAATTCCAGGATTTTCTGCACGGAATCAAAGAGCTGGTCTGAAGAGCCCCCGGGGAAGTCACACCGTGCTGTGCCGAAATCGGGCATGAAAAGCGTATCGCCGACAAAGGCTGCGTCGCCTATCACATAGGTCAGGCAGGCAGGGGTGTGGCCCGGCGTGTGTAGCACATCGGCGCGCATCTGCCCGATGTGAAAGCTGTCGCCTTCTTGGAACAACTGATCGAACTGGCTGCCGTCGCGTTGGAATTCAGTGCCTTCATTGAACACCTTGCCGAATGTGTCCTGCACAACCTGAATGCGGTCGCCAATCCCGACCTGCCCGCCAAGCGCCTCTTGCAGGTACGGCGCAGCGCTCAGGTGGTCGGCATGAACATGTGTTTCCAGTAACCACTGCACATCCAACTTGTGTTCCTTAACGAAAGCAATAATCGCATCAGCGGATTTTGTATCGGTGCGGCCTGACGCATAGTCGAAATCAAGCACGCTATCGACAATCGCGCAGGCGCTGCCTTCGGGATCTTGAACCACGTAAGAAATCGTATTGGTGGCGTCGTCAAAAAAACCTGTGATCTTGGGTGTCATATCTGAGCCCTCCTTGCTTGATCAACATATATAGAAAACTGAATACGTAACAAGGGGTGACCGCGAAAAAATGCACGCGACACTCAGGTTTTGATGTGTGCGCGGGATCAGACGGGTTCCCGCGCGCCAGCGCCGGTTGGGTCCGACAGATAGGCGAGCACGTCATCTTTGCCGATCACCCCGATCGAAGTGTCGCCGTCCACCACCGCCAAATCAACTTCGCTGCTGACCAAACTGGTCATGACCTCTTGGACACGCGCATCCGCATCCACGGCCACAGCATCATCAGATGGTGATCCGGCACGCATTACATCGCGCGCGCGCAGCACACCCAAGGGATTCATATGTTTGACGAAATCCGCCACGTAATCATTTGACGGATTGCGGAAAATCTCTTGTGGGGTGCCACATTGCACAATACGTCCGCCCTCCATGATGGCGATGCGATTGCCAATTTTGAACGCTTCATCCAGGTCGTGGCTGACAAAAATAATTGTCCGCTTCAACCGCTGCTGCAGTTCGAGCAATTCGTCCTGCAACTTGGTCCGGATCAACGGGTCAAGCGCCGAGAACGGCTCGTCCATCAGCAGAATTGGCGCATCTGTTGCAAATGCACGGGCCAGCCCAACTCGCTGTTGCATGCCTCCCGAAAGCTCTGCCACCTTGCGGTCAGCCCAATCGGTCAGACCCACAAGCGCAAGCTGGGCCTCGACCCGGTCTTTGCGTTCAGCTTTTGACTGACCACCAAGTTCAAGGCCAAGGCCGACGTTTTCCCGCACGCTCCGCCATGGTAATAAACCGAACTGCTGAAACACCATCGCCACATGGCGCAAGCGCATGTCGCGCAGCACTTCTGCGCTCGCATGCGTCACATCGACAAGCCCTTGGCCATCGTGCACCCGCACACAGCCGCGCGCGACGGGGTTCAGCCCGTTTACCGCCCGCAAGAGCGTGGATTTACCCGACCCAGACAAGCCCATGAGAACGAGAATTTCGCCCTCTGCCACGTCAAGCGAGCAGTCATGCACACCCAAGACCTGCCCGGTGTCGCGCTGGATTTGGCCCCGGTCCTGACCTGCATCCATCAACGGAAGCGCGGCGTGAGGTTTGTCGCCGAACACGATGGAAACATTGTCGAATGCGACGCGTGTCTCGCTCATTTCTCGCGCTCCATCCGCAGCATCCGGTCAAGGATGATCGCCACCACGACGATCACAAACCCGCTTTCAAATCCACGCGCGGTGTTCACCTGATTAAGCGCCCGCACCACTGGCACACCCAATCCGTCAGCGCCAACAAGGGCTGCAATCACCACCATTGACAGCGACAGCATGATGGTCTGATTCAAGCCGGCCATGATCTGCGGCAGAGCTGAGGGCAGTTCGACCTTCCAAAGC
>NZ_CBFHLV010000069.1:0-16215 GCF_965656765.1 Marivita sp. | reverse complement strand
GCCCCACAAACCAGCGGCTTGCCCATCAAGAACCGTGAATCGCCCGCGTTGGAACCATCCAGCCTCGAACCCTGACGCGCCAGCAAGTGTCAGGTCGCCCTTAGGGCCGACTTCAGTGACCGTAGCCTCAATCCACAGGCCTGCAGCGTCAATGTCCATTCTGCAGCCAGCATCGCCTAGAACCGCCGAACAGGGCGATTGAAACACGCGCCCCAGAGGCCGGTTCAGCCATTCCGTCAACCCACGCAGCTCCGCGGAAAACGCGCCGCCGCTACGGGTAATTTCACCCAGTGAGCCGCGAAACAGAACCTTTCGCGCCGACAAATCCGCCCAGTTGACCAACCAAGCCGTCACCTCTGCCCCGTCAAAGCGTCCGGCTGCAATGTCGGCTTCCGTCACACTGGTGTCGGACAGCGCACCAACCGCCTCGGAATTATCCACCGAAAGACCCGTGCCTTGCTGCACGGCCGCCGCGCTCATGCCAGTGTCGGCCCGAAAGACCAAGCCGTTGAAACTCAGCTCCAGATCGTGGTCCGTAAACCCAAACCGCCGCCCATCTTTGCGACGCACCTCCCAGGCCCGCGCGACCGTTGTGACACCATTGCCCAAATGCGCAGCCAGCGCCTCTGCACCGCTCATACGCGCAGCTCTACAATAGGCACATCCGGCACATCGCCCGCCTGGAACGTCGCAGCACTGGTCTGGATACGATCTGTATCGAACCGCACAGGCACATCGAATTCAAACCCCGCCGAAATCGACACACCGACCGAAGGCGCAGTGAAAAACGTAACCAAACCTGTTGTTATATCGATGCTGAAATCCACACCGTCGACCAGCGCAACACCGTCCACGGCGAGCACCACAGTTCCTTCCACCGGTTTCGTCACAGGTCGCCGGTACACCGCGTCACCCGACACATACCCCTTGCGCAATACAAATGTCGCCTCGACACCGTCCCCAGTCCCGATCACCTGATCTGTGGCGGATACCTGCGCCGATGGCTTGCATGATTTGAAATCCGCCCAGTCTTTCCAGCGAAAACCATACATCTGCCCCCGCCGCGCCTCGAAGAATGCGATCAGCGCGTCGATATCATCCATAGACCGCAGACCGATCCCCGCATCATAGCGCCTGCGTGAATTTGCCCACGGTGTGTTCCGTTCTTCAAACCCGCTCGCCAACGTGACCACATCAGTCCGCCGCTCGGGCCCACCAATCGACCCAAAGCTCAACGCCGTCGGAAACCTGACCTCGTGAAACTGCATCGTACCCCCTCCTCACAGGTTCCGTTGACCAGAGCCAAGAACCCGGCCCATCTGAGCCGCGATCTGACTTTGTGACCGCCGGAACCCCTGTACATCGGGCGTTGAGATATTCATCACCACGCTCACAGGCCGCCCGCCGCCACCCGCGCGCACACCCAGCTTGCCATCAGCACCGCGTGCCAGCGGCATGATCGCTTCGGGCCCGGCCTCGCCCATCAAACCAACGCCGCCACGCATCGGGAACGTCGTAGGCCCGCCAACGACACCGCCATTCGCAAACGGCATCACGCGCCCTTGGGCAAAGCTCGCTCCATCGGCAAAAGGCAGCAGATTGCTGATCCCTTGCATCACCATGCCGCTAAGATGCTCTTTCACTGGGTTCACCGCGGCGCGGTACGTCGCGCCAATCATCGACTGCGCAATCGTGCCCAGCGCATCCGACAGCTTCATCCCGTCAAACACGATCCCGTCAATCGCTCGGCTTAGCCCGCTGTTCAGCGCGCCTTCCAGCTTTGCCGCCCCCTTCCCGGTCTCCGAAAGCGACTCGCGCACTTTAGCCATCTCAGCCTGAAAGCCGCCTGCCACGCTACTCGCTCCCGCCAACGCTTCCTCTAAAGCGCTCACCTGCGCCTCGAGCCCATCAATGCTATCCAGCTCAATCATCCTGATCCCCCTGTTTGTCCGGATAGGCCGCCATCAAGGCGTCCAATCCGCTCCGCCGCAAAGGCGCTGCGCCCTCACCACCCAAAAGCAGATGCAATTCTGCCGGCGTCAGCGCCCAGAACTCTGACGGGCGCAGCCCCAAACCACGCACACCGGCACGCATGAGTGCTGGCCAATCAAAGCGGCTCACGTCTCAGCAACCGGCACAAAGGCCCGCGCCAGCAGCTCCGCCGCCACCTGCGCCGCCGCAAGCGGACCACCCTCAATCTCGGCTGCCAGCAAATCGGCGGCCGTCCCAGACCAGCCCCCGCCACGAAGCCCTGCCACGATCAGCGCCAAGACATCCCGGCTCGAACAGGCGCTGCCTTCGAACCGTGCCACCAGATCGACCAGCGTATCTGCCGCCAATCCGGCCTCCAGCTCTGCCAGCGCTCCCAACGTCAGCCGCAAAACATGCGGCATGCCGTCAATCACCAAGGTCACCTCTCCGCGCCATGGGTTCGCCATCACTTAGACCGCCGCCGTAAAGACAACCGCACCGGCCGAGGCCAACGAAAGCTCATAGGTTGCCTCACCGTTATGCGACCCTGCATATTCCAGCCCCGTCACCTGAAATGGCGCTTGCACCACACCGAAATCCGGGATGATCACCTGAAACTCAGGCGTCTGACTGTCGAAAAAGATCTGCCGCGCCCGTTCATCGGTGCTCGCATCCTTGAAAACTCCCGCACCCGAGATCGCGACACTTCGCACCCCAGCACCCGCCAGCAACTCGCGCCATCCGCCATCACTCTCAAGCGACGTCACATCCACTGCTTCCGCGTTGAAACTGATCCGTGTTGCACGCAGGCCCGCCAAAGTCTCAAACGTGCCACTGCCATCCACATCGACCTTGATCAAAAGGTCTTTCCCGTTCTGAGCACCCATTGCCCACACTCCCTATCTGGAAACTGTCTCTGAAATCTGAAACGCCCTCAGACGTCATCTTCGACCCGCGCCCGAAAAGTCAGGTCGATCCGCCGCCGTCCCGCCTTCTCCCGCTGCGCCACGGCCCGCTTAAAATTCAGCGCCACCAGCCGGCCTCGATCCAACGCCATATCCACGTCGATCAAAGCGTCACAAACTGCCGCCGACACCTCTTTGCCCGTCTGAAACCCCGCATCATCCGAGATCACAGACACCACGAATTCTTGCCACGCACCGCGCCCGGTCTTGTCGCTGGCATCCACAGCCCGCTCCGGCCCCAGTGCCACGTACAAGTCCGGCAACCGCCCCTTGGGAACCGCGTCATACACCCGGTCACCAACCAAAACCGAAAGTCCGGCATCGGTCTGCAAGCACTGGTAAACAGCTCCCTGCAACGCCGCCGCTACCGCATAGCTCATGTTGCCACCTCCTCATCGCAGAGGCAGATCAGGAACCGACCGCCCGCATCAGCCTCGGTCACCGAATTGATCCGAAACACCCGCCCCGCGTCCCGAAACCGCTGCTCGGGCAAAGGCCGCGCAGAATGCCCCTGCGGCGCACCATGCACGGTGATCCGAAACCCGGTCACCGAAACCTGCCCAGCCTCACCAACGCTCTCGCGCCCGGACCGGGGCTTCACTTCACCCCACAGCACACCCAAAGCGACCCAGCTTTCGTGCATCCCACCGGCGCCGTCTGGCACCGCATCCAACCGTTCCAGCACCAGCTTCGATGTCAGCCGACGGCTCATGTCCCGAACCCCAGCCGCACCGGACGATAGCGGGCAATCAGACTGGTCACACCAAACGGCATGCAGCCCTGCCCCAGCGCAGTCTCGTCGCGGTATTCGTAGTAATGCGCAGCCAGCAACATCACCGCCTGCGCAAGATCGGCGGGCAGATCGCCAAATACATCCGCCATTCCCGCCCGAAACCGCACCTCCGCGCTCCCATGTTCCGGAATAGTCGGCAGGCATCCACCCATCGGCACAAGCCGGGGCGCGTCACTATCGGTCACCAGCGCATAGCGTTCCGCATCGACAACCGTGCCAGCTCCGAACGCATCGACCAACGTGATTTGGCTGACCGCCCGCACCGGCGCAATCGGCATCACTTGGCCAGTCACAGCGCGCCAGCGATGCAGACTGCACAGAAAATCCCGCACCAATAGCGCCTTGGTTGTCCGCGCCTCCACAGCCGCAATCGCCGCCCGCAAGAACCCGCCCAGCAGTTCGTCTTGCAAACCATCTTCGACAAAGCCGCTGCCCAACCGCAAATGATCCCGCAGTCGCGCCAACGGCAAAACTGCTTCGGGTATCTGGCTCTCTTCAATCAAGTACATTTCGTGTTCTCCACAAACCCTGTCCCTCGTTCAGAGGCCGGTATGTTGTCGGACGCGCGCCGCCGCCGCTGCTCGGACGGAGGGAGCGGCTAGACAACGCCGGCACACCGGCGCGCGCCCCATGAGGAAAACAGCCCGCACCGCTCTCCCCATGCTCGCCATCGCCGCTCAGGCGATGGAGAAGCGCAGCAGCTTGATCGCAGCAAAGTCGCTGACGTCACCCCCCACGCGCTTTGTCGCGTAGAACAGAACATGTGGCTTGGCGCTGAATGGATCGCGCAGCACACGCAGATCAGGGCGTTCGGCGATCGTGTAGCCTGCACGGAAATCACCAAAGGCAATTGCATCCGCACCCGTGCCGATGTCTGGCATGTCCTCGGCAATCAGCACCGGATAACCCAGAAGACGCGCAGGCTCGCCTGACGTGAACCCGTCGGACCAAAGGTGGCGGCCATCCGCATCCTTCAGCTTGCGCAGCATACCGGCGGTCTTGGAATTCATGACAAAAGTCGCATTGGCGCGATATTCGGCCCCCAGCGCATAGACCAGTTCGATCAACGCATCATCATTGCCGATAGACCCGTCCACACCCGTCGGCACATAGCCAAGATTGCCCCAGGTCCAGACATCATTGTCAACCGCGCCATGATTCAGGATGCCACGCGGCTTGTCAGAGCCGTCACCCGTGATGAACGCCCCCGCCTCGGCACGTGAAAACGTGTCGGCAATCTTGCCCCCAAGCCATGTCTCAATGTCGAACGCCGTGTCATCGAGCAAACGCTGGCTCGCCTTTGGCATCGCACTCAGCTCGTAAAGCTTGATCGAAATTCGGTCGATGGTCGGCGTCCCGGTCTCAGACCGTGCGCTGATCTCATCCGCCCAGCCCGCACCCGTGTCGCCACGATCAATCAGAACGTCATAGCTCGACGCCTCGACATTCACGACAGACGCCACAGCCCGCAGCGACGCGCTGCCCTGCAAGACACCCTGAATGGTCTCCGACGTCACCGGGTCAATCAGAAACCCGCCATCACCGTTCACATTGGTGGACATGGACTTCACATCCATCTCCAACCCGCGCAACGCGTCATCGTCACCGGTACGCAAATAAGCATCAAACGCCTGATAATGCAGGTCATCGCTGCGCACGCCGCCCGCGAGCACCGGACGCGCCGTAAATGCTGTCTTCTTGTCGATCTTGGTCATTCGTTCTTCCTGTTCCTGTAACTTTCTGTCGAAGTCGTCGCGCTGTTGGCGCATGTCGCCCACCAGCCCCGCCAACGCGGCACCCACTTGGGTGAACGGAGACAGATCTTCCCCGCTCCGCGACGTTGTCCCGGTCTCACTCATCCCGATTTTCCCATCTCTGAAGGGTGGCCCTAGCCGTCCACCAAGTCCCGGCGCGCCTCTTCAATCAGGCGTACCATCTCCCGCAAGTCCGCCAGCTCCGGGGCTTCCCCCTTCGCCGCAACCCGCGCACTGGGCAGCATCGGGAAAGTCACCAACGACACCTCCCACAACTCCAGTTCCGTCAGAACCCTGCGGCCCTGCTTGTCTTTCGTCGCTGCTTTGGTGCGATAACCGATCGACAACCCATCAATCGCCCCTGCCGCCACCAGCGCCACCGCTTCGCGCCCGCGGGCCACGCTCTCCAGAAGACGCCCTTTCACGTAAAGCCCTGTCGCATCCTCGCGGACTTCGTCCCAGACCCCGATGGGCTGCGCCGGATCGTGCTGCCATAGCATCTTGACCGCACGGCCACACTCGGCCAACCGCATCAAAGACGCCGCATAAGCTCCTGATGCCACGACATCATTGCCCTGATCACAATCACCAAATCGCGACGCATACCCCTCGATCACACAGCCATCCGTAACCGTCACATCCGCATCGAACCTGCAAAACTTCCGTTCCAAATCCATTGTCATTCCTTCCCCATCACGACGCCACGTGTACGAATTTCAAAAACACATCCGCCAGCACCGCCGCCGCGACGCCGTAAACCGCCAGCCACACCCGGCGCTCCAGCCGTTCAATCAGACCTTCAATTCGGTCCAGCCGTGCTGAGATCCCCTCGAACCGCAACTGCGTCACCCGTTCGTAGCCTTCCAGCTTCAAGGCCGGGGCACAGTCGAACGGTTCATACCCTGCGCGCGGATCACTCATCAGCCAACACCGGCAAACCCAACAAAGCGCGCTTTTCCGCATCAGTCAGGAACTCCGCCCCTGACACCCGCGCCCATTGCGCATCACGTTCTGCCGCAAGCGCCGGCACCTGATCCAGGTCGGGCTTGAGCACCACATCAGCCGCGATATGCTGCGACAGCCAAACGCTCACCGCAGCCGACACCCGCGCGACCAAAGGCAACACGGTCAACCGGTAAAACGCCCGATGCGCCTCGGCGTAATTGGCAAAGGTCGCCTCACCGGGAATCCCCAACAGCATCGGAGGCACCCCAAACGCGACAGCAATCTCACGCGCCGCCGCTTCCTTGGTTTTTTGGAATTCCATATCCGACGGCGAAAACCCCATCGGCTTCCAATCAAGCCCACCCTCAAGCAACATCGGCCGCCCGGCATTGCGCGCACCCATGTGATGGCTTTCGATCTCATCGACCAACCGGTCGTACTGATCCGTTCCCATCCCCGACATGCCATCCGTACCATGATAGACAATCGCCCCCGAAGGCCGCGCGGCATTGTCCAGCAACCCTTTGGACCAGCGCGATGCGGCGTTGTGCACGTCCAGCGCCTGCGCCGCCGCAACCATCGGACTAAGCCCGTAGTGGTCGTCCTGCGGGTGAAACGCCTTAACGTGACACACAGGTGCAGCCCCCTCACCCATCTCGAACCGATGCGCTTTGCCGCCGACCCCATACTCATAAGCCACAGGCCAGCCATCCGGCCCCGGCAGCAGCTTCATCCGGTCCGATCGCAACACATGCAGCTCGCTCGGAACACCACCTGCGCCCACCGCTTCGAAATAGCCATCGCCGGACAACAGCAACTGACCGTAGAAGGCCTCGAACAGCTCCGCCTGTCCCTGAGCCGGGTTGGGCCTGCGCAACAGATCCAGCAGCGGATGCACCTCGTAGCGCTGCGCCTGATCCTGCAACACCAACGGCACCGCAGCTCCCGCTTCTGCAATCAGCTTGACCGCGCGAAACCCAACTGGATTTCCCGTAAAACCCGTGCGTGTCAGCGACGCTGTATCCCGCGCAGACCACGCCACGCGACCCATGTTCTGCCACGCCACAACCGGCCCAGTGGCACTGGCCTTGGCCTCGATCCCGGCCTCGTCTTTGCGTTCCCGTCGAAAGATGTCCCACACCATGCTGCCCGTGCTCCTCGCAAATCCCGTTTCGTTTTGGGCCGGTCGGAACAGGTCTCTCGAACCCGCCCAACCTGCCCCGACACGCCAGACACAGCACACCGGCCCGTGGCCCGCCCAAAGGCATGGCCACGCTCCCAATTCACCGCTCTGTCATAGTCTGTCGCGCGTCCCGACCCGCGCCGTCTTGATGAAACCAACCTACTCAACAAGTGTTAACGGCTGGAAACCATACCGAACGCTCATCGCGCAACGGTGCGGATACGTGGCACCCGCCATTCCGCCGCGCGTGCAATCACAAGATCGGTCAACGCCCATACAAGTGCATCCAATCGGTCGGGCGACCCCGTACCTTCGTAACCCAGCCGCGTCATCCGGCACATTTCATCTTCCAGCGCGTCAAAAGCACCACAATGCGCCACCCGCCCCTGCTCGTACAAAGCCGCCACAGGCTCGGCCCGCGCACCTTTGGATTTTGACGCATGCACCCGCACCACGGGCACCATCGGATCGACCTGCCGCAGCACGGCCTCGACCATGTCACCGCCCTGGTTGACCTCGGCCACCAGCGCATGCGCGCCCCAGCGCTCCATCGCGGTGATCGCCCGCCGTGCCCAAACCAACGGCGACACGCCCTGCACCGTACAATCCTCAAGAACCACCGCGCGCCAATCCTGTGGCGGCCCGTCGGTCACAACTCCGGCCACGACAATCCCGCAGGCATCCGACCGCTTGGTGCTGCTTGCGGGCGGGTCCACAGCAACGACGATCCGGTCAAACTCCGGCACCGCCTCGCACCGCGCTTGCTCTAAAACACTCAGCGACCACAACGCGCCATCCACCTGATCCAGCATGTCGCCGTCAAGCTCCTGACGGCCCAACCGCGTTCCGGCATAGCGCTCGCGCACTTCGTCCAGAAACGATGACGCCAGATAGGCCCGGTTCGCCTCGGTCGGTGCACGCGTGACCACCGTCGATGGCGCCGCCAGCAAAGCCTTCAAGACATCCACGTTCCGCGGCGTCGTCGTCACACAAACCCGCGGTTGCGCTCCCAATCGCAGCGTGAACTGCAACATGTCCCAAGCCTCTTGCGCCCTTTTCCACTTCGCCAATTCATCCACCCACGCGGCATCAAACTGCGGCCCACGCAACGATTCTGGATCATGCGCCGAACAAGCCACAGCCTCGGCTCCATTGGGCCAACGCAACATGCGCCGCGTCGCAATCCATTCAGGCCTACGATCAGGGGGCGAACAGGCCATGATCCCGCTATCGCCAAAGATCATGACCTCGCGCACCTGATCCAATGTCTCGCCCACAAGCGCCACGCGCCGGGCTTGACCGCGATCTTTCGGTCTTGGCCCCTCTACCATCTGTCTCACCCATTCGGCCCCGGCGCGGGTTTTCCCCGCGCCGCGCCCACCAAGGACCACCCAAGCGCGCCAATCCCCATCAGGGGGCAACTGGTGCGGATGCGCCCAGAACTCGAACAGATACGGCAGGGCCAAAAGAGCCCCCGGAACCTCTTCAAGACCGGTCAGAAACGCGTCCTTCTCGGCAACACTGACGGAGGCGATCAAGTCGGCACCCGACCGCGTCCCGCGCCGCATCGAGGTCAAGCCCATAGCTGCCTTCGATACTGGCATGTTCTCGGCAATATCTTTCAATCTGAACCTCCGTTTCCTTGGCGTGTTTCAGCCAGGCCCGCAGATCGGCAAGCGCACGGCCCGCCTCACTTCCTGTGCCTGTTTCTCCGGCCTCAACCTTCACCCGCAGGTCCGCGACCATCTTCCGAATGGTTCGCAGTTCCTGCGCAATTGCCGCGCGTTCGATTTCAAGCGCGCTGCTCTCTTCATTTGCAGTGATCAGTACCATCTCGATCCCTGCCTCCTGTGCTAAATGGATCCCCGTCCATCGACGCACCGGCAAACCACGGAGGACTCCATGATTTGTTGATGCCTAGCAGGCTTGGGCAATATGGCCGGACAGGTGGAAAAAACCGCCTAACGCGGCGCGCGGCGGTTTAAGACATCCGCAACAGGTTGCTCGCGCAGGCACGAAACCCATGAGCAGCCCACAAATTGAAGTGATTCAGGTTCTGTTAAGCACAACGCGCGCGCTCTAGAACAATCCCCGCCGCAACAGATTCAGCCCTAGTAGCAGGAACACATAGAGCAGAACCTTACGGAATTTTTCGTTCGAAATCCGCTGTCGCAACCGCGCACCCAGCGCGAATCCAATCAAGGTTGGAATGACCAAAACCAGCGTGACACCGGCGATCTGTTGGGTCAGGAACCCCTGCTGCACATAGGCCGTGACCAAGGGTACGCTGCCAATGAACAACAGCATCCCTGACGCGCGAACAAACTCGTCTTTCGTCAGGTTGCGAGCACTCAGATACATGATGATCGGTGCGATCCAGACACCCGACAATCCACCAAGGATCCCCGCGACTGTCCCAAATCCGACCTGCGCCGCCCGGTCATATCGATCGGGCATCGGCGGCATCGCGAAATTCAGGTGCAGCACCGAAAATGTAACAATCGAGATTCCAATCGCCAGAAATATCACCTGCTCGGACACATCCGCGGAAACCGTCACCGTCAGGAAAACGCTGGTCCCCAGCGCCAGCGCAAAGAGCCAGTAGCGTTTGAACGTGCCGCGAATGTCCCCCATGGTCCAAATCTGCCAGGCATTTGAAACCACGACCGGACCCAGCCCGACGGCAATCGCCGTGCGCGGATCAATGAACAGGGTCAACATACTGATCGCCGCAGTGGGCAGGCCAATCCCGACCACACCTTTGACTGATCCGGCAATCAGAAACACCACCGACCCAATTAAAAGAAGTTCGGTCACACCCATGGCAAGGTCACATGGTCAGAGAACACCTGTCTCAATTGTCCCGCTGCGCTTCAAGCGCGCGGTACGCCGCCACGTTTGCGTTATGCTCGGCCAGCGTCACCGCAAAGTTGTGCCCATCCGATGGATCGAGAGTCTTGGCCACAAAGAAGATATAGCCAGTCTCGTCCGGGTTCAGCGCCGCCTCGATGCTCGCCCGCCCCGGGTTTGCAATCGGAGTCGGAGGAAGCCCGTCAATCACATAGGTGTTCCAGGGCGTCTCGGCCCTCAATTCGCTTTGGCGAATGCCACGCCCCAACACGCCCTGCCCGCGTGTGATGCCATAGATCACCGTAGGGTCCGTCTGCAGCCGCATACCTTGACGCAGGCGATTGACGAACACGCTCGACACAAGGAACCGCTCATCCGGTGTTCCTGTCTCTTTTTCGATGATCGACGCCATGATCAACGCCTCTTCGGGGCTCTCATATGGCAACCCGTCCTGACGGTTGGCCCAGGCCTCTGCCAATATGCGCTCCTGCGCCGTTTCCATCCGCGCAAGCAATTCTGTCCGGTCATCCCCCGGCGTGATCTCATAGCTGTCCGGAGCCAACGACCCCTCCGCCGGAATATCTTCGACCTCACCGTCAAGGATATCGATCTGCCCAAGCTCCTGCACGATCTGCCAACTGGTCACGCCTTCGGCCAAAGCCACACGATACCGCGTGTCAGCCTCGGCCTTCACCTCGGTGTACGCAGCAGGCACTTCGTCTTCGGCGGGGTTGAACTCGGCAATCTCGACAAACCGCCCTGACGCAGGATCAAGCTCGCGCACTTGCACCGTCGCACGGTTGATGCTCACCCGATAAACCACTTCGGTCCCACACGTACTCGCACCGCCGCGCGTAACGATATCGACGATCTGCTCCATCGACGCGCCTTCAGGCACAAGGAAAGATCCAGCCTTCAACTCGGCTGTCTTGCCCGCATAATCCGCACCGATCCGCAAAAGCGCCGCACTCGACACTGCGCCATCCTCTGCCAGCGTTTCCGACACCCGTCGAAAATTGGTGCCCCGGTCAACCTGTACACAGATTGCCTGATCCAGCGGTCCCTCCGACACATAGGTGTTCTGCGCCCAAATCAGGACGCCTCCGAACAGGAACACAATCACGACAAGAAAGGTCAGCGCGTTGGACGCAATGTGACGCCACATGATTTAGCGATCCACCTTTCCAAAGACGACGCTGGCATTGGTCCCACCAAAGCCAAACGAATTGGACAGTGCATATGTAATATCGCGTTCGCGCTTGGCATTCGGGGCCAGATCAACCGCAGTATCCACCGCCGGTGTCTCCAGGTTCAATGTCGGCGGTGCCACCTGATCACGGATCGCCAGGATCGAGAAGATCGCCTCGATCGCGCCTGCTGCTCCCAAAAGATGCCCCGTCGCGGACTTGGTGGACGACATCGTCACTTTACCAGCCGCATCGCCCATCATCCGCTCAACCGCGCCCAGCTCAATCACATCCGCCATGGTCGATGTGCCATGTGCATTGATGTAATCAATATCCGCGGGTTCAATCCCAGCATGCTTAAGCGCGGCACGCATCGACCGCTCGCCGCCTTCGCCATCCTCGGACGGCGCTGTGATGTGATAGGCATCGCCCGACAGGCCATAGCCACACACTTCAGCATAAATCTTGGCACCACGTGCCTTGGCATGCTCGTACTCTTCCAGCACAACCACACCCGCGCCTTCGCCCATGACAAACCCATCACGGTCTGCGTCATAAGGACGGCTCGCGGCTTTAGGATCATCCCCACGTTTGGTCGATAACGCCTTGCAGGCGTTGAACCCTGCGATCCCGATCTCGGAAATCGCTGCCTCCGCGCCGCCCGCAACCATCACGTCGGCATCGCCGAACATGATCAGACGCGCCGCGTCTCCAATCGCATGCGCGCCGGTGGAACAGGCCGTGACCACCGCATGGTTCGGCCCCTTGAAGCCATACTTGATCGATACATTGCCCGAAATGAGATTGATCAGCGCGCCCGGAATAAAGAACGGCGACACACGCCGTGGCCCCTTGTCCCGGATCAGCAATGCAGTCTCGGCAATCGAATTCAATCCACCGATCCCTGACCCGATCATCACTCCGGTGCGCAAACGGCTTTCCTCGTCCTCCGGCGTCCAATCCGCGTCCGTCACCGCCTGCTGCGCGGCCGCCATCCCAAACAGGATGAACTCATCGACTTTGCGCTGCTCTTTCTTGGCCAGATAGACATCAGGGTTGAAGGTCCCGTCGCTGCCATCGCCATAGGGCACCTCGCAGGCATAGGTCGTGGCCAGATGGCTGGCATCGAACTTGGCGATGGTGCCCGCGCCGGACTGCCCGTCCAGAATCCGCGACCAACTTTCCTCGACCCCGTCTGCCAGCGGTGTCACCAATCCCAAGCCTGTCACAACTACTCGACGCATGGTGTTGCCCTTCCCTCGAATGCACTTGCCCGCTCTTACCCCGTTCGCGCCAGCACCCGCAAGAGTCCAGCGGACCGGCAAGGCATTCTTGTCTACCCGGGCTTCTCTGGTTTGGAAATATCTCGGGGTCTGGGGCCGCCCCCCCGCGTTTCCGTCAACGGAAACAAATGATGCGTCACCGCATCATGCATGCTATCCCCAACGATCTCCCAGATCGGCCTTGGCCCGGTCCACCCAATGCTCCTGCAACCACGTCGTTGGCTTGGCATAGCGAATGAGCGATCCGCGATAGCCCATAATCGCCTCTGGCATCTTGGGACGCCCGTGAAAACACACCACGCGTGCGTCGTCAGGCAATCGCGCCGGATGCACGTAATTGCCCGGAAACGGGTTGCAATCATACTTGAAACTCACAACCCAATCCCCTGGAATATATGTGAAAACCTCATTATCCATAGCTTTATGCGACGTGTATCTCTGCTCCGATCCGCGCGCGCGCTCCACTTCAAGATATGGGTCAACCGCAAGGTCTTGGTACAAAAACCCATGCACCGCCGGATCGTAGCGAAACACAGATCCATGCCCTGTAGGCCGCCCTTTCCGCGCTTCGGTCCAGTCATGCCGCATCACCACATGGCCCGGAGCCAGCGTAAGCAGATCATCAAGCGGCCCGGTGATCACCACATCAAGATCGAACCCAAGCACTGGTCCATCCAGTCCAGGGATCACCCCAGACTTAAACAGCGAAACCTTGCGCATCGCGCCTTGCCGGTTGGCAACCTTAAGCGCAGCCGCCATTGGCTCGGCAAATGGCTCAACCGGCAGGTCAATCACCTCGATATCCGGATGCAAGCCCTCGGCATGTTCGGTCATACAAACGAAGCGCACCGGGCAAGACAGGTTGCGCCGCACGCCAGAGTATAAGCGATTCACGTATTCAGGACCGAAAAGCGTGCCCCATTTGATGCAGGCAATGGTGGCTGTGTTGGGCAAAGTCATGCGTCCGCTTAGCAACGGAACCGCGAAATGACCAGATGCCGCTTGGCGCGGCTGCATGCGGGCCGTATAGTCCGCAAGATCAACGCTGAGTGGCAGGAGGACATTATGGAAACTATGTGCGCCCTGCGGGTGTCAGGCTGATCGCCGCACCCGGCCCGACAACCGGCCATGACAGATGCCCCATCGGGGCAGGTTACTCAGCGACAGGATACGTGCCTTGACCTCTCATACGCTCACTGATCTCGGATGGTCGGACCATTTCGCGCGTCAACGCAGCGCGGATGAGGACGCCCTTTCCCCGGCTCGCATCTCTGAGGTGCATCGTAGCCAGCTTGTCGCCCTGACCGAAGCAGGCGAGCTGCGGCTGATCCCAACCGACAGCGCAGGGGCCTATGCTGTAGGCGATTGGGTGCTCACAGATGGCACGGCAGCCCTCCGGCGCCTTGACCCGGTGACAGACCTGCACCGCCGCGCGGCAGGCCACACCGTCAGCGACCAACGCATCGCCGCCAATGTTGACACCGTGGGCCTCGTCACCAGTTGCAACGCAGATTTCAACGTGGCGCGGCTCGAACGCTATCTCGCGCTTGCCTTAGCGTCGAATGCTCTGCCTCTGGTCATCCTGACAAAGGCCGATCTGTGCGACGATCCCGACAGCTTCCGCCGTCAGGCCGAACGGTTGTCCCCCTTGGTCACCGCGATCACGGTCAACGCCAAAGACACCGAGGACGTAAAACGCCTCAACCCGTGGTGCAGCACCGCGCAGACACTGGCCCTTCTCGGTTCATCAGGCGTTGGTAAAACCACCCTGCGCAACGCTCTGACAGGCGAGACCGAGGCGACCCAAGGCGTACGCGAGGATGACGGCAAAGGCCGCCACACCACAACCCACCGCGCGCTGCGGCCCACATTGGCGGGCGGATGGCTCATCGACACGCCAGGCATGCGCGAATTACAACTTTCGGGCACTGGCGAAGGGTTGGAAGAGCTGTTCGATGATATCGAAACCCTTGCTGCTCAGTGCAAATTTTCAAACTGCGCCCATGACAGTGAACCGGGCTGCGCTGTCAAAGCCGCTCTTGGTGATGGCACACTCGACCACGCCCGGCTCGAGCGCTGGCAAAAACTGCGGCGCGAGGATCAGTACAACTCTGAAACCATCGCCGCCGCCCGTGCCCGACAGAAGTCGTTTGGCCGGGTGGTGAAAGAGGCGATGAGTACGAAAAGCCGTTACAAACGCGGGTACGAGGATTGAAAAGCATAAAGGGCGGGTCGCAAGGTCCGCGCTGAGAGAAGTCATTCTGCGAATGCCCCAACACCCGCCGAATAATCAATTCGGCAAGGTCGCGACCATGGTAAAAATCATGGTGGGCATTGCAAACGTCCCTAGAAGCCGTGAAGCCTTTTCGCCCATTGGAAGCCAATGAACACACCTTTGACTCGGGGAAGAATAATCAACGCCAGGATGGTCGAGATCCCCATCATCGACAGCGCAACCCAAATTGGTCTGGGCTCGAAAAGCGAATAAATCAAACCAAACATGGGAAAGACCAAAGCAACCACGACCATGAGCGTAAAATAAGCCGGACCATCGTCGACGCTTGCGTATTTAAGGTCCTGACCACAACAGTCGCATTCATCTTTGACTGTCAGGTACCCCGAAAGCACCTTTCCTTTCCCACAGGAGGGGCATTTCAAGGTGAGCCCCCGGAAAACCGCGAGTCGCGTATCGCGTTCTTCGTCTATTGGCATGGGAGTCTCCGATGGTCCGATGTTGCTGCGACGCAGAAATCGTCATGGCATGGCGAAGGTCAAACAGCAACAACCGCCTTTAACCCGACCCAGCCAAACACAGGCCTCTGTTTGCTAAGACGAAAAAACGGCGGACCATCACAGCCCGCCGCTTCAAAATTACTGACGCAGACTTAAGCCGCCGGCATCCGCTGCTCGACGATCTCAGCCCACCAGGAACAGCCTGCCGGGATCGCCTCGTCGTTGAAATTGTATTCCGGGTGATGCACCGCCGCGCTGTCGCCGTTGCCAACAAGAATGTAGGCGCCGGGTCGTTCTTCCAGCATGAACGCGAAATCCTCGCCCCCCATCACCAGCGGCGCGTCTTCGCAGGACCCCGAGACAGACTTGGCCACCTCCGCAGCAAACTCGGTCTGGTCCTCGTGGTTCACCATCACCGGATAGCCCCGGTGATAGGTCACATCGACCGAACCGCCAAAGGTCCCGGCAATGCCCGCGCAGATGTCCTTGATCCGGCTTTCCGCCAGATCACGCATCTCGGTCGACATGGTGCGCACGGTACCTTTCAGGTG
>NZ_CBFHLV010000068.1:0-16539 GCF_965656765.1 Marivita sp. | reverse complement strand
CTTCGACCGATGTGACCTTTCCGACCGGTGCCCCGTCACGACTGATATTGAAGGGGGCAAAAATGTCGGATAATTGCGACAGACCTTCGTTCAGACCAAGCCGTCCAATGTTGATGTCGATTGGGCCGCTTGGCGCGGTAACGGTCAGGATGCCTGTTGCGGCATCATAAGGTCCACCAGACACATCGCCAACGTCAAATAACGTGCCGCCAAGCGATCTAGCATCATCAAATTCCAGATCGTATTGCCCGAGGATGGTTCCTGGATCAGCGCTATCCACGATTTCAAGTGACCACTGGTTCGATGTTCCAGTCGCAGACACAACTGGTGTGAAGGTGACTTCGAGTGTTTCTGCCCGTCCGAGGTTGTCGTAGTACTCGATAGACTGGGTCAAGGGGTCGCCAGATGCGCCTGCCTCGGTTTGGGTCGCTGGCAAGTTGATGCCCAATTCGATCCGTGTGGTCGGTTCGCCACTGAATTGATTGACGTTAATACGCACTGGTTCAAGCGCTTCGCTTGTCGCACGGGGGTAGTTTGGAATACTGCCATCGAGGTTGGCAGGCCATCCCAACAGCATTTGACCAGATGCAGTGCGTAAATACCCGTTTGCATCTGTACGGAACGATCCAGTCGTCGTGAGGAACATCTGGGGTGTTTCAGACCCAGCCAACACTTCAGTGGCCTGAGCCACTGGAAGAAACCCACGCCCGCTGACCGCAAGGTCAGTCGCATTCGAGGTCGTCGCGATTGCACTATCCTGATCGATATACCGTTGCGTCGTCGTTCGTACGCCCCCAGCAGTGTAGGTTCCACCGCCCGACGTTACGACCATCGAATGGAAATTGGCCTCAACCCTTTTATACCCAGGGGTCTGCGAATTGGCGATGTTGTCGGAAATCGTGGCCAATCGTGTTGCGTGTGACGCAAGGCCAACAACGCCTGCGCTAAGAGATGAGGATATCGACATGAAACGCCTTTCTGGTGTGATGGCTCGTGCTTCACACAGCAGTAAGGCATGGGGTTTAACGGTGACCTAACGGATAAAAATTGATCTAATTTCCCCGCCACCGTTCAATACCGCAGATAGATGAGTTCAATGCGATTGTTTCGTGTGGCCATTAGATTATCAACCACAGGTTCACGATCTCCATAAGCTGTTACGCGCCTCAGGCGGTCAGACTCTAAGCCATATCCCGTTAAAAGGTCTGAAAACTGGAACGCGCGATCCGCTGACCAATCCCAAGCTGGATCATTAATCCGAACGACCGGAACCTTCGCAACATGTCCTTCTATTGCGATTTCGTTACTCAGCAGTTTACTTGCTTCGCGAACCGCATAGGCGATTTCACGAAGAAGCTTGGTTGGCTCTGCGTCATTGGTAAAAAGTGGTTCTTCGTCTGTGTCGAAGAATTCAAGAACCAAACCTTCGTCCGTGACGCGGGTGACTACATGGCGAAGCCACTGATCCTCAACCATACTTTCGCCACTGAGGCCTAACAAAACATCCTGCACTTCTTGAAATGCGTCGGCCTGACCACCGTCGTTTTCAGCAGAATCCGTGGACCCATTAGAGCCCTCTCCAGTCGTTTCATGCAATGAGCTTGCCCCCACACCCATACGTGGCAGGACATCAGCGGCAAAGACGCTACTACCCATGAACATGCCGTCAGACCCGCTTGATAAACGACTGATCGGGGCGGTTGGACTAAAGTAATCCGCGATGCCCTTGCGTTGTTTTTCCGTTGTTGCGTTCAACAGCCACATCAGCATGAAGAAGGCCATCATCGCGGTGACAAAGTCTGCATAAGCGACTTTCCAGGCACCACCATGGTGCCCGTCTGCGACGATCACTTTCTTCCGTTTGATAATGACTGGCGCGACATTTCTGTCGGTCGCCATACCCTACTCTCCTTACGCCCCATCGCTGGTATAGCAGGTGGGTGTAAATCTTGGCTTAACACTTAAAAATCGAGGTGTTTCTTGTTTGTATCAGGAACCAAATCGACGCTGGGAAACGAAGCCAAGTTCAGGTTTTTTTCATCCGCAATCAAACCCACCGAAAAGCATCCAGTATTTTCATCAGGTCACTGCGCTTGGGCAGTATGAAATTTGAGGGCAGAATAATTCCCATATTTCCTAGTGGGCAAGAGAACAATCATTGGCAATGCGCTGGTACTCCTTGAAATCCAGCGCCGCTGAAACAGGTAACTCGTTAATGTAGGAGACGAAGATGCGGAATTGTGTGATCTGTGCTGGGTTGGCAATTGCCGCAACGTTCGGAAGCACGGCGCAGGCGGACATCTATCACCGCGAAACCATCCCTAATTTTCGCGCAGTGAGCATTGCATATGACGCATTGGTTTGTGGCATCTGGGTCGCCAACGAAAGCAACGAAGTCATCCTGCTGTCCACCTTTGGGAAAGAGCTTAGGCGTTTCGACACTAGCATGCGCATGGTTCGCAGTCTGACGGTCGAGGAAGACGGTATTCTCATCGCCAATGGATGGGGCGAATTTCGCCGTCTTGACCGGGAAGGTCGGCCGATCGACGCGCCCTTCCGGCTAAGCGATACTCTGTATGACACCGAAGGTCTGCATCGCGATGCAGACGGCAGTTTTTTGGTCGTCGAAGATGATCCCTCACGCGTGATGCGCATTGCGCCCGATGGCGGTGTCATTATGGAGTTGTTCGGCGACAGTTTTGACCCGCCGATGACAGAACCTCAGGGTGTGACCCGCGACCCCTACTCGGGCAACATTCTAGTGGTCGACGACAATGAAGGCCTTAACAGCTTGTTTGAACTTGCTCCGGACGGCCGAGTTTTGTCAGTCTCGCCCTTGTCGGAATTCGGACGCGACGCTGAAGGTGTGGCGCTGCAACCGGAAACCGGAACACTGTATGTCGGTTTCGATAGTGGCAACGCGTTGGCGATATTCGATTGGATCCCGACCGAAATCACAATCGACAAACCCTTGGACCGCGGCCCCGATTGCGCTTATTCGTAACTTAAGACTTAGCCGCCACCATAGACGCGGCCCCAAAACGCACGTTAACGACCAGCAAGGTGATCACGGCAACAACGCCAATGATATTGCCGATAAACGCGGCAGGCCAAAGGCAGGCAAACCCGGCTGCAAGGCACGCCAAACGCATTACAATTCCGAACGGACGCTCCATACAGCCCTGAATACCTGCTGATAGCGCGTAGACACCAAACACTGCGAACAGGAAAACCTGAATCATCGCGGGCCAATCACCGGATAGAAAAGGTGTGTACGCAAACAGAACCGGCACGATGTACAATCCCTTGGCTAATTTCCAGCTCGCGACCCCAGTGGCCATCGCTGGTGCTTTTGCAATGGCGGCTGCTGTGAATGCTGCAAGGGCGACAGGTGGCGTGACGTTACTATCCTGCGAAAGCCAAAAGATAATCATATGCGCCGAGAGAACGGCACTTGTCGCAATCGCAGGCGGCACAACCAAATCGCGCAGTGGCGCAGCAATCTCGAGCGGCAGACCCTGTATCAATCCGGCGGCTTCGGCATAGGTCAATTCACGACTGAGCATCTCAACCTGTTCCGGGACCCCGAACATCAGCACCGCTTTTGCCGCTTCGGGCAAAGCGCCCGACGCCAATTGCGAGATCACGAATTGGTCGCTGATCATACCGGACAAGGCAGGGGCCGACAGGGTCGCAAGCACAATGTAAGCAGCGGTCACTGGCAGACCCATCCCAAGAATGAGGCTGGCCAACGCGATCAAGACCAGCGCAATAAGGATATTGCCGCCTGCCCAGCTTGCAATCATCAGGCTGAACGTGTTGCCAACACCCGCAGTGGCAATCACGTTCACGATGAGGCCAACAGAACATAATAGAACCGCCGTCAGAACCATGCCCTTGGTACCCATCACGAACGCTTCAAACGTGGCCCTAAGGCCCATCGGGTTCTTGGTCAGCCAACTTGATCCGATCACGGCGATGATCCCAAAAACCGCAGCATAGGTCGGCGTAAAACCAATCACCAACAGAGTGATCAATGTACAGATCGGCAGGAAAAAGCTCGCACCACCCTCTTTGAAGGCCGTCCAGAGTGTCTGGCCCTCATCCGGCATCGGCTCAAGATTGTTGCGGCGCGCCTCGATGCGGACAAAAAAGGCAACCGATAGGAAATAAAGCAACGCGGGAAGCGCAGCGACTGCAACGATTGTCTCGTAGGGTATCTGCGTAAAACTCGCCATCACAAAGGCACCGGCCCCCATGATTGGCGGCATCAATTGCCCACCGGTCGAGGCCGCTGCTTCGACGCCGCCTGCAAATTTTGGCTGAAACCCTGCGCGCTTCATGAGCGGAATGGTAATCACACCTGTCGATGCAGTATTGGCAACGGCAGAGCCTGAAATGGTGCCCGTCAGTCCAGATGCGATGACCGCGACGATACCGGGGCCGCCGACCATCTTGCCTGCCACGGCGCGTGCCATGTTGATCACGAATTCGCCTGCCCCAGAGCGTAACAGGAATGCACCGAAAATAATGAACAAGAAGACGTAGGTTGACGAGATCCGGGCAATGGTGCCGAACATCGCGTCATCACCAAAGATCGACCGGAACGCGACAGTTTCAACGCTCAATCCTGGAAACGAGAAGACCCCACCAACGTATTGCCCCCAGAACGCGACATAGCTGAGAGACAGAATGATCAAAATAGGAATGATCACACCAGCAACACGCCGGGTCAGTTCGATCGCACCGAGGATACAAATACTGATGGCGATCCAATCCATCGGGGCGAGTTTGACACCCCTGTCATAGATCGCGTTTTCGGCAAAGGTCAGCCAAACTGCTGACGCTGCAACAGCTATCGCAATCAACAAATCAATGACAATCGGCGAGGTCTTCCCAGACGATCCGCGCCACATCGGATATAGGATGGCCGCTAGTGCGGCAAAGCCAGCAAAGTGAAATCCGTTTCGCTGCAATTCAGACAGTACAGGATCAAAGGCGACGTAGATATGCCCGATTGCGATCAAAAAGCAGACCACCGACAACGCGATGTCAGCCGATCCTGTGAAGGACCGCAGACGTCCTCCGTCTTCGTCTTCTTCGCTCTGTGCCATTGCCCCACCCGATCTTGGTTGGCCAGCCCGCAGGGTTCTACGGGCTGCCCAGGTTTAAGTGGTTTATTGAGCGATCAGACGCTCAGGCACATCCAAACCGGCTTCCTGGTAGAACTTCAGCGCGCCGGGGTGCAGCGGCAAAGGCAGGCCAGCGATCGCACGCTCGAGTGCCATAGCTTTGGTAGCCGGGTGAATGGCCTGCAGGAATGGCAGGTTTTCGTACATTGCCTTGGTGATTTCATAGACATGGTCGTCCGGAAGATCGGCACTGGTGGCCAAGAAGTTCGGCTGCGCGATTGTCTGCACATCCGCGTCTTGACCTGGATAGGTACCCGCCGGAATTGTGAACGGTGTCCAAAGACCACGATCGCCGTCGCCCATCGCCATTTCTTCTTCAGTGAAGTTCAGCAATGTGACCGAGTCACCCGCTGACGCCATCAACTGGCTGATCGCACCAACCGGGATACCGGCTGGAATACCAACGCCCTTGACCTGACCGTTTTGCAGCGCTTCGGCTGATGGACCGTAACCGCCAAACACCAGTTCGTAGTCTGTGTTAATGTCGATGCCAAACCCGGACAGGATCGCGGCATTCGAACCAATGGTTCCAGAGTTCTGGCTTCCCATCGCCATGCCTTCGCCCTTAAGCGCAACCATGTCGGCCATTGTGCCCGTAGTCGCCGCATCGGACGCGACAATGTAGTGCTCGACGTTCTGCCATAGCATGGAGACCGAACGCAGATTTTCTTGCGGACCTACTTCGGCCAGTGGGCCAGTGCCGGTCGCCGCGTAATAACCATAAAGGCCCTGCATGATTCCGAACTGAGCTTCGCCTTCGCGCAGCAAGCGCACATTTTCACCGGAACCGGCCGAGCTGATGGCTGCCATGCCGATTTTCTGCTTCGGTTCAAGCTTGACCTTAACCAGCGTCGCAAGCGCAACGCCCACAGGGTAATACGTCCCGCCAGTCGATGCTGTTGCCAGAATATAGTTCGCGCCTTCATCCTGAGCCTGAACGGCTACACCCGACAACGCGATTGTCGCGGCCAGAGCCGCGGTCTTAAAATGTTTCATGATGTCCTCCCACTAAGTGCACTTTTACAGCGCTAGACACACCATAAGCATAGGATTCAAATTCTGATAGGAAACATTCCGCAGGTTAGCGACAACACCGCCTGCGGAAACCCGCAGGCATCAATCAAGCAACTTTGATTTTTCGAGACCCAGCTTAACGATCTTATCGTTCAGGGTGCGCCGCCCAATGCCCAGCGCCTCCGCCACCGCATCCATACGTCCGCCATGGTTGGAAATCGCCTGCGAAATCAACGTCTTTTCAAACCGAGCAACGGCTTCGCGCAAGGTTGCCGGCACATCGTCAATCAGATCATCAGTGCGCAACGCCTCGGCCACGGATCCGCCACCACGCCTCGCTGCAAGCACACGGCGCTCCGCTACATGACGGAGTTCACGCACATTTCCGGGCCACGCATGCGCTAGCAATGCAGCAGCATCTTCGGAAGTCATTTCGATTGGGCTGATTTCATAGGTCTCGCAGAACTGTGCTACGAAATGTTCATACAGCATCACGATATCTTCCCCACGGTCGATCAGCCGGGGCAGGTTCAATTCAAATGTATTAAGACGAAACAGAAAATCCGCCCGAAACGTCCCTGCATCAACAAGTGGAACAAGGTCTTCATTCGTAGCCGCCACGATCCGTACATCAGTTTGCACATCGTCATCAGTGCCCACCGGTTGGATCACCCCAGTTTCCAGCGCACGCAACAACTTAACTTGAACCCCAACAGGACATGCTGCCACTTCGTCCAGAAACAATGTGCCGCCATCGGCCTTGCGAAAACTGCCAAGCATCGTGTCTGCTGTACCAAAGACCTGTTCTTCGACACGGTCCGGCGCAAGCATTGCGCAATTAATCGCGACGAACTCTTTGTCTCGACGCGGGCCCAATCGGTGCAAAGCCCGGGCAACCAGCTCTTTGCCCGTTCCGGTTTCACCTGTGATCAGAACCGGCGCTTCCGATAGAGCAAGATCAACCGCTTCGGCCCTCAATTCGACCACGCGGAGGTTGTTGCCCAAAAGAACCCGGTCGAGCCCAGACAAGGATACAAGCTGTTCGCGCATCCGCTTGGTCATGTCTGACAAACGATGCTGCTCTGCCGCATGTCGGAGCACGGTCAACAGCCGTCTTGGCTCAAACGGCTTTTCCAAAAAGGAGTACGCACCGTTCTGAATGGCATCCACCGCCATCGGGATATCGCCATGTGCCGAGATCAAAACCAAAGGTGGCGATAGACGTTTTGACATCTCGTCCAGCAATTCCAAGCCTGACATTCCCGGCATGCGCACATCCGACAACACCACATCGGGCGCAGTTGCATCCAACCGAGACAAAGCCATCTGTGCGCTGCCAAACGCATCGACCGACCAGCCCGAGCGTTCGAGCAAGACCGCAAGCGATTGGCGCATCTCTGTATCGTCGTCGACAATCAGAACCCTGAAGGTTTCAGGCATTGGCGACATCCACAATAGAAAGGGTAATCACAAAAACTGCACCACCATCTGCGCCGTTTTCGGCATAAAGCGTACCGCCCATTTCGTTGATGATCTGGCCCGAGATGGCAAGGCCAAGTCCCATTCCTTTGCCCGAGGGCTTTGTACTAAAAAACGGCTTACTTAGGTCAGCAATGTTGAGGTCACCCAATCCGTGTCCATTGTCAGAAACCGTCAGAACAACTGATCCATCTTTTTCGTGCATCGATAAATGCAGAATACCCGCGTCCTGCCCCTCCGTGGCATCAATCCCATTGCGCAGCAGATTGACGATCACCTGTTCGAAACGCTCTGGGCGGCCACGTACTGTTATAGTCTGGTCAGGCATGTGGATGTTCAGATCAATGCCGGCCTTGCGCGCCGTGTGTTGGACCAATTGAACCGCCGCATGGATCGTGTGCTGCACCGGAAATGTTGTCGTATCAGACGCAGATGTCCTGCCGAACAACCGCAACTGATCCACGATCCGCTGCATTCGGTCAACCAGCCCTGACAACTGCGGCCAAAGTGCGTTGGGTTGCGCATCTGCAGCAATTTCTTCGGCAACAAGGTAGTTGCGCATCGCTGAGATTGGCTGACCCAATTCATGGGTGATTGACGCGGACAATTGCCCAAGCGCAGCCAACTGTTCTTTCTGAGCCAACTCAGAACGGGCCGACTCCAGCTTTTTCTCGGCAATGCGCCGCTCTTCGATCTCGCGGGTGAGGCGTTGACGGTCGGCATTCGAAAGCGACAAAGCACTCCGCAGTTGCGCAGCGCGATAGACGGACGCAGCGACAGTCAAAAGCAACAGGGTCATCAACCCACCAGCCACATACAACAACGCCTGTCTCCGCGAATTGCGTACTTCGGACAACAAATGAAGCGACCAATCCTCTTGCTCAAGATAAGCCTTTGTCCAGACATAAGCTGTGCCATCCAACCGCGCACGTCGTGCGCTTTCTGGCGTCCAGTTCAATGAAAACAGCGTTTTATCCCCGAATTGCTGTTGCTCTTCTAGGGTTTGGCGATCCACGTCAGAGAGCGGCGACATGTAGCCATAGATCAGATCGGGATCAGAGCTCGCCAACACCACGCCCTGCTCATCGGCGACTAGCACCAGTTCACCATTGCCCGATAACGCTCGGCTTAGATCATTGAAACCAATTTTAACCGTGACCACACCTTGGATCGTACCAGCCGCATCGCGCACGGGTTCAGCGATAAAATATCCGGGTCGACCGGTCGTCACCCCAACCGCGTAGAACCGACCGGCACCACCTGCGACAGCATCCCGGAAATATGGGCGAAACGTGTAGTAATTTCCGACAAGGCTATCAGTATCGCGATAATTCGAAGACGCCACCGTCTTACCGTTCAGATCCATCACATAGACAAATTCGGCCCCAGCACGTGTCGCAATGTCGTCCAGTATAGGGTTAAGTTCTGCCGTGTTACCCGTAACCAGAGCATCCAGCGTGCTTTCGTCGATCGACAAGACGTAGGGCAAATGCTCAAGCCGCGTCAGAGCGTCATCGATGGAAGACGCGAAGAACTGCGCACGCTCTGGTGTTTGCGCCGCTTCAGATCGCAGGAAGTAAGCTGCAAGCGCGAGATAGCTGGCGATGGCAATTACGCAGAGGCCAACAACACCCGCCAAGAGATACAAACCTCGCCTTGGCGCTCGGTCACTCGAAATAGGGTTAGGGCGTGCAAGCGTGTCTGTCATTCTTCGGTCTATACCGAAGGATGACCCGCAAAGTCAGCGATAAATGACACCTTTACTCTGCTGCGATGGGCTCCGGCCCTGCATCTGCCTCGACCGGGCGCGCTGACAGAACCAGACGCAGCAGTGGTGGCACGGTCAGCAGTGTGAGGAATGCCGACATCGCCAAACCGCCCACCACAACCGCGCCCAAACCACGATAAAGTTCAGACCCTGCGCCGGGGAACAGGACCAGGGGCAGCATTCCACAGACCGATGTGAGTGTGGACATAAAGATCGGCCGGATTCGATTGCGCGTCGCTTCCTCAATCGCGTCAATGGGCGACATGCCTTCCTCGCGAAGGTGGTAAAGAGATTGGTGCACAATCAGGATCGCATTGTTCACCACAATCCCGACCAAGATCACAAATCCCAGCAGCGTCAGCATATCCAGAGGTTGCGTACCCACCATGTTCAGCACGGCCAATCCGCCGACTCCACCAGCCGCAGCAACCGGAACGGAAATCATAACAACCAGAGGCAAGACAAAGGATTCAAATAACACAGCCATAACGAGGAAGACAATCACCATCGCCACGGCGAGGTTGATCTGAATGGCATTCCACGTCTGGGAAAGCTGGTCCGCCGTGCCTGACACTGACATGCGCACACCGGGCGGTAAGCCCTGCTCTTCCAACGCAGCGATCACTTCGGTTTCCAACAGCTCCACCGCTGCCTCGAGGGGCAATCCATCAGACGGGCGGACCTCAAGCGTAATTGTGCGTAAACGTTCCAGATGGCGGATTTCAGTTGGCCCCGCCGTCACTCTGACCTCGGCCAGTTCTGACACTGGAACGATGCGGCCCGTGGGCGTGACAACCGGGAAGCTACCCACATCTTGCGTGCGCAATCCGCTCAGGATGGTGCTGTCACCTTTGAGCGTCAAATCCAGCCGACGGTTGCCTACGTTGATTTCCGCAACCCGCAATCCATCGTTGAAAGCATCGACTGTCGCAGCCAAGTCTTGAGTCGTCAGCCCAGCATCTGCCAAACGAATCCGGTCTGGGATCAGACGCACTTCGGGTGCGCCCAATTCAAGACCGGGGATGGGGCGAAACTGATGGCCTTCGGATCGTGGCAAAAGCTGCCCGATTGTCCCGGCTGCCTGACCAGCGACGCGCAGAATGTCCTCAAGCTCGTCGCCTGAGATATTCACTTCGATGGTTCGGCCGCCCCCAACGCCCCGCCCGAATAGCGACGGCTGGGTCATAAAGCCAAAAGTGCCCGGCTCTGCAAAGATCGGTCGCGACAGAATCGGGATCACGTCGGCCACGCGGCTACCATCAACCGTGGCCGCACCAACAAAGCTGTTTCCCGGTGTCGCAACAAAGAAAAACGAATCCAAAGCCGGTTGCCCTTCGGCAGTTTCCGTATCCGGTGCGGCATCCCACATCGGACGGGCCACAGCTTCGATCCGTTGTGCAATAGTCTCGGTTGTTTCAAGGTTGTAACCGGGTGGCGGGATGATCAAGCCGAACACGAGGTTCCGGTTGCCTTCGGGCAGGTACTCAAGCTTGGGCAGAAACGTCCAAGCCGCCACCGCCGCACCGGTGCCGATCACAGCCACCATCAGCAGTCCAGCCGTACGGAAACGCACGGTGAACCGTACGTATTTCATAATCAGCCACGTGAAGCCGCGTCCAAAATGATCGATGCCAGGAAGCGGCAATTTCTTTGTCTCGCCACTTTTTAGCAAACGGCTGGACAAAGCTGGGATCACAGTCACAGCAACAACCAGTGACAACAGAACAGACACAGAAATCGCGACCGCGATATCGCGGAACAATTGCCCCGCCTCCAACTGCATCACGAGGATCGGAATAAAGACCATCACCGTGGTCAGGGCAGACACCAGGATCGCACCCCAAACCTGCTTTGCGCCGATATACGCCGCCTCGCGCCGCGACTTACCTTCTTCCCGCAATCGAAAGATGTTTTCGAGGACTACAATCGCCGCGTCGACGATCATGCCGACCGCAAAAGCAATGCCGGCAAGAGAGATCACGTTCAACGTTCGGCCAGTGACCGCCATTGCCACAAATGTCGCCACGATCGAGACAGGGATCGCCATACTGATGACCAGTGTCGCACGTGGGCTACGAAGAAAAATCAATAGAACGCAGGCGGCCAAAAGACCACCGATCCAGATGTTCTGCGTCACCAGATCAATCGCGCCTTCGATATAGATCGTCTCGTCGTAGACCTGTTCGAGGGTCAGACCATTGGCGGCAACTGGTCCGGTCTCAAGTTCGGCAATGACAGATTTGACTTCTTCCATGGTCGAGATGACATTGGCACCCTGTTCGCGCACGATATTGAACGCCAGCGCCGGTTCCCCTCGGAAGCGAAGTCGCGTGGCGTTCTCTTTGTAGGCGAAATCGACATTCGCCACATCTCCAACGCGTACACGGCCCAGCGCACCATTGGTGCCAAGGCTCTGGCTGCGCAAGACAACGCTGTTGATGGCCTCGATGGTGTTCAGATTGCCATCAGCACGCACGGTGTAGCGGCGTTTGCCTTCCTCCACATCGCCAGCGGAGATACTGATGTTTTCGGCACGAAGGCGCTGTACGACGGCGGGAATGGTCAGACCCAGCCGCGCCAATTCTTCAGGACGGATCACAATCTGTAATTCTCGGGAGACACCACCAAAAACATTAACCGTGGACACGCCGTTGACCCGCTCAAGCCGTTCCTTGACGACGTCTTCGACAAAATCACCGAACTCTGGCAAAGGCCGGGTATTGCCTTCAAGCCCGCGCACCATAACCCAAGCAATTGGGCTATCGTCCGACCCAGATGTGTTGAGCGTCGGTTCTCCGGCCTCACTTGGGTATCCACCAACGCGGTCAAGGCGGTTCGAAACCAGCAATAGAATATCGCCCATGTCCGACCCGATGGCGAATTCGAGCGTGACCGACGCCTGACCGGTGCGGGCTCGGCTTGTCATGATTTCAAGCCCTTCAAGACCTCGGAACGCATCCTCCTGTGGATTAATAATCTCGCGTTCGATTTCCGCTGGTGCCGCGCCAAGCCATGTGGTTTCGACAACCACCACCGGTTTGCGCACATCGGGTGCAAGCTGAACCGGAATACGGCTCAAGGCCAAAGCACCAAACAGGACCGCCATGATCACAACAGCGATCACGGCGATGGGGCGTTCTATGGAAGCGCGTATCAAGTCCATGGGTTAGCCATTGCTTTCGTTTGTATCTGCTGGCGCATCAGCAGCAGCGGGCGCGCCTTGGGGTGGTCCAGAGGGCGCGATGCCTTGGCCGGGGCGCAAGCGCTCATTGCCACGCACAACCACTTCGTCACCGTCGGACAACCCTGACAGCACCTCGAAGGAATTGTTCAGCGCAGCACCAATCTGCACGGTCCGGGGCATTGCTTTGCCATCGTCGTTAATGAATACGCTCCATCCCCCTTGCGCCTGCACAAGCGCGTCTTTTGGAACGACCAAAACCTCTCGGGGTGCACTGATCGGCACGTCAAGCGTGACCGTCTGGCCTACAGCGATGGCCGCATCGTGGTCAGCTAATGCAAACCGCACCGGACGTGTGCGCGTAGCAGCAAACTCGGTCGGAAGGATCGCCCGCAGCACGAGGCTAACGGTATCACCAATGTCTGTAGTGGCCGTCACGGTTTGATCTGCACGCAGTGCACTGACAAACCGCGCAGGCACATTGGCTTCTATCTCAAGCGCGGCGGTGTCGATCAGTGTTGCAACTTGGCTTCCAGCGGGGATGAACTGACCCACTTCGGTCGCGACATTTAAAATTACTGCATCGAATGGTGCACGCACAACCGCGTTATCCAATCGATAACGCGCCTGTTCCAGCGCGTTGCGGGATGCTTGAATGCGTGCCTGCGCCTCCTGTTGCGCGCCGCGTGCTTCCGCGAAGTCACTTGCACGCTCTTCAAGCTGGGCTTCTGCAATGGTGGAGTTCTGGCGAAGCGTTTCTGCACGACGAAACGCTTTTTCGGCACGATCAAGTCGCGCCTCAGAAACAGAAATACCAGCCTGTGCAATCGCGATTTGAGCCTCGGCTTGGGCCAATTCGATCTCGAGCAGTTCTGTATCCAAACGCGCAAGCACATCACCGTGCGCAACTTGGTCACCGACACGGATGGGCACTTCTTGCGCGACACCTCCTACGCGGGCTGCAACAGCGCTTTCACGACCTGCAACCACCTCACCGAACACCGACACGGTTTCCGCCATCGTGTTTGTCGTAACAATAGCCGTAGAGACCCCGGCAGGGCGCCCCTGCGCGACGACCAAAGCCGGACACGCGATCATGACAATGAACATGGCACAACGAACAAGAACGCGCATTGCAGCTCTCCTTTACATGTCGGCTACATGCCGCATCGTAGAAGATAGCGCATATTTGCCGAAAGACAGGCTCTTGCGAGCATTACAGCGCGCTGTTGACCGATCTTGAAGGCGAATGCCACAGAAACCGGCAGTCTCGTCACTCTTTGAGAAAAGCGATTAGTTCGGCAAACAACGCATCAGGGGACTCCTCAGGAATGGCATGCCCGCAGGGCAATTCCACGCCGCGCACGGAATGCGCTTTTTCCCGCCATGTCTGCACAACGTCATAGGTCTGACCAACAACGCCCTGTGCGCCCCAGATCGCCAAGACCGGCGCATCCACGCGCCTGTTTTAGTCAGCCCGATCATGCTCAAGATCAATCGTCGCCGCGGCGCGATAGTCTTCGCAGATCGCATGTATGGTGTTGGGGTCACGGTAACAGCGCAGGTACTCGGCCATTACATCGTCCGAGACCGCACCCGGCGTTTTGACTTGTCCACCGATGTGACGGCGCAAGAAGTATTCTGGATCCGAACCAATCATACGTTCCGGCAGTTCTTCGGGCTGGATGAGAAAGAACCACCAGAAGTAACGCGTGGCAAAATCCTGATCAGTGCGATCGTACATTGTCAGCGTTGGCGCGATATCGAGCACCACCAACCGGTCGACGGCTTCCGGATGATCAAGCGCCATCCTGTGGGCAACGCGCCCGCCACGATCATGGCCGACGACGGTAAACCGGGGATGACCAAGCGCTCGCATCAGTCGGACTTGGTCTTTCGCCATCTCGCGTTTTGAGTATGGGTGGTGTGGCGCGTGGCTTTCGACCTTGTCGCTGTCGCCATAACCACGCAGATCGGCCGCGACCACGGTATACCCAGCCTGAACAAGATCAGTGGCGATCTTGCGCCAAACTATGTGGGTTTGCGGATGTCCGTGCAGCAACAAGATTGCAGGGCCTTCCCCTGCTAAGGCAAAACGGATGCTGACCCCGTTTACGACTTTGTCACAAAGATCAAACCCATCCAAAAAGTGCGAAGGTGCCACGCTTAGACCCCATCAAGCAGCGCATCCGCAATCGCCTGTCCACAGGTCACCGTATCCGCCTTACCGCCAAGATCAGCTGTGCGTAGTGCATCTTCTGCCAGAACTGCTTCGATCGCACGCACGACCGCGGATGCCGCTTCGGGCTGACCAAGATGATCGAGCATCATGGACGCCGCCCAAATCTGACCCACTGGGTTCGCGACTCCTTTACCTGCGATGTCGGGTGCCGATCCATGCACCGGTTCGAACAGCGACGGAAACTTTCCTTCGGGATTGATATTGCCGGATGGCGCGATCCCAATTGTACCGGTGCACGCAGGGCCCAGATCAGACAAGATGTCACCAAAGAGGTTGGATGCGACAACCACATCGAACCAGTCGGGATGCAGTACGAACTGCGCAGTCAGAATGTCGATATGGTACTTGTCGAACTTTACATCCGGATAGCCGGTGGCCATCGCTTCGACGCGTTCATCCCAATAGGGCATGGTGATGGAAATGCCATTCGATTTGGTCGCTGAGGTAAGATGACCACTGCGGGTTTGCGCCAAGTCGAACGCGTATTTCAGAATCCGATCTACGCCAACGCGGCTCATCACAGTTTCCTGCATGACGACTTCGCGGTCGGTTCCAGGGAACATACGCCCGCCAATCGACGAATACTCACCTTCGGTGTTTTCCCGGACGATCATCATGTCGATATCGCCCGGATTGCGACCTGCCAAAGGTAGCGGCACGCCCGGCATTGCGCGTGCTGGACGCAGGCTGACATACTGGTCGAATTCCCGGCGGAATTGGATCAACGATCCCCAAAGCGAGACATGGTCGGGCACAATTTCAGGCCAGCCCACTGCGCCAAAAAATATAGCGTCACTGTCCGAAAGCTGAACCTTCCAATCCGGTGGCAGCATTTCACCATGTTTGACGTAGTAATCCGCACTTGAGAAATCGTGCTCTTGGAAATCGAAACCAAGGTCAAACCGTTTCTGAACAGCCTGCAAAAGGCGCACGCCTTCTGGGGTGGTTTCGGTGCCTATCCCATCGCCGGGAATGACCGCAATCTTGTAACTGTTCTGTGTCATGGGTCAGATTGCCTTAACTCTTACGACCGCGCCACAGAATGCAGCGCCTGTCTTGGTTTCATTCAATTGCTGCCACTGAGCACCTAGGTGTTTTCGCCACGTATTGCCTGGCAGACGGCATCGGTGACCTCTTTGGTGGTTGCTGTACCACCGACATCCGGGGTCAGAATGCCCTCAGCGCAGACCTTTTCCACCGCGCGCATAAGCCGGGCCGACGCGTCTGCTTCACCCAGATGGTCAAGCATCTGGCTTGCAGTCCAGAACGTGGCGACAGGGTTGGCAATGCCCTTACCCGCAATGTCAAAGGCAGAGCCATGAATCGGCTCGAACATTGAAGGAAACCGACGCTCTGGGTCGATATTCGCGGTTGGGGCCACGCCCAGAGACCCAGCCAACGCACCAGCGAGATCGGATAAAATATCTGCATGCAGGTTGGTTGCCACAATCGTATCCAGCGATTGCGGATCTTTGACCATGCGCACGGTCATCGCATCGACCAGCATTTTGTCCCATGTCACATCCGGGAATTCCTGTGCGACCTCGGCCGCGATTTCGTCCCACATGACCATGCCGAACCTCTGCGCGTTCGACTTGGTCACGACGGTGAGGAATTTACGCGGCCGCGACTGCGCCAGTTCGAACGCATAGCGCATGATCCG
>NZ_CBFHLV010000067.1:0-18034 GCF_965656765.1 Marivita sp. | reverse complement strand
GCCACATAAAGCACCTTGCGGTTGACGCCGTGCTTGAGGATGGAACTCGCGACGGGCAGGTATTCTTCGAGGTGGCCGTTCTCGATCTCGCTCAGGTGCCAGATGCATTGGATCGTGTGTTCGTCGACCGTGTAGTGATGGTACATGTTGAACTGCATCATCGCGACGATGGGTTGGAATTCCGGGATGAACGCGGACAGCACGCCCAGTTCGTTCATCCGACGCAGGGCGCGTTCGGGATTGCCGTGTTTGAGCATCAGGTCGAGGAAGATGCGCTGGGCCTCTTTCTCGGTGCGCATGTCCTTGTCGATAAGATGCAGGTTTGCGCTGATCAGGCGCATCGCGTCGGCGTGGATCAGCAGGCCAGTGCGCAGAGCTTCTTCAAAGATCCGCAGCAGGTTCATCTTGTCGGCAAGGAAGGTGTTGTTGTCAACGATGGCGAGGCGGTTGTTCACCATCTCGTAACCGTCCTTCATCTTGGGTGCGCGTTTAAGCAGGCGCATCAGCAGGGGCGGGTCTTTTTGCTGAGACGCTTCAAGCGACGTCAGAAAGATGCGGGTCAGATCCCCGACGGACGTGGCGTATCGGAAGAATTCCTGCATGAAGATTTCCACACCGCGACGACCGCCTTTGTCGGTATAGCCCATACGATCGGCGACTTCGACTTGCATGTCGAATGTGAGCTGTTCGGTGGCACGGCCAGAGGCGAGGTGCAGGTGGCAGCGCACGGCCCAGAGGAAGTTCTCGGCTTTGACGAAGGTTTCAAATTCCTCGGGGCGAAACACACCGTCGCGCACAAGTTGGCCCAAGTCATCGGTGTGGTGAATGTACTTGGCGATCCAGAACAGCGATTGCAGATCGCGCAACCCGCCTTTGCCCTCTTTGACATTTGGCTCCACCATGTAGCGCTGGCCTTGCTTGACGTGTCGCGCGTCACGCTCGGCCAGTTTTGCTTCGATGAATTCGCCTTCGGTACCTTTGAAAAGCGTGTTCCAGAGCTTTGTATCCAGTTCTTCCGCAAGCGGATCGAAACCGCAAAGAAAGCGGTGCTCCATCATCGCGGTGCGGATCGTGAAATCGTCTGCGCCCAGACGCAGGCAGTCTTTGACTGTGCGGGAGGAATGACCGACCTTCAACTTGAGATCCCACATGATGTAGAGCATGGATTCAATCACGCTCTCGGCCCATGCGGTGATCTTGTAGGGTGTCAGGAACAGCAGGTCGACATCGGAAAATGGGGCCATTTCGCCACGTCCGTAACCGCCGACCGCCAACAGGGCCAGACGTTCGCCCTCGGTGGGGTTCGGGTTGCGGTGCAGGCGTTCCGTGACGACTTCAAAGGTCAGGGTAACCAGCTGATCGGTGAGCCAAGTGTACCCAGATGTGACCGGCAACGCGTTGCGGGGGGTCGCATCCAATCGCGCAGCGATGGCGGTGCGTCCTGCTTTTTGCGCCTCTTTCAAAGCTGTCACAGTGGCTGCGCGCACCTCGCGCTCGTCGCGCGTTTCGCCAATGCCCTGCCACAGCGTATCGCGCAGCGTTGGGACATCTAGAATGTCAGAGAAATCATCGGATGCCGATGGGGCATCCGATGGATTGGTCATGCTCAGGGATTTAGAAGCCTGCGCCGCCGAAGCCGGATGGGGCTGGGTCAAGGATAGTCACCTGATTGTTGCGCACGGTCGCGATGGCGAGACCGCGTTCGTTGGTTCCGTCCGGGCGGATGCGGAAGACGCCGTTGGCGCCCTGGAAGCCCGAATTCTGTGTCAGTGCCCGGGCGCTGAGTGCGTCCGAACGACCCTGTCGTACCAGAGCGCCGATGGCTGCGATACCGTCAAACGCAAGGCCGGCGAGGGGATGCGGGTCTTTTCCGAACTGCGCACGGTAGCGGCTGTCGAATGCTGATTTTGATGCTGTGTCGGCAAGGGTAAAGTAGCCGCCCTGTGCGCCGGGCATCGACAGGATCTGGGTAGGCACATCCCAACGGGCCAGACCCAAATACTGGGTGGTTGCCGGGTTCACACCGCCTTCTGGCATGAGTTGTAGCAGCATTGGCAATGCGCCGGCGGTGTTGGAGGTCAGGAAGACTGAATCTGCGCCGGTTGACTCGATCCTGCTGCGAATACGCGGGATAGCAGATGTGACGCCCTCTTGGGAAAACGGGAACGATTCGATACCGGCAACGCGCACGCCATTCTGGCTGGCAGCCGTTTGGATTGCGGCCTTGCCAAATTCGCCTTCGACGTTTTGCGGATGCACGATCACAACCGAATTGCGACCTTGCCGGGACGAATATCCAAGCAAACGGTTGGCGGTGTTTCGGAAAGTTGGCCCCAAGATAAAGACGTTGCCACCCGCGATCGAAGGGTTGTTCGAAAAGCTGAGCACGTTGATGCCATTGTCAGCGACCGCCACCCCAGCGGCATTTGCGGCTTCGCCAAAGAGCGGGCCAAGAATGATTTGCGCGCCTTCGGCAACGGCGGTTTCGGCCTGAACTGCCGCGCGTTGGGCATCGCCGCCAGTGTCATAGACACGCAAGTCGATTTGCACGCCATCGAGCGACGCCAAAGCAAGGCGGGCGGCGTTTTCAAGGCTGGCTGCGAGGCCTCCGGCGCCTGTATCGCTGCGCGGGATCAACAAGGCAACGGGAACGGGCGCGTTTGTATTAATGTTGGGGCCAGAGCCGCCACCAGGGGCCGCCATCATACTTGGGTCGCAGGCGGACAAACCCATAATACCAGCAATCACTGCAGCTTTGCGCAACAGCTTGCGGGGGGTGGACAAAACGGCCAACATAAAACGCACTCCCTTGGCGTGTCCTGATGTTTCGGACACGTATTTTAATTGGGGCAGATAATAGACAACGACAAAGGCGGGTCCAGACATGAATTGGCAGACACGCGAGATCGCGCCGGGGTTGTACCTTGTCGCGACGCCCCTGGGCAACGCGCGCGACATCACCTTGCGCGCGCTGGACCTGCTGGCTGGGGCAGATGTTCTGGCTGCCGAGGACACGCGATCTTTGCGGCGATTGATGGAGATTCATGGGGTTGCTTTGGGAGATCGGCCTTTGGTGGCATACCATGACCACAACGGCGACCGCGCCAGACCGCGGCTGTTGGCGGCGTTGGAGGCGGGACAATCGGTTGTATATGCCTCTGAGGCGGGTACGCCACTGATCTCTGATCCGGGTTTTGATCTGATGCGGGCCGCGCTGGCGGCCGGGTATTCCTGTACCACCGCGCCGGGCGCCACGGCTGCAGTTGCTGCGCTGACGCTGTCTGGGCTGCCGTCGGACAGGTTTTTATTTACCGGGTTTCTGCCAAACAGTTCGGGCAAACGGAAAAAGGCGCTGGAAGAGCTGGCCGCTGTGCCTGCAACGCTGATTTTCTACGAAGCGCCGAAACGGGTGGGCGCAATGCTGCGGGATGCAGCCGAGGTTCTTGGCGCGGATCGCGATGCTGTGGTGTGCCGCGAGTTAACCAAGAAATTCGAAGAGCGGTGTGCGGGAAGTTTGGCTGAATTATCGTCGAAGTATTCCGATGAAACGCCAAAAGGTGAAATCGTTGTTCTGATCGACCGTGGCCAAGGAGTTGAGACGGATCAAGCGACGTTGGATGACGCGTTGCGTGATGCGCTCACTCGGATGTCTGTCAAGGATGCGGCAAGCGAAGTGTCGAAGATTTATGGTGTGCCCCGACGCGAGGCCTATCAAAGAGCGATGGCGTTAGGAGAACGTTAGATCCTTTTGGATTAGGGTGATTCTGAAACGGAGGGATTGATGCCATTTGATGTTCAGAATGATCCGTCACGGTCTGGCGACGTTAGGTGCACCAATTATCACGCAGGTCTGAGCGCGGAACAGGCTGTTTCCCGGCACTATCAAAGGCAAGGCGCTGTACTGTGCGAAAACCGCTGGCGCGGGCGCTGTGGCGAAATCGATCTGATCTTTGCCGAGGGCGACATGATTGTGTTTGTTGAGGTCAAGAAAAGCCGAACTCATGCGCAGGCTGTGCAGCACATCACCACCCGCCAAATGGCACGCATTCTATGCAGCGCCGAGGATTATCTGGGCGCATGTCCAAAGGGTTCACTCACCGAAGCACGGTTGGATGTGGCCTTAGTCGATGCGCAGGGCGTAATAAAAATCATCCCGAACGCCAGCATGGCGCTGTGATGCCATGAGCTTGCACCCCTGAATGGCTTGCGCCATTAGAAGGGCAGATTTTGCAAGGGACAGCACATGAAAATCGCCTTTCAGATGGACCCGATCCAGTCGGTCGATATCAATGCCGACAGTTCTTTCCGCTTGGCCGAAGAGGCGCAGACCCGGGGACATGAACTGTTCTTCTACAGCCCAGATAAGCTGGCCTATGACGAGGGGCGCATTTTGGCCCTGGGACACAGCTTTACAGTGCAGCGGGTGCAGGGTGATCACGTGGCGCTGGGCCCCGAAAAGCAAGTCGATCTGGCAGATTTTGATGTGATCTGGCTGCGGCAGGACCCGCCCTTTGACATGAATTACATCACGTCGACGCATTTGCTGGACCGCCTTAAGGGGCAGGCGTTGGTGGTGAATGATCCGTTCTGGGTGCGGAACTATCCTGAAAAGCTGTTGGTGCTCGATTTTCCAGACCTGACGCCGCCCACAATGATCGCCCGTGACCTTGAAACGATCAAGGCATTCAAGGCGCGTCATCAGGATGTCATTCTCAAGCCGCTATATGGCAACGGTGGTGCCGGGGTGTTTCGGCTGGACGCCAACGATCGCAATCTGACGTCCCTGCACGAACTGTTCACCGGTTTCTCGCGCGAGCCGCTGATTGTGCAGAAATTCCTGCCCGATGTTTCGGCCGGGGACAAGCGGGTGATCCTTGTGGACGGTGAGGCGGTTGGCGCGATCAACCGCGTGCCTGCGAAGGGTGAGACGCGGTCGAACATGCATGTTGGTGGGCGGCCGGAAAAGATTGGGTTGTCCGAACGTGATCTGGAGATTTGTGCCAGGATCGGGCCGCTGTTGAAAGAAAAGGGGCAGGTCTTTGTCGGGATCGACGTGATTGGCAACTATCTGACTGAAATCAACGTGACCTCGCCAACCGGCATTCAGGAGCTGGAGCGGTTCGACGGGATCAACGTCGCTGAAAAGATCTGGCAGGCGATTGAGGCAAAGCTTTAGGGCAAGGCGCACGGGTTTCGAAAACCGTCACATATCTTGAGAAGGATGGGACGCACTAGGTTGAACTTGGGGGCAAGCGGTAGCTGAGCGCTTCGGCGATGTGGTCGCGGGTGATGGTGTCCGTTGCTTCAAGGTCAGCAATGCTGCGCGCAACGCGTAGAACGCGGTGATAGCCGCGGGCAGAAAGACCGAAACGGTCGGCGGCATTTGTCAAAAGCGTTCTAGCTGCGGTATCGAGGATCGTCGCGCGATCCAGTAGATCGCCTTCGAGATCGGCATTTTGGCGCATCTTTGGATGCGATTCAAATCGGTCGGACTGGACCTTGCGGGCGGCCGCAACACGCGAGGCCAGTTCGTTGCTGGTTGCACCAGAGCTGGGCAAGTCAAGGTCTCGGAATGCGACCGGAGGCACATCGACGCGCAGATCGAACCGGTCCATCAAGGGCCCCGAGATGCGACCCATATAGTCTTCGCCGCAATTCGGCGCTCGCGAACAGGCACGGGCGGGATCGCTTAGGTAACCGCATTTGCAAGGGTTGGCAGCGGCGACCAACATAAAGCGACACGGGTATTTTATATGAGCATTCGCGCGGGCGATCATGACCTCGCCGGTTTCGATCGGTTGGCGCAGGGTTTCCAGCACGGCGCGGGGGAATTCGGGGAACTCATCCATAAACAACACCCCATTATGGGCGAGGCTGATTTCTCCGGGTTTGGCAGTCCGGCCCCCGCCCACGATGGCGGCCATGGATGCGGTGTGGTGTGGTTCGCGAAATGGGCGTTCTCGCGAGATGCCACCGGCTTCGATCAAGCCGGACAGCGAATGAACCATTGATGTTTCAAGGGCTTCGGTCGGTGTGAGCGGCGGAAGAATACCGGGTAATCTAGAGGCGAGCATGGATTTGCCCGACCCGGGAGTTCCAATCAGCAAGACATGATGCCGCCCGGCAGCAGCGATTTCGAGCGCCCGTTTGGCACGTTCCTGACCTTTCACGTCGCGCATATCGGTTGTTTTCGCGCTTTGCGTGACCTCTCCGGGATCACAAAGGGAAAGCGGCGTGCGACCTGTGACGTGCTGGATCACGTCCATCAGTCCGTTGGCCCCAATCACCTGACACCCGCCAACCCATGCCGCCTCTGCCCCGGACGCAGCTGGGCAAATCAGAGCGCGGTTTTCCTCGGCAGCGGCCATAGCGGCGGGAAGTGCGCCGATGACGGGGATCAGTGCCCCATCTAGCGACAATTCACCAAGCGCAACAGTGTCAGCCACAGCATCTTTGGGGAGGATTTCAAGCTCTGCCAAAAGCGCGAGAGCGATAGGAAGGTCGAAATGTGAACCTTCCTTGGGCAGGTCGGCTGGCGATAGGTTAACCGTGATCCGCTTTGACGGCAGCGCGATGTGCAGCGTCGAAAGTGCGCCGCGTACTCGGTCGCGCGATTCAGACACAGCTTTGTCAGGCAGGCCCACAACGGAAAAGGCCGGCATGCCGGGCGTGACGGCGCATTGGACCTCGACCATGCGGGCATCAACGCCTTCGAAAGCGACGGTGTAGGCATGCGCAACCATGTCGTCCTGTTCCCAATCCTGGGTGAGGGTGGGCTCAGGATGGTTGCGAAATGGTTAACACTGGCGCTTTAAACCCTTCGAAGAGGTTTTGCCTTCGTTTGGAGGAAGGTGCGCTTTGGCTTTACACCGCCTTGGTGATCGCCATGAAAGCAGGCCATGCCTCGGGGTCGTGCACGGTTTCATTGCGGCACAATTGGTTTTCAAACCCGTAGATGACGCCGTCCATTTCCAGAAAATAGGCGGGCGTACCGCCGGTGAAGGGGCATTTGGCATTGACGGCTGGGCCTTTATTGACGGCTTTTGCCGCCAAAGCCGTGGGGCCAGGCCACGGTTTGGTGTCGAACGGCTTGGCGTACCACGGCAAGGTATCACCGGTCACGAGCGCCATCGTGCGCCACTGGCGGAACATCGTGTCAGACAGATGCGTGTCTACATAGGCTTGTGCCATGTCGGACAAACCAATGTCATACCCGGCAAAGCGGGCAGCTACCGGCGCAAACGCGATATCGGCTATGGAATAGCGGCCCAGCAGCCAGGGGCCTTCATCGGCAAATTTCGCACGGGCATGTCCCCAGATGGTTTCGATCCGGGCAACATCGAACAGTGTCGCGTCGGACAGTGGTGGTTTGCGATAGGCGGTGCGCAGATTCATCGGGCATTCGCTGCGCAGCGCAGAGAATCCGGAGTGCATTTCGGCAGCCAATGCGCGCCCCAAGCCGCGCGCGGCTGGGTCTTGTGGCCAAAGACCCCCATCGGGGTGACGGCTGTGCAGTTCTTCCGCCATTGCAAGGGAGTCCCAAATCGCTGTGCCTTCGGGCGTGCGCATACAGGGAACGGTGCGTGCAGGTGCCATATCGGTCAGCTGATCAAAAACCTCGGCCTTGTTGAAATCGACGAGATGAGTCTTGGGTTTCAGCCCCAGAACACGGAACAGCAGCCACCCGCGCAGTGACCAACTTGAATAGGCGTAATCGCCAACGAAAAGCTCATAACTCATGCACCTGTGTCCCATGTTGCCTTGGATTCGCGCAACTCTATCGTCGCCTTCGAAAGATGCCCAATTTCGAATTGTGCGCAGGACCATCACCGGAACGAATTAATGTGAGGCTGCGTTGTTCACTTATTGAAACTTTTTCAATGAATCTTTGATCCATGCGCGGGACGTGCCCGTAAACGGTATAAGAGATAAGATCAGGGGGCACTATGGCACTGGACTCGTTTAACGACCAAACCCTGTCTCGCCGTGCGATGAAGGCAGAATTGCTGGACGCGGAGACGGAACTCAAGCTTGCATACGCCTGGCGCGACCAGCGTGATGAGGTTGCGCTGCATCGGCTGATCACGGCCTATATGCGTCTGGCCATTTCAATGGCGTCGAAATTCAAACGCTACGGCGCGCCAATGAACGATCTGATCCAAGAGGCGGGTTTGGGTCTGATGAAGGCGGCGGACAAGTTCGATCCGGATCGCGGCGTGCGATTTTCGACATACGCTGTCTGGTGGATCAAAGCGTCCATTCAGGATTATGTGATGCGCAACTGGTCCATCGTACGGACCGGGTCGACGTCTTCTCAGAAATCGTTGTTCTTCAATATGCGCCGTGTTCAGGCGCGGCTTGAACGTGAAGCTGCAGCTGAGGGAAAATCCTTGGAAGGGCACGAAATGCGCCGCATGATTTCCGAGGAGATCGGGGTGCCGCTACACGACGTTGAAATGATGGAAGGCCGTTTGTCGGGCTCGGACTATTCATTGAATGCGACGCAGTCGACCGAAGACGAAGGTCGCGAGTGGATCGACGCTTTGGAAGACGACAGCGCGCAAGCTGACGAAACGGTAGAGGAAGATTTGGACCTTGCCCAGTTGCGACAGTGGCTGATGATGGCAATGAACCAGCTGAATGAGCGTGAGCGGTTTATCGTGCGCGAACGCAAGCTGCGGGAAGATTCGCGGACGTTGGAAAGCCTCGGGAACGAGCTGGGGTTGTCCAAAGAGCGTGTTCGTCAGCTTGAGGCCGCGGCGTTTGCGAAAATTCGCAAGTCGCTTGAAGCTCAGAGCCCTGAGGTTCATCACTTCCTTTCATGAGATATGCGCTGACTTTACTGCTTTTCGCCCCCACGGCTTTGGTCGCTGGGGGCGTTTTTGATGGCGCTGACGTGGTGTTTCTTGGGGAATTGCACGACAATCCGGCCCATCACGCCCGACAGGCAACTTATGTAACAGAGCTTGAACCGACTGCATTGGTGTTCGAGATGCTCACGCAGGAACAGGCCGATCTTGTGACCCGTGACTTGGTCGAAGACGAAGCCGCTTTAGAGGTGGCGCTTGGTTGGAATGACAGCGGATGGCCTGATTTTTCGATGTACTACCCGATTTTCGCGGCTGCCCCCGATGCCGCCTATTTCGGTGCCGCTGTGCCCCGCGACGTGGCTCGACAGGCGATGGCCAACGGTTTGACCACAGGGTTTCGCGGGGATCCCGAAGCGTTTGGTCTGACTCCTCCTTTGCCAGATGACCAACAGGTGCAGCGCGAGGCGTTGCAACTGGCCGCGCATTGTGACGCGATGCCGAAAGAGATGCTGCCTGTGATGGTCGACATTCAGCGGTTGCGGGATGCGGAGCTTGCCTATTCGGCGTTGCAGGCGTTCGAGGCAAAGGGCGGTCCGGTGGTCGTGATTACCGGGAACGGGCACGCGCGGAAGGACTGGGGTGCCCCAGTCTATCTAATGGCGGCGGCGCCTGCGTTGCGCATTGCCGCGTTGGGGCAAGGAGAGGACGACGTGCCGCCCTCGGGGCTGTTCGACGTGGTGAAAACTGCGCCAGCTACGGATCGGGGTGATCCCTGTGCTGCGTTCCGCTGATTGAGTTTTGACGACCGGCCCCGTAACAAAGGTGCAGAACCCTGTCAGGACTGTGCCTTATGTTGAGCGGCAAACGTATTCTTCTGATCATCGGCGGCGGGATCGCGGCGTATAAATGCCTCGACCTGATCCGTCGTCTACGCGAACGCGGCGCGTCGGTGACACCGGTCATGACACGCGCGGCGGCGGAATTTGTCACGCCGTTGTCGGTGTCGGCACTGGCGGGCGAGAAGGTCTATACTGATCTGTTCGATCTGACAGACGAAGCTGAAATGGGGCATATCCAGTTATCCCGAGTTGCTGACATTGTGCTGGTTGCTCCGGCAACCGCGGACCTGATGGCGAAGATGGCCTCAGGGATGGCAAGTGATCTGGCGACGACGCTCTTGCTGGCGACCGATACGCCGGTGATGATCGCGCCCGCGATGAATGTGAGGATGTGGGATCATCCTGCGACTCAGCGCAATCTGGCGATACTGCGCAAAGACGGGGTTGCGGTTGTTGGCCCGAATGAGGGAGATATGGCCTGCGGTGAATTTGGCCCTGGTCGGATGTCTGAACCGTTGGAGATTGTCGATGCGGTGATCACTGCTTTGGCGGATGGTCCGCTGACAGGCAAGCGGATCGTCGTCACATCAGGCCCAACGCACGAACCGATTGATCCCGTGCGCTATATCGCCAACCGATCATCCGGGGCGCAAGGTAAGGCGATTGCGGCGGCACTTCGGGCTTTGGGTGCGGAGATTGTTTTTGTCACCGGTCCGGCGGATGTCGCGCCACCTGAAGGCGTAGAGGTTGTCCCGGTGGAAACCGCACGAGAGATGCGCGCAGCGGTGTTGGTCGCATTGCCAGCCGACGCGGCCGTGTTCGCCGCCGCGGTGGCAGATTGGCATGTGGTCGGTGCGTCTGACAGCAAGATCAAGAAGGTTGCCGGTGCCCTGCCGACGCTCGAATTCGAGGAAAATCCCGACATTTTGGCAGAGGTGTCACAGATGAAAGATGGACGCCCCGGATTGGTCGTTGGCTTTGCCGCCGAGACCAATGACGTGATCGACAACGCCACCGCCAAGCGGGCGCGCAAAGGCTGTGACTGGATTGTTGCGAATGACGTGTCACCCGCCACCGGTATCATGGGTGGATCGGAAAATGCGGTGACACTGATTTCTGACAGCGGTTCGGATACCTGGCCGCGCATGGGCAAAGACGCCGTTGCGCGTCAATTGGCAGCACGGATTGCCGACGCGCTGGTCTGACGGCAAGGTCGGGCCATCTTGCATATTTGAAAAAAGAAGAAGGGCATGGCGTGGTCACGATTGAGCTGACTTGGGACGAAGGGGCTGACAGGTCTTTGGGTTTGCCCACATATGCCAGCGCCGGTGCGGCGGGAGCCGATCTGCGCGCGAACTTACCAAATCGTGGAACTGTTGTTCTTGAGCCAGGTGCGCGAGCCTTGGTGCCCACGGGCCTGCGAATGGCAATCCCTGACGGGTTTGAAGTGCAGGTTCGGCCTCGATCTGGTTTGGCGCTCAAGCATGGAATCACCTTGCCGAACGCGCCGGGTACCATCGACAGCGATTATCGCGGGCCTTTGGGTGTGATTGTCATGAACGCCGGACAGGAGACGTTCGAGATTGTTCATGGAGATCGGATTGCCCAGATGGTGGTCGCACCCGTGCTGCGCGCGGGATTTGTCGTGGTTGAGGATTTGAGCGACACGCAACGCGGTTCTGGTGGGTTCGGATCGACAGGAGTGTCTGAATGATTGTCGTATTTGCGATGGCAGCAGCGCTTTGGGGTATGGGCGCGATTATGAAGATGCCACGTACGGCGCGTCTTTATATGATCGGCCTGCTCTATATCGGGGTCTTGTTCATTCAGATCGCACTGCCGATGGGGCATCCGCTACGAATGGCGACTGGCGAGAGTGCCGCGCTTTGGATCTTGCTGGGCGTCTTTGCGGCTTTCGCTGTGCTCTATGGGCGCGTGGTCAAAGCGTTGAAAACCCGCGCTTTGGTAAAAGAAGAGGCCGACGCGCCCCCTGCGACCCGCAGCGAGAGTTTCAGCGCGACTGAACTTGAACGTTATGCCCGCCATATCGTGCTGCGCGAAATCGGTGGGCCGGGTCAGAAAGCGTTGCGCGATGCCAAGGTTCTGGTGATCGGTGCCGGAGGCTTGGGCGCGCCCGCCTTGCAATATCTGGCCGCCGCCGGGGTCGGAACGGTTGGTGTGATCGACGACGATGTGGTCGAAAACGCCAACCTGCAACGGCAGGTGATCCACCGGGATCAGGATATTGGCATCCCAAAAGTGTTTTCAGCGCAAGCCGCGATGGTGGCGCAAAACCCTTATGTAGAGGTGTTGCCCTACCACCGGCGACTGACCGAGGCGGTGGCAGCGGACTTGGTCGCGGGATATGATCTTGTGCTGGATGGTACCGATAATTTTGAGACCCGATATCTTGCAAATAAGATCGCAGTGGCTGCTGGAAAGTCATTGATTTCCGGTGCTTTATCGCAATGGGAAGGGCAGATTTCGGTGTTTGATCCGGCGTCCGGAACGCCCTGTTATCAGTGTATTTTTCCCGAAGCTCCGGCAGATGGGTTGGCACCGTCTTGTGCCGAAGCTGGGGTCATTGGGCCATTGCCGGGGGTGATCGGGTCTATGATGGCGGTCGAGGCGATCAAGCTCATTACAGGGGCTGGGCAAGCGCTTAAGGGTGAAATGTTGATTTACGATGCGCTTTGGGGAGAAACGCGGAAAATTACGCTTAAATCGCGCACGGATTGCCCGATTTGCGGAGACCAGGTGGGTTAACGTTGACGACGTATCAGAACCGTAGCCCCATTGCTTGGGTATTGAGGCTGAACCAAAACGCGATGCCGCAATCGGCTTTGGAGTCTTGTCTGTGAATTAAGACGTGTGTGAATAATCGGAAAACTAAGAAGCACCATTGTTGTTTGCACGGGGCAGACCTAGGTTTTGACCAAACCATGTGGGAGTTTTCGATGACCAATCCGTTGCTTGAGACTTGGGACACGCCGTTCGGCCTTCCACCATTTGACCAGATCAAGGATGCGCATTTTGCGCCTGCAATTGAGGCCGCGATGGCCGAAGGTTTGGCCGAGGTCGAGGAGATCGCGACCAACCCTGAGCCGCCGACTTTTGAGAACACCATCGAAGGATTGATGCGAACGGGTGCCTCTTTGGATCGGGTGTTGGGCGTATTCTACAACCTTGCCGGTGCTGATAGTACGGATGCCCGAGAAGAGATCATGCGGGAATTTTCGCCCAAGCTTGCTGCACATTCGGCGGCGATTTATGGCAATCAGGCGTTGTTTTCACGGATCGAGCAGGTCTGGCTTGCGCGTGAAGCACTGGATTTGACGCCAGAACAGGCGCGTGTGTTGATGCTCACCCACCGCGGTTTTGTGCGCGCGGGGGCTGCGCTGACCGGTGATGAGGCGTCGCGGATGAAGGAAATCAAGGGACGACTGGCAACACTGGGCACCCAGTTTGGCCAGAACCTTTTGGCGGACGAACGTGACTGGCAGCGGACATTGTCAGAAGACGATCTTGAGGGCTTGCCCGGATTTGTCATCGATGCGGTGCGTGCGGCGGGTAAGGAACGCGGCGCGGACGGACCTGTTTTGACCTTGTCGCGCTCGGTGATCGTGCCGTTCTTGCAGTTTTGCCCGAACCGACCTCTGCGCGAAGAGGCATGGCGCGCGTGGGTTGCACGCGGAGAGAATGGCGGTGAGACAGACAATCGCGAGGTCGCTGCCGAGATTTTGGCGCTGCGGCAAGAGCGGGCAAAGTTGTTGGGATATGATGACTTCGCCTCTTACAAGCTTGAGACCGAAATGGCGAAAACTCCGGACGCCGTACGTGGTTTGCTGATGGATGTTTGGGAGCCTGCAAAAGCACGTGCCCTCGCCGATGCGGCGCTGTTAGAGGAACGCATGGCTGCGGATGGTGTCAACGGGCCGTTGCAGGCATGGGATTGGCGTTACTATTCCGATGCGCGTCGGCGCGAGGAATTCGCGCTGAACGAGGCGGAGTTGAAGCCCTATCTGCAGTTGGATCGGATGATTGAGGCGGCGTTCGCCTGTGCGTCGCGGTTGTTCGGGTTGGCGTTCAAGCCGTTGGATGTCCCGCTTTACCATACTGATGCCCGCGCTTGGGAAGTCTCGCGCGACGGCAACCATGTTGCGGTGTTTATCGGGGATTACTTTGCGCGGGCGTCCAAACGGTCGGGAGCGTGGTGTTCGGCAATGCGATCGCAGCGCAAATTCCCCGATGTGCAGGGACCAATCGTTCTGAATATCTGCAATTTCGCCAAGGGTGACCCGGCGCTTTTGTCCTATGATGATGCACGGACGCTGTTTCACGAGTTTGGCCATGCTCTGCATCAGATGTTGTCTGATGTGACCTATGACATGATTTCGGGAACGTCAGTCGCGCGGGACTTTGTTGAACTGCCAAGCCAGCTTTATGAGCACTGGCTTGAAGTGCCAGAAGTTTTGCAGGAATTCGCCACGCATGCTGAAACAGGCGAGCCAATGCCGCAGGAGATGCTCGACAAAGTGCTTGCCGCCGCGACCTATGACATGGGCTTTCAGACGGTCGAGTACGTCGCGTCGGCGTTGGTAGATTTGGCCTTTCACGAAGGTGATCCACCAGCAGATCCGATGGCAGCTCAGGCCAAGGTTTTGTCTGATCTGGGAATGCCCGAGGCGATTGTGATGCGTCACGCCACACCGCATTTCGCGCATGTGTTCACCGGGGACGGCTATTCGTCTGGCTACTACAGCTACATGTGGTCCGAGGTGATGGACGCCGATGCGTTTGAAGCGTTTGAGGAAGCAGGTGGCGCGTTTGATCCGGCGATGGCCGGAAAGCTGGAAGAGTTCATCCTATCAGCTGGCGGATCTGAAGAGGCGGATGTGCTTTACACCAAATTCCGCGGTCGGATGCCGGGTGTTGAGGCGTTGCTCAAGGGACGCGGGCTGGCGGCGTAGGCTTATCGCAACAACCGACCGCTGGCTTGAGGGCCGAATTGGGCGATCAACAGGTCGGCCATTTCCGGCTTTTCACGGACAAGGCTGGCCATTTCGCGGGCGATTGTGCGGCGGGTGCTACCGCGTGCGGTTTTGTATTGCAGGGCAAGAGCGTCGAGCAGTTTTTCTTGGATGCTTTGCGACGTTGTGCCGGATGCAAGGTAATGTGCAACAATGGCTTCTACCGCTGGTTTGCCCTGCAGTTCGATCAATGCGGTGACGTATGCGCCGAGATAGGCTTTGTCTTGCAAGACGGCTTGGTGCAGCGCATCGGCAAGAACAGGCCCGAAGCTGCGATCCTTCGACAGGCCCGCAAGAAGTATGCGGATTGGGCGTTGGTCCAGCTCTCCGGCTTCAATGTTTTCGAGCAGGCCGTTGATCGGGGGCACGCGTATGTCCTTGAGCGTTGCGTAGGGCAGGCGGTCGAGTTCCTGCAGGGCAAGGCGCTGAATGGTCGGATTGGCATCGTTGACCAGCGCGGCGAACAATTTGATGCGCCCGGCGTCTTGGCCCAGTTGCCAAGCGGATTGGTTCTGTACCACCGTTCTGATGATGCTGCGGAACCCCGGATCAAGCAAGGTCACCTCCACCCACGGGCCATAGGCGCCGTCGCGAACAAGGAGGGCCGTTGCGGATTTATCGCCTGCTAATTGAGTGCGGTAATGCATGCTGACTGGGATAGGGATTTCACCCAGATCTGGTCCGAGTAGAGCGTCAACAATCTGGTACGTTCCACGCGACGTTGGGCGGGCGACCACAGCTTGTTCTGTGGCCAGAAGAAGGTCGACCAGAGTGGGGTTGGGGGTATAGCCATGAAACGCACAGGCTCACGCGCTTGGCGTTGGGCCGAGGCTCAGACCGGCCGCAAGCGCCCAGCCAAGAAATTTTGTTGTGGACCAAGGTTTCGACATGCGCCGCCTGTGATGCGATGTTCGGTTCGAAGATCAGTCTAGTTCAGTCTTCCCAGTCCCGAAAGCCTGGTGTTTCTCTTGGGGAGTACTGAGGTTTTCTTTTTCCAAAAAAGCTTCGAATGCATCAAGGTTGATGGCCTCGAACTGACCAAAGGCTTGCATCCAGACGCTGGCATCCTTGAGCGCATCCGGTTCTAGCTTGCACCATTTCACACGTCCGCGTTTTTCCTGACTGATGAGGCCAGCGTCGGCCAAGGCCATTAGATGTTTGGAAATCGCGGCAAGCGACATCTCGAACGGTTCTGCCACATCCGTCACGGCCATGTCATCTTCGAGCAGCATCGTCAGGATCTGACGGCGGGTCGGGTCGGCCAATGCGGCGAAGACAGTGTCGAGCGATGGAGCCATGGGCGCAGTAGACGTAGGTGCAGGAAAAACTCAACCGGAAAGTTGAATATGCGGAATTGCGCAAAACCGGCCATGCTGTGAGTGCGACCGTTTGGAATGAGCACGTCCACCGCCTCGAATAGATATTTATTTCAGTGGCTTATGTAGGCGTTCGATGTGCCAGTCAGCGACTTGACTCGGGCCATGCTGCGCCGTAGCACATGCACAACGTTCCAACTGGAGTGGAGTGCGTGTCAGACGGTGATCCAAAGCAAAGGCTGAAAGAGCTGGAAGCGCGGATTGCAGCGGCCAAAGGGGCCACGGAGGACAAGCCACATCAAGAGGAACACTACAGCCAAGCGCAACAAGGGTGGCGCATGGTGATCGAGATGGTTTCTGGTCTTGGGATCGGATTTGGCATCGGATACGGGCTTGATGCGGTTTTCGGAACGCAGCCCTTCTTGATGGTGCTTTTTACATTGTTGGGCTTTGCGGCTGGGGTGAACGTAATGATGCGCACCGCCAAAGAGTTCCAGAGCAAGCAACTGGCCGAACAGGCCGGAGAGAACGAGAGGGATCGACATGGCGACGGCAGCTGACGGTCACAGCGAAGGCGGGCTGGTTTTCCACCCGATGGACCAGTTCATCGTAAAGCCTCTTTTTGGCGACGGTGCGGTGGGCATGTTCACCTTTACCAACGTGGCGCTTTGGCTATTGCTGGCAGTGGCCTGTGTCGTTGCGCTGATGGTGCTGGGCACATCCAAGCGCGCCACCATCCCGACGCGGACACAGTCTGTGGCCGAGCTGGCTTACGGGTTCGTCTACAAGATGGTCGAAGATGTGACCGGCAAGGATGCGGTCAAGTATTTCCCATATATCTTCACGCTGTTCATGTTCATCGTCTTCTCGAACTTCCTCGCCTTGATCCCGACCTCCTTTTCGCCGACGTCGCATATCGCGATCACGGCCGTTTTGGGCTTTGGTGTTTTCATCGCGGTGACAGTTCTGGGCTTCGTCAAGAACGGTGCCGGCTTCCTTGGTCTGTTCTGGGTGTCGAGCGCTCCACTTGCGCTGCGTCCGATCCTCGCGGTGATCGAATTGATTTCGTATTTCGTGCGCCCGGTAAGCCACTCAATTCGTCTTGCAGGCAACATCATGGCTGGCCACGCGGTTCTCAAAGTGTTCGCGGGCTTTGCAGCTATCACTGCAGTCGCACCCCTGTCCATTCTTGGCATCACGGCAATCTATGCACTGGAAGTGCTCGTTGGCTTTATCCAGGCTTACGTGTTCACGATCCTGACCTGCGTGTACCTTAAGGACGCGCTGCACCCATCACACTAAAATATGGCGCGTGATTTCACGCACCCTACGCTTCAACTTCCAATCGTAAGGAGAATTCACATGGAAGGCGATCTCGCACACATCGGCGCAGGCCTGGCAGCAATCGGTTCCGGCGCAGCCGCAATCGGGGTGGGCAATGTGGCTGGCAACTACCTCGCAGGTGCCCTGCGTAACCCGTCTGCTGCTGCTTCGCAGACAGCAACACTCTTCATCGGTATCGCGTTCGCAGAAGCGCTGGGGATCTTCGCGTTCCTCGTGTCGCTGCTGCTGATGTTCGCCGTCTAAGCTTCGGACTTTTATCCTTACGCGCGGGCGGAGCCGTAATCACGCGGCCCGCCCGATGTAACGACAAGTTCCGACGGAGGACGACATGGCAACCGAAACCACTGGTACAGCCAGCGCATGTGTGGGTCCGGATGGCAGCGCCATCGGTATGCCGCAACTTTGCGTCGACTGGATGCCGAACCAGATTTTCTGGCTCCTGATCGCACTGATCGCGATTTACTTTGTCCTGTCCCGTATCGCGCTGCCGCGCATTGCGACGGTTCTGGCGGAACGACAAGGCACAATTACGAACGACCTCGCTGCTGCTGAGGATCTCAAGCAGAAAGCGGTCGAGGCGGAAGACGCCTACAACAAGGCCCTGGCCGATGCCCGCTCGCAAGCGCAGGACATCATCGCCCAGAACAAGGCCGAGATGCAGGCCGAACTGGATAAGGCCATCGCCAAGGCCGATG
>NZ_CBFHLV010000066.1:0-18301 GCF_965656765.1 Marivita sp. | reverse complement strand
GCAAGCCTACACCGAAACCGGTGGCGTTGGCCTGTTTACCCGCCCCGAGACAGAGATGAAATGCGCCGGTGCGCCGCTCAAACACACGTTCTTGATCGAAGATATCGCCCGCACAGCCGGCACCCGAGGCAAGGCCGAGTATCACTATGCGGCACCACAAACCTCGCTCTTCGGTGTGCCCATCATCGCGGAAAAGGTGCGCATGCTCTTCGGGGATCGCGGCATCGAAACGTCGATGCAGCACACTTTGAAAGCCATCGACGCAGGCGCAAAATGCGCCACCTTCGCCACACCCGATGGCACGGCAGAGATGTAGTATGACTATATCCATGTCATTCCGCCGCAACGCGCACCCGAGGTCATCCGACAATCTGGTCTCAGCTGGGCAGACAAGTGGACCGATCAGGGCTGGGTCGAATGCGACAAGGCCAGCTTGCGCCATCTGCGCTACGACACGATCTGGGCGCTTGGCGATGTGGCCGGTGTGCCAAAAGGCAAGACCGCTGCTTCGGTCAAATGGCAGGTTCCAGTGGTCGAGGACGGTCTCATTGCTGCAATTGAGGGGCGTGAATCAACGGAAACCTACAACGGCTATACATCTTGCCCGATGATCACCCGCGTTGGCCGCGCGATGCTGGTCGAGTTCGATTACAACAACAACCTGACCCCATCCTTCCCAGGCATCATCGCCCCGTTGGAAGAGCTTTGGATCAGCTGGCTGATGAAGGAAGTGGCGCTAAAAGCCACCTACAACGCCATGCTGCGCGGTCGGGCATAAGGAGACTCATTATGAAAGATCTGACATTCGGAACTATCCTCGCCGTTTTTGAGGAGATATTTGGCCGTGGCCTTTTCTGGACGATGGTTTTGGTCGCTGCCGTTGTGACAGTTGGATATCTCTATGTACTGATCCGCGATCACAGCATTTCGTGGCGGAAATTCTTGTTGGCGCAATTGTCGATGCCCATCGGTGCCATTGCTGCTGTCTGGTTCGTACTCGTGATGACCAACTCCGAGTTGCGCAATCTTGGAGGGCCAGTGGACGTGATCGTCTTTCTTGCCATCGGGGCAGCGGGTGCTGTTGGGATTGCGATCCTCGTTTACACCATTCAGTCTATTGTCACGGGGGGGGCAGGCATCCGAGCAAACGGAGTAGTTCGTGGCGCTGCCACGTATCGCGTTTCAAAAGACTGCAAGATGTGGAAATGATTGGACCCCAGTGCAGATTTGAGGCCTAACCCGCTCCAGTCCAGAAGACGGCCCGCGATGCCCTTGATCGAGCCTACAAACCTATCCACCGTTTCAAGCCAGTTTGTGGATGACTGGCTAACGGCCTTGGGCGCCCTGTGTTCCAAATCCCAAATGGTGTCGCTCATGGCCCGCTCCGGGTTGAGTGTGAACCAAAGCCAATCTCAGGGTCGCGTCACGCTGGATCAGATTGTGCGTCTGTATCAGCTCGCCGCAGTCGAAACCGGCGACGAAATGATGGGGCTCTGGAGCCGCCCAATCCGGCCAAGGGCCTTGCAACACCTACTGACCTCGGTTCGAGAGGCAACTTCACTTGCATCCGCCCTCTATCGATTTTCGACCTTCTGGAACCTTCTGCTGGATGATTATCAATTCGAATTGGTCGAAGCTGAGACGACCGTGGCGCTGACACTGATACCGCAAGGCGATGCACCGGTTCAGCGATTTGGACATATGTTAATTCTCAAACTAGCCCACGGCTTGATGTCTTGGCTGGCCAGGCACGAGGTTCCGGTCAATGCTGTCGATTTCGCATTCAAGAGGCCGGAATTCAGCCAAGACTATGCTGTCATCTTTCCCGCGCCTGTTCAGTTTGAAACCGGTGCAACGGCGATTTCATTTGATCGGAGTATACTGCGCGCAGTTGCAACACGAAGCACGTCTGAACTTGATCACTTCTTGCAAAACGCGCCTCGCGATTGGATCTTTACCAGTTCTCGCGAACACACGCAGTCTTTGCGCGTTCGGACATATCTAAGTCAATCGGGGTGGGACGCTGCCACATTGGGCCAGACCGCTCATGCGTTGCATATGACCCCGCGTACTTTAATCCGACGGCTGGATGCGGATGGGACATCCTTTCAGATGATCAAGGACGCGTTGCGTCGTGACATCGCAATCCGGGATTTGCAAATCGGCCAGAAGAGCATTGAAGCCATCGCCTTGGGTGTCGGGTTTTCGTCAGCGGCCAACTTTCACCGCGCCTTTCACCGATGGACCGGAAGTACACCGCGATCATATCGCCAAAGGCAAACGCCTGAACTTTAATTTTGTCACTTTTGGATAATACAATGTCATTGCCTGAGATGGCGCCGTATCGGCATGCCTTATACGCATTTCTTTGAAAACCGCAAAGTACTTACGCTCTGTTGCCCTTCAAGGCAGGTGCACGTCATCCATCGGTAGTGGCGTAATTCGATATTTTTGGCGTCAAAGGAACCTTCATGTCAAACAAGCTTTCAACGATCCTTCAAGCCGCCCGCGATCATGCGGAACAGGTGATCATGCCGAATATTGATACATGGAACGCCTCCAAAAAGTGGCCGCGTGATGCATCCGACATGGCTGGTAAGGCGGGCCTGACAGGTCTTTATGCGCCTGAAGAGTTTGGTGGCCAAGGCCTCCCATTGTCTGAAGGTATTCAGGTATATGAACAGCTTGGTCGAGGCGACGGCGCTTATGCCTTTGCGCTGTCTATGCACAATATCTGTACCTTCGCCGGCTGCGGGTATGGCACTGAAGCCTTCAAAAACACCTGGGCCCGCAATCTTACATCCGGCCGTAAGCTGGCCAACTTTGCATTGACTGAACCTCAATCTGGGTCCGACCCGATGCAGATGTACACGCGCGCCACGATCAACGGCGACGGCACCTGGACGATCAGCGGCTCGAAAGCTTGGGTCAGTCTTGCGACCGAGGCGGATATCTATTTCACTGTTGTAAAGACGAGCGATGCACCGGGTCACAAGGACATGGCAATGATCGCCATTCCTGCAGATGCACCAGGCATCAGCTTTGGCTCATTGTATGACACACCGTCCTACAATTTCCTTCCAATGTCCGAGATGTATCTCGACAAAGTGGTTGTCAGCGAAGACAACATCATCCTTCCCGTGGGCCAAGGCCTGCAGGGATCGCTGATGGCAATCGATATCGCGCGCGTGTCGATCGCGTCAGGATGTTGCGGCTTGATGCAATCGGCGCTGGATACCGCTCTTTCCTATTCGAAAAATCGTAAGATGTTTGGCGGCAAGAACCTTGATCTTGATGGTATCCAGTGGATGCTGGGCGAGGTCGCGACCGATCTTGAGGCGTCAAAACTGTTGTATCGCAAGGCGGCAGAGGCGCTTGGCACACCTGAAGGCCCGTTGATGGCCGCGCACGCCAAACGGTTTGTCCCGGACGCAGCGGTCAAGGCCGCAAACACCTGTACGCAAGTGTTGGGCGGCATGGGTCTTTTGCAACCATATGGCTTGGACCGTTTGTCCCGCCTGGCCCAAATGCTCCGGATTGTTGATGGCACAACGGAAATCAGCCGTGTGGTGATCGGCCGGGCTTTGCAAAAACGCGCTGCGACCTTGCCGGACTTGCCAGTGCCCAAAGGGTTTGGAGAGTCGAGTTAGACGACAGAGGCGTAAACGCACATCAACCTGCGTTTAGAATCTCGTCGAGGGTCTGAATAGGAAAAGGTGCGCCTGGAAATAACCTCAGCTCAGCCAGCCTTTTTGTCATGCCCGCACATGCTCATCTTGTCTCTTTGACATAACAATGTGGAAACCGATCAAAGCCAAACCGACGAAGATTCCGAACCACATCACCGGGTCGGTTTTCCACATGATCAGAACAGCCAACACAAGGCGACTCGCGACTTCCCATTTTGGCATTGGGCCACGGTCAAATCGGGCGAGGGCCGAGGCCATAAGGTAAAGCGCCAATATCAGACGAAGCGACAGCAAGCCCAAAGCTGCCGGATCGACCACGCCCGTGTATCCTGCGATCAGCGCTTTGGCACCAGAATCGTCGGTGATCGTCACAGCCTCAGGGATCAGAAGCAGCTCTGGATACCAGGCAAATATGAAGGGGATCGTGAACATGACGATGCCGACCCTTACCGCAGCGAACCCGGTTCGCATCGGCTCGGCCCCGGTGATCGACGCCGCAGCAAACGCGGCAACTGCGACCGGAGGCGTGATCGCCGACGCAACGGCGAAGTAAAAGACAAACATATGCGCCGTGAAAAAGCTGACGCCTAGGTTGGCCAGTAGAGGCCCCAAGAGTAGGGCAACATTTACATAGGCAGGGACCGTGGGCATTCCCATGCCCAGAATGATGGCACAGAACATGGCACAGGTAAGCGCCAGCATCAGGTAGACCCCGCCGACGATATGCAGATCAATGCCGAAAATCCGGATCACTTGCGCCTGTTCCAGCCAAGACGTCACAGCGCGAGTCAGCTCACCCGTCAGGCCACTTTCATTCAGAAAGGCCGAGATGATCGACACCGCGAAAAGCAGTAGAAAGAGCCGCGAGATCAGCAGGCCTCCATCGGCAAGCGAGGCGAGAATCTTGGACGGTCGGGCGCGCGTTTCCGGGTCAAGGAGCAGAAGCGGGATCAGTACTGCCACGGCCCACCACCCGGCTGACACAGCATCCCCGGTCGAGTTGGTTATCGTCTGCACCATGGCATCTGGCAGGACCACAGCGACAAACCCGTCACCGATGGCATCTTTGCTGCCCAAGAGCAGGAAAAGAATAGTTAGGATCGGTACGAGGATGATGATCAAGTTCAGCCAATCCTGCCGGTGCATGATCAGATCTTCTGGGATCTCGCGCATCGCTTCGACCCTCTCGCGCCGGGCCTGGAACATGACTGCGAGGAAGATGGAAAAGAAAAAGAACATCGCGGGTAAAAACGCGGCGGTGATGACCTTGGTGTAAGGAACTGCTGTCAGCGCGACGAGCACAAAAGCAGCCACGCCCATCACTGGCGGCATGATTTGCCCGCCTGATGAGGCCGCCGCTTCGACCCCGCCCGCGAACTGGGGCGAAAAGCCGTTGCGTCGCATCATCGGTATTGTCAACCGTCCAGTGGACAGGACATTGGTCACGGGCCCACCTGTGATGGTGCCGAACATCGCTGACGATACGATGGCTGCATGTGCCGGTCCACCACGCAGATTTCGCGTGGCCCGAACCGCCAGCTTGATCAGCGAAGTGCCACCTGCGGATGTGCCAAATAGCGCGCCAAGAACGACATAGGGAAACACTTGGTTCACCACGATATCCATGAACCGCCCCATGAACCCGTCAGGGGTAACAAAGACGTTTGTAGCTTTCTGGATAGCTGCAGCGGTCACATCACCACCTTCCGCACCAAGCTTGGTCAGCAGGAAATTGTTGTCCGACAGATCAAAGATCCAGATCAGCGCTGTACCCACCGTATAAAGCACCACAAGGCTAGCAACGGCGACAAGGGGCATGCCCCAGACACGGATATTGTAAAGAAAGAACAGCATTATGATGGTGAACAGGAGCGGCAGGATCCATATGCCGAAACGGGCCTGACAGGCAGGTACTTCGGCCTCAAAGGAAATGCCGGGAATTACCCCTTGGGATCGCTCGGCGGCATCCTGGATCAGCCGCGCGCGTGCGCCGGTAATCTGGTCGATCAGGCAGATGGAGTCGATTTCGACGAGGTAGCCAAACGCCGCAAGAAAAGCTGCCAGCAGCAAGCCTGCGTCGAGCATTAGTCCCAACCATCTCAGCTTTGGCTTGTCGTCCCGCCAGGCCCGGTAAACGCTGGCATCCAGCGCCACGATCACCATCATCAGCAAGAAAACTGGAGGGTAGAAATATTCGGGCGGAAAGTTCGAGATCCGAAAGAACGGACGCCCGGTGATATCGCGCGCCCAGTCCTGCAGTCCGGCAATCTCGGGCATGGTGTTGGCCATGCCGACAAAGACCAGAACAAGGGCCAGCATCATCGCAACGCGCCGACCAAGCGGCAGGTAGGGAGTTTGAGTGTTCATTGTGCGATGGACCCCGGGAAAGAGGCCGGGGGTCCGGCCTCTTTGGTTCAGGCGTTAGGGACGCAAGCAGTCGGCTACCGAATGACCGGCCTCTTCAAAGGCGCGGATCGCACCTTCGTGCATCTTGATTTGTACCGCACCGCAAGCGCCCTGTGATGTGCCGTCGAGATCACCAAAGCTGATCTGGGCGTAAGGACCACGTGGAGATCCTTCGATAAAGCGCGCTTCGCCTTCAAGGAACGCTTTGGTGATCTGGTAGACCAATTCTTCGTCCATCGACGCGTTCACGATTTGGCCAAAGGCAGTTGCGAAACTGTCAAAGCTGTCGTCATCAGTCACGATGGTGATGTCATTGCCCGCGTAAGCGGCACGAAAATCCTCAACCGGCACCGAGTAAGGCGCGTGGCCTGGCGCCGCGAGAATTTGCTGACCAAGCTCACTGGCCAATATGTCAGACGGCACGTCATGGATCGTTATGCCGCCCGCCGCCGCAATCGCGATCTCGCGACCCGAGGGCAGGCCTTCGGGGATGGTCCACGCGTCTGCGCCACCACCGGTGATTGTCGACACCGCATCGGGCCAAGGCGTCTGAATACCTTCGTAGTCTTCGCCATCCTTTCCGCCGGACAGCAGCTGAACCATCGCGCGGCCAGAGGTCAGGGCTGCGCCACGGGGTGGTCCGTTCCAAATGCGCAACCCGTCAAGGTTGCGAATGTCTTCGACCGGGTTGTTGTTGTAATAGCCGAACATTTGGGCAGAACCGGAATTCCAGAAGAGGACGCGGAGGTTGGCTGCCAAAGCGGCACCTTCTTCGGCACCAACGCCGCTATAAGGACCAATGCCCCGCGACAGCAGGAACGGCAGGATCAATGGTGCAGGCGCCATATCCAGACGCCCCTCTGCCACCGCTTGGACCGAGTTGGTCAGCGTCGCGCCTTCGGTAATCTGCATGTTGGCGACACCGGCGCTATCAAGGATCGCGGCCAAGGTGGTGTCGATGAAATGCGGGGTTGATCCCGGCGTTGTGGTTTCGGCTGTCAGGGTTGCCTGAGCCACTGCCGCGAGGGGCGCGAGTGCGACCGCTGCCCCGAGAATTGCAGTTTTTATCATTATGTCCTCCCTTGGTTCCGCGCCTTCCTCCAAAGGCTCGAAGGCCAGATCTTGATTTGGCCTAAACGGAAGCTTGCAGAATTTATATGACTTGTCACGTAAATTTTTTCTGGTCATTATCCCAAAGTCGGGAGGGCTGAGCATGACTGAAGAAGCGCAGATCAATGCAGCGCAGATTCGTGCGCGGATGGAACGCGAAGGCCTGAACATCTTTGGGCGTCTGCCCGCCGTCTATGCCGCGTCGCGTATGCAGAGCCGGAAGTTTCTCGAAATCGGTGGTGGGCTTTCTGTCGTTGAATGGCGAACCCTTTGGGATCTTGTCGAAGCCGGGCCACTGACCATCCGCGATCTTGCCGCCATCCAGCGGGCGGATCATTCCCTTCTCAGCCGTGCACTGCCGGACATGCGGGATAAGGGCTATGTCACGATGTACCGCAGCGCCAGCGATGGTCGCCAGACCATTGTCGAAATCACTCCAAAAGGCCGGGCTGCTTATGATCGGGCGGCGCCCGTAATGGCCAGCCGCCGAGCCGCTTTGAAAGAGGTCTTCTCCGAAGAAGAAATCCGTGTCTTTGCGGGTTTTCTCGACCGGTTGGAAGAGTTCCTCCGCATCCCTGTAGATCAGATAGTCGCTAAGGACGCACCGAAATGACCAAACGCCCCAATGTCCTGTGGATCATGGCTGACCAGCTCCGCTTTGATTACCTGAGTTGCTACGGCCACCCGCACCTGCACACGCCGCACATTGATGCGCTAGCGGCGCGTGGTGTGCGGTTTACCAATGCTTATGTACAATCCCCGGTCTGCGGCCCGTCGCGGATGTCGGCCTATACCGGGCGTTATGTGCGCAGCCACGGGTCCACCTGGAACGGTATGCCACTTCGCGTGGGTGAGCCGACGTTGGGCGACCATCTTCGCGAGGTTGGGGCAAGGGCGGTGCTGGTTGGCAAAACTCATATGACCGCTGACGCCGAGGGCATGGCATGGCTTGGTATCGATCCGGCCAGTGAAATCGGCGTGCGTGTGTCGGAGTGCGGTTTCGAGCCGTTCGAACGCGACGACGGGTTGCACCCTGACAGCCATCGCCAGAACTGGTCGGCTTATGATGACTATCTCGTCGCTCACGGATACGAATCGGACAACCCTTGGGAAGATTTTGCCAATTCCGGTGTGGGCGAAGACGGAGATCTGCTCTCGGCTTGGCTGCTAAAGAATTCACGGTTGCCGGCAAACGTGCCGGAAGAGCACTCTGAAACCGCGTATATGACCGACCGGGCCATCGCCTTTATGAAAGAGGCCGAAGTGGATGGCCGACCGTGGATGTGCCACCTGAGTTATATAAAACCGCACTGGCCCTATATCGTCCCGGCACCGTATCACGACATGTATGATGAAAGCCACGTCGTTCCCCCGGTCCGTTCCAAGGCAGAGTTCGAGACCGATCATCCGTTGATGCAGGCCTACCTCAATGCTCGCGTCTGCCAGTGTTTTGCGCGTGACGAAGTGCGAGAGCACGTTATTCCGGCCTACATGGGCCTGATCAAGCAACTGGACGATAACCTTGGTCGATTGTTCGCCTGGATGGATGAGGCTGGTTTGAGCGAAAACACGATCATCGCCTTCACCTCAGATCATGGTGATTACATGGGCGATCACTGGATGGGTGACAAGGATTTCTATCACGAGATGGCGGCAAAGGTTCCTCTCATCATAGCAGATCCGCGCGCGCAGGCAGAAGACACCCGTGGCCTTGTGTCGGATGCGCTGGTTGAGATGATCGACCTTGCACCAACCTTCATGAACGCTCTTGGGTGCGAGGCAAAACCACACGTGATCGAAGGTCGGGATTTGACTCCAATCCTGCATGGCACCGACGGATTCTCGCGACGCTATGCCATCAGCCAGCATGATTATCATTGGTCCGAAATGGCGCGCAGTTTGGACCAGCCGCAGGAGCACGCGCACACAACGATGATTTTTGATGGCCGTTGGAAATATATCCGTTGCGAGGGGTTCCGACCGGTACTGTTTGACTTGGAGACCGACCCGCACGAGATCTGCGATCTGGGGGCGTCAGAGACTGAAGAACACAATGCTGTCCGCGCCCGTATGGAGGCAGCCTTGCTTGACTGGGCCACCCGACATCACACTCGCATCACAGCTACCCCAGCCGTACTGGCCCGGCAAAAAAAGGCCGCAGAAGGGGGTATTCTGATCGGCTTCTGGGATGAGGTTGAATACAAGGATGCAACGGGCATTGCCTTTGACAGCCTGACACCGGTCGGACGGGGGTAGATGCGATCCTCGCCTCAGTGGTTTGTGACATAGCAGGGTCTGGGGCCAACAAGGATGAATGAATGGCGCGGAAAGGTGGCACCCGTACCAAGACGGGAATTGGCCGGTCGCTGGAAATCTATTACCGCGATGACGCTCGAGCGCAGCGGATGGACGTGCTGAACGCCGCGTTCGTCGCGTCTGATGCGCTAGTGTTTGATATCGGAGCGCATTTGGGCGACCGCACGGCCAGCTTTCTTCGGCTGGGGGCATCGGTTGTCGCAGTCGAACCACAACCGCGGGTCTTTCGCGCGCTGCGTTTGCTGCATGGTCGGAAACCGAACGTAGCGCTACTGCCTTGTGCGATTGGCAAAGAAGTCGGCGAGGTGATGTTACACCTCAACACACGCAATCCCACTGTGGCCACGGTCGCGCCGGATTTCATCACGGCGGCGACAGATGCCCCGGGCTGGGCGGATCAGGTCTGGGATGACAGCGTGACGGTGCCGGTCACTACGCTGGATGCCCTTATCGTGCGCTATGGCGTTCCGGACTTCATGAAAATTGACGTAGAGGGGCACGAGGCCGAGGTGCTTGGTGGGCTAAGCACAGCGGTTGCGGCGCTGTCCTTTGAATTCACGACGATCCAACGGTCTGTCGCCCACGACTGTATCGACAAGTTATGCGCCTTGGGTGTTTATCGCTTCAACATCAGCTTGGGTGAAAACCACAAGCTCGAGCATCGCGACTGGTTGACGGCAAAAGACATGCACGCTGAAATTGATGCATTGCCAGATGATGCAAACTCGGGCGATGTCTATGCCAAGCTTATCTGAGCCTTACGGCTAGCCTTCGCGCGCGGGCAACCTGTCAAGAACCGTACCCGCTGTCCTTGCTGTGTCGGACCAAGACGGCAATTTGCGTCCTGCGGCTGTCGAAGCGTCGGACAATTTGGACCGGTGCTCTGTATCTGTCAGTAGCTTTTCAAGCGCGGCTGCGAACGCGTCTGGATCATCTGGCGGCACAAGGCGGCCCGCGTCTTTGGGAACCGTGTCGGGAACGGCTCCGGTGGCGCAACTGACGATGGGTAGCCCGGCTGCAAGTGCCTCGTCAAACACAAGGCCATACCCTTCGTAGCGGGTCGCGAGCGCAAAGATAGACGCCTCGCTATAGAGCGTACCTAGCGCTTCATCAGACACACGCCCAGCGATTTGGGCACGGTCGGTTAAATCAAGATCAACCAACAGGCGCTCCAACTGGGCCGCGAATTGCAGATCATAGGCCGCGCCGACAATCACTGCGGTCCAATCAAGTGCGCGCAGCCTGGCTAAGCTGCGCAGCAGCGTGTCGTGGCCTTTGCGTGGGTGTTGAATGCCGACGGACAGGATCATAGGCGGATCAGCGAGGGCCGCACGAAATGTTGGACGATCCGTTCCGGGGCGTGCAATCGTAATGCGATCTGGCGCGACATTATACCGGTCACTCAGGATCGCTGCGGTGTGCGGACTTGGCACCAGCACATGCGAGACCAGCGCAAGGTTATCCCGTTCGATGCGGTATAGAAATTCACGCCGGTCCGCGTCCAAACCGCTTTCCAAAGCGAGTGGATGATGGACCATCGCCACAGTCGGCACATGCAAACGCGCCAATGCAGTCGTATCGATAGTGGCTGACAGAAACCCATCAAGGATCACTGGTCGGTTTACCTCCAACGCTGACAGTTGCGCAATAAGGTCATCCATATCGGCTTTGCTCGGGTCAGGGAACGACGCTCCAATCTGAAGATGCCGCACGTCACGCCCGTCAAGCCGAAGCCCTTCAAGAAGTCGGCGTTCATAGTAATATCCCCCCGTTGGTTGGGAGATATCGCCGGGAATGGCAAAAGCGGCTGGGCACAATGTCACGACAGCTGCTCGGGCGCGTAGACGGCAAGCACGCGCCGCTCAACAATGCTGACCAACGCATATCCAAGTGCAGACAGGACCGAGACGAGCACAACTGAGCTCCAGAGCATGTCGTAGTCCGACAGGGATGCCGACAAGGCCATAAGGCTGCCAATTCCGGCACCGGTGGCCAACCACTCGGCAACCGTCACAGCCAGCACGGACGCGGGTACAGCCATTCGGGCTGCTGCGAAAAAAGCGGGCAGCATTGCCGGGATGCGTACGCGGATCAGCCGGGTGAACGGTCCGGCTGCAAAACTGTCAAAGACGTCCAGGATCTGACCGGGCGTTTGCCGCAGTCCGTGAAGGCATGCGACGAGTGTTGGGAAAAACACCATCACCGCAACCAGAACGATTGTCCCGGTGGCTCCGCGCCCCAACAGCAAGACCACCAGCGGAGCGGTCGTGACAATCGGTACAGAGCGCAGCGCAATGGCCATAGGCATCGCGGTATTGGAGAGGGCCGGAACAAGCACCAAAAGGATGGCAAGCCCGGCTCCTGCCACCAACCCAGCAATGTATCCAGGAATGAGAAAGAGTGCCGTCTCCCCCAATGCGGCAACAAGGGCAGCGCGTGTGTCCAATGCGTCTGGTGCCAAAATCAGTGCGTCAAACACATCTGCCGGGCCTTTGGCAAAGAAGGGATTCAGGTCAAACATCCAAATTGCTCCGGCCCAAGCCGTCAGGATCAGCAGTGAAATTATAGCTGCATCGCGCCAAGAAGCGCCAAGCGCACCATTTTGGGCAGGCGTGGCGAGGATAACGGGCGGGTCTTCTAAAAGTACGCGACGTGCAAGCGCACCAATCGCGATATAGGCACAAATCGCCACCGCTGTCGCAACAGTGGCCAGGGCCCATGTCATCTCAACGTCCAGCGCGCGTAGTGCACGGATGGTCAGCACGCCCATCCCACGCTCCGCGCCGGTAAATTCACCAACCATCGCCCCAAGAAATGCTGCGGGGGCGGCAATTTGAAGGCCGGTGAACAGATACGGCAACGCTGCCATCGCACGCACATGCACAAGTGCTGCAAGCCGACCGCGCCCGTAGCTGCGCACAAGATCGAACCAACTGTCGGGTGCGGCGCGCAGTCCGACCAAAAGCGGGATCAGGGTTGTGTAATAGACCGCAAGGGCTGCCAACACGATCTGCGGCCCATTGCCCGGTCCAAAAAAAACTCGAAGGATCGGGCCAGTCGCGACCAGTGGCAGGCAAAAGACGAGCAAAGCCAACCCCGTCACCACACGTTCACTGCGTGGCCAAATAAGCGCCAGTCCCGCCAGGATCAACGCTGCCAGGTTGCCTACGACAAATCCAATCGCCGCGTTGCTCAGCGTCACCCAAAGTGCGCGTAGCATCAGTTGCCACTCTTCGGCCAAGTACAGCAGAATCTGGCTGGGTGCGGCCAAAACGAACGCATCTGTCAGCAGTCTGCCCGCCACTTCCCATCCGACGACGATTAGAAGAATGCCAAGCCAAGCATCGGCGCGTCCTGTGCGCAAGGGCCCGACGCGCCGGCCGGGCGACGCCGATATGATCATTGCGCTGCCAACGGTCTTTGCGCCGCAGCCATGCTTTCGGAAAGCGCCGCAAAGACCTGTTCTTTAAGGTTGCTTGCGGCCTTGTCACGCCCCATCTCGGTCGTGCGAGGGCGGGGAAGCGTGATTTGGATGTCAGCCACGATCTTGGCCGGGCGTGGCGACAGGACGATCACGCGATCTGACAAAAGCACTGCTTCGCTGACCGAATGTGTGACCAGCACCGTCGTCGTACCCTGCGCCTCCCAGATCCGTGGTAAATCCTGCGCAAGTTGCTGACGAGTGAGTTCGTCGACTGCGCCAAACGGTTCGTCTAATAACAAGAGGCCAGGTTTCGTTGCCAAGGCCCGCGCGATTGCAGCCCTCTGGCGCATCCCACCGGACAATTCGGCTGGACGGGTTTCGGCAAAGCCGTCCAGCCCGACAAGACTGATCAATTGATCTATCGCACCCGTATCCACAGGGCGACGCGCCAACTTTAACGCAAGTTCAATATTCCCGCGCACGCTGCGCCACGGCAGCAGCGACGGGTCTTGAAAAGCAACTGACAATCCCGCTCGCTTGAGTGTCTCAAACGGTGCCTCGCCACCAATTGAAACCGCCCCAACGCTTGCTTCCTCAAGCCCGGCAATCATTCGCAAGAGAGTGGATTTCCCACATCCCGACGGCCCGACCAATGTTGTGGTTTGCCCAGCCGCAATCGTTAGGTTCAAGGCCTCAACGGCTTCCGTTCCGCCCTCAAACGTCTTTCCAAGCCCTGTGCAGACGATTTCGGGCGGTGGGGTCAGTTCAGGAGCCATGGACCTCTTCAAGGATCGAGCGGTCCCAAAGGTCAGGTGTTACCGTCCGACCAAGAAGCGCAAGGGTTTCGATATTGTCTGCAACCGTGTCGTCGGTCCACCATCCAAAGCCGTTGGCATCTGTCAGGTCCGAGAACATCAGTGGCACTTGTCGTGCAGCCTGTAACTTCTGGGTTTCCAGATCAAGCCCTGCGTCCGGGTACATCTCAAGGGTCAATGCGGCGGCGGCATCGGTGTCAGCGCGATACGCCTCCCATCCGCGCACTTCCCCGGCCATCAAAGCAACAAGTTCGGCGCGGCGATTGGCAAGGGTGTCTTCGGTCGAGATATAGGTTTGCGAATGCACCGAATAACCGTGATCCGCCATCAGCATCGTCAGGTTTTCAACGCCCTGCATGGTCATAGCCACCGGCAGATCGGTTTCCCAGCAGAGCAGGCAGTCAACCTCACCCGCCAAAAGCGGTTGGGCAGAATACTGCGTGGGAACGATTTCGATCCCGTTGATGTCAACGCCATTCAGGCTGCACAAGGCTTGCAACACCGGTGTGTTGGCCAGTGCCATACCGATCCGCTTGCCCACCAGATCAGCGGGTTCGTTCACCGGGTTGGCTGGCAGCGAGGCGACGACAAACGGGTTCTTTTGCATCGCAACACCCAGAATTTTGAAAGGCGCGCCTTCCGAGACTGCCGCAGCAGTATAGTCTGCCGCAGAAATGCCAACCAGTGCGGTGCCTGCCACAACTGGCGGCTCAACCGGCGCATTCGGCCCTCCGGGCAGCAAGGACACTTCAAGCCCCGCATCGGACCACCATCCGCGGTCCTGAGCAATGTAGCTTCCGGCGAATTGAGATGAGTGCAACCACGAAAGCTGCAAGCTGACAGCCGTTTGTGCGTGCAGCCGTCTTGGCATTAGTCCGAAGGCACCTGCTGCTGCGGCACCAGTTCCTAGAAATCTACGTCGTGTTAGGGGCGTGTGCGTCATGACATCCTCTTGGCGTTTTTTGTAGAACTAAGTGGGGACTGAGGCATGGCAAGTGCTGGCCCCGCGACCAATTGTTTGGAATCACCGGCTTTTGTACGGGTGCTGCATATTCACCTTCTCTGCCCGTGGTTTGAGCTGCAGAAAAACCAACCCTGGCAACACGGCAACAATAAAGGACAGGCCAAAAGCAACGCTGCTCGCCAAGCCACCGCTGGCCGACGCGCCAGCTAGTGGAAAAAGCGCAGCAGCGGCCCCTTCACGTAGGCCCCAACCCGAAACGGAAATCGGGATCAACATCGTAAACAAGATCAAAGGGACCAGCGCGGCTACGGCAGGTAAAGGCAACTCAACACCAACACCCTTTGCGCAGGCGGCAAATGCGGCGAGGTTGCAAAAGGTTGTGCCAATACTCAGGCCGACCTGCACCGGCAGGACGCGCCGGTTCGCTAGTGCTCTATCAAGTGGGGACCAGATACGCGAAGCCAAGCGCCCAACTGCGCCTTTGACATTAACCGCGGTCCACAGAACTAGCGGCACGGTCAAGCCTGCCAGAACAGATATCATCACCGGTATGGAGAGCCATTGCGGCCAGTCCAAACCGCCGGGCACGGCATATGTTGCTGCAAAAGCGATCGCGAGTGTGAGAAACATAGCAATTTGCCCAACCAGCCGTTCGATGACGACCGCCTGCCCGGATGCCAAGAACCCCGCTTGTTCGCGGCCACGGTAGGCGCGGGCTGCATCGCCAACCATGCCGCCGGGCAGCGATTGGTTCACGACCTGGGCCAGATAGTATTCTCGGATTGCATGTGCCGGTCCGAAAGAAATGCCAAGCTGTCGGGCCGTCACTTGCCACCGTAGGGCGGATAGGACTGTTTGAACTGTCAGCAATGCCACGGCGGTTGCCAGCCAAGTCCACTCCGCCGAAGCCAAGCTGCGTGCCGCTTCGGGCCCATCAGCGGCTTGCCACAGCAAGGCAAGTAGTGTTGCCGCGATGGCCACTTGACCGGCGGTCCAAACCCACTTCGGGACTGAGCGTATCAACTGTTACTGTCCTTCAGCGGAGGCGCGGAATACGCATCCAGTATCAAGTTACGCATTTCATTCATTGGGCGTGGGGTGGCAGTGTCGTGCGGCAATAACCCCTTCGTCCAACCCCAATCAGCCGCGCGTTCAACCAGATACTCAGGTCCGATCACATGGATCGGCACGTCCGGACGTTCATCAAGGGCGACAAAGCTGGCGGCCTGGTGATCGCCGACGACAAATACCAGCGGTGGGTCGTCAGCGCGACGGGCGACATAGTCAAAGACGACCTGCAAAGCATAGTCTATCGCCAAGCGATACTGTTCCCGCACCCGGTCGCGATCCCGCCAGACCACATCCGGCGGATCACCCGCTTCGGCCATTGGATTGAAGATTTCACCGTTTCCAATGGTATTCCAGTCCACCAGTTCCGGCACCGGGAGCCATGGCGCATGGGATGATCCAAGGGCCATCTGTATAAATAGTGGCCGGTCGTCAGGCTTGGTGCGCAAGAGCCGGTCCATCGATGCAAAGGTGAATTGATCGGGCATTGTCACCCAATTGAACGGCAGGCCCTCGTAGCCAAGATCCTTTGCCGCCAGCACCGTCTCGAACCCCATGAAATTTGCTTCGGGCCAATCCAATGTGATCTGGGGCATTACAGCAGCGGTATGAAATCCTTCTGCCTCGGCGATATGGAACAAGGTCTTGCGTCCGCTGGCCAATACAGCACCATAGCTGGTTTGATCGGCCACCCACAGCCCGTTTGCAAAGGTTGCATGGCTAAGCCAGCTTTGCCCCCCCCGCGTCGGTGACGCCAGAATGCCAGAGCGCATAGAAAGGCCAAGCGCCTCTAGCCGTGTTTCCGATGTGGCGAGCGTGGCGCGGTGAGTGTTCGCGAAGAGCGGTGTATCAAGGCTGGTCCGACCATAGCTTTCGACAAAGATGACCAACACATCGCGGTCAATGGCGTCAAGAAGTCCGGTTCGATCTGCAAACCGGTCTTGGGCGGTTGCCTCTGAAAACGCACGCAGATCGGCAAGCGTGTCGCGCACCATGAGCGTCCGCTCAACCGCGACCCGTGCTGTGAAGGCCGCGCCGGGCACGGCCGTCGGCAACGCCCAACGCCCCATTGCGTGACCAATCTCGGCAGTGGCGACGCCGCCAACGAAAACAGCCGCGACCATAGCGATCCGGCGTGGGGTTTGGGTCAATTTTACCTGTGCCCAGACGCCGCTCGCCCACCAAAGCGCCAGTCCTACCAAAGCCAGCGCAAGCAATGCTGCTACCACACCGACGGCTGTCAGAAACGGCCCAACTGCACCTGTCGCCAACCGAAGCCCGGCTTCGATTAAGGGCAAGTCGGCGACCGGATTAAAGCCACGCGTCAATGCAGTGAACATGGCAAAATCAGCGGTTTTAAGCAGAGCGATAACAAGAAGTGCTCCGACCAAGGCGGCGCGGACCCATTGCGTCCAACGTCCCGGGCTTAGTGCGACCAAAACAAGAAGAATAATCGGAAGCTCTAGCGGAAAAAGCAGCAGGGCGTTCCATCCCATCGCCGCAGGGTGGTTTGGTTGCACTAGAACCAGATGCAGAACCAATGTGGCCAAGGTCAATTGCGCCACGCGCCCCGTCACGCGCGCGACCGCCAGAGATAAAGGGTATCGATAGCAAACGACCAGATCAGAGCGCCAGCAGCAAGTGGGAGCAACACCACCGCTGCCAGCGGTGGCAAGATCGGCGCCTGCATCGCGATCAATGTTGCCAACTGGACCACGCAGACGACTTTGCGGCTGAACCGTTCAGGCAAAGCTCTACGCATCCATGGCAAGGCAAAGTTGGCCAGTGCAAACACATAGCGCGGCAACCCCAACAGAATGACTGCCGCGCCTATTTCTGCGTTAAATGCTGCGTTCAGCGCAAGAACCAGCGCCAGAAGCGAGTCGACCTCGACGTCAAACCGCGCGCCAAATTCCGAAACAAGGCCCTGCCGCCGCGCAGCCCAACCGTCGATCCCGTCCAGCGAAAGTGCAAATGCGGCCATCGCGCAGAAAGACCAAGATGGGGCCTCGCCCGCCATCAATGGAACCAAAAGGGCGGATACAAGTGCCAACCGCGCAAGCGTCACAACATTGCACAGCCCCAAACGATCATTCGGGTAGTCACGCTTGAGAAACCAACTGGTTATGGTTGCCGACGTCGCATAAAAACTGACCGCTGTAGTGACTGTAACTGGCGATGCGCCGGGCAGCACAAGGGCAAACGCCAGCACACACAAAACGCCCATCAAGGAAAGGCCGATGAACGCGCCAATGGGCCCTGGCGGGATGAACCGGCTGCGTGTGTCGCGAATAAGATGTGTCTGGGTCAATGCCATCATTGAAAGATCGACCTAACTTTGCCACTGTCAAGGCAAGGTAACTTTGACGACCCTCGTATTGACGCCGGTCGGCGGGCTACCGCTTGGTATAATGTGAGGGCGCTATGGCAACTGATGAAACCCGCTACAAGCGGCCCGCGCGCCTGATACACTGGACAATGGCGATCCTGATCCTCGCCATGATCCCGG
>NZ_CBFHLV010000065.1:0-18670 GCF_965656765.1 Marivita sp. | reverse complement strand
CCGCACCGAAATCGGCCCCATCGCATCCCCGGATGTCATCCAATGGGCCCCCGGCCTGCCAAAAACCCGATCCGGCAAAATCATGCGCCGCATCCTGCGCAAAATCGCCGAGAACGACACAGGCTCCTTGGGCGACACCTCCACACTCGCTGACCCCTCCGTCGTCGATGACCTCATCGAAAACCGCATGAATAAAGGGTGATGGCAATGGACGGAAGCACAACACCGACAACCGCCCCTGTCCTCATCTTGCTTGGCCCCCCGGGGGCCGGCAAAGGCACACAAGCCCGGATGCTGGAAGAGCAATTCGGCCTTGTCCAGTTAAGCACCGGCGATCTGCTGCGAGCGGCTGTGGCCAACGGCACGGACGCGGGCAAACAGGCCAAAGCGGTCATGGAAGCGGGCGACCTCGTGAGCGACGACATCGTCATCGCCATTCTGCGCGACCGGTTGGCCGATGCAGATTGCGCGCGCGGTGTGATCCTTGACGGGTTCCCGCGCACCACCGTTCAGGCCAAAGCACTGGATACCTTGCTGGCCGAATGCGGGCAAAAAATCGATGCCGCCATCAGCCTGGATGTCGATGATGCCGCAATGGTGGATCGGATTTCTGGCCGTTTCACCTGTGGCGGATGCGGCGAAGGCTATCACGACAGCTTCAAGGCACCTTCGATCGAAGGCCAGTGCGACAAGTGCCAAAGCACTGATTTCAAACGCCGCGCCGATGACAACGCAGAAACTGTGGCTGCCCGGCTTGTTGCATATCATGCACAGACTGCGCCGTTGATCGCATTCTACGACGCACAGGGCGCTCTTGCCCGGGTCGATGCGATGGGGGCCATTGACGATATCGCCAAACAGCTTGGTACGATTGTCGAAAAGGCCACCGTCTAGGCGGTTGCCACCTGCGGCCATAGCGCCGCGACACATGGGACACGTTTCCCCGCATCAGCGGGGCACGTCAACGGAGGAAGAGGAGGACCCGCTATGGCGGACCAAAAAACTCAATCAGCGCAGGCTGCCGGAAAGTCCGACGCGGGCTACTGGGCAGCGAATGTGCGCATCATTCTGGTGAGCCTGGTGATCTGGGCCATCTGTTCTTTCGGGTTCGGCATTTTGCTGCGCCCGATGCTGGCAGGTATTTCCGTCGGTGGGACCGACCTTGGTTTCTGGTTCGCCCAGCAAGGATCGATCCTCGTCTTTTTGGCGCTGATCTTTTTCTACGCCTGGCGGATGAACAAGCTGGATAAAGAATACGGCGTCGAGGAGGAATAAGAGCAATGGATCAGTTTACAATCAACCTGCTCTTTGTGGGCGCGTCATTCGCGCTTTACATCGGCATCGCCATTTGGGCCCGCGCTGGGTCAACTTCGGAATTCTACGCCGCTGGTCGCGGCGTACACCCGGTCACCAACGGTATGGCGACAGCGGCGGACTGGATGTCTGCGGCCTCGTTCATCTCGATGGCGGGCCTGATTGCCTTTACCGGCTACGACAACTCAACCTTCCTTATGGGTTGGACCGGTGGTTACGTGCTTTTGGCGCTGTTGCTGGCCCCGTACCTGCGGAAGTTTGGCAAGTTCACAGTGTCCGAATTCATCGGCGACCGCTTCTATAGCCCGACCGCGCGTATGGTTGCGGTGATCTCGTTGCTGGTGGCATCGCTGACCTACGTGATCGGTCAGATGACCGGTGTGGGCGTGGCCTTTGGCCGCTTCCTTGAGGTTAGCAACACAGCCGGTCTGTTGATCGGTGCCTGTGTGGTGTTTGCCTACGCGGTGTTCGGCGGCATGAAGGGTGTGACATACACGCAGGTTGCGCAGTATGTCGTGCTGATCATGGCATATACCATTCCCGCCGTGTTCATCTCGTTGCAGTTGACCGGCAACCCGATCCCGGGTCTGGGTCTTTTTGGCACGGATGTGGAAAGCGGTATGCCGCTGCTCCAGAAGCTGGACCAGATCGTGGCCGAGCTTGGGTTCAACGAATACACGGCGCATCATGGCGACACGTTCAACATGGTTTTGTTCACCTTGTCGCTGATGATTGGTACCGCCGGTCTGCCGCACGTGATCATGCGCTTCTTTACCGTTCCGCGGGTGGCTGACGCCCGTTGGTCCGCGGGTTGGGCGCTGGTTTTCATCGCATTGCTCTACCTCACAGCCCCAGCTGTAGGTGCGATGGCACGCCTGAACATCACCGAACAGTTCTGGCCAAATGGCACGAGCGGTGAGGCCGTGAGCGTCGAGACCATCGAATCCGATCCAGCCTATGACTGGATGGCAACATGGCAGCAAACCGGCCTTCTGGGCTGGGAAGACAAGAACGGCGACGGTCGCATCCAGTACTATAACGATGCAAGTCCCGCGATGCAGGAACGTGCCACAAGCGAAGGCTGGGAAGGCAACGAGCTGACCAACTTCAACCGTGACATCCTGGTTCTTGCCAATCCCGAGATTGCGAACCTGCCATCCTGGGTAATCGGCCTCGTGGCGGCGGGTGGCCTTGCGGCAGCCCTGTCCACGGCGGCGGGTCTTCTGCTGGCGATTTCTTCGGCGGTGTCGCACGACCTGATCAAAGGACAGTTGAACCCCGGCATCTCGGAAAAGGGCGAACTTCTGTCTGCCCGGATCGCGATGGCGGTGGCGATTGCCGTGGCAACTTATCTGGGCCTGAACCCTCCGGGTTTTGCGGCGCAAACGGTGGCCTTGGCCTTTGGTCTGGCGGCGGCGTCGATCTTCCCGGCACTGATGATGGGCATCTTTACCAAGGTGAACAACAAAGGTGCAGTTGCGGGTATGCTGTCCGGCTTGATCATTACGCTGATCTACATCTTCCTGCACAAGGGCTGGTTCTTTGTTCCTGACACCAACAGCTTTACCGATGCCGATCCGCTGCTTGGCACGATCAAGTCGACAAGCTTTGGCGCGGTTGGTGCCATGATCAACTTTGCGGTGGCATTTACCGTATCCAAGATGACAGCCCCGATCCCGCAAGAGATCGAAGAGCTGGTCGAAAGCGTGCGCGTTCCCCGTGGCGCAGGCGCGGCTCAGGACCACTAAGCCAACAGGAGGCGCCGCAATGACGGCGCACCCCTGACAACGCGGTCCCGCGCCGGCATTCCGGGGCGGGACTTTTTATTAAAGACAACAGGTCACCCCATGACACTTGACCCCCATTCGATTGTACAGTTCCTGTCCGCCATCCATCCCTATGACACGATGGAACCGGCAGCGTTGCAGACGTTGATCGACGCGTTCGAGGTCCGGACCGTTTCCGAAAACGAGATGATTTACGCACTCAACGCACCGCTTGAAGGGCTGTTCGTGGTCTATCGTGGTGACGTTGAAATTCGCGATGAACATGACGTGCCTATTTCTCTCTTGGGGCCACGCAATTCCTTTGGAGAACGCGGATTGCTGCGCGAGGGCGACAGCCTGACCTCGGCGCAGGCGGTGACGGACACAACATTGCTGATCCTGCCTGCCGCGCGGTTTCATCAGGCAATGAACGAAGACCCGGCCTTTCGACGGTTCTTTGACCGCAGTCGGACGGAAAAGCCAAACAAGGCAAGTTTGGCCACCACAAAGGTAGAGGCGCTCATGGCGACAACGCCGCTCACCTGCCCCCCCATGACCGACGTCCAAACCGCCGCACGGATGATGCGCGATGCGCGCGTGTCGTCGATCTGCGTAGCCGATGCGGACAGCCTTCAAGGCATCGCAACGATCCGCGACCTGTCGGGCAAAGTGGTTGGCAACGGTTTGCCATTCGACACGCCGATCACCAAGATCATGACCCCTGATCCGGTCACCCTGCCCCCGTCGGCCATTGGGTCTGATGTGCTGCATATGATGATGGAACGGCGGATTGGGCATATCCCCGTGTGCCAAGGAGACAAGCTCGTCGGCATTGTGACACAAACCGACCTGACGCGATTTCAGGCGGTCAGCTCAGCAGAGCTGGTGTCCGAAATCGCCCATGCGAACAGTGCCGAAGAGATGGCTGTCGTCACACGGCGCATACCGCAGTTGTTGGGGCAACTGGTGGCGGGTGGCAACCGTCACGAAGTTATAACACGGTTGATCACTGACGTTGCCGACACTGCAACGCGACGCCTTCTCGCCTTGGCCGAAAAGCAGCTTGGTGTGCCGCCGGTGCCGTATCTTTGGCTCGCCTGCGGATCACAGGGCCGGCAGGAACAAACCGGTGTCAGCGATCAGGACAATTGTCTGTTTCTTGACGACAGCGCAACCGAGGCTGACATGCCCTATTTCGAAGCGCTTGCGCGGTTCGTCTGTGACGGGCTGGACACCTGCGGCTATGTCTATTGCCCCGGTGACATGATGGCGACCAATCCCCGCTGGAGGCAGCCTATACGCGTGTGGCGCGAGTATTTCGCAGGATGGATCAAAACGCCCTCGCCTGAGGCACAGATGTTGGCCAGCGTCATGTTCGACCTGCGCCCCATCGGCGGTGCGACACGCCTGTTCGAGGATTTGCAGGCCGAGACACTACGCAAGGCTGCGGCCAATTCGATTTTTGTGGCACATATGGTGTCAAACTCTCTTAAGCACACCCCGCCCTTGGGCCTTCTGCGCGGGTTCGCGACGATCCGTTCGGGTGAGCACAAGAACATGATTGACCTCAAGCACAATGGCGTCGTTCCGGTTGTGGATTTGGGCCGCATCTATGCGCTTCAGGGTAAGTTGACGGCGGTGAACACCGCAGCGCGGCTGGAGGCAGCGGTTGCTGCAGGTGTCCTCAGCGGCTCTGGTGGTCAGGATCTTCGCGATGCCTATGATCTCATCGCCGAAACGCGGCTGGACCATCAGGCAGCGCAAGTGCGTGCTGGCGTCATGCCGGACAATTTTTTAAGCCCAACTGATTTGTCGGATTTTGAGCGAAGTCATCTGCGGGATGCATTCGTCGTGATAAAGTCGCTGCAATCGGCAGTGGGGCACGGGCGCGGCATGTTAAGCTGACGCGCATCGTTTGGGAGGACGACCTATGTTTTTGGAACTGATCGCGGTGATCGTGGCCGGTATTGCCGGAGCCGGTGTCATGATGCTCATCGCACGCGCTGCGGGAGGACGGGTTCCCAAGTGGTTGATTCCCGTGGCCGCCGGCGCCGCAATGCTGGGTACGACAATCAGCAGCGAATACAGTTGGTTTTCACGTACCTCGGACGCGTTGCCGGATGGATTGGAAGTGGTTCAAACCGCCGAAAGTACCGCGTTTTACCGACCTTGGACGTATCTGGCGCCATATATCGACCGCTTTATCGCGCTTGATACCGGGAATGTACGCGCCAACACCGAAGATACGGCGCTGTTTATGGCCGATATCTATTTCTTCCGACGCTGGGGCACGGTGCAGTCCGTTGAACTGATGGTGAATTGTGACACCGGCCAACGCGCCGATCCCGCTTTTGGTGATGGCGGTGATCCGGTGTGGCGCGATACAACCGCGGGCGACCCGATTGTCAGCGGCGTCTGTGGCAAGGGGTAAGGCAATGTTGTCAACTCTCAGCCTGCGACTGCGCATTTTTCTTTTCTTCTGCCTCTTGGGCTTTGGCAGTCTGGCTTCGGTCGGGGTGGCGCTATGGTTCGGTTATGGCCGCGCCGTTGAGACGACGACCACCAATGGCTTTACCTTTGCCGCGATCTTGTCCGCGTTTCTGATCCTTGGGCTGACGGTGACCATCTGGCTTTTATTCGATGAAAACGTCGCCAAACCGATTGAACGGCTGGCTTCGCAAATGCGCACCCGCGCCCATGCCGGAGTAGATGGCGCATTCGACATTCAAACCGCACGTTATCTGGGCGACCTTGCGCCTGCGGCGTCGGCGGTGGCGCAGCAACTCAATGAAACCGCGCTGACCACAGCGCAGGCGATTGCCTCTGAAACCACGCGCCTGACTGCTGAAAAAGCCCGTCTGACCGCACTTTTGACAGAAATCCCAGTGGCCACCGTTCTTGTCGGGCCAAGCGGGCAGATTGTGCTCTATGACGGGCAAGCCGCCGAAGTGCTGGCACAGTTGGGCGTGCCCCGTCTGAACGCGCAAATCACCGAATATTTTGACACCAAAAGCCTTGGTGCCGCAGTCAGCAAACTGGGGCGGACCGGCATGGATGTGGAGTTCACCGCACAGTCTCAGGACCGGACACAGAGCTTTGACACCAAGCTCAAACCGATGGATGGCGGCGGCTACCTGATGGTGATCGACAGCCAAACTCTTGAGATTTCGCCGGATGCGGCGCGACCGCTTGTGTACGACTTTGACCTGCTCGAACAGCGCCGGGGCGCCGCCGAGATGGACATCCTTGACCAACCTATCAGCAGCCTGTGCTTTTCTGTCTTTGACACGGAAACAACGGGCTTGTTGCCCCACAAAGATGATGTGGTGCAATTGGGCGCGGTGCGCGTGTTGAACGGGCGGATCATCGAGGGCGAGTTGATCAACCAGTTGGTCGATCCCGGGCGTCCGATCCCCCCTGCCTCGACCAAGGTGCATAAGGTGACGGATGCGATGGTCCGAGGACAGCCGGATATTCACACCGTTGCCAAACGCTTTCACGACTTTTCCCGCGAGGCCGTGATCGTTGCGCATAATGCACCATTCGACATGGCTTTTTTGCACCGTCACGCCAAAGACACCGGGGTCACATGGGATCATCCGATCCTCGATACCGTGCTGTTGTCTGCCGTCCTGTTCGGCGCAAGCGAACGGCACACTTTGGATGCTTTGTGCGACCGGCTAAGTGTCACGATCCCAACCGAGCTGCGGCATACCGCGCTTGGTGATGCCCGCGCAACCGCCGAAGTACTGGTCAAAATGCTGCCGATGTTGGACGCGCGCGGCCTGACCACATTTGGTCAAGTGATCGAGGAGACGCGCCGCCATGGCCGCCTCCTCGAGGATCTTAACTAAGCGGCACCTTCTTGCGCAGGGTGCTGCGCGTGATGGCGAAGACGGTCACAAAGGTCAGGAACCAGAAGAACCACGTGATTGGCCCCCGGAACAAGACGCTCGGATCGCTGCCCGACATCAGCATCGACTGACGGAAATTGTCCTCAAGCAATGGTCCAAGAATGAACGCGATCAGAAATGGGGCTGCCGGGATGCGATTGCGCATCATGATATAGCCGACCCATCCCATGACGAACATCACACCCACGTCAAAGATGTTGTTGTTCACCGCAAACACGCCGTAAATGCACAACACCAGAACGGCAGGCATCAACAAACGCTTTGGAACATCCGCCACAAACTTGAACCCTCGGATCGCGACAGAACCGACAAATAGCAAGAACACCGAGCTGACGATCAGGCCAATGAACAGGCCATAGATAATGTCCACGTTCAGGATGAACATCATCGGTCCCGGCTGAAGCCCATGCACCATGAACGCGCCAATAATGATCGCGGTGATCACGTCGCCCGGCACGCCGAGTGCGAGCAGCGGGATCAAGGTTGCCCCTGCCACACCGTTATTTCCCGCCTCCGAGGCCGCGACGCCTTCGATTTCGCCCTTGCCGAAGTTGGCCTTGTTCTTGGAGGTGCGTCGCGCTTCGGAATAGCTGAGAAACGCGGAGGGAGCGGCACCGATACCGGGGATCGACCCAAGGAAGACGCCGATCATGCTGCCCCGAATGATGCTTTTGAAACTGCCAACGTAGTCCGCCCACGAGCATCGCGATTTACCCAAGGCGCGGGTGCGCCCAAGATGCGCGACCGGGTTCCACGCCATTGAGATGATTTCGGGAATGGCAAACAGACCGATCAACACAGCGATAAAATTCAGACCGCCCATCATATTCGGGTCGCCAAACGTGAAGCGGTTGGTACCGTAGACCAGATCCAGCCCGACGGTCGCCAAAAGCAAGCCAGCCAAGGCAGACAACGCGCCGCGCAGCAGGCTTTCGCCTGATACACCCGCGATGATGGTCAACGAAAACAAGATCAGCGTGAAAAATTCAGGCGGACCAAAATTCAATGCAAAGGACGCCAGCCATCCAGCAAAAAGGATCAGTGCAAGGTTCGACACAAAGTCTGCCGTGCACGACGCATAAAGCGCCATCCCCAAAGCGCGCCCCGCCTCGCCGCGTTCGGCCATCGGGTGGCCATCAAGGATGGTCGCTGACGATGCAGGCGTGCCGGGCGTTTTGATGAGAATGGCGGGGATCGACCCACCAAAGATACCGCCCTTGTAGACGCCCAGCAAAAGCAGGATCGCGTTGATTGGCGTCATGGAAAAGGTGAAGGGCAGCGTCAGGGCAACCGCCATTGTCGCGGACAATCCGGGGATAGCGCCAGCGACGACGCCCACAACCAGACCGCAGAACAACATGAAAAACGCTTCGACGTTGCCGACAAGCGCGAGACCGGCGGCGAGGGAATCCAACAAGCTCATGGCAGCCTCACAAAGTTACCCTGCGGGATCGCCACCCCGGCCACATGGGCGAAAAAGGCATAGAGCAGCAATGGCACGATCAATGCGCAGACAACGGCCGCAATCGGGTGTCGCGTACGGAAGAGAAACGCGCAGGCCGCAAAGGCCAGCATCGCCGTCCAAACCATGCCCAGCCGCGGTAGGCCAAACATCACCAGTACCATGATCACAGCCAATGCACCCAGCCGCATCCACGGTGTAGAGCCTTCGGAGTGCAGGGTGTCTTCGTCCTCGAAGGGCGTGTCCTCTGCGCTGGTCAGCGCATTGAACAACAGTCCAACACCGATGACCCCGGTCAGCCCGGCCAACACGTAAGGCCAGAAGAGCGGCGACAGAATGATGTTGCCGACATTCGACGGGGAAAAGACGAAATTCGGAATGGCGTAAAGAACGAGGAAAAGCGCCATTAGGGACACGATGATCCCAAGGCGCAGATGCAAGGATTTCTGTGACATGGACAGGGCCGCTCCAGAGGTGGAAACGCCGAGGCCCAAAGGCCCCGGCGCGTATTAAGTCAGGTCAGAAAATCGGGATCAGCCCTCGATCCGCATTCCCAATTCATCTACCAGAGCTTTGAACGTGTTGTACTGTTCGTCGATGAACGCGTTGGCGGCTGCCGGGTCCATCAGTTCAATCACTGACCCACGCTTTTCCATCGAGGTACGGAATGTCTCGTCGGCGGTTGCCGCAGCCATCCATTCACCCCACTTCGCCGCAACATCGTCCGGCAATCCATCAGGACCTGCGATGCCTGTCCAGCCGACAAGCTGGTTCAGGTTCGGCTTGCCAAGATCGTTTGCAGTCGGCGCATCAAAACCAATAACGGGCTCTGCCGTGGTGACCATCAGCGGCTTAAGCTGATCGTTGGCCACAAAGCTCGCCAATGCGGACGAGTTGGTGCAGAGGAAGGTCGCGGTGCCGTTCAAAACAGCCGTTGCCGCAGCACCACCGCCCTGCTGGGGAATGTGGGTTGCCTGACCCAGCGGGTCTTCGACACCGAACTCACTGAGCACCATCGCGCCCGCAAGGTGCAAGAGCGAACCAACGCCGGACGAGCTGTAGCTGACGCCGCCTTCATTCACCTTGGCAATCAGATCGTCCATCGAGTCGATACCGCTGTCAGGGCGCACCACGCACGCGACGGGGTTGATTTCGTACACGGTCACAAAGCGGAAATCGTCCAGGGTGTAAGGCAGCGTGGCCTTCATCGCCGGGTTTACCGAATGCGATCCGACACGTGCAAAGAGCATCGTGTAGCCGTCAGGATTGGCGTTCTGCACCGCAACCGACCCGGTAGCACCGCCTGCGCCTGTGACGTTCGCCATGACCAGCGCTTCGCCAACAGCAGTGCCGAGCGGCTCTGCAATGGTGCGTGCGGAAATGTCTGTCGCGCCACCCGCGCCGTAGGGGATGATCATATTGATCGGGCGTTCCGGGTACTCTGCCATAGCAGCCCCCGCCATCAAACCCACGCCGAGTGCCAATACAGAACCAAATGTCCGTAGTTTCATAGTCTCCTCCCAATTTATGTTCCGGCCCTGGTACGGGCTCTTGACTCACGTTAACCTTAAGCAGAGCTTTAACGAAGAAATAAAAAATTACACGTTCTGTAAGCAAAACACGCATAAACCACCGAATGTCCATCAGATTGCTCAAAACGCTGGTCGCGGTTGCGGACCACAAAACCTTCAGCGCGGCGGCGGATGCGGTGTTTATCACTCATGCGGCGGTCAGCCAGCAGATGCGCACACTTGAGGCCGATTTGGGTATTCCCCTGTTCGATCGCAGTCATCGCACACCTGAGTTGACACCGTTGGGTCGCGCCGTCGTGGCGAGAGCCCGCACATTGGTGATGGACTATGATAATCTGGTGCCGTCTGTGCTGGGCGATGACGGGCTGAAGGGTGAGGTCGAACTGGGTGCTGTGCCGACCACACTGATTGGTCTCGCGCCCCTATCCATGTCGATCCTGCGCGGCAAATATCCTGACTTGCGCGTGCGCATCCGCCCTGCCCTGACGGCAGCGCTATTGTCTGGCATCGATCGCGGGAACTATGACGTGGCCATCGTCACTAAACCAGTTTTGATGCCGCCGGGCATGGTATTTCTAGAGATCGCGGACGAGCCGCTACACCTGATCACCGGCAGCGAAGTCATGGAAACGGATCCAATCAAGATACTGGAAACACGGCCCTTTATTCGTTTCAATCGCGATGCCGTGGTTGGGACCCAGATTGAAACATGGCTTCAAACCAACAATATCCGCGTCAGTGAGGCAATGGAGTTGGAAAACCTCGAAGCGATATCAAGCATGGTGCATGCCAATCTTGGTGTGTCGATTGTGCCCCGATCCTGCGTGAGCAACGCATACGCTTTGCCCCTGAACCACCTTGAACTGAGCGGCGACGCCCCGATCCGAAAACTCGGGCTGGCACACAGCAAAGAGCACCCAAAACTACGCGTGATCGAAGAGATACACGCGGCCCTCCTGCGGGCCGTAATCGAAAACCCGCCGTCCCAGATATCCGCCCCAATCACAGGCGCTGCATGACCTTCGAAGCCATTCTATTCATTACGCTTGGCGCCATGGCAGGCGGATTCGTCAACGGGTTGGCTGGGACAGGCACCGCCCTGTTCGCGCTTGGTTTTTTCCTTGTCGCACTCGACCCGGTCAGTGCTGTGGCCATCGTAGCACTGATGTCAGTCACCACAGGCCTGCAAGGACTATGGGTGGTTCGCGAGGCGCTGACGCGGAATGTTCCACGCCTTTTGCGGTTCATCATTCCCGGATTATTGGGCGTCCCGGTTGGGATTTCGCTTCTTTCCTTTATTGATGCCGACACTCTCAAACTGATCATCGGCGTGCTGTTGATCGTCTATGGCGGGTTCTTCAGTTTCCGCTCCAATCTACCTAAATTCGAACGCCGCACGCCGGTGTTGGATTCTGCAATTGGTCTTTCAGGTGGCATCCTTGGTGGGATGGCGTCGCTGTCGGGGGCATTGCCAGTGATCTGGTGTTCCATGCGGCCATGGCCCAAAGCGGAAACCCGCGCTGTGTTGCAGCCTTTCAATGTCAGCGTCCTGTTTACCACCACCGTCATGCTTTGGTGGCGCGGGGCCTATACATCAACAGCACTCACCGCCTTTCTGATCGCGCTGCCCACGTCACTCATCGCCGCGCAAATAGGGATTGCGGTCTTTCGCCGTGTCTCAGACAACATTTTCAGACGTCTGCTGATTGGTCTGTCCCTGCTTTTGGGCTTGGGCATCTTGATCCGCGCGCTGGTTTAGACAGTATCCGATAAGGAGGATCTCGCGTGCTTACACTTTACTATGCCAAAGACAGCTCGGCCTTGGCGTCTCATATCCTATTGGAAGAGGTTGGCGCAGACTATGCCGCACATGAAATCCCGATTGCACACGGTGCACATCACGAGGCGTCGTTTCTCAAGATCAACCCGAAAGCTCGGGTGCCGGCCCTGGCCACACCGAATGGCGTGATCACTGAAAACCCAGCCATCCTAACCTACGTTGCGGCCACACATCCGCAAGCGCACATGCTGCCGGAAACACCTTTTGAACGGGCCGAGGCCGACGCGCTGAATGCCTTTCTTTGTGCCACAATGCATGTCGCATTTGCCCATAAGCTACGGGGCTCTCGCTGGACCGACGATCCCGAAGCGCAAGAGGCGCTCAAGGTCAAGGTTGCAGCGAATGTGGCGGACTGCGCGCAGGTGCTTGAGACGCACCACATCAAGGGTCCGTGGGCGATGGGTGACCCGTATACGCTGTGCGATGCCTATCTGTTTCTTGCACCACGCTGGATGGCCAAGGCTGGTGTCGATCTGTCCGACTATCCAAAGCTGGAAGCGCATCACGAGGCGATGCTGAAACGTCCCGCGACCCTAGCCGTGATGGCAGTACACGGTCTGTAGACTCATGCCACCACAGGTGCAGGCTGGCCGTCGATCATCACGTTGACGCAGGCCGGTTTGCCCGACGCAATCGCTTGGCGCAGCGTATCGGTTAGGTCTTCTACCTTGGTCACATAAGCGCCAAAGCCGCCCAACGCGGCCACCGCTTGGTCATAGCGCGCTTCGCCAAGGCCGCAGCCATGTGTTCGATCGGCGCCAAAGTCACGTACCTGGATTTGGTGCTCTGCGTTCCATCGCAGGTCGTTGCCGATGATCGCCACAAACGGCAGATTTTCCCGGATCGCAGTTTCGAACTCGGCAAAGTGAAACCCGGCTGTGCCGTCCCCCATCATCGCAATGACAGTCGCATTCGGGTTTGCCGCCCGTGCGGCCATGGCATAGCAAAGCCCTCCGCCGATAGCACCGGACACCCCATTGATGATCCGGCTGGGCGCTGTCACTCCAGCCTGTGCCCATTGGCCGAATTCACCGCCGTCACATACCAAAACCGGGGCGGCCACATCTTCAAGCGCCGTTTGAACTGCTGAACTGATGTCATTGGGATGTATAACACCTTGCCCAAAAGTATCGTCCCGTTTGGCACAGGCCGCGTAAACAGTCTCACACCATGTGCCATCCCGATCAGACGCCCCCCCCGCCGCCAATCCACGCGCCACATCCACCGGGTCTGCCATGAGGCTTTGGGTCAACCGCTCGGCGCAATTGCCACGCGCGCGGGATATCTCGTCGCGGTCGGCATTGACGACACCCCATCCGGCCTTGGACGCAGCCGCGCCGAATTTCAGAGTAAAGTCGAGCGGCTTGCCCAGCAAAAGCACGCGATCCGCATCAGCAAAGACCGACGCCAATGCCCCAAGCGACGGATCCTTGAGCCCCCTCGGGCTTTCCATCACGACCACCGGTGCGCCAGTGGACCGCTCCAGTCGGGTTGCCAAATCCGGCTGTCGCGTGGCGTTCAGGGCCGGGCCAAGCACAACAATCGGGCGCTGCGCGGCATCAAGCCAGTCGCGCAAGCCCGCGACATTAGTCGGATCTGTCGCCTGTGCCGGGCCTGCCTGCGACATGACCGTTTCAGCCATAAGCACATCGGCAGGCAAGGACACGTGCACTGGTCCGGGCCGCCCCTCCAGCGCAACGCGAGCCGCTTTTGTAATCACCTCGACCAGATCATCAGCTCGGCTAACCCTTACAGACCATTTGGTCAGCGATTGGGTTAAACCGACCTGATCCATTTCCTGAAACGCGCCATGCCCGTCGCGGGCCACCGGACTATCACCGCTCAGCAGCAACACCGGCGTGTCCGACGCCCGTGCTGTCAGCAGCGGACCCACCGCATTGCCAAGCCCCGCGCCAGCCGTGACCAACGCCACCCCCAGACCACGCGACAGTTGCGCATAGCCTTCGGCCATATAGACCGCCGCCGCCTCGTGCCGCGTGTGATAAAGCCGTATCCCGGCATCCAGACTGGCATCGAAAAGCGGCATAATCTGGTTGCCCGAAAGCGCAAAGATGTCTTTGACGCCCTGCGCAGCAAGGGTCTGCATGACCACATCCGCACCGCGGGTCATGTCGTAGCCTCGGCCACATGAACCCTGAGGCGATGAACAGAATTGTTGGCAAAACCAGCCATATCGAACGGTGCCTCCAGAGGTTGTGTATTGCCATCCGCATCAGTCGCACGGCAGGCCAATTCGTACACACCGGGCGTTGCCTCCCAGTCGATGCGCCATCCGGTCCAAGCATAGCGGTCTGGTTGGCCGTTGAGTTCTGCGGCGTGCCATGTGCCGCCCAAACAAACCTCGACGCGATCAATTGGCACACCACCGCCTGACCACGCCCGCCCTTCCAGCGTCACGCGCCCCGCCTGCAACCACCGCTGCCGCGTGACCCAGTCGGGCACCCCTGGCGGTTTCATCAGTGACTTGACCCGCATCGTCGTGATCGGCATGCCGGGATCATCTTCGTTTGCGCGCAAGCGGTAGGTCTGCACCTGTTGAAAGCCTTGATACCGTTCAGTCAGCGCTTTGATCTTGGTCAGCCATTTCACCGACGCCATGCCGTACCAGCCCGGCACAATGATCCGCAAAGGTGCCCCGTGTTGCGGTAACAGCGGTTGACCGTTCATGCCCCAAACCAGCAGCACGTCGAGGTCAGCAGCCTGATCCGGCGTCAGGCTGCGGCCAAAGCAATGCGGCTGGCCTTTGTCGAATCCGAAATCCGCTCCGAGGAAGGCGAAATCCTGCACGCCAGTCTGCGGTTTTGCCTTCTCCAACAGCGGTGAAAGCGGTGTTCCGGTCCATTCGGACGTGCCCACCGCCTCGTACATCCAGGGCATCGAGAAACAGCGAGGGCTGACCCCAGCGCGCCCGTTGCCCGCACATTCCAATGTCACGGGTATCGTTTTTTCCGGCAGTGCGCGGATGTCATCCATACTCAACGAAAACGGAGCGTCGAAGGCACCTTCGAAGGTCAGCACATGCGCAGTGTCGTCGAGAACCGGCACATCAAAATGGTTCAACAGATAATGCGTGCCTGTCGGAGTGATATCCAAACCCAAGGTTTCTAACAACGCACCGGAATTCCGGTTGGCCAACGCCACTTCTTCGGGCGAGAATACACCTTCCGTGACATCGGGCCTTTTGGCCCCCGGCGCAAATGGGTTGTTGGTCATATAACCTCGTCCGAGCGGTCATCACTTTCGCCGTAGCGTTTGAGAACCGCTGGCTTGGTGCCTTCGTAAACCCGCTCAATGTTTTCGGCAATCTTGGCATTTTCGCGTTCAAACAGGCAATCGCCGTTCATATCCGAGGCCACGATGAACGGCCCCATCTTGTTGCACTTGATGACCCACATCGCCTGCGCGAGGCCGAGTTCTTCGTTCCAATGCACGGCTTCGACATTCTCAACTCCGCGCCCCAAAAGCGCGCCAGTGCCGTAGCCCACGGTCGATAGGTACACCGCGCCATTCGGGACAAAGTAGGATTTGTAGTCTTTCGAGGTCATGCCGCCCTTGCCGATTATAAGCTTTGCGCCGGTTTTCTCCATCCACTCGGGCAGCCACTTTGCAAAGCGGAACGACGCAGTGGCGGTCACCGCGCCCATGTCAAAACTGCCATCCGAGTTGATCCGTGCGGCAGGAGAGCAGTGAAAGTTGGCGGCACTTTCGGACGGCAACTCCATCGGGATGTTCGCCTGCTCTTCCAATGCGCGCATGTAGACGCCCTCGCGCGCCGTGTACATCAGCCCATCAAGGTACACGATATCGCCCAGCCGAAGCTCTGCAATCGCTTCGGGTGTCGGAGTGGTCGACAATCGGATCTCACGGGGTTTCATGGTGTGACCTTTTCAATCGAATTGGTGACGAAGTCGGCAGTGTGCTGGCCGAGTGTCGGCACCGGATCAAGGCTGTCCAGTCCCCAAGGCGCCGTGAACGGCAGCGCGGGTGCGCGCACCGTCATGCCCAATTGCGGCACCTCCAACGGCAACCACGCGCGGCTGGTGCGCATTTGCGGGTGATCCAATGCCTCTGCCAAAGTACGCACTTTCGAAGCGGGTACATTCGCCACGGACAAGGCGTCCTCCCATGCTTCGGCATCATCTGTCATGAAAATCGCCCGCAAAGTTTCAGCAATTTGGCCATCATCGGTTTCATCGGCCAGATCAGGTCGCCCAAGCACAGCGCACAACCGAATTGCCTGCGCAGGCGTATTGGCTGTGATCACCAGCGCACCATCAGAGGTGTCGAACCGTCCCGAAAACGGTGTGTCCGCAAAAGCGCGGTTACCTTCGAGGCCACGCAGACTGCCAGTTGTTTCATGATGGACCGCATAGGCCCCCATAAAGGTCGTCATCGCATCCAGCATCGACACTGACAGGCACTGCGCCTTGCCCGGTTTGCGGGCCTTTTGCAAAAGTGCTGAAAGAACAGCCGCCAAAAGCGCCTGACCAGCGACATAGTCCACAATGGGCAGGCCAACCCGCATCGGTCCACTGCCGGGCTCGCCAGTCATCGCCATCAAACCGCTGATCCCCTGAAGAATGTGATCATATGCAGGCCGGTCGGACAGAGGCCCGTCGTTGCCATAGCCATTCAGGCTGGCATAAATAGTATCAGCACGACGGGCGCGGATGTCCTCGAACCCAACTCCGAGCCGATCTACAACGCCGGGGCGAAAGTTCTCGACCATCACATCTGCGGTCTCGGCCAGACCAAGCAGGCAATCGCGTTGCGTTGAGTCCTTTAGATCCAGGACAATTGACCGTTTGCCGCTGTTTTGGCTAAGAAATGACGCACCCAGCCCAGCGTCTTTCATCGCTTGGGTGCCGCCATGCCGACGCACAAAGTCATCGCCGTTCGGGCGCTCTACCCGGATGACATCAGCCCCCATCAAGGCCAGTTGTCCCGTCGCATATGGCCCTGCCAACACATGCGTCAGATCAAGCACCCGAACACCTGTCAGGGGGCCATCGCTGATCATTCTGCCGCCTCTTTCATTGGTTCCCAATCAACCGTTTCACGGCGCTGATACGGCGTGAACCAGTCGGGATCGGTGCGGTGTTCAACCCGGCCATCTGGGTAAATCCGCGCCACGGCGCGGCGCGACGACAGACAGAAGGCGTGCACGGACATGGGCATGCCTCCTGTGTGGCAGTAGCCGACTTCTATATTGCAATCGATCACCATGTTCTTTCCGACAAACCCCATAGCGCCCATGCCGATGGAGTTTCCGAGTTCCTTGAACTCGTCCTCCATCTCGGCGATGCGAGGATCAGAATTACGGCTGCCCACGGTGCGCAAAACCGACGCGCGTTTGCCCAGCGTCATGCAGATATCCTTTGAGCCACCAAGCCCGATCCCAATAATCGCTGGCTGACAAGCCAGCCCACGCTTGCCAAAGGCCATAAGGCTGTCGAGGTAAAAGCGCTTGATCCCCTGAATGCCGTCACTCGGGAACAGCATCCGGTAATCGGTGCCGAACAGCCCGCCTTTGTGGACTGTGATCAGGTCGATCCAGTCGCCCTCAGGTTCAAACCCGTATTCGATTTCGGGCGCGCCAATGCCGACATTGTTGTTGTGATCCGTGCGCCATAGCGGATGCACCCGATTGGGGCGTAATGGCACACCATTTGTCGAGGCCGCTGTCGCCCTCCGCAGCGCGGTTTCCAGTGCGCACATGCCGCCTTCAACGGTCGCGTCATTCCCCAGCTTTACGAACCAGCGCGGCACGCCGGTGTCGCCGCACATCGCGCGGCGGTCTTCCTTGGCCGCCTCGTAATTATCGAGCATGGCCTTGAGAACAAAGGACGACAGATCGCCATCTTCGGTCTTTGCGGCTTCTTGAAGCCCCGTCAGATAATCCTCGGGAATTTCAATTGCGGCCTTGTCCATCAGCGTTTCGGCGGTGTTCTGGATCAGGTCTATCGGGATCATTGCGCTGCCACCAATGTCTCAGGCTCCCCATCGGGCAGAACCGTTTCACCTGGACGTACGACGGTAAACTGCACATCCTCGCGGCCCACTTCGACCATGTCGCCCTTTTGCTGCGCGACGGTGAAATAGCTGTCCTCCATCGCGCCGGGATCTGGGAAATCCTCACGGTAATGCGCCCCGCGCGAGTTTTCCCGCGCCAGTGCCGCCTTGGTGATGACCTCGGAAATATCGCAAAGTGACCGAAGGTTCAGCCAATCGTGCCAAGTAAGATTGAACGCCAGATTGTCCGCCGCAACTCCGACGTCCATCAACGCGGCCGAGATATCGTCAATCCGCCCAAGACCACGCTTCAACCCGGCCTCGGTACGCATCACACCAACCTCATCCCACATCGCATCCTGCAGCTGTTTGCGAAGCGGCAGCACCAGCGCGGGATCGCGCGTCAGCGGATGGCATGCACGCATCAGTTCCGCCTCAAGCACAGCCTCATCAGGATCGCGCAGCGCGCCCATAGCGCGAATATCGGTGCCCATGGTATCTCCTGCGATACCGCCATAGACTGTGGAATTTGCCACGCCATTGCCGCCCAACCGGTTCGACCCGTGCGCTCCGCCTGCGTCCTCTCCTGCGACATACAAACCCTCCATAGCAGTACGCGTGTCCACATCAACAACGACACCGCCCATGAAATAATGGGCGGTCGGCACAACCTCCACTTTGCCTGCGGCCAGATCGAAGCCACTGTCGGCGCAGCGCTTGACCATGCCTTTGAATTTTTCGCGCACCATGTCTGGCCCAAGATGGGACATCGAAATGAACACCCCCTCTTGGTCTGGATTGTTGTTCTT
>NZ_CBFHLV010000064.1:0-18696 GCF_965656765.1 Marivita sp. | reverse complement strand
CCGATGGTGGCCTCGGCGCATATGTCGGTGGCGACAGCGTCAGTGGCCGGGGTGCCGCGTATCGTTGCTTGCACCCCGCCTTGGCAAGGAAAACCGAACCCTGCGGTGATTGCGGCAATGCATCTGGGCGGTGCGCATGAAATCTATGTTTTGGGTGGTATTCAGGCCGTTGGCGCAATGGCGATTGGCACTGAAACTATTGATCCGGTGCACATGCTGGTTGGCCCGGGCAATGCCTTTGTCGCCGAGGCCAAGCGGCAATTGTTTGGACGTGTCGGCATTGACCTGTTCGCTGGACCAACCGAGACCATGGTGATTGCGGACGAGACAGTGGATGCTGAAATTTGCGCGACGGATCTGCTCGGGCAGGCCGAGCATGGGTATAACTCTCCGGCAGTTCTTGTGACCAACTCACGCAAGTTGGCGGACGAGACACTGGCTGAGGTCGACAGGCTGTTGACCATTCTGCCCACCGCAGACACCGCTTCGGTTTCCTGGCGCGACTATGGCGAGGTTATCCTGTGCGCCGATCATGACGAGATGTTGGCGGTCGCCAATGACATCGCGTCCGAGCATGTGCAGGTGATGACGGATCGGGATGATTGGTATCTGGACAACATGACCTGCTACGGTGCGCTGTTCCTTGGCGCGCGGACCAATGTGTCGAATGGCGACAAGGTGATCGGGACAAATCACACTTTGCCGACGAAGAAAGCCGGGCGCTACACCGGCGGGCTTTGGGTGGGCAAGTTCCTGAAAACCCACAGCTATCAGAAGATCACCACGGATGAGGCGGCAACGCTGATCGGTGAATATGGCTCGCGCCTGTGTATGCTGGAAGGCTTTGTCGGCCATGCCGAGCAATGTAACGTGCGGGTTCGTCGCTATGGCGGGGTGAACGTGCCGTATGGTGAAGGCGCGCCCTATCGTGAGGCTGCTGAATAAGGCGGTGGTCGATGCGTTGGTGCATCGGATGTTTCCGTTGACGGAAACACTTGGGGGCTCTGCCCCCAAACCCCCGAGATATTTGAAAACCAGAGAAGCAGGGGATTGCGATGTCTGACGTCCAGGATGCACATTCGGTGATGGCGCCCGTGTTTGAGGCATTGCAAAGCCATGAGGGTGTTGCAGAGGTTCTAAACACCGTTGCACGAGAGGCAAAATTTCGGATGTGCCATCCGTTCGGAGAGCTGCACGGCGCGGACGCGTTTGTTTCGGATGTGCTTGGGCCGCTCAGGGCCGCGATTCCCGATCTGCAGCGACAGGAGATTATTCGCATTGCAGGCTTTGATGCGGGTGGTGCGTTATGGGTCGGGTCGGGTGGCCATTATGCCGGGCGGTGGATTGAGCCGTGGCTTGGTATTCCTTCGACGGGGCGGAGTGCTTCGATGCGGTTTCATGAATTTTACCGGATCGATGGTGGTGCTTGTGTTGAGATGCAGGCGATCTGGGACATTCCCGAAATGATGATGCAGGCTGGGGTCTGGCCAATGGCCCTACAATTGGGACGGTTTCTTCATGCCCCCGCGCCGATGACCCAGGACGGTTTGGGGCCGCATGATTCTGCGCTTTCGGAAAGCTCTTTTCATCATGTGATCGACATGTTGACTGCGATGGGGCGGCATCCGTCGAAAGGCGGGCCTGAAGTGATGGAGCTTGATCGCTACTGGCATTCTGATTTCATGTGGTACGGCCCGGCAGGGATTGGCACCGCATGTGGGGTCGAGGAATTCCGGCGGTTCCACCAGATCCCGTTCCTGAACGCGATGCCGGATCGCGGGCAGCATCCCGAGGGGACGCAGCATCACTTCATGGCCGAAGGGGCCTATGTCGGTGTGACTGGCTGGCCTAATATGCAACAGACGCTGTCGGGGGATGGTTGGTTGGGCCTGCCGCCGACAGGGCAGATGATCACGCTGCGCAGTCTGGATTTCTGGCGACTGGAGAATGGACGTATCCGCGAAAACTGGGTTCTCGTGGACCTGTTGGACATGTACGCTCAGATCGGGGTGGATGTGTTTGCCCGGATGAAGGAGCTGGCATGGAGCAGAGGGTATCGCTGATCACGCTGGGCGTGACGGATGCGGATCAGGCGGCGGCGTTCTATGACGCGTTGGGCTGGACCCGGATCGAGACGCAGGATGGCGTGATCGCCTATGATCTTTTGGGGCAAACGCTTGGGCTTTACCCGCTGGACAAGCTGGCCGAGGATGTCGGGATTGATGTGGCGCAGCTTGGGCGCGGGGCGATGACCCTGGGCTATAATGCACGTGATCGCGCAGGCGTGGATGACGTCATGGGCCGAATTGAGACCGCGGGCGGCACCGTGTTGAAACCGCCGCAAGAGGTATTCTGGGGCGGCTACCATGGCTACTTCAGTGACCCTGAGGGCCATGTCTGGGAAGTGGCGCACAATCCGTATTCGCCCTTGCGTGACGAGGATGGCGCGTTTCGCTGGAACGGGTATTGAGACGCCCGCAAAGCATGTGGAGCCTCGAGACGTTGGGCCGCGTTCGACTGTCGCGGCATTTCTACATGCGGGAGTTTCTCTATTCCGAGGTCGGGAATTTTCATAAGGTTCAGAACATTCCCGACAATGCGGACTTGGCCATCGCGCGGGGGCGGGCGTTTTGTGAAACGTTGCTTGATCCGTTGCAAGAGACCTTTGGTCGGATCGCCGTGCGGTCTGGGTTTCGGTCGGCTGAATTGAACCGGTTCGGCAACGAGAACGGGCTGAATTGTGCGCGCAATGACTATCCGCTTGAATGCCATATCTGGGATTTGCCGGATGTGGAGGTGGCGGGCGCCAGTATCGTTATACCGTGGTTTGCCCATCACTACGACCAAGGCCGTGATTGGCGGGATCTTGCGTGGTGGTTGTATGACCATCTGCCGTTTGCCGAAGCGTGGTTCTTTCCCAAGCTGTGCGCATTCAACATTGCGTGGCGGCCCGATCCGCAGCGCCGGATCGACAGTTATATCGCCCCGAGGGGCACGTTGATCCGCGGTGGGCAGCGACCCGATGAACTGTCCGAGCAGCGCGCAAAGCGCTATGCGGATTTTCCGCCGTTTCGAGGCATCGCTTATCCCTGAAACGGGCTGGACTCGGGTTAAAACCGGGGGTAGCGTGATTTTGCACACCTATGCAATGCCTTGGAGACATGCCTGTGACCCTGCCCAAAACACCGCCCTTTCGTCTTGTCGGTAAGCGGGCTTTGGTGGCTGGCGGGTCGCGCGGAATCGGTCTTGGCTGTGCGGTGGCCTTGGCCGAAGCCGGCGCGCATGTGATCGTCGCGGCACGAGGCGCGGTGCAAGTGCAAGCAGCGGTGGACGAGATGACGCTGGCCGGGTTCAGCGCCGAGGCGTTGGTGCTGGATGTGACGGATATTGTGGCGGTGCGCGACGCGTTTGATGCGCATGGTCCGATTGACATTCTGGTGAATTCGGCCGGTCTTGCACGGCATAGCCCGGCGTTGGAGACGTCGCCCGAAGATTTCGATGCGGTCTCGGACATCAACATCAAGGCAGCGTATTTTCTGGCGCAGACGGCGGCGAAACAGATGGTTGGACGCGGCGGGTCGATTATTCAGATCAGCAGCCAGATGGGCCATGTCGGCGGTGTTGATCGCGCAGTCTATTGCGGGACCAAGCACGCGGTGGAAGGCATGACAAAGGCGATGGCGATTGAATGGGGACCGGAGCGTATCCGCGTTAACACGATTTGCCCGACCTTTATTCTTACAGAGCTGACCAAAGCGACGTTTGACGACCCTGAAAAGAGGGCTTGGATCGAAGGCAAGATCAAACTGCCGCGTGTTGGTCAGGTCGAGGACATCATGGGCGCGTGCCTGTTTCTGGCTGCGGATGCGAGCGCGTTGGTCACTGGTACGTCGATTTTGGTCGACGGGGGATGGACGGCGGGATGACACGACGGGTCACCTCCTTCGATGTGGCTGCGCGCGCAGGGGTAAGCCAATCGGCGGTGAGCCGGGTGTTTTCAGGCGCGTCGGCCAGCAAGGCCACAGCCGACAAAGTGCGTTCGGCGGCTGAGGCGCTGGGCTATCGGCCCAACGTTTTGGCGCGGTCTTTGATTACCGGGCGCAGCCGGATCATTGGTATGGTGGTGGCCTATCTGGGCAACCCGTTCTACCCCGATGCGCTTGAGCGGTTCAGCCGGGTATTCCAGGACGAGGGTTATCATACCTTGGTCTTTACCATGCCTGAAGGGGCCGGAGACACGGATACGGACCGGATCATTCAACAGATGCTCGACCAGCAAGTGGACGGGATTGTGCTCGCGAGTGTAGGCTTGGGCGATGCACTTGCCGCACGCTGCGAAGCAGCGGGTATCCCGGTGGTGCTATTCAATCGTGGACAAGAGGGAAGCGGTTTGGCGCAGGTCACCTCAGCCAACCGGGCGGGTGGGGCCAAGGTGGCAGAGTTCCTTGTTGCTGGCGGGCATAGCCGTATCGGACATGTTGCAGGCTGGCAGGGGTCTTCCACCGGGCGCGACCGGACCGAGGGGTTTCTTTGGCGATTGCAAGAACTTGGGCAGGACGCAGTTGGGGTCGAAGACGGGCGCTATGATCATGCCCAGGCGGTGCGTGCGTCGGATGCTTTGCTGACGCAGGGTGTTGATGCGCTCTTTGTCGGCAACGACCACATGGCCTTTGCGGTGATGGACCACTTACGCTGCACGCTTGGCCTGTCGGTGCCACATGACGTGTCGGTAGTGGGCTATGACGATGTGCCGATGGCCGCCTTTGCCGCCTATGATCTGACGACCGTGCGGCAACCTGTGGGACGGATGGTCAAGACCACTGTGGCGGCGCTTATTCATCAAATCGAAGACAAATCTGCCCAAGCGGATGTTACTGAAATCGACGGGCCGTTGATCCTGCGTGGATCGGCCCGCATACCGGAAGGCTTGCAATGAGAGGGTTCGATAACCGTTTTGCGGATTTCCCCGACTATATCCTCGGGATCACCAAGGAGATCTGGGAGGATCGCGGACTTGGGGCAAAGATGAAGGCGTATTACCATCCCGAGGTGATTGTGCGCACGCCCGGAGGCATTGGTTTTGGCGAACCGGCGATGACAGCGGCGACGATGGCGACCTGCCACGAATTTCCTGACCGGCAATTGCTGGGCGAAGACGTGATCTGGTCTGGCACGCCGGAGGTCGGCATGCTGTCCTCGCACCGGATCCTGTCCACGGCGACCCATTTGAATGACGGGCAGTTTGGCCCGGCCACAGGGCGCAAGATCAAGCTGCGGGCGCTGGCAGATTGCTATGCCAAGAACAACATGATCAGCGACGAATGGCTGATCCGTGACAATGGCGCAATCGTGCGGCAGTTGGGTTATGACCTGAAGGAATGGTCCCGCGAGCAGATCGCTGGACTTGATCCCGAGAGCCAACCGTTTCGCCCGGCGATCGATGTGCAGGGGCCATACACGGGGCGCGGCAATGACAACCAGTGGGGTGCTGCCTTTGCGGCGCTCCTGAGCCGTGTGATGGATGGTGAATTTTCGGTCATTCCCGATCAGTATGATCGTGCCGTTCAAGCCGAATACCCCGGCGGCGAAACCGTGCATGGCACTGGCGGCGTCGATGCGTTCTGGCTTGGGCTGCGGTCGGCCTTTCCGTCGGCCAAATTCGACATTCACCACCAGATCGGCCTGGAAGAAACGAACATGCCACCGCGCGCTGCCATCCGCTGGTCGCTTACCGGCAAACATGACGGCTGGGGTGCGTTTGGCACGCCAACCGGGGCCGAGGTGCACGTCATGGGGATTTCCCATGCCGAGTTCGGGCCGCGCGGGCTGCGCCGGGAGTGGACGCTTTATGACGAGACTGCGATCTGGATGCAAATTCTGGCCCATCAGGGCTGACACCACCAAGGGAACTGACCAATGACCCCGCAAGAGATGGAAGCCCGTATCGTCCGCTATGGCGATCTGCGCCCCTGCCGTACCGCCTTTATTGACGCTCACACGCCGGGCAGCGACCAAAAGGAAAACTTTACGATCATTGGTGGTGGCGTGTCGGAAAGTGCTGATCAGCATGTGCACATCACGGAAACCCCTGGGTTCAACATCGGTGCTGCTGGCCAGCCACCGAAATGCCGCAACTCGTTGCACAGCCATCGCACGGCAGAGGTTTTCTTTGTCCTGTCGGGCCGCTGGCGGTTCTTTTGGGGGCGTTGGGGCAATGCGGGCGAAGTGGTGCTGGAGAAAGGTGATATCTTCAACATTCCGACGGGCATCTTTCGGGGCTTTGAAAATATCGGCACCGACTACGGGATGATCATGGCAATCCTTGGTGGGGATGATGCAGGTGGGGGTGTCATCTGGGCGCCTCAGGTGATCGAGGATGCGAAAGATCACGGGTTGGTACTGGGCGACAATGGCAAGCTTTATGACAGTAAGGCAGGTCAATCGTTGCCTGACGGTGTTAAGCCGATGCCGCTCTTGAGCGATGACGAGCTTAAGACGTTTCCAGAGCCAACAACCTCTGATGTGATCCCCGGCTACGTCGCCCGGTACTGGGATCTGATGGCGCTGGCGGACAAGCAGCCTGCCAAGGTGATCGGGCCAGAGGGCAAGTTGACCGACCGACCAGGGTTCGACGTGGATTTCATCACGCGTGGGTCAATTTCTGAAGACATTTATAGCGTTGCGAGCCACGAGGTGCTGATGCCCGTCCGTGGTCATTGGCGACTGACGTGGGAGGGCGGCTCTACGGCGCTGAACCCCGGTGACACGGTAGCTGTGCCGCCCGGTCTGGCCCATAGTGTCACGCCCGCAATGACCGGGGAGGCGTCGATGTACCGGGTACGTTCGACTGACGATCCGGCGGGGCCGACCTGGGGCGGCGCTTGACCTGATCATTTTGCCGAACCGGTAACTGGAGTCCTTGTCCTGACGCGCTATGTGCCTCTCAGGCGACAGGAGGAGGGGCCACATGACTGGAAACACATTGACGCTGCGCCCTGCCGATGCGTCCGATCTCGAGGCATTGGACCGCCTGTTTGGGCAAAGCTATCCGGTGCTTCTCAAGGATGATTATCCGCCGTCTGTTTTGGTGACAGCTGTTCCGCTGATCTCAAAGGCGCAGCCAGCGCTGGTGGCTTCGGGTACATTTTTTGTAGTGTGTGACGGGTTGGAAATCGTGGGTGCCGGTGGATGGACCATGCAAGCGCCGGGCGGTCGACCGGGGATGCGCGGGATTGGGCATATTCGTCATGTCGTCACCGACCACCGCCGCATCCGTGAAGGCATCGGCAAGGCGTTGATGGAGCATATCGTTCTGCATGCCCATGCGTCAGGCATGTCGCAACTGCATTGCCAAAGCACGCGCACGGCGGTCCCATTTTACGAAGCGATGGGTTTTCAGGCACAGGGAGAGATCGACGTGCCATTGCGACCGGGGATCGACTTTCCTGCGGTGTTCATGGTGCGGATTCTTGCCTAGTTCTTGACGTGTGTCATGGCGCTTTGGCCCGTTTTAGTGTGGACTCGTGATCCAGCTAAAGGAGGGGACCATGCTGACGATCACGAAACCTGAACCGAACCGCGTTGATATCGACCTGTCGGGCAAAATCGACTCAGACGAGATGGCCAAGGGTTTGGATGACCTTTTGGACAAATCGCAGGACGTGAATGCGGGCACTATGCTATACACGATCACGTCGTTCGCCTTTCCCGATCTGGGGGCGATGGCGGTTGAAATGGCACGGCTGCCCAAGATGTTCGGGCTGTTGGGCCGGTTCGATCGCTGCGCTGTTCTATGCGACACCGCATGGATCAGAACGGCAGCTGAAATCGAAGGTGCGATGTTTCCGGGCATCGACATCAAGGGTTTTGAATTGAATGACCGCGAACAGGCCGAAGCGTGGCTGCAAAGCGGTATTGCATGACGCGGCCAAACCGGCGGGTTGAAAATCGGGTGTGGTCGGTTAGGTCTGTACAACAGACAGGTTCAGAAATGCACTGCTGACCTTTCATCAGACCAAAGGTGCGACGTGCATATGTGTTGAACCTCGTGTCCGAAACCCTGCCGCGCCGTTGCGGTTTTTTTCAGAACCTATAGGCCGAACAGCCAAGTCGCGGTTTCGAATTGAAGCGCGACAGACACGAAACCGTTGAAGGAGCGACATCATGCAAGCCCAATTGATTGCCGCATTGATCCTGTTGCCGTTCACGGCGGTGTTCATCTATGCCTGCTTTCACGAATACCGCCGCTACAAATCTGAGGGCCGGGCAAGCTATGGGCTTGTTTATGATGCAGAAACCGGGGCGACTCATGTCACTGGGATTGCTGACGATGAAGAGCCTTATGATATCGACGCGTTTGACCCGAACGACCATAACAGTCGGGACGCCGAGGACGAGAGTGAAGGCAAAAAGACGTAGGTGTTTGTTCTGTTCGACGGCAGTGTCGGCGTTCTGGCTATCGGCTTGGGCTTAAAGCTTAGCACGGAATTTCAATGACCTCGCGTTCCGTCACGATCATGTCTAACGGCTGATCGGTTGGTTCAAGCGGCAGATCGTTCGCTTCTTGCGTGGCGAAGGCAAAGCCGATGGCAAGGGTTGGGCGCTGGGCGCGCAGTCTTTCGAGCGTGCGGTCGTAAAAGCCGCCGCCATACCCCAAACGCCCCCCGATCCGAGAAAACGCAACGAGCGGCACAATCAGCACTTCAGGAATGATCAACCGTTCGTCGGCAGGCACTGCGGCACCAAATGGTCCGTCAATCAACGCGCAATCCGGCTCCCATCGGGAAAACACCAGCGGTTCACCAGCCGCGCGGATGACTGGAACGCCGACAAGCCCGTGGGCTGCTGCTTCGGACATGGCGGGCAAGGGATCGATCTCGGTTCGGATCGGCAAGTAGCCGGACACGGGGACACCGCGATACCCTGCCAAAACCTGACTTAAATGGCCTGCCGCACCGGGATGGGCGGCGTCATGGGCCGCTTTGCGGCGGGCGAAGGCGGCTTTGCGGGCCGCAGTTTTGCGATCTTCCAACGTCACAAGAGCACCAGTACCGCCAGACCGAGGAAGGCAAAAAAGCCGACCACGTCGGTCACAGTTGTCACGAAGGCACCAGAGGCCAAGGCTGGGTCAACGCCCAGTTTTTCGAGCACAATCGGGATGCCAGTGCCTGCAAGTCCAGCGACCACCAGGTTGATCACCATCGCGGCCGCAATCACACCGCCAAGCGCAAGAGAGCCGAACCAGACATAGCCAACGATTCCCATGATTACCGCGAAAGCGAGACCGTTGATCAGGCCCACGATCACCTCGCGTCGGATCACGCGCCAGACGTTCGATCCGGTCAAATCCTTTGTGGCCAATGCACGCACAGCCACGGTCAATGACTGAGTGCCCGCGTTGCCGCCCATGGACGCGACGATCGGCATAAGTACAGCGAGGGCAACAATGGTGGCAATGGCGTTTTCGAACTGGGCGATCACGAGACTGGCGAGGATTGAGGTGATGAGGTTGACCAAGAGCCATGGAAAACGGCGCTTGGTGGTTTCGCGTACACGGTCGGAAAGAGAGCTTTCGCTATCCACACCGGCAAGGCGCAACACGTCTTCTTCGTGTTCCTCGTCGAGCACGGCCATCGCGTCATCGATCGTGATCACACCGACCAGTCGTTCGTTTTCATCAACGACGGGGGCGGAAATCAGGTGGTACTGGTTGAACGCGTAGGCGACGTCGCCTTCATATTGCGCGGCTGGGATCACATGGAATGTCTCTGATACCAGCGATTGTAGCATCACCTCGCGGCGCGATCCCATGAGTTTGCCGAGCGTGACATTGCCCACCGGGCGGAGGCGCGGGTCAACCAATACGATGTGGTAGAATTGTTCTGGCAAGTCGTCAGAATTACGCAGGTAATCAATGGCTTCACCGACATTCCAATGCTCGGGCGCCATCACCACTTCACGCTGCATCAGGCGGCCGGCCGAGTATTCCGGGAATGTCAGGGATTGCTCAACCGCGACCCGGTCACTGTCTTCGAGGACGTCGAGGATCGCGTCCTGCTGACCCTGTTCGAGGTCTTCGAGAAGATCGACAACATCATCGCTGTCCAGCTCACGCACCGCGTCGGCCAGAACTTCGGGCGACAGGATGCCGATCACTTCTTCGCGGATGGATTCGTCAAGTTCCGACAGGATGTCGCCGTCGAATTCCTTGTCATAGAGCTTGATCAGGCGCATCCGATCAAAGGCGTTGATCTGCTCCAAAAGGTCGGCGATGTCAGCGGGGTGCAAGGGCTCCATCAGCTCGACAAGCTGATCGCGGTCGTCGCGGTCTACGGCATAAAGGATTTGCGCCACGGCTTTGCGGCCAAGGCTGTACGCATCGTCCGCGTCTTCAATCTCGGGTGCCTCGATGGTTTGATCGTCGCTCATCTCGCCCCCTAAATGAATGGCCAGTTCTACCTTTACGCAATTGCCCCACGATACAACAGAGCGTGCGCGCAATTTACCAACTGTCTTTCAAGAGATAGGTTCACCACGAAAAGGTCAAAAAGGGCCATCCATGTCCAACATCACGCTCCATCTTGGCCAGACGCTCTGGTTCACTGGCGATCCTATGGTCGAAGGGACCAGTGCCGCACAGCACAACTCGCATGGCGCGATTGCGGTGCAGGGTGGGCACATTCTCGCGCGTGGCACAGCTGACGATCTGCGCCGTGATTATCCGCAGGCCAAGGTCGAAGTTCACGGACAGGCATTGATCCTGCCGGGGTTCGTGGATGCACATGTGCATTACCCGCAGACCGCGATGATCGCGAGTTGGGGCAAACGGCTGATCGACTGGCTCAACACCTACACGTTCCCCGAAGAGATGCGGTTTGGCGATGCTGCCTATGCTGCCGAAATTGCCGCGCGGTATCTTGATCTTGCGCTTTCATATGGCACCACGACGATGTGCAGCTATTGCACAATTCACCCCGAGAGCGTGGACGCCTATTTCACAGCAGCTGCTGCGCGCGGAATGCGGGTGCTGGGCGGCAAGACCTGCATGGATCGCAACGCGCCCGACGGGCTGCTGGACAATGCGCAATCGGCCTATGACGACAGCAAGGCGTTGCTGAACCGCTGGCAGGGGCAGGGCCGGGCGTCCTACGTCATCACCCCGCGGTTTTCGCCTACATCGACGCCCGAGCAGTTGTCCGCGCTGGGGGCGTTATGGGCCGAGCATCCTGATTGCCTGATGCAGACTCATTTAAGCGAACAAACCGATGAGATTGCTTGGGTCCGAAACCTTTACCCCGACGCGCGGGATTATCTGGACACCTATGAGGCGCATGGGCTTTTGGGGAAAAATGGCCTCTACGGCCATGCCATTCATCTGGAGCCCCGTGAACGCGACCGCCTGCGCGAGGTTGGTGGGGCGTTGGTGCATTGCCCGACATCCAACACGTTTATCGGCTCGGGCCTGTTCGATATGGCCGGTTTAGTGGCCGAGGGCCAACGCGTCGGGCTGGCTACGGATACCGGAGGCGGGTCGTCCTTTTCCATACTGCGCACGATGGCTGCGGCCTATGAGGTGGCGCAATTGCGCGGCACGGCGCTGCACCCGTCAACGCTCTTGTGGTTGGCGACCGAAGGATCCGCTCGCGCGCTACGCATTGCGGACCGGGTCGGAACACTGGCACCGGGGGCAGAGGCGGATTTCATCACGCTGGACCTGGGATCAACCCCCGCCATCGCCCAACGCAGCGCTCGCGCGGCGGATATCTGGGAAGCAGTTTTTCCAACGATCATGATGGGCGATGACCGCGCGGTGTCTGGGGTGTGGGTGATGGGGAAGCGCGTCTGACTTTCGTATGGTGATGCCGATGATGCACTGGTCCGCGTTAACTGGATCGCAACAGGATCACTGAAGAATTTCCGACAGCCGCCGCGATGTTAGCATAGGCGACCCGGCGGCGGTCTGATCTCTCAGCGGCTCGCAAGAGCTGTGTTTCTGTTTCTCGGACAAGATTGACGGCTGCGGCGCGGGCAATGGCCTGACGGTCAGGCGCGACGGGAATCACGGCACGGCTGGACCGGCTTGATGGCGCGGTGCTGTTGTTCAAGCGCAGTGTTGCGGGACGTTGGGTCGAGGATGCATTGTCTCGCGCGATACGGTTCAACTGACGAGCGGCATCGCGGATGATGCCTTCTGCTTCTCCAAAATCGCTGTCTTGCGGAAGTCGGTCTGCAAGCCAATCAAAATAGTCTGCAACACAGTCAACGGTATAGGCTGGATCAGGGACTTGGCCGCACAATTGCTGTGCCCCGTCGGTGAAACCGCGGATGACATCGTCGATAGATAACGGTGCTGTGCCTTCGTAGCTGCTTCCTGTGGTGTAGCCTTGTGAATGCCCCGGAGCGGCGGCGCAAAGACCTGCCATGAATATCAAGGCGGAGCGAAAAACGATACGGGCCAAAGACCTATCCTAATTATATTCTTCAGAATTCTGCGCCATTTCTTCGTAAGTGAAAAGGCATGCGGGTATCAAGCATTCGGGGGGGCGATATTTGTTTGTGCAGCCCCGAGTATTTGGTGTGCTTGTGCGAAGGTTCGCGGACGGCCGATCGTATGATTTTTGACTTACGGACGCCTGCAAGGGCGCTAGGCGACATCGTCCTTGTTGACCAGCGATTTTCTCAAGGCGGTGAACCCGAACTGTCGCCGCCTCCGTCACGCCCGTGGGCCTTTTTCAGCCCCGAATTCCAACCACGCTCTTTCCTTGGGCGTCAGGTGCGCATCCATTATCGCCTCATAGGCGGTCAAATCTTGATCGGTCAGGTGGCCGACCCATTTGCCGCTGGTGCCGCTTTGGAAGAAGTCCGAGTCGGACTTCATGAACCCCTTGCCGCCAGACGGGGCATAGCGAGCGGCATGGGTCTTCATGTGGTCAAAACTCGCAGCGTGAACCAGTTGATCCAGCACGTGTTTCGGGTGCGAGATGTTCAGTAGTTTGGTAAGTTGTGCAAATGTCCCGGGCAGATCCCGTGTCATATCCGTATAGTGAAACAGGGCCACGTTCGGCCTGTCCACAAGCGCCAAGGCGGCTTTATAGTGTTGCAGGATATGCGCCAGTGGCATGGCGTCGGCATCAAACCCTTCCGCACCGCCATCTAGAAATCGCCGGAACGTGATGCCGTCAGGATCGTCTTCGGGATACCACATATCAAACCAGGACATTGGGATGTTGCGCACGTGTTTGCGATACGAGAAATGCGCATCGAGCGGGTGTCGAAAAACACAAATATAGGTTGCTTGATCATCAATCGGCAGGCCGTCCATTGGGGTATGGCTTTTCATGCTGCGCCGCCCTGTCATGGCAGACAGCCGTGCGGCGACCTCTGTCATTTCGCGGATACGGATGTCGACCCACGGCATTTTGACTGACAATTCCGTTTCGACGTCGGGATCGCCCGAGAACAAGAGTGCGACAATGGTTTGCATCCATGTCGTGCCGCATTTTGGGGGTGTGACGACAAACACGTCGTCAGGCCGGATGTCGATCATATCCCAACGCCGGTTGTCTGTCAGTGGACCAAGGTAAAGCTTGCGGCTGGTCATGGTGGCCATCTCCTGCGCAGATCAGCCTAAGGATGGCGTCGGTTGGCCCGCAAACGCAACAGAAAAGGGCTATCGAGCGGGGTGTGGGCAAGAGCATTGGGTGGTTCGAATGGCGACCCGGCCCCACATGTAGACTCTCGAGTGATCAGAGAACGCTCTTTACGGGCGCAGCCTAAGACTTGTTGCCACACACAAAAAGGCCGCGTCGGGGTAACCCAGACGCGGCCAATTCTTCACTGTCCGTGTGAAGTCGAAGGCTTACTTGATCTTGCCTTCTTTGTACTCGACGTGCTTGCGCGCGACGGGGTCGTACTTCCGAACAGACATCTTTTCCGTCATCGTCCGCGCGTTTTTCTTGGTCACGTAGAAGTGGCCCGTTCCCGCAGACGAGTTCAGGCGGATCTTGATTGTGGTCGGCTTCGCCATGGGTCGTCTCCTGCATCGGGCAAGGACTGCCCGTGAATTCCAGTATGAAAGCCGCCTTCTACCCGTGCGCGCGGGTGAGTCAACCCTTCACACGGTGCATAGTTGTGGAAACGGCCAAGAAAAACGCGCGGAGGGCCTGTAAGCCGGATTCTGTCCCCCTTGGGTTTCCCCAAGGATAGATGACCATTCCTCTGGGACCGATGTTGCCATCGGCCTCGTGCTGCCAACCCGGGGATCTGGGCTGAAGCGACCCTGCCGACGCGCGGCGCGATCCCCCTATTCGGCATTGCTCCCAGTGGGGCTTGCCATGCGGGGACTGTTGCCAGCCCCCCGGTGGGCTCTTACCCCACCGTTTCACCCTTACCCCGATCGAAACCGGGGCGGTCTGTTCTCTGTGGCGCTTTCCGTCAGGTTGCCCTGCCCGGGCGTTACCCGGCACCATTGCTTCAAGGAGTCCGGACTTTCCTCCCCCTAAGGGGCGGCCATCCGGCCCTCCGCGCGAGGTGTGGGGTAGGGCAAGTGCCTGATGCGGTCAATCATCATGCGACCGCGCCACTGCCTGTTCTTCTTCTTTTTCCAAATATGCCGGGGGGGCTGGCCCCCCAATCTGTCGGATCGGCAAGTGCCGATCCGATTCTTCATCGCAGCACGTAGGGTTGATGCAGCCACTCCCAGAGCGCGTCATTGGTCTCGTCCGGAGTTTCCAGCGTTGGCAGATGACCTGCGTCGTCAAGTACAACCAACCGCGCATGCGGGATCAGCTCCGCCATGAACGTATGGCGTTTGATCGGACATAGCGCGTCATGCGCACCGCATAGCACCAGAGCGGGTTGCTTGATCTTGCGCAAGGTCGATTGCTGGTCGCGGCGGCGTTGCAGAGCGCGAGACTGGTTGAGAAATACCTCGGGTCCCAATGTGTGGGCCATGTCCATCACAGTTTGCAGAACGGCTGGGCGGCGCGGGCCGGGAGCAAGATAATTGGGCTTCAGCTCGTCGCGCATAACCTCGATGAGTTTTCCGGATTTCACCTTCACGATCTGCGGCTCGCGGTTGGCGGCGACTTGCGGTGTCTCGGCCAGGCAGTTGGTGTCCATCAGTGCCACGCGAGTCACCCGTTCAGTGGCGCGGCGCAGGATCTCCATCGCAACTATGCCGCCCATGCTCAGACCCGCCAGTGCGAATTTTTGTGGCAAGAGCGGCAGCAGACCAGATGCGATTTCCTCGATCCGTTGCCCGTTCGTGATCGGTGCGACCATCACAGGGTGGGTGGCGGAAAAGGCCCGGATCTGCGGCTCAAAAAGCCGTGCGTCGCACATCATGCCGGGCAGAAAGACGACGGGTTCAATCATAAGTCAGAGGCGTCCTGACGCCAAGGCAGCGCCCTTGGCAAGTGTCGCAAGCTTTGCATAAGCGATCTCGGGGTCCACGGCGCCGAAGCCGGCGAAGGTGCCAAAGCCACAATCACTGCCCCCGATAACACGGTCTGCGCCGACAATCCCGGCAAAGCGTTCAAGCCGTTGCGCCACGACTTCGGGGTGTTCAACGAAATTGGTGGTCGAATCGATCACGCCCGGCACCAACACCATGTCGTCCGGAATTTCCGCTTTGCGGTCACGGAACACTGTCCATTCATGGGCGTGCCGAGGGTTCGATGTCTCGAACAAAACCTGTCGCGCGCCAACCTTCATGAGGGTCGGGAACACTGTGTCCATGTCGATATCGCAGACATGGGGGCCTTCGTAATTGCCCCAGCAGATATGCACACGCACGCGAGCCGGGTCGATCCCGTCAAGCGCATGGTTCATTGCTTCGACATGGCTGTCTGCGATCTTGACGAACTCAGCATCCGACAGATCGTTGAAAAGCATGTGCCGTGACAGCGCCAGGTCGGGACAGTCAAGTTGCAGCATCAGCCCACTGTTGACGATGGTGCGGTATTCGTCGCGCATCGCATCAGCCAGTGCGGCCAAATACGCATCGCGGGTGGGGTAGTAATCGTTCTGCAGAAAGAGCGAAATCACACCTGGTGAGGCTGCGTTCATGAACCCTTCGGCGACGCCGTGTTCAGCCATGCCAGCCTTGAGGTTGGCGATGTCGCTTTCTAACTCGCCCTGGCCTTTGGATTTTACCTCACCCACACACATCGGCCGAGCATATTGCGGTGTGCCGCCATCATCCTTGAGCCGTTCAAGGAAGGTCGGGTACAGCTTTAGATCCGCAGGCGCGTTGCGCGGGCTGTCACCGCCGAAGCCGGTGTATCGGTCTTTGACATAGGTGGCGTAGCTGATCTTGGAGGTTTCGCCATCGCTGACAACGTCGATGCCCGCGGCGACCTGAAGGCGCACGGTTTCGCTTGCGGCCTCGGTCATGGCGGTCGTGAACGCGTCTGTGTCGTAGGGCTTGCCGTGCTCGCGGGCGAAGATGAAGTCGACCACTTTCTGCGTGCGGGGCAACGATCCGACATGGGTGGTTTTTATGGATGTCATCTGCGCGGCCCCTTATTCTGCATAGGTTTGCAGCGACACTAGCAAATCATGCGCTATGTGCCAGATACTTCGCGGTGTTGGCGCTTGATTTTCGGCATGAGTTTGCGGGTCACACCATAAGCGCCTGTGCGAGTTGATTTTGGCGTTCAATCACGCGGGGCAAGTCGATTGTCGTCACCTGTCCGTCCTGCACGACGGGTCGGCCTTCGACCAGCAGATGTTTGACGCGCGTGGGGCCCGCCAGAAGAAGTGCCGCGGGATCCCAACTCCCGGCGCTTTGGACGCCGGTTGTGTCCCAAATGGCGATATCGGCGCGTTTTCCGACCGCGATCTGGCCGCAATCGGGCCGACCCAGAACCTCGGCTCCACCTCTCGTGGCAATGAACAGCGCCTCGCGGGCGCTCATGGCGTTGGCCCCGTTGGCGACCCGCTGGAGCAGCATCGCTTGCCGTGCCTCGCTGATCAGATTGCCGGCGTCGTTGCTGGCCGATCCGTCTACACCCAGCCCTACGGGCACCCCTGCGTCGCGCATGGCGCGGACAGGCGCGATGCCCGATCCAAGGCGGCAATTCGAACAGGGGCAATGTGCGACACCGGTGCTGGATTTGGCAAAGAGATCAATCTCTTGCCCGTCGAGCTTTACGCAATGGGCGTGCCAGACATCAGGTCCGGTCCAACCCAGATCTTCGGCGTATTGGCCAGGGCGGCAGCCGAATTTTTCAAGGCTATAGGCAATGTCTTCGTCGTTTTCCGCGAGATGAGTGTGCAGCATGACACCCTTGTCGCGGGCCAGCAGGGCCGCATCGCGCATCAGGTCTCGACTGACAGAAAACGGTGAACAGGGCGCGATGCCGACACGGACCATCGACCCCTCGCTGGCATCATGATGTGCGTCGATCACCCGAATGCAGTCTTCAAGTATTGCGGCCTCGGCCTCGACCAGCGAATCTGGAGGCAACCCGCCATCGCTTTCACCGATGCTCATCGCACCGCGTGTTGGGTGAAACCGCATTCCGATCTCGTGGGCTGCGGCGATGGTATCATCCAGACGCGCGCCATTGGGGTAGAGGTACAAGTGATCCGAGGTCAGTGTGCAGCCCGACAGCGCCAGCTCTGCCAACCCGATCTGGGCCGAGATGAACATCTCTTCCGGACCAAAGCGCGACCAAATTGGGTACAGCGTTTGAAGCCAGCCAAACAGCAGCGCGTCCTGACCGTCGGGCACTGCGCGGGTCAAGGTTTGATAGAGGTGGTGATGGGTGTTCACCAAGCCAGGGGTGACGACGCAGCCCTTGGCGTCAATCGTTTGGTCCACGCCCGTCAGACCGGTGCCGATTTCAGTGACCACACCGTCTTCGATGCGGATATCTGTGTCGGTCCATTCCGACAGTGTCGTGTCCATCGTCAGGACAGTGGTTGCGTTTTTGATCAGGATGGCCATGCCGTTCCCTCCACACATCAATGTGCCCTTTTCGGTGTAAAGACCAGCCGGGGGCGACAGAAAAGGAGCGGAAGGACTCGCCCGGGCAGGGTAGGTGTAGCGCGGATCGGCGTGCTTGTCAGCCGTTGAGACGCGCCATGGCTGCAGCATGCAGTTCGGGCGTCGCAGCGGCCAAAGCGGTGCCGCCATCGTGCGCTGGTGAGCCATCCCATTGGGTGACAACGCCGCCGGCTGCTTCGATCACAGCGATGGGCGCTTGAATGTCGTAGGCGTTCAGTCCCGCTTCGATGACAATGTCGATCTGACCAGCCGCCAGGAGGGCATAGGCATAGCAATCACAGCCATAGCGGGTCAGTTTGACCTCGGGGGTGACACGTTCGAATGCGGTGCGCTGGTCCGTGGTGCCGATCTCCGGGAAGGTTGAGAACAGGATAGCCTGTGACAGGTCGGTGGTGGCTTTGGTGCCAAGCGCGTTTTTGCGTCCTGGACCGGTCCAGTCGCAGCGGCCAAGACCACCCATGAAGCGCTCACCCACATAAGGTTGGTCGATCATGCCCATGACCGGTCCGGTGTCATCTGAGAGCGCAATCAAGACGCCCCAGGTCGGCGTGCCACTGATAAAGGAGCGGGTCCCGTCGATCGGATCAAGCACCCATGTCAGGCCGCTTGTCCCATCCACCGTGCCGTGCTCTTCACCCAGAATGCCATCGCGTGGGCGCAGGTCGGCCAATACGTTGCGCATC